>CALDYU010000013.1 GCA_937944485.1 uncultured Flavobacteriaceae bacterium | reverse complement strand
TCAATGAACTTTATAATAAACAATAAATCAAATCATACTCTATAACAAAAACCCTCGCAAGCCCCCATTAATACAATCCAACCTATCATTACTCCAAAACTATAAGCCTCAAAGCGGGTGCAAATATAAGATGGTTTTCTTGCTTACACAATACCTAAATGATTTTTTTTGAATTAGTTTATGAAAAAAGTTATAAACAATTGAGCTTCAGTCTTTAAAATGTAAAAATAGTTTTCTTAAGGGGTAAGGATTGAGCTTCTGTTTGAGCTCTTTTTTACCATTTTATTTTTACCTTATCTTAAAAAAAGCGAGTAGCGAAAGCCTGGTGCTACTTTTGTAGCAACCCTCAAACTAAAAATAGCCTTATACTTAACCTGTTAAATAACAGCAATCTACTATGAAAAGAAATTCCAAACTAAACCAAATCGAATTACAAAATCGCGATACGGATAATCAGGCGCAGCATAGAAATTACTGCTACCAAAAGACGAATTGAAGTGCTCTGCTTTTAAAAAGATGCGGGTTTGTTGCACTTTTGCATTAATAAAGAAATCTAGTAAGGGAAAACCTCCTATTTTTTCCCCGTTTTGAATATAAAATTCGCCCAATACCGGATTATAGGCATTGGCATTATAGCCCGTGAAATACTTTAATGTTACGCCCATTTGCAAAAACATGGCTTTTTTAAATACATCTGACGAAAAGTATAAGGTGTTTCTTGTAACTAGCTGTGGCACATTCAATACTTGGTTGGATTGATTCACATTTTGGTACATCACCGTATTATTTAAAGCAAAGGCACCCACCTTTATCTCTTTGCTATATTTTACCTTTATGTGTTGTAAACTACTTGTTTCTTGAAAGGGTCTAATAAATGCATTCTCTTGGTTTTCAATAGCTATTTCATTAGGGTCAGCGGCGAAATATGCGTAATTATCTACATTTGTTACCTTCGCTGAGAGCATACCCCAGGTTTTTGAATCTAAAAAGCCATATATGCTATTCACTCTTTCATTTTTGAAACTGCTTGTATTTTGCCAGTTATAGTTGACATAATCACTTTGATATAACAAGAAATTAAAATCTGGCATTCTTGCTGATGAATGAATACCAAAGCGAATTTTATTATTTTCATTAAATTGGTAACTCGCTGAAGCATTAAAAATATTACCTGTAAGATCACCTGTTAGCTTGTACTGCGCCGATGCCTTTATAAAAAATTCTTTTATTTGTTTTTGATAGTTCGCGCCTAGTGCAACCTCTTCGCCTTTAAGTTGATTCACAATTCTTTGATTTTCGGTTACCAGAACACTATTAAAAAAATAATTATAATTATACAAACTTATATGGGCTTGTAAATTACCTAGGGTGGCATTGTAAAAATCTGCGCTTACTTGATTGAGCATTGTTTTCAAACGTGCTCTATCATTAATTTCTGGTAAAAAACTTCCGCCGAAAAAATCATTTTGTTGCGACTGCGAAAATTGATTAAACTTCGTTTCATAATTGAAGCGATGAGCAATTGCTAGAGATGTCTTCTCCATGCTACTTGAATCTTGTTGTTTTTTAATGAGTTTGTACTTGTGGTCAATAAAATATCGTTTCCCTAAAACTTGATTATTTGCTAAAGCCGTACTAAATCGTACATCAGCCTTGACCCGATCTCTAAAATCTGGATCTTTTGATTCAAATTGTGTTTCTTTATCAAGCAAGCCACCGTTTTCTTCACTCTCAATATCTTGAGCTGCTATATGAGCTCTCATACTATAACGACCATCTTTAGTCTCGTAATTAGCGGTTGTTTTAAAATTGCGCAACTCACTTTGATTAAACTGATATTTTCCTAAAGAACGCATACCTGTATAGGCAACAGAAAAATTCATTCTCTTTGAGGTATTAAAAGTCAAAAGCGCATCTAAAAGCTGCCCCTGCTCGAATGTGGTTTTAAATAAAATATCTGTAAGGGGTGTTGCAACATTATAATAAGCTACTTCTTCCATTTCAGTATAATTGAAATGTTTGGCTTTGGCCCCTAATTTCGGGTACATATTTTTTCTATCAAATGAAACACCTAAAGTATTATAAGGCTGACCAATATTCGAAAAAGGCATTAACTCAAAATCATCTCTTCGAAGAATGTTGTATTTGAATTCTTTATTTATGGTAAGTGTGGTATCTAAATAGGTCGTATCTCTCTCAAAGGAAATGATCTTATAGTCTTTGATACTTATTGCATTAGCAGCGATCTTATTTTTAAGATTAGTTAAACGTTTTTTTTTAAGGGAGTCTTTTTGTTTTAAAGCCCTAGGCGGTACATCTTGTGCCCATAGGCTATTGCTGATCGCCGCTAAAAAAAACAAAAGAAGGTATTTCATTGTAAATCGTTACTCCGCAAAGTTAATTTTTTTTGTTCGTAATGAAATGTGAAAGTTTTTACAATAACTTCTTAAAGGTAAAGCCTTCTGTTTTAAGCAACCAAATAGTGCGAAACATTAAATAATTGTAATTTCACCTTCCTTATACCCTAGGCCAAGTTACTTATTGAACCAAAAATGCTTAAACTTTTTTTATACGGTCAAAATGAAGCCGGAACTGATGAAGCAGGGCGCGGCTGCTTAGCTGGACCAGTGACTGCCGCGGCCATCATTTTGCCTGCCAATTTTAAAAATGAAATTTTAAATGATTCAAAGCTTTTGTCTGAAAAAAAACGCCTTCTTCTCAAGCCCTTGCTCGAAAAAGAAGCTGTTAGTTTTGGGGTTGCCCATATTCAACCTAAAGAGATAGATACTATCAATATTCTGAACGCATCCATTTTGGCTATGCATAGGGCATTAGATGAATTAAAAAAAGTACCGTCTTCGATCATTGTTGATGGAAATCGATTTAAACCCTATCGCAATATTGCTTCAGAATGTATAGTGAAAGGCGATTCTAAATTTATGGCTATTGCTGCGGCCTCAATTCTAGCTAAAACCTACAGAGATAGTTATATGGAGCGATTGCACGAAGAATACCCGATGTATAACTGGAAAAAGAATAAGGGTTACCCTACCAAAGAACATCGCGAAGCTATTCGAACTTATGGTTTAACCAAGTATCATAGAAGAAGTTTTAAGCAACTACCCGAACAATACGCATTAGATTTATAATAAATAATTAGCATTAACAAGCTAGTCTACAAGCCTATTTACCAGATATACATGATATTAGACTATAAATACATATAAATAGGTCAGCCGTAGCATTATTGATTTTCAAGTCTTATACTTTCGTATTTTACAGCCATTAAACAGTTTGTTATTCAAGATAACATCTTTACAAATAAAATAATCATGAGAAAAACGCCTTCTTTCTTCAAGTTCTCATTGTCCTTTGTATTTCTATTTTTTTTCGCCCTAAGTGCCAACGGCCAAATTTTAAAAAAACTAGGTAAAAAAGCTGAAAAAGCTGCCGAACGAACCCTTGAGCGTCGCGTTGAAAAAGAAAGTGAGAAAAAAACGGACGAAGTCTTAGATAGTATTTTTGAACCCGGCAAAAAAGGAAAGCAAAAACCATCAATTCCGAATGAAAAAAACCCAAATCAAGACAGCAAAAAAAATCCAACTGCCGAAAACGAAAATCCTAATGGTGCTTCTAAAGGCATAAAAATCTACAGTAAATTTGATTTTGTACCTGGGGATAAATTGTTGTTTTTTGATGATTTTTCGAATGACTTTATTGGAGATTTTCCGGCGAAATGGAATACTAATGGAAGTGGGGAAGTAATTACCGTTGATAATCTACCGCAACGATGGTTGCAAATGATTGCTGGATATGGCACCTATTATATACCCGACCTATCTGAATTACCAGAGGAGTATACCATTGAATTTGATATTCTTGTTGACGGTATTGATAATAAAACCTCATCAACTGCCACTTTGGAAGTTACTTTAAGTGACCAAAATACTTTTAAGGGTGGAGAAAGTTATGTACAGGTAAATCTCCCTTTATGCCAATATACGGCAGTTGGTGTTCGAATTAATAGCAAAATAAAAGGAGCTGGTGATAATGCAAAAATTAATAATACGGTAAAAGCCGATATCAGAGCCGTCGTCGTAAATAAACCTCATATTTCAATAGCGGTGAATAAATTACGTTATCGCCTTTGGGTTAATGAAAAAAAATACTTGGATGTGCCGAGAGCTGTCGCACCAAACCAACAGTTAAAGGCTTTGAAATTTAAAACGAACGGTATTAAAGACGGCAAGGAAAGCGTCTTTATTTCAAACATTAAAGTTGCCGAAGGGGGTCTTGATTTACGCAGAAAATTACTTTCTGAAGGCAAAGTGTCAACCAATGGTATTCTTTTTGACTCAGGTTCGGCAAATATTCAACCACAATCTATGGGCATCATTCGTCAAATCTCACAGGTACTTCAACAAGATGCAACTATTAACTTGAAAGTTGTTGGCCATACTGATACTGATGGGCCTGATGACGTGAATATGTCACTTTCTAAAAAAAGAGCTGAATCGGTAATGAATGCATTGATTTCAGTTTATAATGTTTCGCCAGAGCGACTATCGGCAGCAGGAATGGGAGAAACTCAACCAGTTGGGGATAATAAAACTACCGATGGCAAAGCTAAAAATAGAAGGGTAGAATTTATAAAAGAATAGATGCCAACGAAAGCTATTCAGAATCAATAAAACTATTAAAATGAAAAAAACGCTGCTAAGTTTAGTGACAATTCTATGTTATATTTCAAATGTATTTGCGCAAGATACTTGTAGCAAATATTACCCTTTTGAAGAAGGCACCTCTCTTGAATATACAGTCTATAACAAAAAAGATAAGGCTGACGGAACTACCACTTATAAAGTAGAAAAAGTATCGCGAGAAGGTGACACTACGATTGCAGCTATGAATCTTACTTTTACCGACGGGAAGGGAAAATCTGTATACAATAACGACTATAAAATCAGTTGTTCAGGTGATAAAGTACAGATCGATTACAAATCATTATTTCCGGCACAAATGATGAAGCAGTATAAGGATATGAATGTCGAAATGGATATTACGGGTAGTGATATTATTATTCCGAATTTGCTGACCGTTGGCCAAGAGCTCCCTGATGCTAATGTGATTATTGAAATGAAAATGGGCATCAAGATGAAAATAACCGTTAATACGACCAATCGTAAAGTGATCAGTGAAGAAACTATTACCACGCCTGCTGGCACTTTTAACTGTATGATTATGACTGAAACCGTATCTTCTAAAGTTATGGGCAGTAAAAACACCTCGACTTCTAAAGCGTGGGTTGCAGAAGGGGTTGGTTTGGTAAAACAAGAGACTTACAATAAGAAAGGAGCCCTTAGTGGCAGGTTTGAACTAACCAAGGTTTCGAAGTAAAAATCTCATTTTTTAAGGTGACCACTCCTGAGTGAGTGCAGAAATATCTCTTTTTCTAAACGACTAAAGCCTATTTCTCCTTAAAGTATATTATTCTTTAGTATCCGTGAATACTGAGGAAATCAATTTTCTAGGTGGATGTTTTTACAATCACAGCCTCAAAAAGCATTTCAAAATGTCTGAGGAGTTTTTGTTTGACTTCTTCCACATCGACTTCCTTTTTACCTAATTCAACATTTAAAGAAGTAACTGCCTTATCTTTTATCCCACAGGGAATCATTAAATCGAAATACCCTAAATCTGAATTTACATTAAGGGCAAAACCATGCATGGTCACCCATCGTGAAGCACGAACACCCATCGCGCAAATCTTACGAGCGAAGGGCGTTCCAACATCCAACCAAACGCCTGTTTCACCTTCTGATCGTTCTGCTTTTAGGCCGTATTCGGCTAAGGTCAGAATGACCATTTCCTCTAAAAGCCTGAGGTATTTATGTATATCCGTAAAGAAGTTATCTAAATCTAAGATCGGATAGCCCACAATTTGCCCAGGACCATGATAGGTGATATCTCCTCCCCGATTAATCTTATAGAATTTTGCGCCTTTTTCTTCTAATTGCTTTTCATTAATCAGCAGATTTGCTAAATCACCACTTTTTCCCAAGGTATATACATGGGGGTGTTCTACAAATAGAAAATGATTAGGGGTTTCTATATGAGTTGCTTCCCTCCGATTTCTTATTTTAAGATCTAAAGTTTTTTGAAAAAGTTCTTCTTGGTAGTCCCAAACTTCTTTGTAATCTTTTAGGCCTAAATCTTGTAAAAGCACCTTCTTATTCATTGCTACAAAGATAGTAAGCGTAGCTTAGAAAATTATTCTTCTAACACTACGTCAATATTAAGAATTTCAGGATTTTTCATCATCTCTAAAAAACTAACTTCTAAAGTGAAGCTTTTACCGTCTTGACTAAACAGGGCTTTTTCAGCTGAAATGCTTTTTATTTTTTTAGGAAAATTATAATTTAAGGTATAGGTTGATTCTCCCATAAACATTTTCATCTGATCTAAACTATCAATACTTTTTTGAAAGAGTTCTTGATCAACTACTATTGTTGTTCTCGAAAAGCGATTGTCTTTATATTTATAGGAGACGTCCGTACCTTGACTCGTTTTACCCATTGGCGCGTCTTCACCCTTCATCGCTTTCCCGCCTAAATTTTGTGTTGAACTGGCCTCTTGAAAAGTAGACATCATATCTGAAAGTTCATTGACATTGACAAAGTCAGTGAACATAGAAAATTTCATGTCTTTGCTTTCCGTATCCATCAATATTCTCATTTTGAAATTTTCAAGCCTTTTTAACTTGTCTTGCTCTTCTTGAGGTAAATTGGCAATACTATCTTTTCGTTCTTCCAATAAATATGCAAAATCAATAATAGAGTCCATTTTTTGCTCTTCTCCATCTTTTCGCATTTCATCCCCCATCATTTCCATAAATGATGACCCGTCAAAATCAACTGAAATTTTACCCGAACCGTCGGGCTCAAGGGTCATTGTTTCGGTAAAATTACAGGAGCTTGATAAAATTGCAACTAGAACAAACGATAAAAATACACGATAAAAGTTTCTCATAATTTCAAATTTGAATACAAAGAAACAGATATAAATCTTAAACTACTACTTTAGTTTGGATTGTTCAAAATAACTAGGGCTGCAATTACCCCAGGTACCCAACCGCAAAATGTCAGTAATAAAACGATTAGAAAAGAACCACAACCTTTCCCGATTACAGATAGGGGTGGAAATAATATGGCCAGTAATACTCTTAAAAAACTCATTTGATTTGGATTTTTGATTGATGCAACTAATTAGTCGCAAATGCACTAACATTGTTACAAAACTACTATTTTAGACCATGTTAAGCGTTACCGTATGATTCAAAAAGCAATTTCTTTCGTTTTTCTCCTAATTGGAATTACTGGGTATTCGCAATATCAATTTGAAGGTCAAATTGCTAATAATGCCTCTAAAAAGACGGTGTACTTATCTTTAATAGAAGATTATCGTAAACTTTCTCGCCCGTATCTCGACCACGTAATTAAAAAAACAGATAGCGATTCTTTAGGGTATTTTAGTTTTAAAGGAAATAATTTACCCTCAGACAATCGCATATATCGCATTCATGTTGATGAATGCTCGGTAGAAACTTTAAATTCAAATCATTTTTTAGGCAGGTGCGAAAACAGCAGCAGTATTCTTTTCATAGCTAATAATAGTGATTTTATTAGCTTTCCTACATCCTTTGCTGATGAAGCCCTTTGTAAAATCGCCTCAACAAATCCGTTATCTGATGCCATGCTACAAATTGATGCTTTTAAAGAAGAAATGGCCTTTGATTTTTATGATATTCCGAGTGAAGCTAGTCGCAAACTCAACACTAAAAAATGGTTTAAGACTTTACAAGAATTTGGCTTAAAGGTCGATGAACCTCTGGTAGAACTCTATATATATGATTTTCTGTCAGACAAGCGAAATGAAACCTATGCGTACTATCTCAATGACATTTCTAAAAACGATTATTACGAAGATCTTGGTCAACGTTTAGAAGACAACTACCCCAATACGGTTTTTACGGAATTATTTCAAACCGAGATCGCCATTGACCAACAGTTAATTTCTAAGGACAGTTCTTCAGATTTAAATTGGAAATGGATTTCAAGTTTAGTAATCGGATTATCAATGTTACTCAATGTCTATTTCTTATTAAAACAGAGAAAACAAAACAGGACAAAAAAAAGCAATTCCTTGGCGAAATTAACCGTTCAAGAGCAGAATATCGTCAATGAAATTTTGAAAGACAAGACCAATAAAGAAATAGCTTCCGATTTGTTTATCAGCTTAAGCACTGTGAAAACTCATATCAATAATTTGTACAAGAAACTTCATGTTTCTTCTCGCGAAGAAATCAAAGAGCTCTTTGGATAATGCTCGTTAAAGTGGGAATTAAACACGAATTGCACTAATTTTCACTAACAATCTATGACTCGCAATTTTGATCCTTTTCCTTTAAATTGCGCTATACATTTTAAGCTTAAGTTTACTTTGCGCTTGTATTCGATTTTTGAGTTTGTATTTGTATTCAAACTGGACTCTTTCGCTTGAACTTAAAAAATCCACCTAGGGTCTAGTCCTTAAATCCATCCCAGCACTTCCTTTTTAAGCTCATATTTTAAAGAACTTTCGGTTTTAATTTAAAAACTGAAATTTATGAATCCATTTATTTTTATGTTAATACTGGCTACCTTCTGCACAAGCTTATCAGGGCAGCAAATCAATCAAGAAATAAAAATTGAAGGCAATCCGTCTTTTATGGTGGGTCAAATTGACATAAACGGACTCACTTCTAATTCCTATAAAAATTGGTATTATAAGAATTATAATGCCTATGAAGTCGATTCAAAAATCATCACATCAATCAAAAACGAACTAGCTACACATAAAATCTTACTCTTCATGGGCACTTGGTGCGGCGATAGTAAAAGAGAAGTGCCAAGGTTCATTAAAATACTTGAGGCCGCTGATTTTCCTATGGAAAATTTAAAAATAATCGCTCTTGACAAGCGTAAGGGAATGTACAAAACGAGTCCGAATGGTGAAGAATGGGGTTTGCGAATTAAACGCGTGCCTACCTTTATTTTCTATAAAAATGGTAAAGACTCGAATCGCATTATTGAAAGCCCTATTGCATCTTTAGAAGCAGATATAAAAGCCATTGTTACCAATACGGCATACACACCTAATTACCCAAAATCATTGCATTTTGATTAAGCATACGTCCTAATTCTTCCATTCATTGCATACCTTGTATATGTTAATAGCAAAGGGTAATTTTGCTCTTTAAATTTTTCATATGCAATTGTCGGAACAAGAAATAGTAAGAAGAGAGAAATTAGCAAAGTTACGCGAGATGGGCATAGACCCCTATCCTGCCGCTTTGTACCCTGTAGATGCTACTTCTGAAAGTGTCAAACAAAATTATGAGGAGGGCAAAAAAGTGGTGGTTTCCGGCAGATTAATGTCACGACGAATTCAAGGAAAAGCTTCTTTTGCCGAATTACAAGATAGTGCTGGCCGCGTGCAGGTCTATTTTAACCGAGATGAAATTTGCCTTGGTGAAGACAAAACCCTGTACAATGATGTGTACAAGAAGTTATTAGATATCGGAGATATCATCGGTATCGAAGGTGAGCTTTTTACGACTAAGGTGGGTGAAAAAACAATAATGGTCAAGAATTTTACCCTTCTTTGCAAAACGCTTAGACCACTTCCGCTGCCCAAACAAGATGCCGACGGCAAGGTGTATGATGAATTCAATGACCCAGAATTACGCTACCGTCAGCGCTATGTTGACTTGGTGGTGAATCCGCATGTGAAAGAAACTTTTGTAAAGCGTACGAAAATTACGAATAGCATTCGCCAATTTTATAATGACCGCGGGTATTTAGAAGTAGAAACTCCAATTTTACAGCCTATTCCAGGTGGTGCAGCGGCGCGCCCCTTTTTAACGCATCACAATGCATTGAATATTCCGTTGTACTTGCGAATTGCCAATGAACTATACTTGAAACGTTTGATTGTAGGTGGTTTCGATGGCGTTTATGAATTTTCTAAGGATTTCAGGAATGAAGGAATGGATCGTACCCACAACCCCGAGTTCACGGTAATGGAATTGTATGTGGCTTACAAAGATTATAATTGGATGATGGACACCACAGAGCAACTTCTAGAAAAAGTAGCCATCGATGCTAATGGAACTTCAAAAGTTACTGTTGGCGAAAATGAAATCGAATTCAAAGCGCCTTACGCCAGAGTGCCGATATTAGAAGCCATAAAAATTCATACGGGTGTCGATGTTGCAGGTATGGGAGAAATTGAGCTTCGCGAAACGGCGAAAAAGTTAGGTCTTGAAGTTGATGAAACGATGGGTGTCGGCAAGCTGATCGATGAGATTTTTGGTTCAACATGTGAGCACTTTTACATACAACCTACTTTCATTACTGATTACCCGAAAGAGATGAGTCCGTTAACGAAAGAACATCGAGACAACCCCGCATTGACAGAACGTTTTGAATTAATGGTCAACGGTAAAGAATTGGCAAATTGCTATTCAGAGCTTAATGACCCTATTGACCAACGTGAGCGTTTTGAAGAGCAATTACGCCTTTCTGAAAAGGGTGATGATGAAGCGATGTTCATCGATCAGGATTTTATTCGCGCCCTTGAATACGGCATGCCCCCAACCTCAGGCATTGGTATCGGCATTGACCGATTGGTCATGTTATTGACCAATAATTCTTCGATTCAAGAGGTGTTGTTCTTCCCTCAAATGCGCCCCGAGGCCCGAGCCGGGCAGGCAGTTAATTTATCTGATGATGGAAAAATGGTTTTTGAAATTTTAAAAAAGGCAGAAAAAATTCCATTGGCTGACTTAAAAACTCAGTCCGCGCTATCAAATAAGAAATGGGATAAAGCCATAAAAGAATTAACAAAAAACAATGTTGCGCAAGTCTCGAAAACTGATGATGGGCTTTTTGTTGAAATAGCTTAAGTGCTTTTAATTCAGAAATGCCAAATATTAGGCTTTCAAAACCCAAAGAAAAAACATAGCTTAGGGCAACCAATTTGAGTATATGAACATTAGTAGTAAGCTGGGGCTTTTTTTAGGACCAATTCTATTCTTTATCATTCTTAATCTGCCCTTTGAACTCGTGTCAGCACAGGGAGATAAAGTTATTGCTGTAGCTGTTTGGATGGTTGTTTGGTGGATTACCGAAGCTACATCAATATCAGTTACCGCACTATTACCACTTCTACTTTTTCCTTTATTAAAAATCATGTCCGTTGGTGATGTAGGTGCCAATTATGGCAGTCCGATAATATTTCTATTCTTCGGGGGATTTGTGCTTGCGCTAGCACTAGAAAAAGTGAATTTACATAAGCGCATTGCCCTAAGTATTATACGGATAACAGGTACCACGCCCAACAAAGTAGTTTTGGGTTTTATGATTGCCACCGCTGCTCTAAGTATGTGGATCAGTAATACGGCGACTACGGTTGTGATGCTTCCGATTGCAATGTCGGTGATTAATCTGCTCGTTAATGATGAAGACGGATTTACTAAAAGTGATCGCAATTTTGCACTCTCTGTAATGCTGGGTATTGCATTTTCTGCAAATGCCGGTGGCATTGCTACTGTTATAGGCACACCACCCAATTCTGTTATGATAGGCCTGCTCGAAAACGAATATAATATTGAGATTTCCTTTTTAAAATGGATGGTTATTGGCTTACCATTTTCCATCATTATGATAACCATCATTTATTTGGTCATGGTTAAAGTAATGTTTCCGAACAAGCACTTAAAATTTACTGCATCCAAAGAGCTTATACAAACAGAACTTCAAAAGTTAGGGGCAGTGAGTGGTAAAGAAAAAATGGTGCTCGCCATTTTCGGAGTTACTGTTTTTCTCTGGATTTTCAGAACTGTAATCAATGAATTATTGCCAGATTTGAAGTTAAACGATACCATTATTAGCATGTTGGGAGCCATTGCTATGTTTGCCGTACCTTATAATCTTAAAAAAGGAGATTTTATTATCCAATGGAAAGACACTTCAAAACTCGCATGGGGTATTTTGATACTCTTCGGAGGGGGCTTAGCCTTGGCCAAAGGAATGGCGGTTAGTGGTATTGTAGATATGGTTTCAGGGGCTATTGCCGAAAGTGATATAAGCATTTTGTTCACTGCCGTATTACTCATCTTTTTAATGTTGTTCATGACCGAACTCATGAGTAATGTGGCTTTGGTAGCCGTATTAGCACCTGTAGTTGCAGGTATTGCCATAGGTTTAGACATCCCCATATTGTATTTACTGATACCCGTTACTATGGCGAGTAGTTGTGCCTTTATGCTTCCGATGGCGACACCACCGAATGCTATTGTTTTTGCCAGTGGCTATATTAAAGTACATGAAATGGCACGTGTAGGGGTTATACTAAACCTAATTGCTGTTGGTCTTTTAGTACTGTTATTCCAATTTGTAATTCCCTTACTCTTTTAAAATAAAGAGCAGCTTCGTAGCATTCGTAATTTAAGTTCTACTCAAGGTATCTACTGCTTCATTTTCTGCCTCGTATTGAATAGCGGTATATGATATAATTTTCCAAGAGTTTTCTTTTCGCACCAAAGTAATGGTAGCCTTGGCCACGGACTTCTCTCCTTCTGTTGTGGTCCAAGTTTGATCAAAAGCAAGCCATGCTAACTTCGTATCATAAAAAATAAGGTAGTTCGAGTTTTCGAAAGTAGCCGTGATCGGATCAGGATTTTCTTTAAAAAACTGTTCTAAGTTTCCTCCGCTTTTATCCCAACCGCGGGTTTGTGAAAAACCTGAATTGGTAACATCAAGTCTTAAAACATCAGTACTATGATCCCAGTAAGACGCCCATTTTTCATAATCTTTTGCCATGTAAGCCAAAGTCTCTCCTTCTACAAATGCCTGAAGTGTTGCTTCTATTACTTCAGGGGACTTAGGATTTTCTTCTTTGCAGGATACGAATAGTAGCAAACTAAGTGCTAGCATAGAATACTTCATACGATTGATATTAGTTTGTGAAAAAATACAACATATAAATAAAAGTACCGTAGTTTGCTCGTATCAAAAGGCAAGCCCATACATTCACCAAAACAAAAAACCCTCGCTAGGCGAAGGTTTTTTTATAGGTGCTAACTCAAACGTGGAGGATTCTTTATTTTATATACGGATTAAAACCCTCTGGTAGATGTTTTTTGGTATCAAAATCGATGATTATCGTATCATTTTCATCAATATAATGCATTCCCGCAACAGAAGTAGCGTAGGCATAAGCATCAAAATTATCAGGCAAAAAAGCTGACAAATCTTCAAGGACAACTTCCTCTTCAATAAAGATTATTGTTTCTAAATTCACATATACCGTATACGGATTAAATCCTTCAGGCAAATAATCAGCTGTATCAAAACCTAAATCGAAACTGATTTCATCTTCAATATATTCGATAGAATTAATATCGAAAGGTTCAATTTCTTTGGTAGGATTCATAGCGGACATCACATTTGATAAAAGTAAAGCCACTACCAAAGTTGAAATAAGATTTATTTTTTTCATAATATGTATCAGTTAATTTATGAGAAAGTATAACGTCTTAGAACGAGATTATTGTTAGGCTTGCAGTTCATCGATATGGTGGTGTATGCCATAACTATTAATTCCGCAATAATCACATTAATTAGGTGCAAAATTGACAATACTGAGGAAAAATAATTGCGGTTAAAGCGATACTTGTTGCGAATTTTTACCAGAAAAAAAAGAAGATTACTAAGAGTATATTATTGCATTTCAACCGTTTATCGATACAAATAAAATAAAGCTACTTACCAAGGTAAATAGCTTTATTCGTGACTAATTCGCTAATTGAAAAATGAAATCTCTAATATAAAGACTTCTTAAGAATGAAAATGTTACACCAAAAGTGTATTTTATTTTTATCTTACCCTTAGCTTATGATTTTGTTAACAAAAGCTAAGGTTAATTTTTCGGTTCTTTGAGCTAGTATATACACTATATAAAACCAATTATATGAAAACATCAATTTTTGCGAAATTACTACTCGCACTTGTACTACTGAGTGCTACCACTACAGAGGCACAAATTTTTAAGAAAAAAAATAAGAAAGCTCAAAAAGCACCTGAGAAGCCTAAAAAAGGAGCCATTCAGCCATACGATAAGGTAATTACCAAAGATGCCAAAACAGATCAAGGTTTGTTTGATGTGCATATGGTCGATGACAAGCACTTTTATGAAATACCAGATTCATTGTTTAATAAAGAAATGCTTATGGTAAGCCGGATTGCTAAAACCGCGTCAGGTATAGGTTTTGGAGGAGGTAAAATTAACACTCAAGTACTGCGTTGGCAGAAAAAAGGTAAAAAAGTACTATTACGTGTGGTATCACATGGTGTTGTAGCGGCAGATTCTTTGCCCGTGCACGAAGCGGTGGTCAATTCTAATTTTGAACCAGTATTACAAGCCTTTGATATAAAAGCCTTCAAAAAAGACTCGGTACACCCAGCGACGATCATTGAGGTTAATAATTTCTTCACCAAAGATGTAAGCGCCATTGGCATGCCCGATTTCTATCGCAAAAGATATAAAGTAAGTCGCTTAGACGAAAGCCGTAGTTATATTGATTCTTTACGTTCGTATCCTAAAAACATTGAAGCCAGACATGTGAAAACCTACTTTGCCAAAGAAGCTCCATCAAACGGTTCAGTAGGTTCAATTTCTATTGAGATCAATAATTCAATGATCTTATTACCAGAAGTACCAATGAAGAGGCGCTATTTTGATCGTCGGGTAGGTTGGTTTGCTAGAGGACAGGTTGATTACGGACTTGATGCACAAGAAAGTAAAACGGTGCGCTATTTAGATCGTTGGCGCTTAGAAGTGAAAGAAGAGGACATAGCGAAATATAAAGCAGGTGAACTTGTAGAACCAAAGAAACAGATTGTCTATTATGTTGATCGAGCAACACCAAAACAATGGGTTCCTTTCATAAAACAAGGTATTGAAGACTGGCAGGTTGCTTTTGAAGCCGCAGGTTTCAAAAATGCAATTATTGCTAAAGACCCGCCAAGTATTGAAGAAGACCCCGAATGGTCTCCAGAAGATGTTCGTTATTCTGTAGTTCGCTATCTAGCATCTCCTATTCCCAATGCAAACGGGCCACATGTTAGTGATCCCAGAAGTGGTGAGATTTTAGAGTCTGATATTAATTGGTATCATAATGTCATGACCTTATTACGCAATTGGTTTTTTGTGCAAACAGCGGCTATTAATCCAGAAGCACAAGGCGTAGCCTTTAAAGATGAAGTGATGGGGCGTTTGATTCGCTTTGTTTCTGCGCATGAAGTGGGGCACACCTTAGGATTGCCACATAATATGGGAAGTAGTGTCGCTTACCCTGTAGATTCCTTGCGTTCTGCTACTTTTACAAAGAAATATGGTACTGCACCTTCTATTATGGATTACGCCCGCTTCAACTACGTAGCGCAACCAGAGGACAAAGGCGTTGCCTTAATGCCTGATATTGGTATTTACGATAAACATGCGATTCGCTGGGGATATAAGCCTATTTTAGATAAAACTGCGAAGGAAGAGAAAGCGACCTTAGACCAATGGATTTTAGAGCATGCTGGTGACCCTATGTACCGTTTTGGCCATCAACAAGTTGGTGATGTCGTTGACCCTAGTTCGCAAACCGAAGATTTGGGTGATGATGCTATAAAAGCGAGCACCTATGGTATTGCCAATTTAAAACGTATTGTACCCAAATTGGTAGAATGGACAGCAGAAGATGGAAAAAACTATGACGACCTCAGCACCTTATATGGTCAGGTACTCTCGCAATACAATAGGTATATGGGGCATGTTTCCAATAATATAGGAGGGGTTTATGAACATCACAAAACCTATGACCAAGAAGGCGCTGTTTATACACATGTATCAAAAGAACATCAAAAAAACTGCATGAACTTTATTCAAAATGAACTGTTCGCAACTCCCTCTTGGATGCTCGACAATGACTTATTTGCAAAAATTGAATATTCAGGCTCCGTTGAGCGTATACGTCGTATGCAAGAACGTACTTTAAATAATATGTTACGTTTAGGAAAAATGGCGCGGCTTATTGAAAATGAAACTATGAATGGTAGTAAAGCCTACGGTCTTTTAGAAATGATGCGTGATTTGCGTCGTGGCATCTGGTCAGAATTGCGTTCAGGGAAAACTATTGATACCTATCGTAGAAACTTACAAAAAGCACATATCGATCGCCTTGCATATTTAATGACTGCTGGTAACCAAAGAAAACAACCTGATTTTGGTGGTTATCAAAAATCAACAGTAGTTCATACGAGTCAATCAGACATTCGTTCGGTAGCACGCGCAGAGCTTGCGCTATTAAAGAGAGAAATACGAAGTGCTGCTGCAAGAACGGCTGATCGCATGAGCAAATATCATTTACAAGATGCCGCTGAGCGGATTGATATGATATTAGACCCCAAATAGCAGTAAGTCATGAAGAATTACTGTTCTTTTTCATTACAAAGAGCGCACTCGATAAAAGTTAATTTTAGAGGCCTCTCGATGAACTGAATAGAAAATCCGATAAGCATATTCGCTATTCAACAGTATCGTCATATTTGACATCGAAAAAAGCCCATTTCACAACAATGGGCTTTTTTGCGTCTTCATCTGTAGTAGCTTAGCTTCAGAATTAAAAACCCCTAGATCATGAATTATAAAATAAAAAGTTACCTGTATTTCACAACATTAATAATCGCAATCGCAACGTATTATATAAGCGATACGAAACAACAACATATTCAAAATGAAATTGCTGATTCAAGTATTGAACAAGTAATCAGCGAATAAAATTTTTAGAAGGCGCTTTGGTTTCCCAAAACCAAAAACCTTCTCCACGAATACACCTACTTAAACCCCAATAATCAAAAACCTACCTAGTAAAGAGGGCGCTGCATTAAGCGCCCTTTTTATATGCTAACAATCGTTAAAGTATTCCTAATTCAAAACCAGCAACTAAACCAATTTGTTTTATATATGTCTTAAGGATATAAAACAATAAAATAGCATCAGATTTCTGCACAAGTAGGAATATAATTAAACATCAGATTATGAAAAAAGTAATGATTGTAATACTGCTATTTGCAGTAAGCGGTGTAATGGCACAAAAAGGTGAAAGAGGAGGCCGTGCACAAATGAAAGATATGACTCCTGAGCAAATAGCAACCTTGCAAACTAAAAAAGCAACGCTTGCTTTAGACCTTACGCAAGCGCAACAAAAGCAGCTTAAAAGTTTGTTTATCGAAAATGCTAAAATGCGAAAAGCAAAAATGGCGGCGAAAGAAGAAGGTGCCGAAAGAAAAAAACCTAGCCCCGAAGAACATTATGCGAGAGCCAATGAGCGCCTTGACCATCAAATAGCGCAAAAGGCCAAACTCAAACAAATTTTATCGGAAGAGCAATATGCCAAGTGGGAGCAAATGAAAAAACGCAAGGGAAAACGTGGTAAAGCCAAGAAAGGTAAAAAACAAGAACGCCCTAAAAAAAGAAGCCAAGGCTAATATTTTTTGGTTCGTATTATTGAAAGCCACGTTATAAAGCGTGGCTTTTTTAGTTGCGGTTTTTTATTTTGAACAAGGCATTCATAAACGCTTATACGTATTTACATCACCTTAATTAGACACTATATTGCATTTCTATTCAATTTAAGCGATTTTTGAGAAACTGCCGATTTATGGCTAATAACCAAAGTCAATTGTTGCCAACAATTAGAATAAAATCCGTAACAAAATTCTTGAACTAACGTCTGATAAAAATAATCATCAAATAATCTAAATGAAACAAATAAATTTTCTGCTTTTATTCGCAGTTTTATCAACCTCTTTAAGTAGTTTTTCGCAAGACGTTACTTTTATTAATGCAGATGGAAGGTTTTCTATAGGCACACAATCAAACAGAACCGCATCAATAACGCTATTTGACATTGATAAAGATGGAGACCTAGATGCGCTTGTTGCTAATGGACGTCATTGGGCGCAACAAAACTATATATATTATAATGGAGGTCATGGCGGTTTTAAGTTAGCTCAACCAATTGGAAGATTTCTTGATGGCTCATATGCTATAAAAAGTGCTGATTTTAATAATGATGGCTATATGGACATTGCAGTAGCCAATGATAATGTAGATAACAAACTATTCTTGGGTTCGTCTGAAAATAGCTTCACGAACGGAGTTCCATTTGGCTCAAAGTCACCCTCCCGGAATTTGGAAATTGCAGATTTAGATAACGATGGTGATATTGATTTGATCTTATCTAATCGTAAAGCTAAAAATGAAATTTGTTTGAATGATGGAAAAGGAAATTTTGATACAGTAATTGATTTTGGTAATAAAACTGACCAAACAATTCAAACCAAAATCATAGATATTAATGGAGACGGATTTCTAGATATCATAACTGCCGAAAGAAATACCACTAATAAAATATATCTAAATGATGGAAAATTAAACTTTCCAAAAATTATTGAGTTCGGAAAAGCTCAAGATCAAACCCGTTCAATTGACATCGGAGATATTAATAATGATGGATTTTTAGACATCATAACGGGAAACTTAAGTTCTGAAAACAAAATATATTTCGGAGATAAAAAATTAAGTTTTAAGAAAATTTATTTCTTTGACTTGAATCGAACAACTTCATCTATTAAAGTATCAGACTTAAATAAAGATGGATTTTTGGACATAGTGGAAGGAAATTTTGAAGATAGAAATTATGTGTATTTAGGAAGTGAGCATGGAGAATTTAGAGCAATCGGCTTAAGAGAAGACTTAAAAGACGACACTTATAATATAGAGGTTGGCGATTTAAATAATGACGGATTTCCTGAGATTATTGAATCAAACTCTGGCTCTTGGAATATATATTATCGAACACGAAAAAAATAACTGTGTACAGCACAACCTATAAAAAATATGGGCTTCGTGAGCAGACCTGGCTACTGGTAAGCAAAAAGAAATGTACTTCGATGAACTGTTAAACCATATTTAAAGAATGATAATATTCGAAATCCTTGGAAAAATATTTATTGAAATTTTATTTCAAGGAATTATAATTGGGTTTTTCAAATTAATTGGAAAAGGTTTTAAGAAGGTGGGAGAATTGCTTTTTAGTACAGATAAACCAATTGACCCAATTAAAGTTTTGGAGAAAAAATATCTTCATAAAAAAATTGAGCTGACTGACAATCTGAATGAACAATTAAAATCTGGACTGAAAGGAGCTGTTTTAGAAATAATTGACAAGGATAAGGTGTTTGTAGAATTTTACGATAAAAAAGGAAAACAAATTAAATGGAATAATGAACTGGTGTTTGAAATCGGAATGAATCAATTCAAATTGAAAAACTAGTAACCGTACACAACACAATGCTAGCCACAATTACTACGGATTCAACTACCTGTCCACTACGCTTAAGGTAGATTAAAGTGGACTCAGAATTGCTAAATGCAGTGCTTAACCAAACAACACTAAACCCGTAACGACAGGTTATACGAATCACTGTAACTCCCTAAAAATACCTTGCTCATCATGTGATCAAAAGCATTACGATAAATGCTTGATTTTCTGACCTATTTCTATAATTATACCTTTGTCAATCGTGATTCCACTTCTAAAAAGTAGTTGAATTTATAACGGAAGGATCGATTCTGTTCTTAACAAGAATCGCAAACGGCAATCGTCATTCAAGAAACATCACGATAGAATTACCCACGACTAGTACTACTAACTCGCAAAAGTATTGAGTATAGGCTTTTGAAAAGCTAACAAGTGCTTAATTGCTAATACTCTTGTCACCGCTAGATCAAGGCGCGGAGCTGATAAAGGTTTAGGGATAAAATCAACGGCTCCATTATTATAAGCTTCCATTTCGAATGAAGCTCGTGTTGAGTTTACAATGACATCAATCTTTTTTTGAAATAGCTTTAAAAGTGAGAAGCCATCTATTTTGGGCATTTCGACATCGAGCAAAATCACGTCAACCTTCTCTGTATTTACAGCATTTAAGGCTAACAACGGATCAGCATACGCACCTACTAAATTTAAATGTTCATTTTGTTGAATCAATTTTGAAGCTAAAACCAGCTGTACTGAAGAATCGTCAATAACAATTACATTGAGTTTCATAGGTTAAAAATTATAGTTTGGGACTATATTACACTAACTCGACCTATGGTGATATTTATGCGATGATTAGATGAAATACCTATTTATCTGATTAACTACACTTTTTAACAAATCAAAAAAGCATGACTTAAAATATAGTTTTCACTGCAGCGATAGTCGCATCAAGGTCTTCGTATTGAATAGCATCATTTAAAAAATAGCTTTCAAATGCGCTCGGTGGTAAGTAAATACCGTTATCGAGCATGCCGTGAAAATAACTTTTAAAAATTTCATTATTCCCTTTTGCCGAAGAAGAGAAATCAATTACGGGTTCTTCTGTAAAATGCACAGAAATCATACTCCCGTAACGATTAATTTGATGGGGAATATTTTTCGATGTTAGTACCTCAGCTAGGCCTTTGTGAAGGTATTCTGTTTTATTAGCCAGACTTTCAAAAATTTCTGGTTGGTTATTGAGCTGTTTAAGCATGGCCAAACCAGCACTCATAGCCAAGGGGTTTCCACTTAAGGTACCCGCTTGATATACAGGTCCGTTTGGTGCTAAGTGATTCATTATCTCTTCTCTTGCCGCAAAAGCACCCACGGGCAATCCGCCGCCAATGACTTTCCCAAACATAACAATATCTGCAGCTACACCCAATGCTTCTTGTGCGCCACCTCTTGCCAATCGAAAGCCCGTCATAACCTCATCAAAAAGCAATAAAATATCTTCTTGCGTACAAATCGAACGTAATCCGTTTATGAATTCATCCGTTGGAATAATACATCCCATATTGCCCGCGACAGGCTCTAAAATGATCGCAGCAATTTCACCTTTATTCGCCTTTACTAAGTTGATTACCCCTTCTAAATCATTGTAATCAGCAAGCAAGGTGTCTTTTGCTGTACCTTGCGTTACGCCAGGACTATTTGGACTTCCGAAGGTCACCGCACCGCTACCCGCTTGTATCAAAAAAGAATCAGAATGACCATGATAGCATCCCGCAAACTTGATAATTTTATCTCTACCAGTATAACCTCTTGCCAAACGCACAGCACTCATACAAGCTTCAGTACCACTATTTACAAACCGAATTTGGTCAATATTGGGCACCATTGAAACGGCTAACTTGGCTAATTCCGTCTCAATTTCAGTAGGCATTCCAAAAGAAGTTCCTTTCTTGGCTTTTTCTATGACTGCATTAATTACGGGTTCGTAGGCATGCCCTAAAATTAAAGGACCCCATGATGCGATATAATCAATGAAACGATTGCCATCCTCATCATACAAATACGCTCCTTTGGCTTCCTTTACAAAAATTGGATCTCCACCGACTGCTTTAAAAGCGCGAACAGGTGAGTTTACACCTCCTGGAATATATTTTTTAGCCTCTTGAAAAAGAGCACTGCTCCGTTGATACCTCATCTTTTAATTGAATTTTTGGGACTTTACGGTCAATTTTTGACCTACTGCTATTGTATCACTATACATGTAATTCCATCGTTTTAAATCATCGATAGAAACTTTATATTTCTTAGAAATCGAATACAGGGTATCGCCAGCAGCCACCGTGTGCGTTTCTACTTTATGTTGCGCAACCACTTTATCTTCCGCATGCCTTGCTTTAGTTGCAGAACGCCGTTTCTTATGAATATCAAATTTGTAAAGCTCGTGTTGTTCTATAAGACTTATCAATTTTTGCGGATAGCGTTTATCAGTAGCATAACCTGCTTTTTTCAAGCCTTTTGCCCACTTTTTATAATCGTCGTTGCTATAATCAAATAAAAAAGCATATCGCGAACGATTTTTTAAGAACAAACTATGATCTCGGTACGAATACATAGGGTGGTTATACTTTCGAAAGCACTCCCCTTTTTCATCGTCATCATGAAAGTCATAATCCCCCTCCCAACCTTTATGGCATTTGATTCCGAAATGATTGTTCGTTTTTCGCGCCAACTTACCTTTACCGAAACCACTTTCGAGCAAGCCCTGAGCCAAGGTAATGCTCGCAGGAATGCCGTAAGCTTTCATTTCAAATTGTGCAACTTCTGAAAAAGTGGCTATATATTCTTTAACCGAGTTTACTTCAAAACGCACAAACTTACCAGTGTCTTTAGGCATTGGGTATAGACCCGTATCGTTTCGATATACTTTTTTAGGAGTCTTTTTTTTAGAAGTTTGAGGAATGGTATCTGCCCCTTTTTTACCATAAATACCTCGTTGCTTAGTTTTACAACCTATTACAAATACACCTAAAAGTGCTATAAATAAAAAGTTTTTGATCATTGTCTGATTAGCGGTAAATTCTTTTTTTTCAATCTTGTATTCATTCCTGTAATGCCTTGCAATCCACCCGTATGAATTGCCAATATTTTGGTGTTCGGTTTAAAGTAATCTTTTTGAATTAAATCTAAAATTCCGAATACCAATTTACCTGTATAAATAGGGTCTAAAGGTATTTTAGTTTGCTCTTTAAAATCATTAATAAAGGTCACTAAGGTTTCTGAAACCTTGGCATATCCTCCAAAATGGTAGTCCGTTTGCAATTCCCATTTCCCCTTTGGTGCAAAATTACGAATATCTTCTTTCAAAAAATCACCTTTAAGCGCTGCGAATCCCAAAACGGATTGAGAATGGCTTATGGCATTACTGATGCCTACGAGCGTTCCTCCTGTTCCTACCGCGGTGCATACGATATCATATGTCAAATCTTTTTGGGTGATCATTTCTTCGCAACCTTTGATCGCCAAAACATTAGTACCACCTTCTGGCAAGGCGTAAAAATCACCAAATTCATTACGTAATTGCAGTTCAAATTCAGTAGACTTCTTTTCTCTATACATGGCTCGAGAAACAAACTTAAATCGCATACCATGTTGATGAGCGAGAAGCAAGGTTGGGTTTTGTTGCCACTGCAAAGCAAGTTCTTCCCCTCTTATTATGCCTATCGCTGCCATTCCGACTTGATTACACGCATAAGCGGTGGCGGCAATATGATTAGAAAAAGCACCACCGAATGTAATCAAAGTTTGACATCCTTTTTTTTGGGCTTCCTCAAGGTTATATTTGAGTTTTCTGAATTTATTACCAGAAATAAGTGGATGAATGAGATCTTCTCGCTTGACATGAAGGGAAATTTTCTTTTCTCTTAAAATTGGTAGATCTACGGGTTGATTTTCGATATACACTTGCTTGTAATTTCCCGCCTATAGGTATTTTATAAAATCAAATACGCCACGTTCATTGGTGTAATTAAGATTGTGTTCATTCGCATAAGCTTCTCGTTCAAAACTTATATTTTGATATCCCCGATAAAAACTTAAATAAAAGAAACTTCTAAATAACCATTCTGCAATGTAAAGCACATAAAAAGGAAGAATCAGTAATTCTAATTGCTGTCTTAAATGTATTTTTTCATGATTGATTAATACAATATCACTCTTTAAATCATTATTCTTTAAAATAATGAAAGGCCAAAGCGATAAGCCAACGTAATTTCTTCGAAATAAATGTTTAATTACTACGATCATATATTGGTAATAACCTACTCTTAAAGTTAAGTATTAATCAAGAACAATAGCTTTTAACTCAAATATATTGCCAACAATTGTGTTTGACCGTTAAATTACCAATAAAGCCCCATGAAATGCCTATTTGAAAAGGTTTAGCGTCGTGTTATCAACAAAATCAACTAATTTTACAAGCAATGATCGTCGATAGAAAAGTAAATTGAATCATGAAAAAACAGATCCCTATTGAAGAAGGTGATTTTTACTGGTCTGAAGAGGGCTATCGCGTATTTACCAAACAATACCATTTAAAAAGAGGTTATTGTTGTGAGAGTGGCTGTCGGCACTGCCCTTATGGTTATGACCCTAAAACAAATACGCAGTAATAAATATAAGTGTTCGGCATGGTTTTTGATATTTTTTACGGTGACTAAAGTACTGATTAACTTCAAAAAAATAATTCGTTATGAAAAAAATTAAATATCTCGCATTACCTGCCTTAATATTGCTTTTTATGAGTTCGTGCACTTCGGTTCGCGTGCTATCAGATTATGATAAGAAAGCAGATTTCAACGCTTATAAATCCTATGCATTTTACAAAACAGGTATTGACAAAGCGCAAATTTCTGATTTAGATAAGAAAAGAATCTTAAGAGCCATTGAAACGGAAATGAGCTCAAGAGGCTTTGTGAAATCACAACAGCCCGATTTACTGGTTAGTATTTTTACAAAAGAACGCGAGCAAGTTGATGTGTACAACAACTACTGGGGCGGTGGCTTCGGATGGGGTTGGAGTCCATTTTACTGGGGTGGCGGTTTTGGTCCTGGTTGGGGCTGGGGTGGCGGTACTAATGTTAGTACTAGAACACAAGGATCGCTATACATTGATCTTATTGATGCTAAAAACAAAGAATTGGTTTGGCAAGGAAAAGGAGTTGGCACATTAAACAACAGTCGCAATATCGAAAAGAAAGAAATGCGTATTCAAGAATTTGTCTCAGAGATATTAACGCAATACCCCCCAGATGCAGTGGCATCTAAATAAGAAATACCGCCTTTAGGGGCGGTTTTTTTATGGGTTCAGGGCATCATTTTCAATATTTTTTCGTTAGCGATTTTGTACCTTTGTAATCAAGTTGTATTCTACTAAAAATCAAAGCAAGTGTCTTACGAAAGCAACCCTATTTTAGATAAGCTTCCTGAACATCTGAAGCAATTTATTAAACCTCAAAATTACGAGGACTATTCAGCAGTAGATCAAGCCGTATGGCGCTATGTGATGCGTAAAAATGTAGATTACCTCAGTAAGGTTGCTCATAAATCGTACCTCGACGGACTTCAAAAAACTGGAATTTCAATTGATCATATTCCCAATATGTATGGCATGAACCGCATTCTTGAGGAAATTGGCTGGGCTGCGGTAGCGGTAGATGGATTTATTCCTCCCTCTGCTTTTATGGAGTTTCAGGCGTATAATGTTCTGGTGATCGCTTCCGATATTCGCCAATTAGATCATATTGAATATACCCCTGCTCCAGATATTATTCATGAAGGTGCTGGTCATGCTCCGATAATTGCGAATCCTGAATACGCAGAATATTTGAGACGTTTTGGCGAAATTGGTTGTAAAGCCATTTCTAGTGCGAAAGACTATGAGTTGTATGAAGCTGTACGTCACTTATCCATTATAAAAGAAGCTTCAGGAACCCTTGATTCAGAGATTATAAAAGCTGAAAAGCTCATTGAAGATTTGCAAAATAATATGGGTGAACCCAGTGAAATGGCATTAATTCGAAATTTGCATTGGTGGACGGTGGAATACGGATTAATCGGCACCATTGAGCAGCCAAAAATTTATGGCGCGGGGTTGCTCTCATCTATTGGTGAAAGTGCCTGGTGCATGACTGACGAGGTGGTTAAAGTGCCTTACAGTATAGAAGCGGCTCACACTTCTTTTGATATTACCAAACCACAACCTCAACTTTTTGTGACTCCTGATTTTGCTTATTTGAGCCAGGTTTTAGAAGAATTTGCGAATACTATGGCATTGCGTACTGGTGGACTTACTGGTATTCAAAAACTAATTAATTCAAAAGAATTAGGTACGATTGAATTAAGTACAGGTCTGCAAGTTTCTGGTAATTTTGAAGCGGTTATCTCTCATGAAAACAAACCAGTATTTTTTCAAACTATTGGTCCCACGGCTCTCTCTTTTAGAGAAAAAGAGCTCGTAGGTCATGGAACAAAAAACCATTATGATGGTTTTGGCTCTCCTATAGGAAAATTAAAAGGTATCAATTTAGCCATTGAAGACATGAGTCCGCGAGACTTAAAGGCGTATAACATCTTTGAAGGCCAAACAATTACCCTTGAATTTGAAGGTGGTGTCATCATCAAAGGAGAAATTATAACTGGAACCCGTAATTTAAAGGGAGAAATCATATTAGTTACTTTCAAAGATTGCGTAGTAACGCATAATAACGATATCCTTTTCGAATCAGGCAACCGATTATACAATATGGCCATTGGTCAAGATATTGTTGCTGCTTTCAACGGCCCTGCAGATTTACAGAGTTTTGATTTGGTCAACCATGAAATAACAAGTACTACTCAAGCATCAAACGCTTCTGAGCAAGAAAAGCGGCATGAGCAGTACTATCGTCAAATCAGAGATTATCGAGAAGGAGCTAATACTACCATTTCTCGTCATAAAGTTTTTCAACAGATTTGTGAAGAATTTCCAGAAGATTGGCTATTGTCTGTAGAGCTCTATGAATTGGCTAAAACAAATGGAGATTATGATTTTGCCGATGCCATTGCTGCACATTTACAAAATGTGAAACGGAACAATCCGCAAGTAGGTCAACTAATCGACGATGGATTAAAATTAGTAGATGAAAGTCTCGTTAGTTAGTTTAAAATCATCTAACTCCTTTATTTTCTGACCCTCATATACAAGTTTCCATTCCAAGGCATTCGTTAAAACATAAAACCTTGATAATTCACTCATCAATCGATTGCTGGCATTAGTCTTTAATGAAGATGCCTCTATTTTGCGCATTAGGGAGTTCTTGACGTTATTTTTTATCCGATTATAATCGTCTGCTACAAAAGGATTTAAAAAATCAGCGGAAACATCATAATATTCAAAATCAGGATTAATTTTTATTTCTGGCTCTGGAATACTTCGTATATAAACCGTTTTTTCAGATGCATCAATTTCAACCTTCATTTTACGCAAGTCATATTGCACAGTAACTTCGGCATTTACAACCACCAAAGCTTTCTTATCAGCCGATATTAAATCTCCGAATAGCTTTTGAGAATCTTTATAATTATATACCTCAGCAAAATGTCCTTCACTAACTACTAATTTCGACACATTAGCAATTTGCTCTTGAATTAACATTGAATTTTCCTTTAAAATCGCTTCTTCACTAGAAGTACTAAAACAAGAACGAAATAGCAATACCATCACTATTGCGATACCGAAACCAATGCCTATTTTTTTCATAGATCGAATGTCATAAATGGATATTCCTTTTTTAGCTGCTGTATTTTACCTTCTAAGGAATTGATAAAAGACTGATATTCTTTTGACTTCGGATTAAAAGGGCGGTGC
Source organism: uncultured Flavobacteriaceae bacterium (assembly GCA_937944485.1). Taxonomy (GTDB): domain Bacteria; phylum Bacteroidota; class Bacteroidia; order Flavobacteriales; family Flavobacteriaceae; genus Maribacter_C. The sequence continues at coordinate 37,310 of CALDYU010000013.1, read as the reverse complement.
TGTAGTCCTTGCTGTATCGCCTTAATTTTTTCCATAATCGGAAGTGCTGGTGGTGTAATCCAAACTTCTTCAAACCTTTTCCAGATATAAGATATGGCCACCTCATTCGGATGTAACATATCGGCTTTATAAAAACGATAATCTCTTAGCTCATCGAGCATAATCTCATAACTGGGAAAGTAATTTATGGAAGCATTAGCATCACGAATCACATTATGAATTGCCGTAATTAAATGCGCCTTACTTTGTTGATTTTCTACAAAACCGTCTTTTAAATGACGAATGGGCGAAACCGTAAAAATAAAATGAACATTTTTGTTAATAGACCTAATAGTATCGATGCTCTTTTGTAAACCTTTTTCAATAGTAGGTATAGGCAACAATTCCTTTTTAAAAGCCGCCTGAGGTACTTTATGACAATTAGCAACGATATGATCTTTTTCAATATGGCGATATACCCATGCGGTACCTAGGGTAATTATAATATGAGATGCTCTTTGGGCTTGCAAAAGAGTATGTTCTATACCCCAATTAAGTTTTTCAAGCAGTTTTTCTGGGGAAGTATCACTGCATACCGAATGCGCATCAAAACAATGCCAACGTTCGTTCTGTAGAAACAAGTCCTCTTGGGTATATCGCTTATTTTCAATCGCCCTTGTGATTAGTTGTTCAACGGCAATAGGGTGAAAAACAATACCTAAAGGGTTTTGCACCGATTGAAACTTGTAATACTCAAATTTCTGCCCTATATGTTGTGCAAAACAAGAGCCCAAAATCAAAATATGGCTTTTAAAGTCAATTTGATTTAGGGCTTTCGCTAAAGCAATTTCAGTACGAAATTTCATTGATTCGTAAGGCTATTTGGCTCTCCGGTTATGGGTTTGCGCAATTACCTCACTAAGGTACTCGAAATTTTTTGGTTTTAAATTATAGCTTACGCCTGTATAGTAATCTCTATAAATTACATCTCCCGTCAATGCATTAACCACTTGAACGTAGCTTTCGTCATCGATACGCACATAACGCAAATAGTTGATATCTTCTTTATTCAAAATGGCGGTGCTCAAAGCTTGGTCAGAAATCGTTGTGTACGCATATTTATATGGCTGTAATAGATTTTTAATTTCCTTTTCATTTCTGGGATTTACTTGAGCTTTGAGAATATTGGTTTTTAATGTTGTATATGCTGGAAGATAGAGTGTACCTGTAATTAATTTGGAAAGTTTTGTAGCGTGATGATCTTTCTTTTCAAGCGAATAGGTATTCCCCTTAAGAATAAGACTATGTACTTTTTGTAAATAATTCTTTAATAAGCCTTCCGAATAATTATAATAGACATTCTGGGCATACATACTCTCTAAAACGCCCAATCGCTTACCCTTTACAGCTACTTTGATAAACTCCTCATTAGGGTACAAATAACATTTTGCTAATGAGGTTCTGTTTGCCTTCAGAATATGCGGCATTTTCTGGTCAATTACTCTTTTATCAAATTTATTTTTACGGGTATTAATCCCAGCCGCATTATACAAGCTAAGATCAATATAAGCGTAAAAAGCAGTAACACTATTACCTGTTGAATTTTTTCTTTTTTTCTTATGAAAATCGAATGTTACAAACGAGTAGTTTTCTTCATACAAATCTAGAATTTCATAATCTTCAAATGCCATTAATTTATACGGAGTAACCGTCCATACTTCTTTTAAAATCGCCTCATAAGACGCTTCATCAATCCAGTCTGGCAATACAAAAAGGGTCGTTGAATTTTTAAACTTTTGAAGTACTTCTGGATTAATAGGAGACGATCGCCCATAACGCTTAGCTCCTACTTCTATCTGAGAAAAAGCCATACAGCTAACAAGGGTGCATATCAAAAGAATGTATTTTTTCATGACTATACGAGTTGAAATTGGTTATTATAAAACATGATTTCGCTATGTTTTATTGCAAAACCCATTCCTTTTTTAAACTAGAAGTGGTAATTCACAGATAGAAGAAGTAAAACATCGAAAACAAGTTATATCTCAGTTTTTCAAGATAATCAGCATTGCATTTAAAGAAAAAGCCCCAAAGAAGAATATACTTTTGGGGCTTTAGTCTTAAGTGTTAAAGTACTTTATTTTGCTAATTTCTTTTTTGATCGAGTTATACTCTTACTTAATGCTCCTAAATTTTTAGCCTTTAAATTATAACTAAATAACCCAGGAAAATAGTCTCGGTAAATAACTTCGCCTGTTTTGGCGTTCACTACTTGAGCAAATCTTTCGGCGTTAACTCGAATGTATCTCAAATAATAAAATGCCTTGTTATTTGCTATTGCGGTATCTAAATCTTCTCTAGTAATAAACTCGTAATTGTGTTCGTAGTCTTTGAACAACTTTTTAATTTCATCGTTATCTCTATTGAAAATTCCCCCGCTCCAGGCGTCTGTTTTTTTGGTAATATAGTCAGGAATATATAGGGTATTTGATGTTAAACTCGCGAGTTCTTCTTTATTGCTATCCTTTTCATACATCCAATAGGTCTCTTCAGCAGCAATTAAATCATTCGTTTTTTGAAAATAGTTTTTTAACATGCCTGTCGTATAATTAAAGAAAACATCTTTGGTGTACATGCTTTCAGCAATAATTTCTCTTTCTTCAGTCAATGCTTCCGCAACAAACTCATCCGTAGGAAATAAATAAAATTTAGCGATTGCCTTTTTATTTCCCATAAAAATGCTGTTGATCTTCTTTTTCTTTTTTTCAGGGTTTTTACCTTTAACTTTCTTTAATTTTTTATCAATTTCTTCAGCATCATAAACTCCCACATTAAAATAGGTGTGAAGCCTTGTAACCACGGCTCCTGATTTCATCTGCTTCATGGTTTTATACCCCATTAGCTCACCAAATGAATAGTTTTCGCGGTACATATCAAAAAGATTATACTCATCTTTTGAAATAATCTTATAAGGTGTAACGGTCCAAGTTTCTTTTAAAATCTTCTCGTACTCCACTCTATCGATAATATCAGATAGGACGAAAATGGTGGTAGTAGCCTTAAATTTGGCAATATCTTCTTTTTTTAATTTTACAGGTTTACCTACATGCCTGGCACCAAAAGAAATTTGAGAATGGGCAGCAAAGCTAAGTAGTAATAATAGGGCAATACAGTAGTTTTTCATGGTTAAATGTTTTTGTTGGTTTACAATTAACCCATTTAACCTAAATATATTGTATTCTATATACCTATTCGATGTAGGTTTTTACTTGTTGAAGTGCCTCTTGAATGCCTGCGGTATTTTTCCCTCCAGCAGTCGCAAAGAAAGCTTGTCCGCCACCACCACCTTGAATGAATTTCCCTAACTCTCGAACAATCGTACCTGCGTTTAAATTGCGCTCAGCTACCAATTCTTTAGAAATATAACAGGATAACAAAGCTTTACCATTCTGATCAGCGGCAAAAAGTAAGAAGAGATTTTCTCTATTTTGCCCCATTTCAAAAGAAAGATCTTTAATCCCTGCAGCATCTAAATCTAGTTTTTTAGCTAAAAAATGTACGCCATTTACCTCTTCAAGTTCTTGAAGTAATTGACCCTTGATGTTTTTTGCTTTATCTTTTAATAGTTGTTCGACTTCTTTTTTGAGTTTTGTATTTTCATCTTGCAATGCAGTAACTGCTTTCACAGGATTTTGAGCATTGTTCAGCAAGTCTTTTATTTCATATAAGGTTCGATTATTCTCGAAATAGAAATCTTTAACAGCATCACTAGTGATTGCTTCAATTCTACGAATTCCCGCAGCGACGGCACTTTCCGATTTAATTTTAAAATGCCATATTTCACCTGTATTTTTCACGTGCGTACCACCGCAAAGCTCAATGGACTGCCCAAAACGAACGGTTCTTACCGTATCGCCATACTTTTCACCAAACAGAGCCATAGCGCCTTCTTGAACCGCTTTTTCCATAGGTACGCTTCTATTTTCTTCAAAAGGCAATTGCCCTTCTATACGGGCATTGACAAAATTTTCAACATCGCGTAATTCTTGTACCGTTAGTTTTGAAAAATGTGAAAAATCAAAACGCAAATATTTAGAATGTACGGCCGAACCTTTTTGCGTCACATGGGTTCCTAGTACTTCTCTAAGCGCTTGATGAAGTAAATGAGTGGCCGTATGGTTTGCTTCTGTGCGATGCCGTTGTTTTTTATCAACTACTGCCTTAAAAGTACCTGCTATTTTTTTTGGTAAATTCTTCGAAAAATGAACAATCTCGTTATTCTCTTTTTTGGTATCTACAATATAAACTACATCACCATTAGCAGCTTCTAAATACCCTTTATCACCCACTTGACCTCCGCCCTCAGCATAAAAGGGAGTTAAATTAAATACCAATTGATACTGGTCACCCTCTTTCTTTGAAGAGACTTTTCTATATTTTACCAAAGTTACATTGGCTTCTAAAAGGTCATAGCCTACAAATTCTTGAGATGCTTCATCCGTTACTATTGTCCAATCTTCTTTTGAGGTCGCTGAAGCTGATTTTGAACGATTCTTTTGTTCTTGCATCGCTAAGTCAAAGCCCGTCTCATCTAAATTATACCCCTTTTCTCTTAAAATCAAAGCGGTTAAATCTATTGGAAACCCATAGGTATCATACAATTCGAAAGCCTTTCTACCATCAATTTTGGCTTCTTTTGTATTGGCAATTATGCTATCTAATAGCACCAAACCGTGTTCTAATGTTTTCAAAAAGGAATGCTCTTCCTCCTTAATAACATTTTCTATCAGTTGTTGTTGCTCTTTCAGCTCTGAAAAAGCTTTACCCATCGATTCGGCTAATACTTGTACCAAACGATACATAAAGGGTTGTTTCGTATTCAGAAAAGTAAAGCCATAGCGAATCGCTCTTCTAAGAATACGACGTATTACATAGCCAGCTCCAGTGTTACTAGGCAATTGCCCATCAGCAATTGAAAAAGAAACGGCGCGAATATGATCGGCAATTACCCGAATAGCAATATCGATTTCTTCGTTCGTACCATATTTAGAATTCGTAATGGTTTCTATTTCTCTAATAATAGGCGTAAAAACATCAGTGTCATAATTCGATTTTACCCCTTGTAAAGCCATGCATAAACGCTCAAAACCCATTCCAGTATCTACATGTTTTGCTGGCAATAATTCTAAGGTACCATCTGCTTTTCGATTAAATTGCATGAAAACGAGATTCCATATTTCAACCACTAATGGATCGTCTTGATTGACCAATGATGCCCCAGGTACTTTTGCTTTTTCAGCATCTGATCGCAGATCTACATGAATTTCAGAGCAGGGACCACACGGCCCTTGTTCACCCATTTCCCAAAAGTTATCCTTTTTATTACCCATAATGATATGGCTTTCAGGTACAATGCCTTTCCAAAGATCATAGGCTTCTGAATCCATTTCTAGATTATCAGCATCTTTACTTCCTTCGAAAACCGAAACATATAGGCTGTTCTTATCAATTTTCAACACATCGGTTAAAAACTCCCAGCCCCAGGCAATTGCTTCTTTCTTAAAATACCCTTCCGTATCAGTGCCAGAAGGGTCACCAAAACTCCAATTGCCTAACATTTCAAACATGGTGTGGTGATAGGTGTCTTTACCTACTTCCTCCAAATCATTATGTTTGCCACTAACCCGCAAACACTTTTGCGAATTAGCTACGCGGGCATGTTTTATTGGACTGTTACCTAAAAAAAATTCTTTAAAAGGCACCATGCCTGCATTGGTGAACATCAACGTAGGATCATCTTTCAAAACCATAGGCGCAGAAGGCACTATTTTATGGCTTTTTGTTTTGAAAAAATTTAAAAATTGATTCCTTATTTCGTTGGAAGTCATATAATTAGGGTAAGTTTTACGATTTTTAACCGTTTCTACAAAACTATTTTTATCTTTGTTAGTGGTGTAAAAACGAAACAAAAATAGGATAAAATACATTCATGTCTAAAGTTAAATACTATTACGATCCTGATACCCTATCGTATCGCAAGATTGAACCTAAAAAGTCAAAACGCTATCGCAATATAGGTTTGTTCATTTTGGGTGCTGCTTTATTTGGCCTTTTTTGTCTTATTTTATTACTCAATACTAATCTTGTCAATACCCCTAAAGAGCTATCCTTACAACGAGAACTTAGTAATCTAGAGCTTCAATTAGAATTGATAAATAAAGACATGAAGCAGATGGGAGAGGTATTAAATAATATTGAGGACCGTGACAATAATATTTATCGCTTATATTTTGAAGCTAACCCTATACCCGAAGAACAACGAAAAGCGGGATTTGGAGGAGTCAATCGCTACAAGCCCTTAGAGGGTTATAAGAATTCAGAAATGATTATCGCAGCTGTTAAACGTTTAGAAATAATTAAAAAACAAATGGCTATTCAATCGAAATCATTAGATGAAATCGCCCTTTTAGCCAAAGAAAAAGAAAAATTTTTACATGCTATACCAGCTATTCAACCAATTAATAACGAAGATTTAACTAGAATGGCCTCAGGTTACGGTTGGCGATCTGACCCATTTACAAAGGCTCGTAAAATGCATCGTGGTATGGATTTTACCGCTCCGCGCGGCACTCCTATTTATGCCTCGGGAGATGGAAAAATAATTAGAGCAGATAATAATTCTCCTGGCTTCGGAAAACATATTCGCATTGACCATGGCTACGACTACAAAAGCATTTATGCCCATTTGAGTAAGTACAATGTTAAGAAAGGCCAGAAAGTAAAACGTGGTGACCTCATTGGGTTTGTAGGTAATACAGGGCGTTCTGAAGCTCCGCATCTTCATTACGAAGTCTGGAAAGGCAAAGAGCGAATTAACCCTATCAATTTCTATTATGGAAGCTTAACGCTCAAAGAATTTGAAGATATGCTAAAAATTGCGTCGCAAGAAAATCAATCGTTAGATTAATGATCGTAGACCTTCCAGAAAAAAGATATTATGGCATTGGAGAAGTTGCCAAAGCCTTTGGTGTAAATACCTCTTTGATTCGCTTTTGGGAAAAAGAATTTGATGCTCTTAAGCCTAAAAAAAATGCGAAAGGCAATCGAAAATTCACCCCTGAAGATATTAAGAACTTGCAATTCATTTACCACTTGGTCAAGGAACGTGGATTTACACTGGAAGGCGCTAAAACACACCTAAGAGAAAACAAAAAAAAGACCTTAGCCAATTTTGAAATTATTGCAAAGCTTGAGCGCATTAAGATTGAACTGACTAAGATTAAAGACCAGTTATAAGGTTGATGGTTAATGGTTGATGGTTGATGGTTGATGGTTGATGGTTGATGGTTGATGGTTGATGGTTGATGGTTGATGGTTGATGGTTGATGGTTGATGGAAAGTAAAATTTAACTCGTAACAAACCTATTTCTTGCGCATAAATATAGACATGGGTACTCCTGAAAAGTCATAGGCCTCGCGCAGTTTATTCTCTAAATAACGCTTATAAGGTTCACGAACGTATTGCGGCAAATTACAATAGAAAGCAAACTGCGGATAGTGTGTGGGTATTTGCATGCAAAACTTAATTTTCACAAACTTACCCTTATAAGCAGGCGGCGGGTAATTTTCAATAATAGGCAACATCGTATCGTTGAATTTACTAGTTGGTATTTTTCGACTTCTGTTTTCATATACCTGTACCGCTGTTTCTATAGCTTTAAAAATACGTTGCTTGGTTAATACCGAAATAAACAGAATAGGCACATCGATAAAAGGTTCAATGACTTTTTTAATTTTTTCTGTATACTGTTTCATGGTATTGGTCTCTTTATCTTCTACCAAATCCCACTTATTGACCAAAATTACGATGCCCTTGTTGTTGCGATGTGCCAACCAAAAAATATTAGCTACTTGACCATCAAAACCTCTTGTTGCGTCTACCAAAAGCAAACAGACATCACTATGTTCTATCGCGCGCACCGAACGCATGACTGAATAAAATTCTAAATCTTCTTTTACTTTCGCTTTACGACGTATACCCGCTGTATCTACTAAATTAAACTCAAAACCAAAGCGATTGTATTTAGTATCAATACTATCTCTTGTGGTGCCTGCAATATCAGTTACGATATACCTATCTTCTCCGATTAACGCATTAATAAAGGATGATTTTCCTGCATTTGGTCTTCCTACTACCGCAAACCTCGGCAGATTTGTCTCTTCAGTTTCTACATCGGGTAGAACAGCAACCAAAGCATCTAGCAATTCACCCGTTCCGCTTCCATTGATACTCGATAAAGTAAAGTAATCTCCTAATCCTAAGGCGTAAAATTCAACCGCATCTTCAGCTCTTTTAGCGTTATCTACCTTATTCACTGCCAAAAAAGAAGGTTTGTCTACTTTTCGTAATAGTTTGGCAACATCTTCATCCATGCCCGTAACGCCATCTTCTACATCGACCATAAAAATAATAGCATCGGCTTCTTCTATTGCTAGTTCAACTTGCTTATCGATTTCTTGTTCGAAGATATCATCGCTGCCCAAAACATATCCGCCAGTATCTATTAAAGAAAATTCCTTCCCATTCCAATCACTTTTTCCATAATGGCGGTCACGCGTAACACCACTCACCGCATCGACAATTGCTTCACGACGTTGAATAAGTCTATTAAAAAAGGTAGATTTTCCAACATTTGGCCTTCCGACAATAGCTACAATAGCACTCATACGTTCTGTTTTTGGAGGTGCAAAAGTACTGCTAAATTATTGAAGTCTTTGCTTTTACGAAAGTGTCTTAAAGAAGTAATGTACGGGTAGATTTAATTATTATACCCAAATCGCCTCAATTGACGTTCGTCGCTACGCCAGTTTTTATTCACTTTGACGTATAATTCTAAATGCACTTGTTTTCCGAAGAACTTTTCAAGGTCTTTACGGGCTTCTACACCTACTCGCTTTAAGGCGCTTCCTTTGTGACCTATAATAATGCCCTTTTGAGAGTCACGCTCTACCATGATTACCGACCTCATACGTATGATGGCCTCGTCTTCAAAAAACTCTTCGGTATCTATTTCTACGGAATACGGAATCTCTTTTTTATAATGGATTAGGATTTTCTCTCGAATGGTTTCATTTACAAAAAAACGCTCAGGCTTATCTGTTAACTGGTCTTTTGGATAATATGCTGGAGCCCCAGGAAGTAATTCTATAATACGTTGAAAAACCCCTTTAACATTGAAATTTGACAAGGCAGAAATAGGGTGCAATTCTACCGTAGGAAGCATTTGCTGCCAATACTGCGCCTGTTCTTCTAATAATTCTTGCGTAGCCGTATCTACTTTATTTAACAGTAACAAAACAGGAATTTTACTATTCTTAATCTTTTCAAAAAAAGCTTCATCTTTTAACGCTTTCTCTCCTATTTCAACCATATACAACAATACATCAGCATCTTCGAAGGCAGATTTAACAAAATTCATCATAGAACTTTGTAATTCATAGGCCGGTTTTATAATACCTGGTGTATCTGATAAGATTACTTGAAAATCATCGCCATTAACAATACCTAGAATGCGATGCCTTGTAGTTTGAGCTTTAGAAGTAATGATAGATAACTTTTCCCCAACAAAGGCATTCATCAGTGTAGACTTGCCCACATTGGGGTTGCCTATAATGTTTACGAATCCTGATTTATGGGTTGTCATGTCTTAATTTCTTAAAGTACTCCTTAGCCTTAGCATTTACTTTCGGAGCCAGCAAAAGTACAGCAATCATATTAGGAATCACCATCAAAGCGTATGATAAATCAATCAGATTTTTCACCAGTTCCAAAGAAGCGACCGCTGCAAAAACAATCATAATTACAAAGTACCAATTGTAATAATTACCAATTTTGGCATTCGTTAAAAAAGACAAACTTTTAACGCCGTAGTACGAGTAGGTAAATAAGGTGGACAAGGCAAATGCACTTACGATAATCATCAATAAATCATCACCGAAGCCAAAAAGTGTGGATTCAAACGCTGATAAAGTCATGACAATACCACTAGAATCTTCTAAATAGGCACCACTCAAAATAATAACTACTGCGGTAAAGGTGCAGACCAAAATCGTATCAATAAAGGGTCCCAAACTAGCTACGAGTCCTTCTTTAATGGGGTTGTCGGTTTTTGATTGCCCGTGATACATGGGCGCACTCCCCAAACCAGCTTCATTCGAAAACATGGCACGTTTGACACCAATTATTACTAATCCCCAAAATCCGCCTGTAACAATTGTATCAAAATTCCAGGCTTCTACTATTATCATTTTCAAAGCTGGTAAAATCGCGGTGGCATTTAAAACCATGACTACAATAACGGCAATTAAGTACACCCCGACCATAAAGGGAACGATCGCTGATGCTACTTTCGCAATATTTTTCAAACCCCCAAATATGACGAATGAGGTAAGTATTGCGAGTACAATACCTACAGTCAACTTCCAGCTTTGATCACTCATTGCGTATAAGGTTTTCGACGGTTCAACCACACTCATAAAAGTTTCTGTGAACTGATTGGCCGTAAAAACGCCTAAAAAGCCAAACAAACCGCAAACAGCAAAAAATATGGCTAATGGCCTTGCTTTTTCACCCAAACCTTTAGTTATATAATACATTGGACCACCCTGCAGATTCCCAGCCGAATCTGTGCTACGAAACATAATAGAAAGACTGCAAGAATAAAACTTGATACACATGCCTATTAAAGCGGTAACCCAAATCCAAAAAACTACCCCAGGTCCGCCATCATGAATCGCAATGGCAACCCCCGAAATATTCCCTAAACCAACTGTTGCCGCTACTGCCGCCGATAAGGCTTGAAATGAACTTACATCACCTTTGGCATTCTTATCATCATACTTGCCGGCCGTTATAGCAATGGCATGTCCAAAAAAACGATAAGGCAAAAAACGAGAATAAAACACTAAAAATAAGCCGCCTCCTATAAGTAGTATAAACATGGGCCAATTGGCAAAATTATTCGCCCAAACCAGAAAATCATTAATTAGTTCCATAGAAACGCTAAAATTCGAAGGTATGGAATTTAGCCTTTTTGCGGTGCTGAAATAGAAATAAATATCTATTAGTTTGGATATGATACGGAATCGTTTGTATCTTTGTCGTCCACATCGCGGGATAGCGCAGTATCCTTCGGAAAATCTCAGGATAGGGTACCTACTCAACTGAGAATTTAAGAATAAAAAATAATGCTCATCAGTAGCATTTGAACATACATCGCGGGATAGAGCAGTAGGTAGCTCGTCGGGCTCATAACCCGAAGGTCACTGGTTCGAGTCCAGTTCCCGCTACTATGAAGCTCCTTGAGAAATCAAGGAGCTTTTATTTTGAAGGCACATGAAGTTTACTTCATTGTGCATGAGGAAATAAAAGTTTTATTACGAAGCAATGGACGCTTGTTTGGTCAAGCTCCCCTATTTGGCCCATTGCGTAATGCAATGAAGCAATGAATCCAGTTCCCGCTACTAAGAAAACCAGCTAATCTTAGCTGGTTTTTTATTTGTGTAAAAGTCAAACTTGTTTGTGCCTTGAAGTAAATGAAAAACAAAGTAGACACGAAGTGGCTGGTGGTTTTATTAGTAAAGCCACCCCAAAGGCCCATTGCGTAATGCAATGAAGCAATGAATTCAGTTCCCACTACTAGAAAATCTTCATCATAGTAGATGTATGTTTTTTATTTCATAACATGATGCCGATATAACTCAATGGCCTTCATATAATCTTTGGCTCCCTGCATGGTCAAATCTTGAATAAATCCATCTAGTTCTGGATGATTTTCATGAATCCAATTAACTAAAATACTTACATTAGTTTCCCAAATTTTCCAATCAGCTTCTGGACACGCTAGCTCCTCAATTTTTGAGATTTTATCATTAGTAAATGAGATTTTATACTCACATGTCATGAAACTGTTTTTTAAAAATTCATGCTTCATTGAATTTATAGATACAACAGCAATAATTTGATTGTTTTGTTCCTTCAATTCAATAATGTCATAAGAAGGCTTGAATATAGAATCCCACTTAAATTGCTCGTAAAAAGAAGTTCTATTGTACGGCATTACAAAGTCGCCTGCAGTGACAGTAATACTGTCAGCAATTGTGTTTTTTAACAATTTATAATTACCAATATTTCTAGCGCTATAATACTGATTAACAATATTTTGAGGTGTTAACTTCTGATCTTTACACCCTATAACAAAGAACAAAGTAAAGAGGATACCAATAATTTTTTTCGTTTCTAGAAAAATATCGAATAAGATTTTCAACTTTTCTTTTTTTTATTTTTTGAAGATTATTCCAATTCTCTATTTTAGTTTCAAATCGTGCGCCTTCTTCGACTTGAGTTTCTGTAAGATTAATTATTTACTTCAACACACCCTCTAATACCAAACCTACAATTTGCCGCTCTAATTCAATAGGGTTCATCGCTTTTTTGGTGTTGGCGTATGCGTCGTACAACCAACGAATGGAAGACAAGATAAGTGCAGTGGCAATTTTAACATCCATTTCTTTAAATACACCCTGTTGCACACCTTCACGTAGTAGTTTCGCCATTTTCTTTTCGTACAAATTGCGCAAGGCCACGTACTCGTTGTATTTTGGTTCTGACAAATTTCGCCATTCATTAACCATTAGTGCAACTTCAAACGGTTTTTTAGCGGCAACCTGAATATGCGCCGAAATTACTTGTTTTAATTTTTCGTCTGCTGTATAGCTGCAGGCTAAAATATTATCCATTGTGTTATGAAATTCGGCTGAAGTTCTAAAAAGAAAAAGCTCTAAAATGTCTTGTTTTGATTTAATGTAGTTGTAACTATTAGACACATCAAAACCCATACGTTCAGCAATATCGCGCATGGTCGTTGCCTTAAACCCCTTCTCATGTATTAATTCTAAAGAGGTTTGCAAAAAATCTTCGCGTCTTGTGCTTACTTTCATTTTTAACTATATGGTCAACTACGAAACTGCAAAATACTACAAAAAAAGGATAAAATGAATATTTGTTGATTTTAAGTCAACAATTGTTTATATTTGAACTCTAAACATCTGTATCCATGCCTTTCTATCATAAACTCGGAAAAATTCCACCAAAACGGCACACACAATATAGAAAACCCAATGGGGAACTTTATTCAGAACAGCTCTTCGGCACCATAGGCTTTGATGGTATGTCTTCAAATTCGTACCATGTATACCGCCCTACGCAGGTAAAAGAAATTAAAAATCAATACAGTATTGCACCTAAGATTGCAAAACACAATAGTATACAATCGTATAAATTACAGGGCTTTCAAGTACCAGCGGAAACTGATTACTTGGAAAGCAGAAAAATTGTTTTAACCAATAGTGATTGTAATATCATACTAGCGGCTCCTAAAACATCACAAACTGAGTATTTCTATAAAAACACGGACGCGGACGAAGTTATTTTTATTCATAAAGGTTCTGGTAAGTTACGTACCCATATGGGCAATCTTTCTTTTGCTTATGGTGATTACCTAGTGATTCCGAGAGGAATGATATACCAAATGCAATTTGATACTGAAGATAACCGTCTATTTATTGTAGAGTCGCACCACCCTGTGTATACGCCCAAAAGATATAGAAATTGGTTCGGGCAATTATTAGAGCATTCGCCTTATTGTGAGCGGGATATTCGGCGCCCAGAGGAATTAGAAACGCATGATGAAAAGGGAGAATTTCTGATCAAAATCAAAAAACAAAATGACATTTTTGACATGGTGTATGCCACACATCCGTTTGATGTAGTTGGCTATGATGGTTTTAACTACCCCTACGCCTTTTCTATTCACGATTTCGAACCTATTACAGGTCGTATTCATCAGCCACCGCCAGTACATCAAACCTTTGAAACCAGTGCCTTTGTTATTTGCAGTTTTGTACCTCGCTTGTACGATTATCATCCTGATAGTATTCCCGCACCGTATAACCACAGCAATATTGACAGCGATGAAGTTTTGTATTATGTAGATGGTGATTTTATGAGCCGCAATGATGTTGAGGCTGGTCATATTTCTTTGCACCCAGCGGGAATTCCACACGGACCACACCCTGGGGCAGCAGAGCGCAGTATTGGCAAGGTTAAAACTGAAGAGTTAGCAGTTATGGTAGATACATTCAAACCGCTAAAACTGACAGAAGAAGCACTAAAGATAGCCGACGAAACTTATTATCAATCTTGGTTAGACGAAAACCATAAGTAATATACAATGACAAATAACGATTGCTGGGTAAACATACCAGAAAATTCAGATTTTTCAATTCACAATATTCCTTTCGGAATTTTTTCAGATGCCTCAGACACCAAACGTGTAGGTGTTGCTATAGGTGATCATCTTGTTGATCTCGCAACTGCAGCCCAATTGGGTTTATTTGATCATCTCGCTATTGACAAAACTGTTTTTACTGCAGAGTTTTTAAATGCATTTATTGCTTTAGGGAAACAAAAAACTACGGCCGTTCGTGAAATAGTTCAACAGGAGCTCTTAAACGAATCATCGGTTTTAAAAGGGAACGGCGTTGTAGCCCAAAAAGATGCTACTATGCATCTGCCCGTATTTATACGAGATTATACTGATTTTTATTCAAGTATTGAACATGCCACTAACGTAGGTACGATGTTTAGAGATCCGGAGAAAGCCTTAATGCCAAACTGGAAACATCTTCCGGTTGGTTACCATGGTAGAGCATCTTCAATAACAGTGAGTGGTCATGATGTTCATCGCCCTATGGGGCAAACAATGCCTCCGAATGCAGAAAAACCAGTATACGGCCCCTCAAAACGGGTTGATTTTGAATTGGAAATGGGTTTTATTATCGGGAAAAACACAGGTTTAGGAGAGACGCTAACAACAGCTATAGCTGAAGATTATATTTTCGGTAAAGTCTTATTAAATGACTGGTCAGCACGCGATGTACAAAAATGGGAATACGTGCCTTTAGGTCCCTTTTTAGCCAAAAGTTTTGCTTCTCATATTTCTCCGTGGGTTGTTACTATGGAAGCCTTAACTCCATTTAATGTTCAAGGGCCTAAACAAGAACCTGAGGTGCTCCCCTATTTAAAATATGCTGGTGCCAAAAATTATGATATTCACTTACAGGTGGCTATTCAACCCGAAAATTCAAAAGAAACTGTGGTCTGTAATTCTAATTTCAAGTATATGTATTGGAACATGGCGCAACAGCTCACACATCATACCATGAATGGCTGTAATATCAATGTGGGCGATATGATGGCCTCAGGCACCATCAGTGGAAAATCTGAAGATTCTTATGGTTCTATGTTAGAATTGGCATGGGCGGGTTCAAAACCCTTAAAAATGAACGATGGCTCAGAACGAACTTTTATCAATGATAATGATACCGTAATCATAAGAGGCTATTCCGAAAAAGATGATATTCGCATTGGGTTCGGAGAAGTACGTGCTAAAATTTTACCAGCAAAACAATAATAATGGCTATTAAAAGCATAGATCCAAAGACAATAAAAACCTCCGAATTACATCAAATTTTATTAGCGGCGGTAGCACCAAGACCTATTGCCTTAGCTAGTACAATTGATAGTGAAGGTCGTGTCAATTTGAGTCCGTTCAGTTTTTTTAACGTCTTTAGTGCGAACCCGCCCATACTTATCTTCTCGCCAGCACGTCGCGGTCGAGACAATACTACCAAACATACATTCGAAAATGTGAAAGAAGTTAAAGAGGTGGTAGTGAATATTGTAAATTACCCTGTTGTTGAACAAATGTCATTATCGAGCACCGAATATGATCGTAGCATCAATGAATTTACCAAAGCAGGTTTTACAGAAATACCTTCTGATACTATTCAACCACCACGAGTAGGTGAAGCTCCGGTATCTTTTGAGTGCACTGTAGATAAAGTTATTGAACTAGGTAATGAGGGAGGAGCAGGTAATTTAGTAATCTCGAGAATACAACGTATTCACATTCAGCAGAGGTATTTAAATGATCAAGGCAATTTAGATACTCAAAAATTAGATTTAGTTGCTCGTATGGGCGAAAGCTGGTACTGTCGAGCAAGTGGTGCCGCGCTATTTGAAATCCCGAAGCCTATTTTTAACAAAGGTATTGGTGTTGATGCACTACCAAAACACGTTTTAAAAAGTAGTATATTAACAGGAAATCATTTAGGGAGACTAGGAAATATGGAGGCTGTTCCAAATCATGAATCAATTACAAAACACCTTAGTTCGAAAGAAATAATTGATATTCTACATATCAAAAACGCGCAAGAGCAGCGAAATCAATTGCATGCTCATGCGCTTACTTATATTGAAAATAACGATTTAGAAAACGCTTTGAGCATTCTTTTTTGCTTGAGCTAATAAAACTATATGATACGTAAAGAAGTAGCTAATGTTCAAAAGGCACTACAAGGTGTTACAAACGGTCAGACGCTCATGTTAGGAGGTTTCGGACTATCAGGAATTCCGGAAAACGCCATCGCCGAATTAGTACAATTGGGAGTATCAGGACTCACCTGTATCTCAAACAATGCAGGCGTTGATGACTTTGGATTAGGGTTGTTATTACAAAAAAAGCAAATTAAAAAGATGATCTCTTCTTACGTAGGTGAGAATGATGAATTTGAACGACAAATGCTCAGTGGCGAATTAGATGTAGAGCTCATTCCGCAAGGTACACTTGCCGAGCGATGTCGCGCGGCAAAGGCTGGTTTTCCTGCTTTTTATACTCCTGCCGGCTACGGTACTGAAGTCGCTGAAGGCAAAGAAACACGAGAATTCAACGGTAAAATGTATGTGTTAGAGCATGCTTTTAAGGCTGATTTTGCTTTTATTAAAGCTTGGAAGGGAGATGCAGCGGGCAACCTAGTTTTTAAGGGTACTGCTCGTAATTTTAATCCGAATATGTGCGGTGCTGCAGAAATAACAATTGCTGAAGTAGAAGAATTAGTACCTGCTGGTACTTTAGATCCGAATCAAATACATATTCCAGGAATATTTGTACAACGCATTTTTCAGGGAGTAAACTATGAAAAGAGAATCGAGCAACGTACCGTAAGACAAAAACAATAACATGGCACTAGATAAAACAGGAATTGCAAAACGTATTGCTAAAGAGGTAAAAGATGGTTATTACGTAAATCTTGGTATTGGTATACCCACTTTGGTAGCTAATTATGTGCGAGAAGATATTGATGTAGAATTTCAAAGTGAGAATGGTGTTCTTGGCATGGGACCTTTTCCTTTCGAGGGTGAAGAAGATGCTGATATCATTAATGCCGGTAAGCAGACTATTACGACACTACCCGGAGCTTCTTTTTTCGACTCTGCTACTAGTTTTGCTATGATACGCGGTAAACATGTGCAGCTTACTATTTTAGGCGCTATGGAAGTTGCTGAAAACGGAGATATTGCCAATTGGAAAATACCTGGTAAAATGGTCAAAGGTATGGGTGGGGCTATGGATCTTGTAGCTAGCGCAGAAAATATTATTGTTGCTATGATGCATACCAATCGTGCTGGCGCTTCTAAATTACTAAAACGATGTTCTCTACCCTTAACAGGAGTGGGGTGCGTTAAAAAGATTGTCACAAACTTAGCTGTACTTGAGGTTATCCCTGATGGATTTATGCTTCTAGAACGTGCGCCAGGTGTTAGTACTGAGGAAATAGAGGCTGCAACCGAAGGCAATCTTATCATCAATGGTGAAATACCAGAAATGGATATTTAAGTCAAATAATAAGAATTTAGTTTATCGGCTCAAGTATCAAAGTGATTTTATTAAAATCTGCTGCGCTATTAATCACCGTTCTATACGATTCATAAACGTCTGTAGCAATAAGATTTACTCTATAATGTTCGTCTGCCGTAATTTTAATTATATTTTCTTCCTGTTCGTAAAATGAATTGAATGACAACAATTCTTTACCATCTTTACTATACACATTGTTTATTTTCAAATCGTCGAGATTCGCAATTTTAAATCCTTCAGGAATTTGAATATTTATCGTTCGAAAATAACTTCGATTAAAGTCACTTTCTAAGGGCAATATCCGCTTTTTTTCTTGATACATTTGCACCTGCTGCCCTATTAATTCTCCGACTTTAAATAAATATTTGCGGCCTGCCTTTTCAACAAAAACTTCTGAATTAAAATCTACAACTACCTGCATTGGTTCGACTCCAAATAACTCTGGATTGTCATCAACGATTTTTTTACTTATTATGTCTGCATCTTTGTCTATTCCCTTTACAAAACCTTCAATCAAATCATCTCTATCATCCCCATTAATAAGGTTCAAAAATGGTTGCATATACATGGCATAATACCCGTTGAAAGATCTATCGTATTTTATTTTCGTCTTCGTTATATCATCAACATCAAATGCAACATCAATTACCATAATATCATAGGTTTGATCAACACCTACAGGATCAATGTATTTTATTTTTCCGAGCCCCGAAGTAAACCCTCCTACAGAAACCTCTTTTATGAACAAACCATAATTATCTGTCAGTTGTGCTGGTGGAAACCCAAATCGAGAAACAGCTTCGCCGGGCGATAAGTAAGCCTTGCTTTCTGGGAAGAATATTAGAAAGTCGTTTAAAAAATTATTCGCCTCAAAATCTTTATCAAACTTTACTTCGCGGCGATCAGTTGTAAAAACCATTTCGTGTTTAATTTTCATGGTTCTCAATAGCGCGATGTATAGTTTAATTAGGCCTGTTTCATTCGCAATACGTTCTGAAAGCACCTTGTCTAAATTTTTTAATTCATCGCTTCTTCCTTTAGACAAGAAGATGTTGTTTTTAATAAAGTACTCTAACTTTCTTACTTTTGAAGCTTCATCATTTTTAGCTGCAGCACCGCTCTCAACAAGTAATTTATTTAAACTTTTTTGTGTTTTTTTTGCATATTCAGGATAATAAAAAGCATATAAATTTTGTGCAACCTTACCATAGGAAGAAATATCCTTAGAATTATTTGCAAGATTTCTATCTAGCTTATAAACCAATTGTTTGCGATATGCATTATAGGCAGACATATCCTCTTTTTCTAGACTTTCTAAAACATCAGCATGAAGTTGCCAATGTAATTTATCTTCTATAACAGTATCTCTTTCGACTTGGGGTAATTCGTTATAACTTTTAAATTCAAAGACCAAGTTCTTAGGGGCAAACAAATCAAAATCAACATTTTCTTTTAAATAATCATCTTGTAATATTATTCTTCTTCCACTATAATCAGGATACCTTTGCACAACGTAATAGTATTCTATAAAGCTTCCCTTTTCAATTCCTTCAAACGCAAAAAATTTGTACTTTCTTTTGGTTTCTTCATCTTCCGCGGTTAAAATTTTAGAAGCATCAAGTTCTATAATTGAACCATCTTTATTTATCACTCTGCCTCTGTTAATAAGCAGTTCTGAAGCTGCTGAATAAGGCAAATATATTTTATTGTATGCTTCAATTTTATCATCAGAATTCAACCAGTATACTTTATGCTCAAGAAAGTACTCGATTAACCTATTATCTTTTGTAAAATAAAATTCGGTAACCCTTTTATCTTTTAGGGCTATCATACTTTCTTGGTTTTTGCTACTATCAATTTTATACGTTGGGTTATCGCTCCAAGAATAGTTTTCAAAAAAGGGTTCTTTTTGCGCCCAAATACCTTGAACTATGAGAACTATAAAACTGATTAAAACTATTTTTTTCATAATTGAGTATTACTGTTGTTTTTTGAGGACTATGATTTCTTTATAGCTTTTTTCGGCCTTTTTAATCAAGGTATTCACCTCTTTTTGTTGTTCTGTGTTGAGACTTAAAAAGTTAAGCTCAATACTATGATTATATTTAATTTGATTACCATTGGGTTCATAGCTGATCTCACAAGACACATAATCATTAGAAATTGATAAGTTATCGGGAATATAATCAACTTTAAAACCGTCTGGCACTGTGAAATTCGTAGTGTAATTATAGTATTTCTTATAATCATACTCTATCTCGTATTTTCTGTCTTCTTTTGTTTTAAATCTGGAGAGTTTTCTATTCAGATTCAAATTGATATACATCTCATCACCTAATACTTTAGTAATATTATCAATAGAAAAAGAATAGTCAACTATTAGATTTTTGTCATAAGCATATTTGTTATGCTCTTTTAAATTGTCAATTAAAAATTTATTATTCCCTTTTCGCAATGAATTATTATATAGTTCTTTGATTTTTTCTTCTGTAAGCGCATCTTCTAAAGCATAGAGATAGTCGTTTTTTTGATATCCCGAGATTTCGGCCTTAGAAGTACCTACCAATTTTGTGCCTTCTGCCATAATTGTACTAACCTCAACCAATGCATTTTTTTTTGCGGGTACTACGGGAACTGTTTTGAGAATATATTCATTCTCATTTACAGCAATTAAGGCTTCTTTACCTTGTATAAATGAAGGAGCTACTTCGAGGGGTGTAAATCTACCAGTAGCGTCTAAAAAGTAGGTGTCATTACCATTTTGATAGGATAATATCATATGATTGTCAACAATGGGTGTTGGCACTTCATTATAGCTATAGGGAATACTTCTTGTTCCAATCCAAGTTAGACTACCTTTTAAGCCTGCGATTTCAAGCATTTTATATAAAATACTTGAATTATCCTTACAATCGCCATATTTTTTCTTGAATACACTATTCGCTTCTCTTGGTATAAAACCCCCTAAGGCATATTCAAAAGCTATATACTTAATGTTTTTTTGAGTCCAATAGTAAATCGCTCTTACTTTTTCGACATCATTATCTTTATCTGCAATCAAATCGTTAACTACGGCTACCAATTGCTCATCACTTTCTTCTTTATTTACGTCTTTCACCAAAGAGTAATACCACTTATACAAATCAGCGGTATCATTCAACAAGTTAATAGTCTTGCCGTCTATTTTATACGATTTTATGATTGGAATGATATGTGGAATGATTTTTTTGAATGTAGGTGCATTGGGCTCGTATTCGTATTCATCAATTTCTCCTAATTGCCAACTATAAATTTTATTACCTCTTTTCTCTTCTACTTTAAAAGTGATATTAAGATTTTCAGTATTAAATTCTTGAAACTTAAATACTATGTCTTTGTCAGCAATAATGGTGATCTTGTTATTTCTTACAGGTTGAAAATCACCAAAATAAAACGGACTTAAAAATCGTGGATTTTTAATTTTTTGCGAGTACTTCAATCTCGATTTTGAGCCTTCTCTTAAATTAGGATAAATAAAATTTAATGATTTCGTATCATCATAAAATGATTGATCTAACTCATCTTTTTCTTTGAAAGTTTCAACTTTGATTTCTTTGTACTTATCATTTTCATATGTAAATGAAGAAGCTTCTATATCTTCTAACTCAAAAAAAGAAGAAAAATTCAATGCTCTTTTAGATCCAAATTTTGCATTTTCATCTAAATACAAATCTTCTTCAATGTCTTCTTGAATGACACTTAATTCACCCTTATTCAAGGCAATATGAATCTTTGTCTCTTGATTCAAACGAATAGAACGAGCATTAGGGTATTTATTCTTATATACACTATATTCAGGAGCATATTGTCCATGCATTCCTACGGCAAACAAAAAAAAACTTAGGTAACATAATTTCATATTAATGGGTTTCAGCAGCAATTATGTCATTATTAAAATACGTTTCAGTTCGCACTAATTCTCCTTCTTCATTATGGGTTTTAGCAACACCTTCTTTAGTGCCATTTAAATAATTCGTTTCCTTTTTTAAATTGCCATTTGCAAAATATTCTTTAGCTACGCCGTGCCTGTAACCCAAAAGGTATTCTTCGTGCTTTTTAACTTTTCCGTCAGGATAATATTCTATGTCAGCACCATTTAATTCATCTTGGTCATAGGTCATTTTATTTTCGAGCTGACCGTTGTAATAAAACGTATTATACGTATTGATAACATCACCATTCTTAAATTCTAACTCACGTGAAACATTCCCATTATCATAATATGCTATAATCTTACCTGTCTCATTTTGCAATGGTATTATTGGCAATTCTTTTGATTCTTTATCTAAATAACTATATCCTACTAATCTGCCATATTCATAAAATCGAACCAATTGTAACTTTCCTGAGGGACTGTAAAATTCTCTTCGACCATGATACTCGTTATTCTCGTATTCTGACACCGAATCTAAAGTACCATCAGAGTAATAGGTGGTCCATGTTCCTTCTATTGACCCGAAATCGTACGTAGACTTAACTTCTATCTGGCCATTTTCATGATACTTTATATAATCACCATGTCTGTCTCCAGAAATGTAATCTATCACGCTCTCAACAGATCCGTTTTTATAGTACCACGTCAATTTACCCTGAAGTTTACCATTAACATAAGTGGCTGTCGTTCTTTTGTTACCATAGAAGTCATAATAGGTATAATTGCCATGCTTCACTCCATTAAGATAGTCAACACTCGTTTCTACCTCATTATTTTTATGATGCGTCTTGATGGTATAAGCTCCTGTATCTTTGTTATATACGATCTTTTCGAAAATAGTATTATCTACATTGTAGTAGGTATCACTTATTAAATCACCGAATTTATATTTCGCTGCTCTATATAATTGACCAGAACCGCTATAGTATTTTTGAACTCCATGAAGCCGTCCTTTATGATAGAAATTTACAATGTTAACTGTACCATCGATACTATATTGACGCCATTCGCCGTGTGATTCATTTTCTTTGTACCATCCTTGTGAGTTAATTTGCCCATTTTTATGGTAATCTACATAATAGCCAATTATGGAGTCGTTCTTATAGTTAGTAACTGATTTCTTTTTACCGTTATTGTAATATACTTTATAGGCCCCTTGCGCATTATTATCAACATATGTTCCTTCATCTCTTAGTATTCCATTAGAAGTGAAAAATTTCCATGCCCCTTTTTTGCCTCCTGAAATATCATATAAGCCTTCAGCCGTTTTATTTCCATTTGGGGCATAGCCAACATACATAAATTCACCTCCTTTTTTCTTTGCCTCTTTTAAAACAGCCCCCTTTTTATCATAAAATTTGTAGGCAATTATTTCTCCTTTACGATAAATGTATTCATAATGAGGTTTTTTATCCTTATCATAATAAACATATTTACCATCAAGCTTTCCTTTGGCATACGAAAAGTCACTCTGAATAGCGCCATTTTTATAAAAGGTTTTCCAAGGGCCGTCATAATACCCTTCAACAGCTTGTCCTATTTCATTTGGATTGCCATTACCATAATAGGTTTTATAATCCCCATTATATTCTCCGTCAACATAATTTATTTCTGTATACTTCTTACCGTTTGCATGAAATTTCTTCTCTAGGCCATTTCTTTTACCATTCTCAAAATTCATCTCATTGAAAATTTCACCATTATCATGATATTCAAATGCCTTATCATTAATTAAATCATTAGTATAGGGAATGCTGTATTCTAACAGGGCTTTACCCACTTTAAAATATGACTCATATAACCCATTAAGTTTGCCATTTTTGAAGTACTTTTTTTCTAATAGTGCTCCATTTTCATTGTACTTCTTATATTCTCCTTCTAAGAGGTCATTTTTAAAAACACTAAGGTTATTGATTCTACTATTTGAATAGTAAGTTGCGTTTTCTCCTTCAAGCTTCCCTGCTTTATAATTAGCTGTTTCCTTTACTACACCATTATCATGAAACCATTTCCAGGCACCGTCACGCTCTCCGTTAGAATTAAAATTACCCTGACCCGTAAGTCTTCCATTTTCATTATAAAATTGCCAGAATCCTATTGTTTTATTATTTTCAAATTTACCAACACCCTGAACATAGTTATCAAAATAAAAAGTTATTTCCTCTTCTTTGCCGTCCCAATTAATTCTATTCTTCGCAACTAATTCTACCCATTTGGGTTTATATATATTGATAAAAGCTTTAATTTTTTTGATGTTTTTTTCAACTATCTTTTTATAACTTTTATTTTCTATGGAATACATTGTTGTATAGGTAAAATCATTGAAATACCCTTCTCTTTGAATCCACTTAAAAAAAGGCACAAATTTTATATCCCAAAAACCTCCTTTACCATTAAAATCCTTTAATTGCTCTAACATGATATGATTTTGCTTGACTAAAGCAACGTTAATCTCATTGTCAATTTTGTACTTCTTATTTAATGCTATTCGATTTGTTATAATTAAATCAATCTCTTCAAAAGCTTCATCATCTTCTGAAATTTGAATATCATTATTTCGTTTATTTTCATTTTTAGAGCTTACAATATTATTTACTGAGTTAATAATATTAAATGAGTTCGCAGCATCTGGCTCCAATAACAAATACATGTTATAACACATAAGTGCTTGACTTATTCTTTCTTGCCTGTAGCATATATTTCCTAGTTGTAAATATGGTTTTTTATAAAAAGGATTTAGAATAATTGTATTCTTATATTCTTCGATTGCATCTTCTATACGACCCAACTTTTCTAGTGAAAGACCTTTGTTATATGTAAGCATATAATTTTTAGGGAAGATTGTCAAACCTTCATCTAATGCCGCAATAGCTTCCTCATATTTTTCTTGATTTAATAACGAAGCTCCTTTGTTTTGATAAAATGACGCTTTCACATCTCCGCAATCAAGTTTCAAACCTTCATCAATTGTAGCCAACATGCTATCATATTGTTTTAAGATCATTTGATAGTATGATTTTGAAACTAATACTGAAGCGTAAGTAGAATCATTCTTATTGATTTTATCAAGAAGTTCTATTGCCTTTTCATAATTTTTTTCATCAGAGGCCTCTGCAACTTCAATAACTGTTTGATCAATATCAATAAATGGTAATTTATCTTGAGAAAAAATAACAGCATGAATAAGCAGTAAAACAAAAAGTAGTTGGTTTTTCATTGGTTAGTTTTAATAGCGGGTAAACTAGGATTTTGGTTTTTACGTGAATAGTGTTAAAGAATCAATAACGAGAATTAACAGCGTAATATTATCTGAACATAATTTAAATGTAAGAATACTCGATTAAATTAAGTAAGAAATAAAAGAATTCCTACCTAAATGCTTCGATACATTTAAGATGTCAAACAAATCTTGTCTTTTCTAAAAAAAAAGTGTCAATAAAAAATAAGCGCGATTCATTGAGTAAAGTGATGCACTTAGACGATATATCTTAACAACATTCCTTTCTGAAACAAAAACCCATGAAACAAAAAATCCATTCCTTTTGGAATTGGATTTTCTGACTTAAGTAATGGCACTAGGATTGCATATCCTAACAGCCCTTTCGTTTGCAAATAAGAAACCACGGGCTATCGCCATTGTTCTTTTTTTGACATTATTTTGAACGAGTTCAATCTTTCGAAGAAAGAAAGAACCACGCCAAATTGGGCGTGGTTTCTTGAGTGTAGTGATGGCACTAGGATTCGAACCTAGGACCGCCTGCTTAGAAGGCAGGTGCTCTATCCAGCTGAGCTATGCCACCATTTTTTCAAATGTGGGTGCAAATCTACTAAAAATTATAGTTTCTATACCTCTAAAACTGGTCTAAAATTGAGCTTGAATACTTATTTTTTTTCGAAGACTAAATTAAAAACTATTGTTATTTCATTACCAACTACAATCTGGCCAAACATAGCAGTGGGCGGTTCAATATTGTAATCTTGAAGAACAAGCTTATGATTTCCTTTTAGTTGAACCCGATTTGCTTCTTGTATAACTTTACCTTTAATACTTATGTTTTGAGATACGCCTGCTATTGTTAATACACCTGATAAATGCGACTCCTCATTTATCGCTCTTAAGGCAAAAGATATTTCAGGGTGTTGCTCCTTTTTTAAAGCTTTGTACATTTTGTTGTCCATCGCTGGGCCTCTTTCACTCTTAATATTGGCAACAGGCACTTCTAACCGAAGATATTGAACTATATTTTCTTTGATTTTCAAACCACCAGTAAACTGCGATACAACTACTTCCCAATCATGCGCTGATGAAGTACCCGAAATCGTTAATAGACTTTCTTTTGACAGTATAAACTCCGTTTGGTTAAAGCTCATTAGAGACATCCCAAAACAAATCCATATTACTAATTTTTTCATGCGATTTAGTTACTCATCTAATACTAATTGCCAAAACTTCTTTTCTTCTTCGGGAGTAGGTTGTTGTACTGGACTCACTAAACGAAAACCAACAAAATTTGAATCTGTAAACCACCAAAAACTTTTTGGTATTTGAGGGTCTCTTTTCTGTAATTTGGTACTTGAAGCACTTCTAGCAGCCGAACGCAAAGCTTTAGGGTCGTCATCCCAAGAACCACCACGATATACTCGTGGATGAATTACGCTAGGGATCATCCAAGGGTCATTACTTTCAAGAATGCTATAGGCATCTGGTTTATATTCGTCTAAGGTCCACTCGGCGACATTACCATGCATGTCATATAAACCCCAATCGTTAGGTTCTTTACTACCGACCTTAGCATAAGAACCATTCGCGTTCTTATAATACACAGCGTGAGTATCTATATTCTTATCAGTATCACCAAAACTATAGCTAGTATTGCTTCCTGCACGGGCAGCATATTCCCATTCTGCCTCTGTAGGTAGGCGATAAAACCTACCAGTAACTGTACTCAACCATTTACAAAAAACTAATGCAGAATATGCTGACATACTTACTGCTGGATAGCCCTCTTTACCCATCCCATAAGACGGGTCTTCATAGGGGGGACTCGGCCTTGTAATTGCACTTATTTTTATGGTTTTGTCATTATCTAATTTTACAAATAATTCTTCGTTTTGTTTGAAAAAAAGCTCAAAAACATCCCAAGTAACCTCGAACTTACCCATAAAAAAGCTGCCTACTGAAACTTCTCTTTGTTCACCTTCGTCATGGTTACGATCTAATTCAGATTCGGGACTTCCCATTGTAAAAGTTCCTTTAGGAATAAGCAACATTTCAAAACTAACTTTGGTGGCCTGAATATTTTCTATATAGGACTTTGTTTTATTAGTGATCGAATCAATAGCATTGTCCTTTTTGTTAGTAAAATCAAGCTGCTGTTCTTGACTAGCTCTACCCGTTATTGCCAACAGTGTAATACTTGATATTATTAAATTATTAAAAAACGTACTCATTGATAGTGTTTAAAGTAGCATTGGCATTATTAAATTGTATGACAAAACACTTATTGTTCTAAACTATTGCCCTCAAATTTAATCAAATGACCTTCTAAAAATTGACTATTAATTTCAATAGGATTGCAACACACTTCGCAATCTTCAACATAACTTTGATTTGCTATAGAAGTATCAAGTAACATAGAAATGGTTTCCCAACAATAAGGACATTGAAATAAATGCTCATACACCTCATCAATATAGCCAAAAAGATTCAAGAACAAAAAAGGGAAACAATTCTATTGTTTCCCTTTTATCAATGTTTTAATAATTAGTTGCTAATTGTCATTATCATCTTCAAATTTGGTGTCTGCCATTCGAGAATCATCAACTTTCCAGTTAGGTGTATTATATTTTTTATTTAATACCGTATTATCACTATCAAATGTTGCTAAACCAAGGCTTTTGATATTTTGAAGACCTACAAATGAGTCAAACTGATTTCCTTGCAATTGCAAAAATTCTAATGATCTTAAATTTTGAAGGTTAATTGGCACAGCCCCTTTAAACTCATTATAGGCAAGCACCAACTGTGTTAGTTTTTTTAATTTACCTAAGTCTACCTCTATTTCACCTGAGAACTTATTTCCGAAAAGTTCTAAACTCTCAAGGTTAACTAAATTTTCTAATGATTTAGGCAAGTCTCCACTTAAAAAATTACTAGATAAATTTAAAGTTTTGATTTTTCGAGCATTACCAAGGCTTTCAGGAATGTTACCCTCTAACATATTGTTGAACAAAGTCAATTCTTTCAATTCTATAAGTTGCCCTATATTAATTGGAATTATACCTTTAAGACGATTCATTTCAAGATTTAAAACCCTCAATTTAGTTAGCTCAACCAATTGATAAGGTATTTCACCAGTAATTTTATTAAATGCAAGATTTAGCTTCTTTAAGTGTTTTAAGTTTTTAATACTTTCAGGGATGGTTCCTTCTAAGTTATTATGGTGCAAATTTAATGAGACCACTTGGTCTTCTTTAATCGTAACACCATACCAACTGTTTGGCGATGATTGCAAATCCCAAGAATGCTTCCACGAATCTCCAGAGGTCGAACTATACAAATCAACCAATGCTTTTTTCTCTGCTTTACTAATTTGTGCAGTCGCGGCAGTCACAAAGAAAACACCTATTAAAAGATTACATACTAGTAATATACGTCTCATACAATTGTTATTTTTTTTCTTGTCATAATTATTGTACGTATTTCATGCTTCATCATATAATGGGGGAAACATCATATACATAGTATTGCACTAACGTTAAAATATAGATTTTATGATATATCAGATCTAAAAAAGATGCTAATATCTAATCAGAAGATGAAAACGCTCTTTAAAAACCAGACGATTGAGACAAAAAACATCCTTTTATTTTAAATCTCTTACTTATTGTCATCATCATCTTCAAATTTAGTATCCGCCATTCTAGACTTATCCTTTTTGAGGTTACCAAGATCAAGATTATAACCTTCTTTATCGTGATCAAAAGCCAGAAGCTCTTTTGTGTTGAGACGATTTAGATTTTCTAAAGATTTAAAATTATTATTTTGAATTTGCAAAACTCTAAGACTAGTTAATTGGCCAAACTCTATAGGTATATCACCACCTAATTGATTATTTGCTAACACAAGTTCTTGTAGGCTCGAAAGCTTCCCCAATTCAACAGGTATATTGCCTCCTAAATCATTTTCAAATAAACCTAGATTTTCTAATTTATCTAGTTTGCCTATAGAGCTAGGAATAGGGCCGCTCAAGTTATTACTTGACAAATTTAAAATTCGAAGTTTTTTCAAGGTGCCCATACTTTCTGGAATACCTCCTGTAATAAAATTATTAAATAGTATTAGTTCTTCTAAATTTCGAAGATTGCCAATATCTTCTGGCAGCTCTCCCTTTAGCCTATTCATTTCAAGTTTTAAAACTTTTAAAAATGATAGTTGTGTTAAACTACTAGGCAAAACTCCTGTCACACCATTGAAAGCTAAATTTAAATGCGTCAAATACTTTAATTCTGAAATACTTTCGGGCAATACACCCTGAACATTGTTTCTAAAAAGATTAATTTCCACAACATGGTTATCAACTATTTTCACGCCAAACCAA
Source organism: uncultured Flavobacteriaceae bacterium (assembly GCA_937944485.1). Lineage (GTDB taxonomy): Bacteria > Bacteroidota > Bacteroidia > Flavobacteriales > Flavobacteriaceae > Maribacter_C. Next base: position 7,938 of record CALDYU010000013.1, on the reverse strand, counting down.
GTATGCTCACTTTCTTCTAAATTCCATGAATTCTCCCATCGCTCACCACCCATCTTCTCGTAGAAACTAATGAGGGCTTCTTTTTCTTCTGATGGTATCTGAGCACTTACTAAATGTATGAATGCCATCGTAAGCAAGATGCTAAGAAGCAAAAGTTGTATTCGTTTATTTGGATTTTCTAAATTCATAAAGCCACCTAATTATCGCCATCATCTTCAAACTTCGTATCAGCCATTCTAGTGTCACCAGTTTTATATATATCTTCAAAATTTCTTTTGAAAGCAGCCTCTTCTGGATCATCAAAATCAAATATGGCCAAATCTGTTTGTGTTGGAAAGTTATTTTTCAAATGCTCTTTATCAAAAGCGTTTTTCTGCAACTGCAGTACTTCTAAATTAGGTAATGAAAATACTGTAGCCGGAAATTCACCTGAAAGTCTATTTTCTGAAATAACCAACATCTTTAAATTGGAAAGCTGACCCAATTCTTTAGGTACGTCTCCAAACACATTATTATCTGCCAATTCTAGCCTTTCTAATTGCTTTAGTGTACTTATTTCTTGAGGTATACGACCACTAATATGATTGTTTGAAATAGAGATCACCTTTAATTTTTGAGCCATACCAATATTTTTAGGTATCATACCCGAAATTTCGTTCGAAAAAAGATCTAAAACTGATAACTTGTTTAAACTACCGAAAACCGCCGGAATACTACCCGAAAGTCTATTTTTTCCTAAACGTAAGACTTCTAGTTCTTTTAACTCCGCAATGCTTTCAGGCAATTGACCATGAAGGTGGTTAAAAGCAAGATTAAGAAATTTCAACTGACTTAAATCACCTATTGATTCAGGTATAGTACCTTGCAAGTTGTTATTCATTAAATTGATAGCAACTACTCTGTTGCGTTTTACGGTAATACCAAACCATGTTGATACTGGTTTCGATTTATTCCATGTTTTAAACCACCTATGACCATCGGTACTTTCATAAAGATCTAAAAGGACTTGTCTTTCAGCATCAGGTATTTTTGCCGAAAGTACAGTACAGGTTAAAAACAAAAAGAACATTAAGACTATTCTAGACATATGTTTGAATGATCGTAAATAATATTTACATAAGAATTATCTTACAAATAACTATGAATTTGCTGCTATATTGCAAAAATTATCGATAAACTGCCTAGTAGATGATCTATTTTGTTGTGAAAAGCCTAAAAAGTGTTGTAACAACATATCTTCACATTGTTAAGATTCATCAAGTTTAAGACTAAGTTGCTCCCAATTTTTCATTAGTTTTTCTAACCTTGCCTTCTTATTTTTATAGTTCTCGAAAAAATTATCTTCCGCGATAGTTTTGTCATAATTCATCAGTAATTGATGATCTATTTCCGCAATTTCTTTCTCTTGTGTTGCTATTTTACTTTCAATAGTGCTTAGTTTATTTTTAAGAGACTTTAGTTTCTTTTGGTCTTGAAAGCTATTTTTTGCTTTATTGGGCTTTTCTTTAGTTATTTTAATTTCATTCTTTTTTTCAATAGCCCTAAAATCTTGTGCTTTGCGTTGTTCTAGATAATATTCAATATCACCTAAATATTCTTTAATCTTTCGATCTTTAAATTCGTATACTTTATTTGTTAAGCCTTGTAAAAAATCGCGATCGTGTGACACTAGTATCAAAGTGCCTTCAAAACTATTTAAGGCTTGTTTTAAAACATTTTTAGACTTTATATCTAGATGGTTCGTTGGCTCATCCATAACCAATACATTAAAAGGCTGCAGTAGCATCTTAGCTAATGCTAGTCTATTTCGTTCTCCCCCAGAAAGTACTTTAACAAATTTTTCCACTTCATCGCCTCTGAATAGAAAAGAACCTAAAATATCTCGGACTTTACTTCTATTTTTTTCATTGGCGGCATCGATCATCGTATCAAGAACAGTTTTATTTCCATCAAGATATTCTGCTTGATTTTGAGCAAAATAGCCGATTTCTACATTATGCCCCAACTTCAATGTTCCTTCATACTCTATTTCCCCTACCATTATTTTAGCCAAAGTTGATTTTCCTTGACCATTCTGCCCTACAAAAGCTGTTTTGCTATTGCGTTCAATAAGTAAATTAAGATTATCTAGCACATGGTTTTCACCATAACTTTTAGATAAACCTTCTATTTCAGTCACCACTTTACCGGGGGTAATTGATATAGGAAATCGAAGACTCATGACACTATTATCATCTTGATCTACTTCAATTCGCTCCATTTTATCTAATTTCTTTATGAGCGATTGTGCCATAGATGCTTTGGTTGATTTAGCTCGAAATTTTTCGATCAACCGTTCTGCCTGCTGAATTTCTTTATCTTGATTTTTTTGAGCATTCAGTTGCTGCTGCTTCATCTCACTACGCAACACTAAATACTTCGAATACGGTTTGTTATAATCATATATTCTGCCTAATGAAATCTCAATAGTTCTGTTGGTCACATTATCTAAAAACATTTTGTCATGCGACACAATGACAACAGCACCAGAATAATTGGTAAGAAAATTTTCAAGCCAAATAATAGATTCTATATCTAAATGATTCGTAGGCTCATCTAGTAAAAGTACGTCGTTACTTTGAAGTAATAACTTCGCTAATTCGATACGCATGCGCCATCCTCCTGAAAAAGTATCGGTTTTTTTATTAAAATCTGTACGTTTGAAACCAAGGCCTTGCAATATCTTCTCTGTTTCACCTTCGTAATTGTACCCTCCTAAAATCTCATAATGTTGTGTGATATCACTTAAATCAACGATGAGCTGATTGTAACTATCACTTTCATAATCTGTGCGTTCTGCTAGTTGGGTATTTATAGTTTCTAACTTTAATTCTAATTCTTTGATTTCAACAAAAGCTTGATAGGCTTCTTCAAGAACTGTTCTTCCTTGTTCGAAATCAATATCTTGCCGCAAAAAACCTATTTTAACATCTTTCTCTGTTGCTATTGTTCCAGAATCATACGGCATGTCTTTCGTTAGCAACTTCAATAAAGTAGATTTTCCTGCTCCGTTTTTGCCAATTAAACCCACACGATCACCTCCGTTTAATCGGAAAGAAATTTCTTCGAAAAGATATTCTCCCCCAAATGAAACTGATAAATTATGTATGTTTAGCATTTACTTTTTTTTAGTTGGTAATTATTTTGGTGCTTCTATTTGGATCAAATATTTGGAATAGTCCCCTTAAAGCGACTAATTCCTTTTCACAATGTAAATATCAATTATTTTGATGGAAAATTACTTCACATCAGCAGTGAATAAATACCTTTGAGAAAAGATTCTGCAAATGTTAAAAAAAGGAAATAAATTATACAGCATTTTAACAGGAAGTTGCCCTAAATGCCATGCCCAAAGTATGTATAAAGACAAGAACCCTTTTAAACTAGGCCATTTATTAAAAATGCATGCACGCTGCTCAAATTGTAGTACTAAATATAAAATTGAACCATCATTTTTTTATGGCGCCATGTATGTCAGTTATGGCGTAGGAATTGCTTTCGCATTGGCCGCCTTCGTCATTTCCAGGTTATGGCTAGGTACTAGCCTTATTAATGCGTTTATCGCTATAGTAATTACCATGGTCATTTTTATGCCAATAATAATTCGATTGTCACGAAATATTTGGATTAATTTCTTTTTTACCTACGACCCAGATATCAAGGGTGCAAACCCTTAAAATATTTCTCAGTAAAACGATGTATGTTCATTTCAACGTCAATATCGCCATTCTGCTCTATGTAATTAATTAACTGTATTGATGCAAATGGAGCAATTAATACGCCTCTTGATCCCAATCCGTTTAGTGCAAATACATTTTTGTAAACAGGATGTTCGCCGACCAAAGGTCGTCTATCTACCACTGTTGGTCGAATACCGGCAACTTGATCTATGACTTCATAGTCGCATTTTAAGATGGAATCTAATTTTTGAAGGAGTTCTGTTTTTGATGCTTCCGTTGGCTGGTTAGAAATATCTTTCCATTTATAGGTAGCGCCTACGCGATATACATCTTTTTCCCATGGAATTAAAAAAATAGACGATTTAATGGCATTCGATTCACGTAATTCTGGTGCTTTAACTGTCAGATATTCCCCTTTAGTGCTTGTTAATGGCAAATACTTGAAGAATGGGTTCTTTTTCATGCTAAAACCCTCTGAAAAAATGATTTTTTTAACTGTTAATCCTTGATACGTAATATATTCTCTATGGATATTCAGCAAATTATAATCAAAAGTTTCTGATAGCAGCTTATTTTCAGAAACTAATCGTGACTCATACGACTTTAACAGCAATGCCGTGTCTATTCTACCTGTATGTAGCACCTGGCCATATCCGTATGGCGCATTTATATAAGGATTATGATTTTTAAGAAGTTTAGGAGATAAAAAGGCACTTAAGCCCGCTTTATCAGAGGCTTCAAACCATAAATTTTGCTCTTCTATTGAAGCAAATCTGCGGAATATTGGAAGTTTATAATCTAACTGTACGTTTAGTTTTTGTTCCAACGATTTGTAAAACGGAATGGCAATTTTCAGTTGCTCTTCTGCTTTCCAAGCTAGTGTAAATCGCTTTAAAATTACTGGATTATACAAACCCCCTGCAACCAATGTTGCGACCTGAGAGACGTCGTTAATTACCCTGTAAGACTTTTTCTTTTTCTCTAATTCTTCACAAATGGATACCCCAGCGATACCCAAACCGACTACCAGATAATCTAACATAAAGCTAAGATACAACGGGTATTGAAACTTTGGGACAAAAAAAATCCCCAACGTAACTGTTGGGGATTTTTATATGTTTGAATTGGAATTCAATTGTTTTATTGAATGTTTGAGCAAATTCTAATATGCATCGGAGTAATTCGAATTACCAAATATACATTTGGATTCTCATTAATAACTCCACATATCTTGTTCTCTATCGCGAATAACTTCTTTAATACGTTTTGCTTCTAACAATTGAAACAATGCGTTATCAGCTACATAGTCATTAACTTTACGATCACCATGAACATTATCTTCTCTATAAATAACTCCGTTGAACCTTCTTGCATTTAATAGCATATCAAAAGATATCGGTTGCGCAGAATTACGTTGGTTAAATACCTTTGCCTCATGAAGTATTTGTCGAGCATCTGGATACCAAATCCAAAACAAATCGACCTTACTATCGGCAAGATCCATAGATTCATCATCAATAAAATTCACATCAGGAGCTCTAGGAGCAATACCTAATAATCGATATTTTAATTCACCTTGACGCTTATCAAAATACCACATTCCTTTAATACGATATTCCTCAATATCAGCAGCACCTAATTCACGTTCTACTACATTTTCAGCAGAAAGCGCCTCACCGGCATTGATTTCATCGTAACCATATTCTAAAGTATCTACTTTTTTTAAGGTTGCGGCTAAATCTTCAAACTTTCGCTTCTCAGTAAAATATGAATCAGCATAAGCCTCTAACTTACCGTTTCTCACATTTTTCATAAGTACATGAAATAATGATCTACGGTCAGATCCTATATCAATAGTATCTGTAGGATAGTATAAAGGGAAATTAACACGTTCATCTAAATCGATAGTTTCCCATACGGTTTTAGACCAAAGAATATCTCTATCATCTACATAACCATAAGCCAAAGGAGTATCATTATCAAGGGCTTTTTGAGCTTCTGTTTTCACTCCAATTTCTTCTGGCTTTTTGGCGTTCAAAATGTTCGCTTGGGCCATGATCGATGCAGGTAACATAGCTACTGCTCCGATTAGTAAAACATTTTTCCAATTCATGTTTGAATCAATTTAAAATTACCGAGCGACCAAAAGTCGCTCGGCTTTTATTAATATTTAGTTCGTAATCTCCACATATACCGGAGATACTTTCTTTAATTTGTACGTTTTGTTATTGGTAATGTACGCATTGATATCAAAGAACTGTACAGCAGAACCTCTCTTAGCTCTCTTTAATGCTGATTTAGCCTGTGAATTCAAACGGTTACCTTTAACATTTACAGTAGGTTGACCTGGCACTTTAAATTTAAATCCACTTACTTTTAGATTCAAATCAAAATCAAAGTCTTCTAATATCGCACCAACTGTAGAAATCTCAACATTTTTACGTGGCAACTTTACAGAACCTATTTGCTTCGCTAAAGAACCAGAAGGTCTTGGAATATCTTTAATTCTAAAGGTTGCAGGTGTGCTAATACGTTGACCATCAGGTAAAGTACCAGAAGCCATTATTTTAACAGTTCTTCCTTTTCTTGGGTTCATGACATAACTACTACCATTGATCTTTTTAAGACCTGGTGCAGAAGCACTTACCTTATTATTAGGAATACCAGGGATAGAAATCGACATTGGATTCGCTACACCACGATATACCACATTCATCTTATCTGCAGCGATTAATGCCGCATTAGGTTTAGAAATTGTTGCGAATGTATTTTCTACATCAACTTCAATTTCATCGCCATCTTGCTTAAAGAACATTTTACCTTTAATAGTATGATCACCGGCAGCACCAGAACCTATTAGCATTTTAACGCCACCAGCTTCTAATTTATAGTCTCTACCTTCTGCCAACTTTCTTCCGTCAAGAGTTAATTCAGCTCTTACAGGTGTAGATGAATTATCAGTTTTACTAATAATGATCTTACCATCGTACTTTTCACCAGTATAGAAAGCCGTTTTAGCAGCTTGCAATGAAGTAGCAAAATTTTTCAAAGATACTTGCTCACTCAAATTACCTGCCAACATTGATTTTAATGCATCTTCTTCAGTTGCTTTAATATCAGACTGTAACGCGGTTAACTTCGTCAAAGAAGCAATTAAAGGGAAACCTTCATAATGATACTTAATCCAATCTTGCTTAGTACCATCACGCTTTTCAACTTTACCATTAGCATCACCAACTTCGAATCTAGATTCAACAGTTGTTTTCATTCCAGCTGGAACAAGACCTGATACTTGAGAACGATAATCATTAATACGCTTCATAAATTCTTGACCACCTTCTGCCAATTTCTCTCCTTGGAAAAATTTGGTGTCTAAGAAATCAGCTTTGTCCATTACTTGATAATCTTTAGGGTCTTCAACACCTTCCATCATTTCTTTCTTAAGACCTTCTAGGTAATCAAAATATGATTGAGATAATTGCTTTATTTGGTTGGCTTTTTCATAAACCTTACCATACTTCACTTTATCTTCAGAAGCTTTTGTTTCTAAACTCGCTAAGAACTGGTTATTGCTCTCTGTAGTTTTTACGTTCGAAGTCTCCATTTTTTCGTTCATAAGACCGAATGCTGCGAGTACTTCTTTACTCATATTTAACGCCAGCATACAAATGAAAACCAAATACATTAGGTTTACCATTTTCTGACGTGGTGACTGTTTTCCTCCTGCCATGTTTTCTAATTCGTTTTAATTATTATTTGATTTGGGTTATTTAACTAAAACTAAATTAGTTTTTACTCATTGCAGTTAACATACCACCATATACTCCGTTCAATGAAGATAAATTAGTAGCTAAAGACTCCATTTGCTCTTTCAACGCAGCAGCATTTTGTAATTGCTCTTCGTTAGCAGTAGCCTGTTTGCTAGCACTTTCTAACTGAACTTTATATAAACTGTTCAATGATTCCATCTGAGCGGCAGCTTGTACCATTTCATCAGAATACTTACGTGTAGATTCCATTGCATCAACTGTCGGAGCAATACCTTTGGCAGCACCTTCAAAGTTTTTGATACTAGAACCAAGGCTTTCCATAAGTTGCGCATCTATGCCAGCTTCTTGTAGTAAGTTATCTAACTTAGCAGATAAAGAAGCCTCAGTTTCTCTAATTTCAGCAAGTTCATTGCTTGAACCATTTGAAGCACCACCAGCTAATTCTGGGT
>CALDYU010000012.1 GCA_937944485.1 uncultured Flavobacteriaceae bacterium | reverse complement strand
GGTTCTTTCAATGCAGCTCCTCTAGAACCTAATGCGCCATCACCATATACTTTTATTGAGCGTACGTTTAATCGTTCTGTTTTAACAGGGGGTCGTGCTAAATAGTATCCAACATCTTCTGGGGTATTACTTACCATAGCGTAGATACGAATTGCCAATTCACCTGTTTGTTGCAAACTATCTATAAGTTCAATCGTTGATCTATCGATACCCGCGTCGTTGACTGTAGTTAGACCATAACTCAAACAAATTTTTTCTGCATCTTTCAAAGCCTGCACTTTAGCTTTAAGCGTTGGTTCAGGTATAATAGCATCAATCATTCGCATGGGATTATCAATCAACACTCCCGTTATACCCTGCTTATTTTTTACAATTTCGCCACCTGCTATTGCAGTATTTTCCTCAATACCCGCTTGCTCTAAAGCCTTCTGATTCACTAAATACGCATGACCGTCAACTCGTTCAAGAACAACTGGCGTATTTGGAAAGAATTTGTCCAATTCTTTTTTCGTTGGAAATTCTTTTACCTCCCAATCATTTTGATCCCAACCTCTTCCTAAGATGAATGCTTTTTTATTTTTTAATTGGAATTGGCGAACGCGTTCCAGGACTTCCATAAAGCTTTGAGTCCCTACCAGGTCAACAACTTGCTGGTTAAGCCCTAATCGGTAAAAATGACAATGCGCATCTATTAAGCCAGGGGTTATCGTTCGACCACGTGCATCTATGGTTTCAGTGGCAACGAATTTTTCATGAATTTCATTGTCATTTCCAACGGCAATAAATTTCCCATGGTTAACGGCAAAAGCAGAAGCTTGTGAGAAATTATTATCAACAGTATATATGTTGGCATTTACCACAATTAGATCCACTTTTTCCTTTGATAGTTTACAACTGGTTAGTACAAACAACAACAGACAAATTATATATCTCATTTTCAAAGCGTATCGATTCGATCAAAAATAAGGAAAATAATAGGTTGTAAAATAATCTGAAGTTCGCTTTAACTTAATTCTGAATATGGGTAAAACACAAATGCTGTTTGAAAGATAATTTTCAAACAGCATTTGTAAGCAGAGTCTTTAATAAATAAGCTATAGAATAACTATTGCGGAGAAATACTTTTAACACCCGTAATATTCATTGTACCATTCGTAGGTGATGTACTTGTGCCTGTAATTTTACTGCCTTTGGCGTTTAAATCAACTTTTACTGTTTCACCCTCAACGGTAATATTAAATGTGATATTATTACCTTTGACAACAACATCATCACCATTCACCGCCCCACCACTAAGCTGCACCTGAACCTTATACGCTCCATTTTGTTTGACAATTAGCAAAAAACCGCTCTCATACCCCTCAGGAGCTCCTTCCACTGTATATTCCCATCCTCCAATTAAATTATCTTTAACAACAGCTGATTTTGTAATTGATACTTTCTCTGAATTAATTGAAGCTTCCACTGTTCCGGAAATCATCAATGCAGTCAAAACGAATACACTACCTATTTTTTGTACCAAATTTTTCATATTCTTATTTTAATAGTTTTAATCTCATTGTAAAAGTAAAGAATTATTTCATTGATCGCCATAGTACTTCTAATACTAGTAAGTTTAAGTGGCCAGATCATTTTCCTATGATTCTATTACAAAATCGGTGCCAAAAATTAGGTTAAGAATGGTTTGTTAATTTTGCGTAGTCAAATATTCCTTATGAGCAACAAACGTGAATTTACTTTAATCGGAGCTGGTATTATGAGTGCTACTCTCGGGGTTTTACTAAAACAACTCCTTCCTAATGTAAACATTACCATTTATGAGCGCTTGAATGAAGTTGCTGCTGAAAGCTCGGATGCTTGGAATAATGCGGGAACTGGTCATTCCGCATTTTGCGAATTAAACTATACCCCCGAAAATGACCTAGGTGAAATTGATATCTCGAAAGCCTTAAAAATCAGTGAACAATTTGAAGTGTCAAAACAATTTTGGGCTTTTTTGATAGCCCATGAGTTTATTCAAACTCAAGAGCCGTTCATTAATGATATCGATCATATGAGTTTGGTTTTTGGTGATAAAAATTCTTCTTTTTTAAAAAAGCGCTATCAGAAACTTGTTTCTTATGCAATGTTTAAAGATATGCTTTACAGCGAAGATCATCATCTTATCAAAGAATGGCTACCCCTAATGATGAATGGAAGAGCAACAAACGAAAAGTTGGCTGCCACACGAATGTCAATCGGCACTGATGTAAATTTTGGAGCTATAACACGTAGTATGATTACTTACCTTAAATCATGCGATGGGGTAAGAGTTTTACTTGCCCATCAGGTCGAAGATTTAACCAAAAAAGAAAATGGAATCTGGGAAATAGAAGTAACAGATTTAGAAAACGATTATCAAAAAAAAGAATATAGTGACTTTGTTTTTATTGGTGCAGGTGGAGGCGCTTTGAAGTTGTTAGAAAAATCTGATATTCCTGAAGGTCAAGGTTATGGTGGGTTTCCTGTTAGTGGTCAATTTCTTATGTGCACCAACCCCAGTGTTATCTTACAACACGAAGCTAAGGTTTATGGCAAGGCTGATGAAGGAGCTCCCCCAATGTCAGTGCCCCACTTAGATACCCGAATGTTAGATGGGAAGCGGTCTTTGTTATTTGGACCATATGCCGGATTTTCTACTAAGTTTCTTAAAAATGGCTCTTACCTTGACCTGCTTCTATCATTAGACGCGCACAATATTTATCCGATGCTATCTGCTGGCCTTCACAATATTTCACTGACTAAATATCTGATTGAACAGGTCATTCAATCGCCTGAAGAGCGTTTTGAGGCTTTAGTAAAATACTATCCGAATGCAAAATTTGAAGATTGGCAACTTATTACTGCAGGCCAACGGGTACAAATCATTAAAAAAGATAAAGAAAAAGGAGGCATACTTAAGTTTGGTACCGAAATTGTAACTAATCGCGATAAAACTTTAGCCGCTTTACTAGGTGCTTCACCTGGTGCCTCTACAGCCGTATCTATCATGCTAAATATTTTAAAAGAATGTTTTCCTGACGAAATTAAATCAAAGCTGTGGCAGAAAAAATTATCAACGATGATTCCAAGTTACGGTAAGTCGTTACATGAAGATGAAACTCTTTGCTTAGCTACAAGAGCCCGAACGGCAGGAATTTTGAAATTGGAGAATGTCTAGGGTTACTTTCCATAACGAAACTTTATCTTTAACCTTTACTTGCACCAATTTTTTTAAGACCTTAGGGTATGCCGTATTTGGCAATTTCTTCCATTATTCATTTAAAATAGACTGAGGGCATGTTATCAACGTCAATAAGTCTTTCCAAATCTAAGTCCATTTTTATGGTTAGTTTTTTACACTTCACTAAGATTTACCTAACTAAAACAATAAATAAATTGCCTTAGAAGTTTTCTTACTCTGGTAAAGCAAAATCTGGTTGGGGCTTTTTTTGTAATCGTACACCAGATTCATCCCAATTTTCAACATATCTCATTGGATATTTACTGACTATTGCTTTTCTGAGATTTCTCATTTGGTCAGTTATCCCATAGAGACCATTTACTTCCAAATCCTTGTAATCCAAGCCATATTGATCCAGAGCTTCTTTTTTTCTCAGAGTATAAACAACTTCGTTAATGATTGCAATAATGTTAAAGTAGGTTTGAAAATTTACATTCTCTTTGAAATTCAAAACAATTGCATAATCCAAGTTATTGCGTATTTGAGCACTGATAACACCTGGCAATTCCATTAAATCAAAATCTACTTCATTGATTGCATAACCTTGGTTAGAAATCGAAACTTCTATTCGATTTGATACAGTATTAACTTTTTTAAAATAGAAACTATAATCAGGGGCGAAATAATCTGTGTTATACTGGGAAAGAAATGTTCTATTACTTCTTACATAATATTTTTCATCATATTCTGCATCAGAAGGAATGACAACATAATTAAAATTCTGTTGATTAACAAGAGTAAGTTCTCGTTTTATTTCATGAATATAACTCATCGGAACCTCTTCATCAATACATAAAAAAACGGGTATGTACTGATGAATTTCATTGTATTGTTTATCTCGTATTTGCAGTACCTCTTGAGGAAGTTCTCCTTTACTTATTTTCTTCTGACCCACATATAATTGAGGTTCTATTTTACTACTATCTCTCAACATTGCAATTGATATATTTGGAATGTTATTAAATCTATATGAGGAAGTGCTATAAATTTTGGAAATAGGTATTCTTAAATTATAACGCATATCCAAGCGTTTATTTAAGACTTTCTGATTTAATACTTCGTAATTAATTATTTGAATTTTTGAAAGTCCAAATGATAAGAGTGATACTGCTAAAAGAGAAATTCCCATCCATTTGAACGTCCGCTTTTTAAAAGTCAAAAGCAACCCATTCCATGGCTGGAAGAAAAGTACAATTATCATTAAAACAAACATGAAACGATAATCTGGATAAAAACTCATCAAATAAAAACCCCCAAGACCCGCTGTAGCAAATAACAAGCCATACATCATGGCCATTTTAGAAAACCAAGTTAAAAAGTACCAATTAAAAAGTCTCTGATCGTTAACTATTGTCTTTAACCGTCCTGATCTAACTTTGAAATTCCCTTTTGAAGTATTAAATATATACTCAATAAAAAAAGATTGACCTACAATGACAGCAATAAATGCAAATATTAAGTTATAAAAATCCACTTCTGTTTCATTGAAAAGCCATAAGTCAGTCTCCGAAATCGATGTCCATCGCACCCCTTCTCGAGCCATATACTGCAAAGCGTAAAGGAAAAATGCCATCAACAAACCTACTGTAATACCAACAACATATCTATAGGTTGGTATTTTACGAACGAGTCGTGATTGTAAGAATCCTTTAACTAAAGTCATAGGAAGTTTATTGATAAGTCTTCTTTATTTAACGTATGTTACATTTATTAATTGAATGGAATGATGCCTTACTACGGATTTCAGAAAAATTCTAAAGCCTCTTTCTCAGAATCTATAAACACAGAAACCCCAGTACTACACTATAGAATAATTCATTTCAAATTCATACACCTTAAAAAAGTGCTTAACAAGCAAAAAAGAAGAGACTTCTGAACAGACATATATGTGTAAAAGGCTTTGACTCTTTAATGGATAAATACGCTAATAGTACCAAAATCGCAACTAATCGCGATAAGATTATAAAGGCTCTATTAGGTGCCTCACCAAGTGCCTCTACAGCCGTATCTATCATGCTAAATATTTTAAAAGAATGTTTTCCTGACGAAATTAAATCAAAGCTGTGGCAGAAAAAATTATCAACGATGATTCCAAGTTACGGCAAGTCGTTACATGAAGATGAGGCTTTTTGCTTAGCTACAAGAGCCCGAACGGCAGCAATTTTGAAATTGGAGGATACGGGTTAATACCCAAAAAGCATGACAATATCATTTTTGCAATTGCCCCTTTTTGGTAATCACAAATTCAACCCTGCGATTTTGTTTTCTTCCGGCTTCTGTTTTATTTGAGGCAATTGGCTTTTCATCTCCTAAACCAGTCCATGTTACTCTATCTCTTGGCAAACCCAAACCTTGAAGATACCGCGCAACGGCTTGCGCTCGTTTTCTTGAAAGAAGCAAATTATACCTTTCCGAACCAATAGTATCGGTATGTCCGTTTATAGTAATTTGAAGAGATTCATCTGTATTTATGTACTGAAATAAGGCTTTCATTTCACGCTTACCATCATCTAACAACTGAAATTTATCAAAATCAAAAAGTAAATTTTCGAATACATGAATCTCATTTAACGTATAATTATTCAAATCTTCTGCTTTATCTACGGCTGTATCTGAAGCCGACATTGCACCTTCATCTACGGTTACAACTCGAAACATATCAACATAATAATAAGCACCTTGACGGGCGTTACGTTTTGTTTTAAACATTCGGGTTCTTGCATTGGTTTTGAAATTACCTACGGTCATGAATTTTTCCGTTCCTTTGGCTGTAAATTGGGTATTTACCAAGATCCAATCTTTGGTGTCAGAATAAAAATTAGAATAACCAATTTCCATAAAATTATAGTTGACTATAGGTGAGGTATACCTTTTGCGTTTTGATAATTCCTTTTTTCCGGGAACTTGGATTTTATCCTTCGAAAATAAAACACCGAAATCTTTAACTGCAAAATCAGAACGCTCTGCCAAACTCACATAAAAAGACACCCTGTATTTTTTACCTTTAACCAGAGTCTCAGATAACTCAGCTTGTAAATATTCTCTATAATCATCAGGCGCATATAAATATAGGCCTGCATATCCGTGTCCGAAATTAGCTGACTGACTACCATTGAAGTTTTTAGGTGTACCCATTGCCGTACTACAGCGATTAAAATAATCTGTAGAACCATCTGTTGGGGTTGACCAATGTGTAACATTCTCATCAAAACTACCCAAGTGATTAGGGCAATTCACAAAGTCTTCAAAACTTGGGTTTTTAACCAAGTTCTGGCCAAAGATCAAGCTGCTAAATAGCAGCATAATTAGGAATACTTTATATTTTAATCGTACATACACCAAACGAAGCGTAGTTATAACCGGCTCTAAAATAGGAAATTATACTATTAAAATAGGCCGATTAGCTATGCCCTTCGTTAAGTGGTTAAAATACTAGGATGTAGTACGCTTGAGTTTACGTTCTATTGCGAATTCTTATTATTCATCGTCATCTTCGAACACCCCAGAGGCATAAAACTGTTTGCTTCTTTTCGAAATAACAAATTCCACACGACGGTTTTTCTGTCGCCCCTTTTCGGTTTTATTAGCCATTATTGGCTTTGCCGCCCCGTAACCTTTCCATGCAATTCTGAATGGAGATAGGCCATTTTCAACTAAAAACAAACCTACAGATTTGGCTCTTTTAGTTGACAATTCTTTATTATATTGATTGGTTCCGGCATTATCTGTATGCCCGTTAACCGTAACAATTAAAGAAGGATTCTCCTTTAAAAAAGCAACTAACCCTTTTAATTTTGCCAAAGATTCATCTTTTATTTGAAAACCATCTACATCATAATTTAATCCTTCGAGCACATAAATTTCTTTCAAATTAAAAGACTCGTTTGCTTGCTTAATTGAAATGGCATCAACAAAATAGTACGAAGCCTTTTTTAAGTCTTTATCCGTTAAATGCAGTTGCGTTTTTCGATTATCCTTAAAATTACCAAAGGTAAAGTAGCGTTCTGTGCCGTTTGCCGTGTATTCCTTTTTTATTTCTATCCACGAATTTTTATTGTTGTAAAATTTCGGTCGAATGATTCCGACATACTCTGAAAGACCATTTTGTGCAATGAGTTGGTACGGGATGTTCCTAGTAATTTTCAAGTCTAGGGCTTTGCTTCGGAAAAGAAAGCCTAATTCGTTCACGGAGTAACCTGAATTATCAGAGAGACTGACTCTTGCCGAAATTATATATTTTTTGCCCTTCTGTAGTGTTTCCTTTATTTCACCCCCAATGTACTCGCGATAGTCTTTTGGACCGTAGGCGTAAAAACCTGCGTAAGCCTCACCATCATAAGGTTTTTGGGTGCCAGCGAAATTTTCAGTAATATCCATTTGTGCACTACAAGTATTGAAGTAATCGGTACTGCCATCAGTAGGGCACGTCCAAAATAATACGTCATTTTCAAAGGAACCATAATCTTTCGGACATTGCAACAAATCTTCAAAACTTGGATTTACCACCAAATTTTGAGCAATAAGACTTTGGCCAAAATAAAGTGCTAAAGTCACTATCATATAACGAAATTGTGGTATTGCGATACGTGTCTTCATTTTTATTAATTGTAAGAAATTACATACTAAAATTGAAGTTATAACGTACTAAATATCAAAAAAGTATGTGAATTCGATAAGCGGAAATCGAAATTCACCTTTAAATACTAGCAATTCTTCTAGAAGCGCCATCCTCTCTACAAGAATTCGCTTCAGTCGGACTTACTTAATTGAGAGAATCTATGTAATCTTGAATCAGTTGCACCCCTTCTTCGTGTTTTATAGTAACCCCCAGTAAAGGCATAGAAGGTCCAAAAGCAGGGTCAATGCCTACTCTATTGCGAATATCGGCCTTAAAAGGGTCGATATTGCTATTGGCAAAAGAAGTTTCATACCTAAAATCAGGTCGTGTGCCAATATTTGCATTATGAAATCCACCAGGTTGATGACAATGTGCACAATTGGTATCCATATAAGCTCGGGCTCGTTCAGAAAGAGAAAAAGTTTCATCAGACCAAATTGGCAACTCCTCTATTTCAGAGAGACTAGGGGCACTCTCTAAAAGCCCTCTATCTACAAAATTCTGTAATGAGTTGATACCATTAAACGTAAAGTTCAGATTTCGCGCCTTCGGTCCAATAGGCCTGGTCACTCCATTAACGTTATGACATTGCATACAATTAGTTTGAATAGGAACTTGATAATTTACATTGCGACTTGCTCCTGAATTATCTATCCAACTAATGGGTACCGTAGGACCATCTAGGCTCAAAAAAGCTTCATCTTGAGCTGCATTCCAAAGGTAGTTCCCTACTTCCCATAGCCCATTTTTCTTAATTAAAAGTCTAGTTTCAATCAATTGTCTGCCACCCGCCGGATTCCGTTCATCATTCAGGTAATAGAAGGTTTTGCTAATAATTGTATTATCAGGAAAATCGAGGAGTCCAGCCCCTGTATACGTCATTTTTGTTCCCTTAGGTATTGAAACGGATCGTAATTTATACGAATAATCAGAGTATAGTGGCGTGGCGAGCTCATAAGCCGTAACTGTTGCGTTAAAATCGAGATCAGCCACATCTCCTTCAAACAATAACAAATCTGAAAGTTTAGGTAAAAACTCTGCAATAGGATAAACCGTATCATCAAGGTACGGATCGGTTTCATTCCTCAACTCTATACCATTCAAAACACCATCTGCATCACAATCTGAAGTAGCCCATAATGTACTTGAAGCATTGTACCCGGTGTAACCCGAAACCTGAACAGGGTCACAAGAATCATTAGGATCTGTACCTCCTATAAGCTCTTCGCTATCAACAAGACCATCTCCATCGGTATCTTTAATTTGATCAACGTATGGGTCTGTATTCGCAGATAGTTCATCACCATTGGTTATGCCATCTTTATCACAATCCGAAGCTAGCCAAATACTACTCGTACTATCGTAACCTGTATAACCAGATGCTTGAACAGGGTCACAGGCGTTATTCTTGTTGGTACCATTAGCAATTTCTTCTTCGTCAAGGATACCATCACCATCTGTATCTAAGTTTACAACAGGCTGATCTACGGGGTCTTCTGAAGAGCACCCTAAAAACAATGTAAAACAAAGACAACCAAGCCAGATAAAAGGAAGTATTTTTCTAATAGTATCAGAGGTCAATTTATTCACGGCACTATAAATTTAGAAATCGCTTAATCTTTTTTACTTAAAAGTAGCTCAACAGCTTTCATTCATGTCTAACGCCAAACTTTTACAAAACGTATTCAATTTTGAATGAATAATTCGTTGAATGTATATAACAATCTCTTGCCTTAAAACCCTACTTCATAAGGAATTAATAACGGAGCTTTAAAAATCAAACTTATAAGTCGCTCCGCCCAGCACCTGAAGCCCTTGCACTCTATAATTAGCCCATCTTTGGTAGTTATTATTCGCAAGGTTAGCACCCTTTGCAAAGATTGACAGCTGGTCTGAAACGCGATAGCCAATATGCGCATTGACATCAAAATACCCCTCTAAGTCGATAATCGTGGATAGAAAATCTTGTGGCAAAGTATTAGCAACCGCAGTTGCAGCAAAATCTTGACGTTCACCAATATAAAATAAATTCGCACCCAAATACCATTGCTTACCAATCTGATAGTCCAAAAACAAAGAGCCTTGGGCATCTGGCAAATTCCAAGCAGGTAGATTAGTCTCCGTATTATAGGTGAAAAATTCCGCATTCATGCCTAAAGTGAAATTACGATTAACATCAATATTCAATTCTCCAAATACCGAGAAGGTTCGCACATCATCACCAATTGTTACCCCATCAATAGAAAATATTTCGAATGAATTACCGACATAATACAACCTATCATCCCTACGAGTTTCATGCCGAGCATTCAACTTAAATAACGGCTTTCTGTTCTCCGCTTTATACGATGCCCTTACATTGTAACTTAAATTAGGAAATAATTGACCTCTCAAGCCTAAATAGGCGTCATATTGTTTATCTGTTGGCGCTATCGTTAATGTAGGAGACACGTAAGGATTTTCTTCAACAAAACCATAATATGAATTTTGCTGCAATTCGCCTTCTATACCCCCATAAGCTATCGCTACTTGATCTAACAAACGATACGATGCAGTTATTGCAGGATAAGCGAAAAAGTTACTATCACTACGCTCTCCATCTAAGGCGTAAACCAAATTCACCCCAAGGTTTAAAGTCAAATCATCGCGCAGCATAGTTATACTAGGGTTGACCCCAACTTGAAAATGGCTATAGTTTATTCCCACTGTATTTTCGGTATTGTTTAAACTAGCGTTTTCAAAGCTTCCGTTCACATAGTCAGCCTTGAATTTAAGAGCAAAAGTTTCATCAGCAATTGGAAACTCAAATGCCGGACTGAAAACTATCCTATTTTCACCAGATTTAACCGCATCAAAAAAGCGACGATAGCGCAAATTAGCGCCTTTAAAGTAAGTGTCTTCGAAGTTGACATGAGCTTCTACTTCGCCCATGTAATAGTTCTGAGTTTCTCCGAAATCAGTTATAAAAATAGCATCAACTGGTATTCCTTCGAATGCATTTTCAGGCAATCCATACCAATTATAACGTTGATGTTCTAATCCGAGATCTACTCCCCAATCATAATCACGACCTCTTTTTTTATAAGAACCTTCTAATTCACTATTTGAATAGGAGTTATCTAAATCAAAACCCGTAATATCAGCTGCTGCTATATCAGCCATTGATGAATTATGTCTTAAGCTGATCGTATAACCTGATTCTCTATCAATAGATCGACTCGTATAAAACTTAGCCATTAAATTTGCAGGATTGCCACCCCCAGCGGAGGCATACGAATTATATAAAGTGGGAGGCGGTATTTTTTTTACTTTGGAAGCTGCCCCTTTCGCTGGTGTGAATGTTGATGCCACCGGAACCGAAAATATACTATAATTGATTTTCTTTTTTTGCAGAACGATCGAATCGTTCATTTTGGGCATTGTCTTAATCTTAAACGCATCAGCTATAGTAGGTGTATAGGCTTTGGTAACGGTGACCGTTTCAGTACCAATATCTTCTTTTTCTTCATCTTGCGCCCAGCTTAGCGAGCTAATTCCTAAAACCAAAAGGAATGCTATAAGTCGTTGTTGCATATTGTGTTCTTTGGTTTGCATTTTAATTATCATTCAAATTCACCGAGGAATTACTCTTGGCTTCTTTTGCTTTTATCACCGCCAATGCTGACTTAGCATCCGCAATAATATCTGGGTATTGCTCGAAATTGATAGTAACACTTTCTAAAATATAAGTTGTCTGATAGGCATCGCCTAAGGCATAAAAGTTCTTGGCCATTATAATTAAACCTTTACCACCCCATTCTTTGTAACTAGAATAATCTTTAGCGAGTTTTTGAACCGCGGTGCTAGACGCCTCATAAGCCTGTTCTTGATTCTTAAAATAAGCATCATAATACAAAGCTTCAGCGGCCAAAGCCCCTGTAGCAATCTTCAACACCTCGTTATAAGCTACTTTCGCTCGAGGCTCATCACCAGTTTTAATTGCCGACCTCGCAATCATTGTCTTGGCATCACTTTTAATACGGTCATCAATCGTAGGGGTTGCTAATACTTTTTCTGCATACGCAATGGTCTTTGAATAATTCTGCCTTTCATAATACCCTTTCATAAGATTCGACTGCGCAAAAGTTCGATTTTGCTGAATGTCGGCCTGATCTTCTAAACGTTCTAGATAAGGTAAGGCTGCAGTATAATTTTTTGTTCCAATATAGATTTCGCAAACTCGAGTTAAAGCTTGCTCTGCATATTCGCTTGCAGCCCGATCAGCAACGTACTTGTAATAAGGTAAGGCCTGATCTCTTTGATCTTTAGCAAAATAAAGTTGAGCCAAATTAAAATTTGCCTTTACAGCGTGCAGGCCGTTTGGAAACTGTTCTATATAATTGGTATAACCACGAATGGCTGCATCTTTTTTACCTTGAGCGTACTGCTTGTCAGCTGATTCAAAGGTGGCATTATCTAATTCTGTATCGGTAACCTCAACAAAATCTAAATCGCGCACCCATGCGGCATATTCATTAACACGTCCCATATCAACATAGACCAACTTGGCCGTTGCAACAGCTTGAATAGCTTCTTGTGTTTTAGGATAATCGCGTACAACTGCCTTAAACTTAGCTAAAGCCTTTTCATTATGACTGTTGTTATAATGCACCAATCCTTGTCGCATCATAGCTTGTGGTATAAATGAACTACCTCTATAGCCGCTAATTAGTTGATCATAGGCTTGTAAGCCTCTATTTTGTTGTCCAATACTTATTAGCGTATTCCCTAATTCAAAAAGAGCATCGTCTTTTAAGGTAGATCTTGGGTATTTAGAAACGAATTGTTCTAGGGATTCTATTTTTGAATCTGTTTTACCTACAAAACCATAACTCAAAGCTTTTTGAAAGACAGCATAATCCTTTTCTGGACCAGTAAGTGCTAAAGACTTGTTATACGTTTCTATCGCCGGCCAATATTTACTGGTGACAAAGTAACTATCTCCTAATCGCAAATAAGCATCATTTAGCTTCTCAATATCTTTTGAGCCAGAACTTGCGAAACTACTAAAGTGACTTATGGCATTCTCATAATCTCTAAGTTTGAAATACGCATAAGCCATATTATAATTAATCTCAGCATATTCATCAGTAGTTCTTGAAACTCCATTTTGCCGAAACATGTTATAATTTGTTAAAGCTTCATCGAAACGATTTAAAAGATATAGCGATTCTCCATTCCAATAGTTCGCTCTTGACTTAAAAAGAGCATCTTCAGCATTCTTTAAAGATTTGTCAAAACTCTCAGAAGCACCAGAATAATCAGCATCTACAAATTGTTCAATACCGTAATAGAATGCCACCTTTTGATAAGTAGCTTTACTCGCAAAATCTCTATTTTTCTCCAACAATTCCATAGCACCTTTGAAATTTTTAGAGGTAATGTAAGAATCTACTAAAAGCTCTTTCATTTGAGAGGCATTGCTATCATTGGGGTATCGATCTAAATAAGTAGCTATTACCTGAGGTACGGGCTCATAAGCATTACCAATTTCATAACTCAGCCTCGCATAATTCAAATAGGCATCTTTTTGAATTTCTGGTGAGAACTGCATCTGTGAAGCATTTCGAAAAGCATTTAACGCTTCTTGCTTTTTATCTTGTTTAAGATAACATTCTGCTAAATGGTAATAGGCATTTTGAGAAACGCTATTTGTACCTCCAATAATTTTATTAAACTGTTGTATGGCATTGATAAAATCTCCTTGCTTGTAATAAGAATAGCCTAATAGATAATAGTCAGTATTATTCCACCGACCTCTTTTGCCTTTGTAGTCTTTTAAATAAGTTATAGCATTCTCGTATTGTCCTAAATTGAAGTAACTCTCACCGATGATCTTACTAAGCTCTGACTTTTCTTTGCGATCACCCTTAGTCATTTGTTTTTTTGCCAAGGCAATGGCCTTTTCAAAATTACCAAGCTTGAAATTCATATCAGCTTGATAGTAGTTCATTTTCTCTTCAAGAATATCCGGATCTGTTATTTCATCAAAACGTTCATTCGCTTCCTCATAATCGTCTTCTTGATAAGATATATATCCCAAATAATACTTGGCCTGAGAACCGTATACAGGTGAGTCGGTGACCTTTTGCAAATAAGATTCAGCCTGATTGGTTTTTTTTGAAGCAAAAAGCGAATAGCCATAGTTAAAATTAAACTTGTCCATTTCACCACGTGATAGTGCTTTCTGGTCTACTTTATTATACCATTTCAATGCGTAAGGGTATTTACCA
This sequence comes from uncultured Flavobacteriaceae bacterium, assembly GCA_937944485.1. Lineage (GTDB taxonomy): Bacteria > Bacteroidota > Bacteroidia > Flavobacteriales > Flavobacteriaceae > Maribacter_C. The sequence continues at coordinate 183,802 of CALDYU010000012.1, read as the reverse complement.
GTCTCAAAATAGTATTCAGCAACATCGGCAAAAGCTGAATTCCGCTTCGTAGAAGTAGGGTACTTTTCTACAAAATCTTCCATTAAATTATCAGCCCCTAGTTGATTAAGTCGTACCGCAGCATTGGCTTCGTAATAAGCGCTATTTGCTTTAGTTTCAAGGTTATTCGTAGTGTTTTTAACTCTAGCAAAAATCGTTTGAGCTGCTTGGTATTGCTCATTATTATATAAGGCTAAAGCATCTTGATAATCTTTGTCTTGATGGGTATAAATTTCGGTTTCTTGTGAAGTACCTAAGAAAACCATCCCTATAAAAAAGGGCAATAACGCGGTTGCTTTTTTTATCATAGTGTTCTAACTATTAACTATTTTAGATAACGGCAATTATTACGCCAAAGTATATTCGATTATCGCTTTAGGTTATGTATAACAAATAATTTCTTGTATTAAAGACTCCTTAACCTAGATCTTAAGGTCTTTTTAGCAACCTAATTCAAATCAAAATTAAAAAGATTTTGAGATGAGGTAATTCGTTATCCACTTGAACTTATTACTTTTATATCAACAACAATTTACATGATAATAACTGAAGATCAATCTGAAAAATCAACTGAAACCATCCTTGAGCTTCAAGATGTTTCTATTTTTCAAAAACAAAGTTTAGTCTTAAATCATGTTAGTTTAGATGTTAAAAATGGAGAGTTTGTCTACCTTATCGGTAAAACGGGAAGTGGCAAGAGCAGTTTCATGAAAACGCTTTATGGAGATTTACCCCTTAAAAAGGGAACTGGTCATATTGTAGGTTTTGATTTAAAAAAACTGCGTGAAAAAGACATTCCGTTTTTACGAAGAAAGTTAGGTATTGTTTTTCAAGATTTTAAACTACTACCAGATCGTACTATTCATAAAAATTTGAACTTCGTTTTAAAGGCTACAGGCTGGCGTGATCAAGCTAAAATGGATCTGCAAATTCAAGATGTACTTGAAAAAGTAGGTATGAAAACCAAGGGTTTTAAATTTCCCCATGAACTTTCGGGTGGAGAGCAACAACGAGTTGCTATAGCCAGAGCTTTATTAAATGACCCTGAATTAATCCTTGCAGATGAGCCCACAGGAAATCTAGATCCACAAACTAGTGTAGAGGTAATGAAGGTCTTACAAGATATCAATAAAGCGGGCCGTACTATTTTAATGGCAACACATGACTATGCACTCATTTTAAAGTACCCCTCTAAAACCTTAAAGTGTGATGGCAACAAAGTCTTTGAAGTGGTTCAACGTGCCGTTTAATATGATACAAAATGAATGTAACATACGACCCATAAAAAATGACTATAACAACCACAAACAGTATTGAAGGAAAATCAATAGTTAAATATTTAGGTATTGTATCAACAACTACATATGTAACTTACGGTAATACCCAATTGAGCTTTAAAGATATGTTCAAGCAAAAAAAATACTTTGAAGCATATGAAAGAAATCTTGAAGAAGCCAAAGAAGAGGCTTTTCAAAAATTAAATGCCCATGCCAAGCGCTTAAATGCAAACGCCATTATTGGAATCAATTTGGATATTGAATCTATTTCAGCTGGAGCATACACAGTGATATCCGTTGTTGGTACGGCGGTAGAATTAGGATAAGTATTACTGCAAAAGTTTTTGTTATTTTTGTTCGCAAACCATCCAACTAATACATGAAAGTACTTGGAATCGATATAGGAGGCTCAGGCATAAAAGGTGCTCTAGTAGACTCTGAAACAGGTAAAATGTTGACCAAACGACATCGAATACCAACTCCTGAAGGTCGCAAACCTAAAGATATGGCTCTTGTGGTTGCTGAAATTGCAAAACACTTTGAGCATAAAGGCCCTATTGGTGTTGGTTTCCCCACCATTATCAAGGGCGGAGTTTGCAAATCTCCTGGTAACCTTCATAAAAAGTGGTTAAACCTCAATGTAAAAGAACTCTTTAGTAAAGCGACAGGATTACCTGTTACTGTTGTCAATGATGCCGATGCTGCTGGTTACGCCTCCATGAATTATGGTGTTGGAAAAGGCAAAAAAGGTTTAGTTCTCATGATTACAATCGGTACAGGTTTAGGAAGTGGTGCCTTTTTAAATGGTGAATTAATTCCAAATTTTGAGTTAGGACAAATTCCGTATAAGAAATATAAGAAGATTGAACTGTGGGCGGCAGATTCTGCCAAAGAACGTGAGGGTTTGACCTATCGTCAATGGGGTAAGCGATTCAATAAATTTTTGAGTTATATTGAATTGATCATCGCTCCCGATTTTATCATTCTTGGTGGTGGTGCTTCCAAAGACTTCAGTGAATTCGAAAGCTGTCTAAAAATAGATACCCCCGTAGTACCTGCTCAATTAAAAAACCATGCCGGCATTATTGGTGCAGCTGCGGCGGCTATGCGGTAGTTTTTTGCATTTGTCATTCCGAACAACGTGAGGAATCTTCTAAAAAATTGAAGTCATCTAAATGAGTAATGTAATGCGTATATTTTCTGCTTACTTCACTTTTTATCCTTATAGAAACACCTGTTGTTAATAACACTAATGGTTAGATTCCTCATTTCATTCGGAATGACAAGAAGAACGGGAATGACAAAAAAAATCTCCATAATGAAATTCAATATGGAGATTAAGTATCACTTTAAATAATTCGCTACGCTATTTTATTTCGTTTACGTTCAACCTCTGTTAAATGTATTTTACGCAAGCGTAAATGAGACGGGGTTACCTCAACATACTCATCTTTTTGAATATATTCCAAAGCCTCTTCTAACGAAAACTTAATCGCTGGAACGATTTTAGCCTTATCATCTGCGCCAGAAGAACGAACATTCGACAGTTTTTTGGTTTTGGTAATATTTATAGTCATATCATCACCTCGCGAATTTTCTCCAATAACTTGGCCTTCATAGATATCTTCTCCTGGGTCAACAAAAAACTTTCCTCGGTCTTGCAGTTTATCAATTGAATAAGGAATTGCTTTTCCTTTCTCCATAGATACTAACGACCCATTTTGTCGTTGGGGAATATCACCTTTCATTGGCTGGTATTCTAGAAAACGATGTGCCATAATTGCTTCGCCCGCTGTCGCCGTCAACAGCTGATTACGCAAGCCAATAATTCCTCTTGAAGGAATTAAGAATTCGCATATCATTCGTTCACCTTTGGCTTCCATACTGGTCATTTCACCTTTACGAATAGACACCATTTCTACAGCCTTGCCAGAAACTTCTTCCGGTAAATCTATCGTCAAGCTTTCAACAGGCTCACATTTAACACCATCAATTTCTTTGATAATCACTTGGGGTTGGCCTATTTGTAATTCATAGCCCTCTCTACGCATGGTTTCAATTAATACGGAAAGGTGTAAAACTCCGCGACCAAAAACTAAAAACTTATCTGCACTATCTGTTTCATTTACCCGCAGTGCTAGGTTTTTTTCTAATTCTCGTTCTAAGCGTTCCTTAATATGACGCGAGGTCACAAATTTTCCATCTTGCCCAAAGAAAGGGCTATCATTTATCGTGAAAAGCATACTCATTGTTGGCTCATCAATAGCAATGGTTTTCAAGCCTTCCGGATTTTCTAAATCGGCTACGGTATCTCCTATTTCAAAGCCTTCAACACCTACCAAAGCACAAATATCGCCCGTAACAACTTCTTGCACTTTTTTACGGCCCAACCCTTCAAATACAAAAAGTTCTTTGATTTTTGATTTAACAATGCTACTATCTCTTTTCACCAAAGAAATTTGTTGTCCTTCCTTTAAAGTACCCCTCGTAAGTCTACCGATCGCAATTCTACCGGTAAACGAAGAGAAATCTAAAGACGTAATGAGCATTTGGGTATTCCCTTCGGTTGGTTTAAATGTCGGTATATGCTCGATGACCATATCTAAAAGGGGTTCAATATTCTCCGTTTCATTCTGCCAATCATCACTCATCCAATTATGCTTTGCCGAACCATAAACCGTAGGAAAATCTAATTGCCATTCTTCGGCGCCTAGCTCAAACATTAAATCGAATACCTTTTCGTGTACTTCTTCAGGCGTACAGTTTTCTTTATCTACTTTATTAATAACAACACAAGGCTTTAAACCCAAATCAATTGCTTTCTGCAATACAAAACGGGTTTGTGGCATGGGTCCTTCAAAAGCATCTACCAATAACAAAACACCATCTGCCATATTTAATACGCGCTCAACTTCTCCGCCAAAATCTGCGTGACCAGGAGTGTCAATAATATTAATTTTGGTATCCTTATAAACTACAGAAACATTCTTAGAAGTTATCGTAATGCCGCGCTCACGTTCTAAATCATTATTGTCTAAAATTAAATCACCCGTATTTTCGTTATCACGAAATAATTGGCAGTGATACATAATCTTATCAACCAAGGTTGTTTTACCATGATCTACGTGCGCGATAATCGCAATATTTTTTGTTGTTGACATAAATTCAAAAAATTAACAGCAAAGCTCTTGCCATTTTAAGCGCGCAAAGATACTGCTATTTTTGACTTCAAAAGATAAAGTTGGAGTATTTTTATTGTGCTGATTTAGAGTACGTTTGATCTTATTTATTCATTCCTAGCACCCATCCAATACTAAAACTAATTATCGGGGCAAATCCGCTATCTATAGACCTGAAATTTTGATCGCTTTGAAAATAAACGCCGGCACCAAATTCCATTCCAAAATTAAATCCTTTGGGGTAGGTTCGTTGTATTCCGTAAATAGGGCCGACAAATCCAGCAGTTCCAGTTCCAGATTCTACATTACCTATGATTACATCAGCTGTAAAAAGGTTACCCGATAATGCCAAATAATTACCTGTATTACCTTCTATTCTTTTATTTTTTTCAAGCCTTCTTTCCATATTATAGTAATACCTATATTGGGCATTCAAAGCAGGTATAAAAGCGTAGTAGAAATTAGCCCCACTACCCGCGGCCACAAATTGAAGACCAGCACCGAAGTCTAAGGTAGCATCGTTTCCAACAGCAAATTCATATTCAATTCCCGGATTAATAAAATTGATTTTAAATTGATTTTCAGCAACATTTTTAACAGATTGACCTTTCAAATTGAGGCCAATTAAAAAAATTGAACATAAAAAAATGTAGTTTTTCATAGTTTGTATGCAAGAATTAGATCAATGCCTCTAATTATCAAAAACTAAGCCAAATAATCAATCAAATACAGGTTTTCTTGAACGCCTCTTAGTAGCTACCCAACCAAAGGTAAAATTGATTAACGGACCGTAACCCGAATCTACTCCGTCTCCTTGGTAATATCCTGCACCTAGCTCAGCAGTAAAATTAAAACCTTTTGGATACGTGCGCTGAATACCATGAACCAAACCATAAAAACCAACATTAAAATCTTTTGGTCCTTCTATATTTGTGGCTAACCGCAATTGTGAGAAAAAAATAGCTTGCGCACCTGAGATGTAATTTCCTGAATTACCAGATACATTTTTTCCTTTATCAATTCTCCTATTAAAATTATAATAATAACGCGCTCTATTGTTCATTGCAAGCCCTAAAGCATAACCTTCTTGATAAGTTGCAGCACCCAAACCCAAGCTGGTTGAAGCTGTTACGTTTTTGGCAATCGCAAATTCGTAAGTAAATCCGGGGCTCAGAAAATTAAATTTAAACTGATGCCGTTCAAGATTTACCAAAGCAAAGGTATTACCAGAATTTGTTTCTTTCTGTTGCGACCAAGCAGAGAAGATTGAAAGAATGCAATAGGTGCAAAATAGTATTTTTTTAGTCATACGGTGTTGTTTGATTTTTTAAAACTAACACCATTAAGTACTATACCGCTACTTTTTAAATAAATTTTATGAAATATGACGTGAATTACCGCCCTACACACCAGCGTTTTTCACTAAAAATCCACCCTATGCTCAGGTTCACAACAGGATATATACCATCATTTGAAGTGCCTAAATAGTATGCTGCCCCAGCATCAAAAGAAAAATTAATGCCTGAATCATAGCTACGCTGTAATCCTGTAACAACACCCGCATAGCTTAAATTGTTTTTGGTAACTTGGTTGTCTATGGTTCGTGTGCCGGGAAAAAACATTGCTACAGCTGGTGCTACGTAATTAGCAGAATTACCGTAAATCTGCCGCCTATTTTTCTGCCGTTTTTCGAAATTATAGTAATAACGATATTGTGCGGCTATTGTCGGAAAAAAATCCAAATTATTATAAACATCGGACTCAGCAGGATCTATTGCAATTTGCACACCGACCTTTATGTCAAAAGTAGTGTTGACGCCTAAGGCCATTTCATACTCCAAACTCGGGTTCAGCAAATTAATTTTGAACTGACGCAATTCGCAATTTTTACCAAATTGGGCAGCAATACCTGTGCTACATAGCAACAAGATCATAAGTAGTATTCTTTGCATAGTAGATTGATTTGGGATCAATATTATTTACTCACTTGACAATACTTAGTCTTTTAAGTGCATAGCTCCTTACAAAGGACATTGATAACAAGACCATTCTTTATATAACCGAGCACAAGTCAAAATAGTATCTTTGTAGAAAATTAATAGGAATGCAGTTAGATCTTATCCCTCAACTTAAATATACTACTAGCGATAACTTTTTCTTACTCTCAGGACCTTGTGCTATTGAAGGAGAAGATATGGCTTTGCGCATTGCAGAAAAGATTGTTTCTATAACAGATAAGCTTGAAATACCCTATATTTTTAAAGGAAGTTTTAAAAAGGCCAATCGAAGTCGTGTCGATTCTTTTACAGGTATCGGTGATGAAAAAGCCTTAAAAATTCTCAGAAAAGTTTCGGAAACTTTCAAGGTGCCGACGGTAACCGATATTCATGAAGTATCTGATGCTGCTAAAGCTGCTGAATATGTTGATGTACTTCAGATTCCGGCTTTTTTAGTACGACAAACCGATTTAGTTGTAGCAGCAGCAAAAACGGGAAAGGTGATCAACTTAAAAAAAGGACAATTTATGAGTCCTGAGAGCATGCAACACGCGGTTAAAAAAGTAACTGATTCTGATAACAGTCAAGTTATGGTTACCGATCGTGGTACGATGTTTGGCTATCAAGACATGGTAGTTGATTTTCGTGGAATTCCTACCATGAAAGCATACGCCCCAGTGGTCCTTGATGTTACCCATTCCTTGCAACAGCCTAACCAAAGCTCAGGAGTTACGGGAGGAAGACCCGATATGATCGAAACGATTGCCAGAGCAGGAATTGCAACAGGCGTAGATGGGCTTTTCATGGAAACACATTTCGACCCGTCAATTGCCAAAAGTGATGGTGCTAATATGCTTCATTTGAACCATTTAGAAAAATTGTTGACGAATTTGGTAGTTTTAGGGAAAACGGTGAATAATTTGCAATAGTATTGCCTTTTTAATAAGCCTTATTTTTTCGTACTTTAGAATTTCAAGTATCTCCGTTCAAAGATGAAATTCAAAAGACTATTTATTCCGTTTGCTATTGCTTTTTTTTTATTTTCTTGCCATAAGAAAAAAACTCCTAAAGCGCTACCGCTTCGCCCGAACATCGTCTTTATCATGTCTGATGATCACGCTTATCAGGCAATAAGTGCTTATAGTGACAAACTCATTCAGACTCCTAATATTGATAGAATCGCTGCAGAGGGAATGCTATTCACTAATGCATCTGTAACCAATTCAATTTGTGCCCCATCACGAGCAGTCATCCTTACAGGTAAACATTCACACCTCAACGGCAAAATCGATAATCATATGCCCTTTGATACAACGAATGTTACTTTTCCGCAGTTACTTCAAAAATCAGGTTATCAAACGGCCATGTTTGGCAAACTACATTTTGGTAACAATCCTAAGGGTTTTGATGAATTCAAAATTTTACCAGGACAAGGAGATTATTACAATCCTAAATTCATTACCTCTGAAGGCGATACTACTGTAACGGGTTATGTAACCGATATTATTACAGACTTTACTATGGATTGGCTTGAAAAACGAAGAGATACTGCAAAACCATTTCTTTTGATGTATTTACATAAGGCATCGCACCGTACTTGGATGCCCGCTGAAAGGCATTATAAAGAATATACCAAAAAGACCTTTCCCTTACCCGAAACTCTTTTTGACAACTATGAAACTAGAGGAACCGCGGCGCACACCGCAGAAATGACACTACTTAAGGAAATGCAATTAGGTTACGATAATAAACTGTCACAAAAAGTGGTCAATGAGCTTCGTTTAGAAGAACGATATAAGCGCGGTGCCTATGATCGCATGACCGAAGAACAAAAAGCAGCGTGGGATGCCGTTTACAACCCCATAAGTGAAAGTTTTAAGAAGACTTACCCCAACATGAACGATTCTACTTTAACCATCTGGAAGTATCAGCGCTATATGCAAGACTATCTCGCCAGTATTGCAGCCGTTGACGAAAATGTGGGGCGAGTATTAGATTATTTGGATGAAACCGGACTGACCGAAAATACGGTGGTAGTCTACACCTCTGATCAAGGATTTTATCTAGGTGAGCACGGTTGGTTCGACAAACGATTTATGTACAATGAATCTTTTAAAACGCCCTTGCTAATTCGATGGCCAAATGTTATTACCCCAGAAACCACCGAAACGGAAATGGTTCAAAATCTTGATTTCGCGCAGACTTTTTTAGAACTGGCAGGCCTCGTGCCTCCTGAAGATATGCAGGGTGAAAGTATAGTGCCCTTATTAACTCAAGAAGGTGAAAAATGGAATCGCGATGCGATATATTATCATTATTACGAATACCCTGGAGTACATGCTGTTAAAAGGCATTATGGTATTGCGACGGAGGAATATAAATTAATGCATTTTTATTATGACGTAGATGAATGGGAACTATATGATCGTATGAAAGATCCGAACGAAATCAATAATATCTACGAAAATCCAGATTATATTAATGTCGTGAAAGAGCTAAAGCAAAAATTAGAAGGGCTACGACTAAAATACAAGGATACTGATTCACTAACGAATAACTATATCCAAATTTATAAAGATAATGGATGGATCGAGTAGTTATTTATAGAACTTCTCATTTCTTACCGAGTAGGCGTCTTGAAGCACTTCAATCAAAATAGTATTATTGATTTCTTCCAGAGATTTGTAGCGAAGTGATTTCATGATCTTCCGTTTTTCCGTAACCATAAGTTCTACATGTTTGGTCAAAGATGAAGCGTTCCAAAATCCTAAATCCACGTAATCTTTACTTTGATTCAAATAACAGAAGGGTTTTCCATTGATGTAATAAAACGGAATTCGGTACTTGTATTTTAAATCAACATTGCTAATTGTATGCTCAATAACAGACTGCAAGTGCAATAAAACACTTCTGAAAGGTTCAGATTGCTTTAGAATGTAGTTTTCTGCAGGATTCAATGTTTCTCGTTTTGAGACTTATTTTTATTAAAAAATTTCAACGCTTGTTCTAGTACATATCCAATACTATTGCTATTTCGAAAACTATGGCCTTGAAATTTAAGAAAACGAAATTTAGCATTCCCTTTTTTCAATTTCATAAACTCGTTTTTCATATCTTCAGCTTGTTCAGCTGGCACAATTTTATCATAATTCCCGTGGAATACTAGTAGCGGAGAATTAATTAGACTCGCGTATTTTATAGGAGAAATTTCTTCGTAGTAACTGGATTTACGATTACCTAAAGCTGTTTGCCAATAATCATATGAGAATTTTCTCCCCTGTTCTTTTTGACCTTTCATCCATTTTTTAATATTTGTTGGTGCAGCAAGTGCAACACCAGCTTTAAAAAGTGCCGAATATCTAGCAAGTGATAAGTATGTGGCATAGCCTCCATAACTATGTCCAAATATAAATATCATGCTTTTATCTAATTTATAGGTTTTCGTGGTATACCTAGTAGCATCGACAATATCATCAATCATAGTTGTGTTCAGTGCTTGAACTCCAGCTAGAATGTGATTTTTACCGAATCCGTCAGAACCTCTATAATTCACCCGCAACACGGCATAACCATAAGTTGCAAAATACTGAGAAAATCCATCAAGCTCCCAATAATCTCTAGCCCAAGGACCTCCGTGTGGTATAACAACAATTGGGGTCTTTTCATTTTTTTGATAGTTATCAGGCAAATTAAGATAACCAGATAATGGGTGACCATCGCGACTCTTAAAAGTTATAACACGTGTTTTCGAGAGCTTATACTTATCCAGCTCATCATTAAAAGAAAACATTATAGAGTAACTATCGGTCGATAATTCATAAATTCCTATGTTTCCCGAATAGGTATCATTCCATTGGTAAATCACAAATCTATTACCAGTTTCATCTACATCAAGTATATCATTCACGTAATTACCAAATTTAGCTCTTAACGATTCGTGTATTTTGACATAATTAGCATTTAATGGCCTAAACTCTGGCAAAATGCCCTCATATCGAATTCCCCCTAAAGTGTTTGTAGTTTCATCAAAAAGTAAGGTTAAATTATCTGCTTCAGGTGTCGATATATCACAATTAATATCAGATAATACTTCTTCAATTATTTTTTTTTGCTTTAAATCATACTTGATTAATCTTCTCTTATCTACCGTGATATTTTCAGCCAAATAAATTACGTCAGGATCATAATCTGTCTCAACCAAAACTAAATTTTGATCCAAAAACGAAGAGCCTTCAACTTTTAAAGGATACAAATTTTCATTAATTACTACTTCTAATGGCACCCATTCTTCACTAGAAGCTTTCTCATAAAACTGTAGGACTTGATTTTTAACTCTTGCACCCAAGAGTATGTTACTATTTTTATCAAGAATCCACATATTCATTTTAGCTTTTTTACCGTCTTGAATCAGTTCCCGTTCACCAGTAAATACATTTACACTGTGCACATAGGCATAACCTTTCGAGTCGAAAGATTGAATCAAAATCTCATCTTCAACTTCTTTATAAAGTGATAAAACCGAATTATACCGATAATTTCTATATTGCCTATATATATCTTTAGTAGGTTTCCCGACAATGTTTTCTACTAATTTTGAACTATTTTCTCCATCGATATCAATGCCATATATTCTACCCCTTTTCTCATAAATGAGTCTTTTATTCGATAACCAATGAACCTCATCTATCTCTCCAGAACCTACTTTAAACTTATGCTTTAACTTATATCCATCTATATCAATAACAACGATTTCATATTCAAAACTATTTTTAAGAATTTCTAAGAAAAATTTACCATTGGGCGATATGCGATAATTACTTTGAAGTGATTTAGCAAATAGTAATTCTGCAGGTAATTTGGGTAATACGGAATCTGTTTTCGTTACTTCTTGGCCAAAAATTTTAAGAGGAAGAAGTAATAAGACTAGAAAACTAAAAAAGTAAAATTTTCTGGTGTTCATTATAAACTCGGTTAGGTTGACAATATGCAATTAACGAAATCAAAACAAATTTCATATAACTTTTCTTTCAAATTTTAGATAAAAAGCGTCAAACTGCATTACTTGTCCTATTTAAATTATAAGTCCCAATTTTTCCAATCACTCGATGCCATAATTCCTTATTTTTAAGTAAATAAAAACTTAAAAATGAAAAAAACTACTTTTCTACTATTTGTCCTTTCCGTTTTTCAATATGGAAACGCGCAACATTCGCATAACAGTGACCACGCCCTCACCTATCCAAACATTGAAGGATATGTTACTTTAAAAACAGATTTACACATTCATACCGTATTTTCAGATGGCAATGTATGGCCAACCATACGTGTTCAAGAAGCACTTCGTGAGAATTTAGATGCCATATCGCTGACCGAACATTTAGAATACCAACCACATGCAGCCGATATACCTCACCCAGATAGAAACCGATCTTATGATCTGGCCTTAGCAGAAGCCAAAGAACATGATCTTCTCATTATTCACGGTTCGGAAATTACCCGTGCTGCCCCCGTTGGACATAGTAATGCCGTTTTTATAAAAGATGCCAATCCCTTACTGACTGATAAAGCTGAAAATGCTTTCTCAGAAGCTAAAAAGCAAAATGCTTTTGTATTCTGGAATCACCCCGCTTGGTATGCGCAAAATTCAGATGGAAATCCCGTCTTAAGTGATTTTCAAAAAGACCGTATTAAAAAAGGAGAATTGCACGGTATTGAGGTAATCAATACAATTGATTACAATGAAGCTTCGTTGGCATTAGCTTTAGAGCAGAATTTGACGATTTTAGGTACAAGTGATATTCACGGACTCATTGATTGGGATTATACCGAAAAAGGAAGCGATCGCCCTATCACATTGGTTTTTGCAAAAGAAAAGAGTTTGGAAAGCATGCGAGAGGCTCTATTTGCAGGTAAAACAGTTGCAGTTTACAATTCGCTCTTGGTAGGAAAACCTGAGTTTCTTATCCCGCTTATTCAGTCTAGCATTGAAGTGACTTCCGCAAAATACATTCCTAAAACCGAAGTACTAGAAGTACAATTAAAGAATGTTTCTAGTAGTCCATTATTGTTTAAAAATGCCATGGATTATGGGCTATATAGCAGTTCGCCTGTTTTTGAAATTCCAGCTTTAGGCACCTATACATTGCGCATCAAAACTTTGGAAGAAAAAGAGAATGTCGATTTGAAGCTACAAGCTATTGGTACTTTTACGGCACCGAAAGAATCACCCGTTGTTTCGTGGAATATTTCCGTTGAAAAGTAAAATCACTACTTTTTTGAAACTTTATTGTTATTCTTTAAATAATTTATTTTAACTTTGTATTTCAAAGTACTTTTAATATGGATTCAAATAAATACTTAGACGACATCTCCGAAATCAAAAATATGATGAGCCGCTCGTCACGGTTTATCTCTTTAAGTGGACTATCAGGAATTCTTGCTGGTACCTATGCCCTAATTGGAGCTTATTTGGCTCATGGTATTATTCAAAACATAGAAAATCAATTTGGCGTAAAACGATTTTTAACAGCTCTTAATTCCGTAGAAAAGTTAATGCTTATTGCTCTAATTGTAATTACTTCAGCGGTAATTACCGGAATCGTTTTAACCTACTATAAATCTAAAAAAAATGGAGATAAACTCTGGGATGTCTCCGCGAAAAGGCTGCTTACTAATTTTTTAATTCCATTATTAACGGGGGGCATTTTTTGTTTTGCAATGTTGAATAACGGGGTATTTGAATACATAGCACCGTCCACCCTCATTTTTTACGGAATGGCATGTTTGAATGCAAGTAAATATACTGTTAGAGATGTTCGTTACTTGGGTATTACCGTTATTACTTTAGGGCTAATTTCGGCCTATTTTACGGGTTATGGATTATATTTTTGGGCCCTTGGTTTCGGTGTATGCCATATTGTATACGGAGCTCTGATGCATTTTAAATATGATTGGAAAAAGAGTAAAGAGTAAAGAGTAAAGAGTAAAGAGTAAAGAGTAAAGAGTAAAGAGTAAAGAAATTAGTTTTTCCAGTATATAAAAAGTACTATTTACTAAGTACTTATTACCAATTACTAGACACTTGAAAACAAATGAGCATTATTAACAACATCAATAAAGCATTCGACCACCGTATTCGGTTGGGCATCATGTCCGTTCTTATGGTGAACGACTATGCAGATTTTAAAATGTTAAAAGAGCTGTTGGGTGCCACGGACGGAAATTTAGCGAGTCATACAAAGGCATTAGAAAAAGAGGAATATATTTTGGTAGAAAAGCAATTTATTGGAAGAAAACCAAATACGCGGTATTCGGTAACCAAATTGGGAAAATTACAGTTCAAAAGGCATATTGATGCCCTTGAAAAGTTAATCGGAAAGTAAACAATATATTTTTTTATTATTTTACTTTGAAATTCAAAGTACTTTATAAATTTAAAAATGAGAGCGATAATCTTAGAAAAACTATACGAGTGGAGTTTGATTCCATATCAGTCCTTCAAAAAAAATCAAGCTTGGGATATGGGTATTGAAGACTTACTTCAATATTCTAAAAATACCCTGGGCTATGAAATGGGTCGCTTTTTACTCAATAATAACTTTGACCTACAAGAAAAACTCGAGAGCCATGATGTCTTTCATGTTCTTACAGGAACAGGCACTTCAGTACCTGAAGAAATTAGCATGCAATTCTACTTGCTCGGAAATGGAAAACGAAGCATATACCTACTCACAGTTATCTTTTTAGGAGGCCTACTCTTTCCTGATTATCTGAAAATGTTTGTGTCAAAATACCGTATAGGGAAAGCTTCTTTGCCCTTTCATCAATTAGATTTTAAGAAACTATTGGACCAACCCCTTGCGCGACTTAAAGCGACTTTTTTAATTCAATAATACGTACAAAAATGAAAAGTAAATTCAAACATTCTATTAACTATATCGCAGTACAAATAGCCTTACCTAGCATCATAATAGGTGCTCTTTGTCTGCTAGCATTTAAGAATAATAGTAATACCGGCCTAGTTGGTATCGGCTATTTCCTCAATATCTGTATTGGCATTGTCAATAGTGTTCTGCTACTTCCTTTAGTGATTAATACTATACGCAGAGCAAAAGATTATTCAGAACACTTTAAGGCACTTTTTCTAATACTCGTAAACATTCCTGTGTCAGCAATTTATTTAGAAATACTGTAACCCATGAAATTGAAACGTTTAAAAAATCAATCCTTTTATCAGCAATTCTATTTAAGTATAGGCTTTGTAGTCCTACTACTGATGGTTCGTATTAAATCCTTTTTATCAATTTTTAAAAACATCAAACTATGAACATTCATATCAAAGCAATTGTGTCAGCCTTAGTCTTTAGCCTCTTGTTTTATAGCAAGAGTTTTGGACTGAATCTTTTTCTCATATCCATCTTAGTGGTGGTACTTGTATCCACTTTAAGAAATGAACGCTCTCTTTCTTGGTCTTACACAATGGCCTATATCGGAACGGCAATTTTTGTATTCCTAAACCCTTCGGACTTTACCATCTTCGTCCATTTTATGACTTTCATGGTATTTGTTGGGAAATCAATTTCTAAAAAAAGCTCACTGTATCTCACCTGGTTTTTAGGGTCGAGCAATATGATTATAGCGTCCATCGCAAATTATATGGAGCAAAAAGAAAATAAAGCGAACCAGACGGAGAAAAAAAAGCTAGAAAACAGTCCGAAATTATACAACAGAATTAAAGGAGCCTTGGCCGCTATCGCACTTCTCTTTCTTTTCGGAATGCTTTATCGCAATGCCAATCCTGTATTCGGAAATCTTATCGGACAGGTTAATCTAGATATAATAAGTATTCCATGGCTATTTTTTACGCTATTGGGCTATATCATTTTTCTTCACTTACTGCGTCCACTCAATGCTCAAGAGCTTATTACTTACGATTTAGCACAAAACAACGAATTGCAAAAACCAACTGAAATTGTTCTCATAAGCGAAAAGAAAAAACTAGAAGGCGAGCATACCTTAGGAAGCATGATTTTTATTGCTTTAAACTTTCTTCTCCTCATTTTTCTGATTACTGATATTATTTATTTATTACAGCATACGGAAATAACTAATTCTGGTTTATCACAATCGGTTCATCAAGGGGTTTATGCATTAATGTTTTCTATTGTATGTGCGATTGCCCTTATTCTGTATTTCTTCCGAGGAAATCTCAATTATTTGAAAGGGAACAGGCGTATCAAAGTGTTAACCTATATTTGGGTGGGTCTCAATGTACTCCTTGTAGCCTTTACGACGTACAAAAATTACACCTATGTCGAAACCTTAGGGCTTACCTACAAGCGAATCGGCGTATTTATATACCTCCTACTCACCCTTACTGGCTTGCTCACTGCCTATATCAAAGTTGCTCAATTAAAGAACTTCATTTATCTCGTACGAACCAATATTGCAACTGTTTTTGCCTTTTTAATAGTCAGCGCGGCCATTCCTTGGGATAAAACTGTGACCTGGCAAAATCTGAACAAAATAGATCAACCTGATATCGATTATTTAATTAGCCTCGGAGATCGTAATAGTGAACAACTATACAATTATGCTAAGAACAATAAAAGTAAAGTGAATAGCGAAACTAAAAAAAGGATAGGCGAAAAGTATACCGATTTTTTAGATCAGGAATCTCAAAAAACATGGCAAGAATATACGCTCTATCAATTCATAAAAAACGAAAACAAATGACAGCGCTTTTTAAACATAAATGGAACCGCATAGCAGTTCGTATAGCTACAGCGAGTTTCCTCATAGGCACCTTGCTGATGTTGACTGCATTGATGGCTGAAAATGACATCATTAATACTATTGGCATTGTTTTTTTAGTATGCTACATACCCATAACCTTGATTAGTCTGTTTATACTATTCATCAATTCAGTGACCCATTTAAAAGACATACATGAACATGTAATGACCGTAATAATAGTGCTTATGAATTTTCCAATAGCCTTACTATATATCAACTTTATAACAACGTGATATTATGAAATTTCAAAGAATAAAACTCTCACCTTACAACATTTTGTACGTTAACCTATGCTTATCTATTGGGTTCGCTCTGCTATTACTATTTTTCAGAATTCAACTTACAGGTAGTAGGTTCTACCTCTTTTTGGTTTGGAATTTGTTTTTAGCAGGGGTTCCCTTTGGTATTACCCAGCTCTTAAAGCAATTTACCTCTTTACATTCTCTAAAATTTGTTAGTTTCTTGGGCTTTATATCTTGGTTATTATTTTTACCCAATAGTCCGTATATTATCACAGATTTAGTCCATTTGCATAATGATCTATCAAATCATATGTGGCTTGACTTATTCATAGTTTTTGTATTTGCCTTTAACGGATTGCTTTTAGGCCTGCTATCAATGTTGGATATGTATTCATTAATCAGGCAACGCTACGGAAATAGGATTGCCAAATACACCCTATTCAAAGTTTGCTTGTTAAGCGGATATGGAATCTACTTAGGGCGTTTTCTACGATTCAATTCTTGGGACATTGCCACGAAACCAGCGACATTATTCTATCAAATTGCCCATAGTCTTAAAGAACCTAGGGTATGGCTCATCACCTTCGCCTTTGGTGGTTTTCTATGGATTTTGTTTTCGGTATTTCAATCGGTATTGAGTTTTCGGGAAGCGCCAGTGGCAGAAAAAAGAAGATAGAAAAGAGAGAAAAGAACATCTTGTCTCTTGTCTCATACATCAAACATCATGAAACTAAAATTCAAAAAAAACTATTTCATCCTTTTCATTCTGCTCTTCTTAATGGAAGCGGGGATAGCTTACTATTTAAAATCCGGATTCATTAGGCACACTGTGGGCGACTTTCTTGTGGTCATCTTAATCTATTGTTTTTTTAGAAGTTTCTTAAAAGCATATGCAATAATTCTTGGAATAGTAACATTAGGCATCGCTTATAGCGTTGAATTTTTGCAATTGACTCCATTTCTTGAAGCCCTCGGACTTCAACAGAACAAATGGGCGAATCTTATTTTTGGAAATAGTTTTAGTATCCAAGATTTGGTAGCGTACACTTTGGGAATTGTTATAGTGCTATTAATTGATCACTATTCAAAGAAGCTCGTATGAAAATATCTATGCTTACGCCATGCTCATGTCCTTTTTAGCGCTAACCAAAAGCGCATGTAATATTTCTGTTGATAACCCGTGAAGTGTAAGACGAAATGCTGCACCATAAGTTGGCAATGGTATCATTGGGTGCTTGTTATTAAGGCCAACGAGTTTTTCAGGGCAATTCATAATCGTAGTTGCGTAGATACCTATTACCTCATCTAATTGTAAAGAATTACTAGCCCGCCAAAAATCATTATCTGTCAAGAAAAATTGATATACTGGCGTAAAGATTTCAATGGCTGTTGACAAATCCATAAAATTTGACCATTTATCTCGAAATTCTTCAAACGGAATTTTACCTTCTGTTAAGGCACTAAAATTCGGTTGATCTACATTCGTTACTTTAAGTCCCTTTTCGGCGATGGCCTTATTTAGATTTATGATAAAATTATAAAGATTTAAATCATGGTCTAAAAATAAATTGTTTCGCACATCATTAACCGATATTGGTTTTAAGGGGTTCATGGGAATTTCCTCCGCCCCTTTAACATTGTCTTTGATAAATTTCAACACTTCAGAACCCAGATAGAAATGCCTTAAAATCAAAAAATTAGCTTCAGGGCTTATGAAATATTTCATGCCCAAGTAGAGTGACTTATGCAGCATTTTCGGGGCATTTATCAAGTTCGGAGATATAGCCTTAAACAGTTGCATTACAATGATAAAAAAACGTGCAAAGACCCTAACAAAAGGCAATAAGTACTGTCGTGACTTCCTACTAGAATCATATAAAAAAGCTGCTTTCGCATCGTCACTAAATGGAATACTTTTATCTAAATACAGAGTATGCCAATGACTCGGATCTTTCGGGTCATTTTCTAAGGTGTCAAAATATTCACTTGTGTGCAGCATGACTATAATACTTTAATAATTACCTATTTCCATTAATTGCATACGATACAATTTGGCAACCACCTTGGCAGTTTTAACTATTCTATCTGCTAATTCTTGGGTTAAGGCCTCTGAATTGATTGCATTTTCAAATCGTTCGAAATGATTTTCATTACTATCACTTATTTCATGATAGATAAAAAAGGAAACCTGATCATCATTCAAATTTAGTAATTGTTGTACTGCCCTACCCCATTTGCCGGCAATTCTATTACCCAGACCTTCGATTATGAACATAGCTCCCAACAAATCAAACGGATTTGGCTTACTCGCTGTATGAAACATAAAGGCACTCAATGCCTCGCTACCAAGGTTCTTTTTACCACTATAAAGATCTTCTCTATTACCGCCACAATTGATATAATTTTTTTCAAGCATTTGATAATCGCGATGCTCATCACGCGAATGCGAAATGAAAGACGAGCGAACATCAAAATATTCCATTGAAACGTTCGAAGCGGCACGAGCAATCCATTGAGAACCGTCAACAACTTGTTGGCGAAGGTTTAGAAGCAATAATCGATATTCATCGATACTGATTGTTCCATTGTATATTTTTCCGATAGTGGGCACCGTACGCAAGCCTTTCTCAAAATCAACCCATATATTTGTCAACTCTCGAACTAGACCCTCTTGAATGGGTTTCCCTTGTGTTGAAATTGTTGGGGCCAAAATATCATCTTCCAATGTCAAGGGTAGTTCTTTCTTTTCTTTTTTTGAACCCACAACGGTCAACATCATAAACGATGTAATAAAACGACCACTCTCAGGTACCATGCATAAAATTTTTTGTCCATCTTTTAAATCTCTATGATACAGTAATTCTTCAAGCATAATAAAGATGGAAGCAGAACCAGTATTTCCTTTCGAATGTAAGTTCGTAAACCATTTTTCTTCTGCGATCGACGCACCACCCTTATGCAATAAGTCAAGAATAGGTTGTTTAAAATATTCAGACGAGTAATGGCATAAAAACCAATCAATATGTTTAGCATTTATTTTTCCGCTTTCCATCAGTTGAAAAAAATGCTGCACGCCTAAACTCACAATATTATTCACCAAGCGAATATCTTGCTTCAAATTAATGGCTCCGGCCTTATCAGCGGCGGAAAAACTCTCGTAATCTATCCACGACTTTCCATTTTCTCCACTTGCCCCTTTGTTCATGCCTGTATACATACAAGTTTCAAAATTATTGGCATGCGACTTTAATTCGATCCATTCAATTTTAAGGCTAATTCCGTTGGTTTTAGGCTTATTTTCTAACAAAAAAGCCCCAGCCCCATCAGAAAGCATCCATCGTAAAAAATCAGTTTCTAAAGGAAGATCTCCCTTTTCAGATATCGTCTTTTGATTTTCAAAACGTTGCGCTTTGAACATTCTGCTGGGCAATTCACCAGCGCAGGCAACCGCATTATCAACTTCCCCAGATTGTACATGCATGAAGCCATTTTTGATAGCCATCATTCCCGCCGCACATACACTTTGATGACTTGATATACCACAAACAGGCAATCCAGATTCACCATGCACCATGCTAGCAAAACCTGGAATCGGCAAATCACCTTGCGTTGTAGCTGCACTCAAAAATTGAACAACTTCTTTTGAGGTATTATTTTTCTTCAAACAAGAATCAATCGCTTTGACAGTCATGCCAGCAACTGTTTCGGTAGTATTTTGATGCGTATCTAATGCATAATAACGATTTCGAATACCATTCTGCTTGAGTATTCTTGTTTTAGTCCGTGAGGGTTTTTTATTTATCATACCCAGATAATCTTCCATCTTATCATTAGGTATAGGTTCACCCGGTAAATATTTTCCGATCGCATTGATGTAAACAGCTTTACTCATTTGTTTAAGTTATTTTTTTGGGTACGACGTGTTAAAAAGCATATCAAAATACGGCAACATAAATCCGAAGTTCCCTTTGCTATATTTATGATGCATGGTATGCCTAAAAGTAAACCTACCTATATAGTTAGGCTTCTTTGTTGTTGCTCTTTCGTGGTTCCAATGTCCTAAAAAATTCAATAGAATACTCATAATAGGTAAACTTAAAATTGATAAGATGTGAAAAGGGTATATTAGAACAGGTATAAAAATAACAGCACCTAATAGAAAAGCCTCAAACCAATGAAAACTATATACTGAATATAAAGTGGGCTCACGTGAAGCATGGTGTTTATAATGAACCTTCATAAAAAAAGGGGGTTGGTGTAATAGCCAATGAGTTAAATAAAAATAAATCTCATTCCAAAGAAACAATACTGGAATTTCCCATAAACAATTTATAATTCCGTTTTGACCAAAATAAAAGTACTTATTGATGTAAAGCCATTGCAGCGGTATCGCCTGCAAAGCAAAAACTAATATGCTCGAAATTGAGTTTTTAATCTCTGTTTGTTCTTGTCCTTTACTCTTGAAATCAACAATTTCAAACACTTTGTTCTTTCTCTTTAAGTATATTAATATGGATTTCATTAAGAATATTCCTCCAAAATATAGGCAAAGAAAGAATACGAAAGTGAATAAAAAAGTCAGCCACCATTTGGAGAAAACGAAATCAATAGTTGCATTTATCATAAGACTACTCGCTATTGTATAAACGTTGAAAATTAAGTTGGCGTACTTAAAAAGTGTTCAAATATTTTAATTACGGCCCATCAACATAATCTTGAAGATACGAATACCGATTTGTCAATTTTCCATTTTTGGTCATACGGGCGCGCAGAAGAACTCCGTCTACATCTTTATTGAAAAAAGCGGGAATGACATGTTTCATAAAAGCAGCCCCAAAACCAACACTAGCATCATTTGGCAACTCACAGGGTAAGTTGTCTACAGCCATTACTGCAATGGCCGACTTGTTTTTAAAATTCGTTTCCTTTTCTGTTTTTGGGTCATAACCATAAATGGGCTTTGCAATGGTCGATGCGCGAATCGTAGTCGCAACAGGGCCATCAATATCACAGCTTATATCGGCCACTACTTTAATTTTAAAATCGGGGTGCTTGACGTCTTCTCGAGTAAATAAATAAGGAGCACCATCTCCGTAAAAATGACCGGCAATATATAAATCGCTAACTCGAGTAAATCGAGAAAAATTGGTTTTATAAGTTTCAGGGTTTGCAAAAAAATCTGCTTTGTTACCCCGCTCCCCATCTTTTCGTTTGTTATAATCAGAGGCATCAATTTGACAGTAGACTGGTTCATTGAATGCTTCTTCTAAATATTCTCCAACATTGACTTTTCGAAGTCCCATAGCATCTAGCATTTCACGAGCCCCATTGCCTACTCTACCTCTTCCGGTGAGTATTATTTTAATATTCGGCAGCTGGATTTTTTTTAATTCAGAAATTAACGCTCGTTGGTCGGACAAGGTTTCTGCTTTAGGAAGTTCAAAGGTTCCGTATTTAAGTCCGTAAGCTCTAAAGCCGTTGTAGGCACCGACGATACCAGCGTATCTTCCAAAGGCTACTACGCGTTGTTCCTTTTGATTCGTGATTACTTCGTGATCGTAGAGTTCTATATTCTTAGCTAAGATAGCTTTGAGCAACTTCCGATTATACGGCTGTTTTTTTATGGTGTGGGAAAAGAAGAAGTATTTTTTATTGGGAATCAAAGCTTCAATAGGTACTTCTTTAACACCGAGAAGTACATCACATTCATTCATCTTAAAGGCCACTTCGAGTCCCTTATTTTTGTACTCTGCATCTTTGAAAACACGAATAGGAGAAGGTTCAACAATAATCTCAGCTTTAGGATGATTTTTGAGCACTTTTTGACAGGCACCTGGTGATAAAACTACCCGACGATCGGGTGGATTTTTGCGCTCTCTGATGATTCCGAACTTCATATATTCTTGGGTTTGTAACTTTAGTGTGGTAACAGTTTCAAATTTAACGGATGACAGGGCTATGTCAAAACTTTTTTTGGAATACTTTTTGGGGTATCTTTGGCGGCTGCGTTAGGGATAGTAGCGTTTACCCCGATGGCTTTGTTCGCTTTTTTGCGAAGAAAGTTGAGTAGTATGAGCGGATAGCCCGACCTGAACATTTTGGCGAAGGGAACGCCCAGATAGAAAACTATTGGAAAATTTCAATAGACCCTGAAACCCCCGAAGCATCGGGGCAGGGATATGTTCTTTGAAAAAAAAGATGAGTAGAGTTCGGTCCTGAAACAAGTTCAGGACATAATTCGATTACGGTAAGTGAAACTTACCTATCTCATTTTGGGGCCGACTGGTTTTGACAGCGAGACCAATGGCATTGTAAGCATGTCGAGCGCTGATGTATAGCTCGTAAATCTCATATTTCACACTTTTAATTGGCGATAATAACTACGCTCTTGCCGCTTAATCTGAATTATAGTAAGATTAGCCTCGTCGCTACAAGGTAGCGAAGCGAGATGTTCCTGAATAGCCTCTGTCGACGGCGATTCAATTCGGAGCACCATAAAAGTCGATATAAGGCTACTAGTACTTCGATAGTGGCACTAAAACTTTAGGAGATAAGCGTTGGTTAGGCTGTTTCTGGTCAGGCCTACGTCGAAAATTAATCAGAAAATAAACATGTAGAAAGCACTGGCGTTGCTTGTTTGGACGAGGGTTCGAATCCCTCCGGCTCCACGATCACTCAAAAATACGCAGCAGATTGGATTTTAATAAAATGCCAAGCTAGCTTGAGTATTTTCTTAAAAGTCAAGATGCCCATCGCCTAAGTGATGGGTATTTTTACCTGCCTGCCGTCAGGCTGGTTTGCAACATTGCGAGTTTCAGAGAACAACGAAGTTAATCCCTCCGGCTCCACGAACACTCACAACTGAGTTGTGGGTAAAAACATAAAATCCCATCAAGTTCGCTTGTTTGGGGTTTTTGTTTTTAGACACCAAGTCTTTTTTAATATACTAACACTCAAACAAAGGAAAAGATGAAGACGTTCTTAAGAATTTTGGAGAAACCACTGAACGATAAAAACTCGTTCAAAAAGTAAACGTTCCTCCCTTTAAACAGTATCAAATTCAAGTAAAAGAAATTACAACTCTCTTTCCTGAGCGTTTCTCTTTTTCGACAGAATAAACGGGTGTAATTGACATCAGCAAAAGCAAGTAGGTAGTGAAACAACAAGGTCATCCCCATCTATACACGATATAATACCATCCGTACAAATACTACAAGAAGGTACATAATATTTCTATAAATTGAAGGAAATATCATATATCAAACATATGTCTATTCCTTAGTTCCTCGCAAAAACGGACATAACATGGAACTTAACCCTACAACTCGAAAAAACACTTCCAAACGTATTGATTTCGGAGAGCCAGAAACGCTTTCCACTAAAAAAAACCACGAACCAAAGGAATCTCAAAAATTTCAAAACTCATATCCTTTGCCACATACCAAGCTCATTGGTATCCCTACCATTGAGGGCATGGAATTTATAAATACGGAAAAAATAATACGCTGCGAGGGGCTGCAAAAATGCACCTTGATAGTAACCCTAGAAAAGTCAGATATCATTAGTTCTTACAACATCGGCAGGTTTGCGGAGCTTCTTAAGAAAAGTGGTTTCTTCAGCTGTCATCGCTCTCATCTTATAAATCTACAATTTGTTAAAAAATACACTAGGGAAGGCTACATTTTCTTTAGTGTTGATTCTAAACCTGTTCCCTTAGCACGAAGAAAAAAATGTGCATTTCTAAGTGAGATGAGGCACTTATGAATTCAATTTTTTGATTCTTATATTTTACAAACCCAGTAATGATTTTAGCTAGGCTTGAAACAATTACCTGTTCAAATTTGAATGCCTTAGTTATTTCGTCATTATAATAATTTCTTTCAATTAGGTTTTTAATGCAAATAAAGGCTTAATAAGCTTCTTTTTACCGCCTATTCCAATTTCAATACCGTTAATTCTTAATTAGCTCTACTTGCTCAAATAGCAGTTGAACTATAATGTTGATTGCAACTACCTTCAACCGAAATAGGTCAAATAAGTACATGCGCATCAAAAAAATATATTTAGCGGAAGACTTACCAACAGTAGACACAAGCATATCTAGAAAAAAACCTGTTGGAAAAGAAGAACTTGACTATAGCCTATTAAACACCGACATTATCGTTCAGCTAGAAAATGGTCAATCATATAAAGCAAATTTTATAACCTTGAAAAAGCTGATTAATGAATTTCAGTCAAATCAAAAAAAAGTGTTTGGCCTTGCCAAAAAATATTTCTGGTCAAAAAGTATGGTAATTGTAAATGATATTGAAGAAAAAGATCTATACCTCATGATTGAATATATGATTGAGGAGGGGGACTTTCAATTAATCTTTGAGAAGTTATAGCTGACAAAAATTAGATGCCATGATATACGAAACGCTAGAGATAATGATGGATCAAACTGCGAAGTATTTAGAATCCAAATTAGATAGCAGTCAGCTCGTCTTAGAAAACATTGCGAAGTTAGACGATACTAATGTATTAAGATTAAAAGACAAAGTGGCAGTTTCTCTATTAAATATGGAGGAAGAAGTAACACTGAAAAACATTCCGAATACAACTTTCAAGAATGGTAAAACCATTTATAAAAACAACAAAATAAACCTGAACTTGTATGTGTTATTTGCCGCCAATACAAAGGCGTATGATCAAGCCCTCATTTCTATCAGTAATATTGTTGAGTTTTTTCAATCTAAAAAGGTCTTCACCCAAGTTAATACTCCTTTACCCAATAGAAGTAGCATAATTGATAAAATTAAAGAGTTCAAATTTATTGTTGAATTATACACACCAACCTTCGAGCAACTCAATTATATCTGGGGTACTCTTGGGGGTAAATCTGTTCCAAGCGTACTCTACAAAATCAGTATCATAGAAATTGAAAGCGACAATATTAATGATACCGGACAGCCAATTACAAATATTGTCGGAGAATTAATAGATAGCACGCTATGAGTTTTAGTCACACATATCGCACTCTTTGCAGTGTCAATTTATATCATCATTATTTTTTGAATGATGGAAGGGAAAGTTTTGACAATCCTGCTTTTCCTGAGCTAAAAGGTGAACAGTTAGAGAAATACGATTTTCAATCATTTATGCGAATCGTTCCTTCTGAGCGAACAAAAAAACTATGCTCAGGTCAAAAAATAATTGCCAAAGTGACTAAAACTGGCTTATTGCTATTGATTCAGGCCACAGATACCTTAACTGACGGAGTTTATCAACCGAAAATTAACCTGGCTCAGAACGAAGAATTTCATTTTCTACTGTATGCCGTAGATCCATTATTCGAGAATTATTCAACCGTGGTTGGTGTTCCAACAATCCCCTTTTTCTTTTCTAATAAGAAACCCGCTACCGAGCTGGGTGCCTTCAGCGAAATCAATATTGAAACAGATATACCACAAACTCCTGTTGAAAATTATGATATAACTGAGGTCACTTTTAAAACAATTTCAGAATTGCTCACAATGCCAGAGAGACGGAGGCTCTTCGGGATAATTTCACTAAGCGTTCAAGCAGATACTCCGGTAAATAGCCTTCTAGATATAGGAGGCTTAACCCAAGTCAACACTCCAGTTTTTAAGGTTCAGTTAAGAAATAGAGAGACTTTTTGGAGCTATTTAGACGCAACAGACGGTACGCTAATTCACAAATCGCCCACGGTTTTGCCACTGGTTAAAAACGGAATCGTTAGACACACATTTAGTACCACAGCTAAACGCGCTTCAGCAGCACCGAATAGATTGGTTTTTATCAAAGATAGTAGTGGTACCATAATAGAAACAATTTCGGAAATATTCATATAAAAATTAAATCTAAAAATTATGGCAACATCGTTCAAAACACCAGGAGTCTACGTAGAGGAAATCTCAACATTTCCACCCTCGGTGGCACAGGTAGAAACAGCAATTCCTGCTTTTATAGGCTACACGGAAAAGGCCTTTATTGATGGAACAGATTATCACGCAGGAGCGGGTATCATTAAACCTATTAAAATTAGTTCATTACCAGACTATGAATTTTTATTTGGTGACGCACCTGACCCAACCACTATCGAGATAGATCTTAAGAGTGACAATTCCGTCAACTCTGCTAATATCAACGGAATAAATCTTCTGTACGATTCTATTAGAATGTTTTATATCAATGGTGGAGGGGATTGTTTTATCGTCTCAGTGGGTGCTTATAATGCATCTTCCGCCACAGTCGATAAGGCCAAACTCATTGAGGGTCTAAATTCCTTGGAAAAGGTTGATGAACCTACACTCTTGGTAATTCCAGAATCCGTACATCTTTCTGACGCAAATGCAGGTGAAGTGCATGCCACAATGCTAGCTCAGTGCAACAAATTACAAGATCGATTTGCTGTTTTGGACATAGTGGATGGTGACAAGGAAGCAACCCCTACTTTGGACCCCGTCGATGTTTTCAGAAACAACGTAGGCATGAATAATTTAAAGTATGGCGCCGCTTATTATCCTTGGATAAAAACAACGCTTCCATTTAAA
The DNA here is from genome assembly GCA_937944485.1 of uncultured Flavobacteriaceae bacterium. Taxonomy (GTDB): domain Bacteria; phylum Bacteroidota; class Bacteroidia; order Flavobacteriales; family Flavobacteriaceae; genus Maribacter_C. The sequence goes on along the minus strand of CALDYU010000012.1, from coordinate 156,717 downwards.
ATAGATTATGACGCCATTATAGCGGGTACATTTACAAAAGATGGTGCACCAGTGGCATCAATTAAGTCATTCTTCAATGCTGAATTGGTAAACACAATTGATACCAAAGATGCGGATATAACCACTGCAGCGGCCGTCCCTACGGTTGTTCCAACGGTTCCTGCAACACCTACCTTGGCAAATCTACCTGCGTACGCATCGGCCATTTTTGATTATTTCAAGGAGTTCTTCGATTTAACCTTTACAGATAACGATCCTTTGGTAGCGACAAGTTCTACAGCAATACACGCGAGATACATTGGGGATGGTTCAGATTTCCACAATCTGCTCAAAACCTTCTATGACTATATGCATTATAGTGATACTACGAATGGTGGGCCATCACCTTGGGCAGCTGGTTTAGGAGATATTAGTGTAGCGCCAATGGACCCTGCAACTGCATTTCCCGCATTGACTTTTGGGATTCCATCCAGTACGGGGAACAATATTTTTCCGGCTACAGGTACCGCAGTCGCAGCAGCACCCTTCTTTGAGATATTACATGACAAATTGAATGCCTTAGTGCAAATATTTAATAGCGAATTGACCGCGGCACGATCCCATACAACGGATACCCTAGGAGAAGTAGATGCTGTGTATAAAGGGATTGTAACTGCAATCGGTCTTCAGAATGTAATACTACCTCCTAGCGGGGCAATGGTAGGAATTTATGCATATGTTGACGACAACCGAGGTGTATGGAAAGCCCCAGCCAATGTTAGTGTAACCGCAGTTAACGGACCTACCGTGAACATTTCTCACGAAGAACAAGAAGGTCTCAATGTAGATGTCGTAGCCGGTAAATCAGTCAATGCCATTCGTCCGTTCAAAGGAAAAGGAACTATGGTTTGGGGAGCCAGGACTCTGGCAGGAAATGATAATGAATGGCGATATGTACCGGTTAGACGATTCTTTAATATGGCAGAAGAGTCGATTAAAAAGGCATCGGAGCAGTTTGTATTTGAACCAAACGATGCCAATACCTGGGTAAAAGTACGTGCGATGATTGAGAACTTTTTAATCCTGCAATGGAGAGCTGGTGCGCTAGCAGGAGCCAAAGCGGACGATGCATTTTATGTGCGTGTAGGATTGGGCGAAACGATGACGGCCGATGATATCCTAAATGGTCTTATGAATGTTGAGATAGGAATGGCAGTGGTTCGCCCGGCAGAATTCATAGTATTGAAATTCTCTCACAAAATGCAAGAATCATAATAGATAATAATATAACCCTAAAAAAAATATAAGATGGCCGAAACATATCCATTAGTAAAGTTCCATTTCACAGTAGATTGGGCTGGAACGAACATAGGTTTTACAGAAGTCTCAGGACTTGATGTAGAAACCGAATTAATCGAATATCGTCATGGTGCGAGCCCGGAATACAGCAAAATCAAAATGCCCGGAATGCAGAAGTACAGCAATATTACCCTAAAACGAGGATCGTTTAAAAACGACAATGAGTTTTATCAATGGTGGAACACTGTAAAACTGAATACCATTGAGCGCAGAGATATTACTATCAAGCTCTTAAATGAAGAGCATGAACCGGTAATTGTCTGGAAGGTGAAAAATGCCTTTCCGGTGAAAGTACAATCCACAGATCTGAAAGGAGATGGTAATGAAACCGCAATTGAGTCGATGGAAATAGCTCATGAGGGTCTAACCATACAAAATGGTGATTAATGGCGACCTACTATCCGCCTGTTGGCTTTCATTTTAAGGTCGAATTCAACGGAATAGAGTCTCAAGAAACAGATACACAATTTCAATCTGTGGCCGGACTTTCCGTTGATATCGAAACCGAAGAATTTGCTGAAGGTGGCGAGAACAGATTTAAGCACAAATTTCCAGTAAGGACAAAATTTCCAAATCTCGTGCTAAAGCGAGGTATGGTAACAGACTCAAAACTCATTGACTGGTGCAGAGATGCCATTGAGAGTTTTCAGTTTCAACCTATTGACCTTACTGTGAAACTGCTTAATGAAGAACACGAACCACTTGTTACCTGGAATGTGGTTCATGCCTATCCGGTTAAATGGGCAGTGGGGGATTTAAATGCCGAAGAAAACAAACTCACGCTGGAAACTATCGAACTGGCCTATAACTATTTTACACTCGTATAAGATGCCTATTGAAATCAAAGAATTGCACATTAAAATTAATGTCAACGACAGTGGTCAAAGCAACTCCGCACCGAATAAAACATCAGGAGGTAATAATGCGAACGTAATATCCAGTTGTATTGAAAAGGTATTTGAAATTCAGGATCGTAAAAACGAACGCTAAATGAGTACCGGAGAATTAAAAAAACTGAAGCTTGTAGGATACAGGGATGATAAATTCACTGAGAAAATCGGTGATGGCGAATTTACCACTTTGCTCAATCCAGAAAAGTATACGTTCAAATACAAAGTTGAATATACAGAGGCACAGGGCCAAGGAACCAGCGCATCCGCCCCAAAATTTGTACGAACACCTCCAGAAGATTTTGAACTTGATTTTCTATTCGACAGAACTGGCGTTATTAAGGGACAAGATGACGAAACCGGTGATGGTATCATTGATGACATCGAAAAATTTAAAAAAATTGTTTTCGATTATAACGGTGACGAACATAAACCAAATTATGTGATGATTGGCTGGGGAACACTTTTGTTCAAGGGTTCTCTGCTGGAAATGTCGATAGACTTTAAACTATTCGCATCAGACGGAACGCCACTAAGAGCAGTAGCCAAAGCAAAATTTAAAGGTACGGTTGAAGATGATCTTCGTGTCGCGAAGGAAAACAACAACTCACCAGACTTGACGCATATAAGAACGGTAAAAGAAGGAGACACTTTACCCCTTATGACTTTCAAAATCTACGGAGACAGTAAATATTACCTACAGGTAGCTCAGGTAAATAATCTAACCAACTTTAGAACACTGACGACGGGGCAAAAAATTAAATTCCCCCCTATTGAAAAAGTATCCTAATGGACAACAGCAGAACAATAAACACATCACAAAGTGCAGATTTAACCACTTTTACAATTTTAGTGGATGGCGCCGCATTGTCTGAAGTATATCAGGTTGCCAGTATATCAGTTGATTATGAAATCAATAGAATTCCATTCGCTCAGCTCGTCTTTTATGATGGAGAAGCAGCGGCCCAGGATTTTACACTTGGTAATGAAGATATATTAATTCCAGGTAATGAAGTAGAAATAAAAGCGGGATATCACAACGATGAGGAAAGCATATTTAAAGGAATCATCATCAAACAAAGCATAAAAATTAGAGAAAACAACTCCTTGCTAATTGTCGAAGTTAAAGACGAAGCGGTTAAGACTACGCTAGGCCGAAAAAGCAGCTATTTCTATGATAGTACCGATAGTGATATCATTGATGAAATCTTATCAAATCACAGCCTTCAAGCCGATGTGGAGCCAACATCGTATGCACATAAGGAATTAGTGCAGTATCGTACTTCAGATTGGGATTTCATGATGACTAGAGCCCAGGCTAATGGTCAAGTATGCATTGTTGAAAACGGTTCTGTAAAAATTTCCAAACCCGATTTTACTTCTGAGTCTATTCAAACCATTGCCTACGGGGCAACATTGCTTGCTTTCGATGCCGAAATGGATGCTCGAAATCAATTCAGTAAAACAACGTGTTATGGTTGGAACCCCTCGGATCAGGAAATTGTTGAGACAGAAGCGAATGATCCGGCACTGAGTTTAAATGGAAATCTAAGCGTTTCTGAGTTGGCGGATGTCTTAGCAGTAGAAAATTTGGAGTTAAAACATGGAGGAAACTACAATTCAGCAATACTGCAAGATTGGTCGGACGCGAATGCATTATTTCAACAGGCATCTAAAACAAGAGGCAGAATTAAGTTCCAAGGGATTCCCGAAATCAAGCCAGGGGTTGTGGTAACCTTAGAAGGTGTTGGTGATCGCTTTAATGGGAATGTTTACGTCAGTGCGGTAAGGCATGAAATTTCAGATGGAAACTGGACTGTTAATGCTGAATTCGGAATTAACCAGAAGTGGTTTAGTGAAACTTATGACATTCACGAAAATCCGGCTGGAGGATTACTTTCGGCTGTGAGCGGTTTACAAGTTGGAGTGGTTTCACAATTAGAAGAAGATCCCGACGGAGAAGACAGAATACTAGTGCAAATACCTATCATTAACAGCGAAGAGCAGGGAATTTGGTCGCGGGTAGCCTCTCTAGACGCCGGAGAAAACCGAGGTGCATTTTTCAGACCTGAAATTGGGGACGAAGTCATCGTTGGTTTTATCAATGATGACCCTAATCACGCTGTAATTTTAGGCATGCTTCACAGCAGTGCAAAACCAGCGCCGATTTCTGCCACCGATGACAATCACGAAAAAGGTTTTGTAACTCGAAGCGAAATGAAATTACTCTTTGACGACGATAAGAAATCAATCACTATTGAAACTCCCGGTGGTAAAAAAGTGACAATTGATGAAGATGCAGGTTCCATTGTGATTGAGGATGACAACAGTAATAGCATTACGCTAGATAGTGACGGTATTTCGGCGGTAAGCGGCAGGGATTTCAATATCAAAGCTTCTGGTGATGTCAAATTAGAAGGTACAAACATAGAACTAAAAGCGAATGCCAACTTTAAGGCTGAAGGAAGCGCCGGAGCGGAAGTTTCAACAAGCGCAGTTGCAGTATTAAAGGGATCATTGGTTCAGATAAATTAGAACATGGGAACACCTGCCGCAAGAATAAATGACATGCATGTTTGTCCGATAGTTACGCCCACCGGACCACATGTTGGTGGACCCATTCTCCCTCCGGGTGATACAACTGTATTAATTGGTGGAATGCCAGCAGCCAGAGTTGGTGATATGGCAGTATGTACGGGACCACCAGATTCAATTATCATGGGATCAACAACGGTCTCAATTGGTGGCATGCCCGCTGCGAGGATGGGTGATAGTACCGCACATGGTGGCACCATTGTCTTAGGCGAGTTTACAGTATTAATTGGATAAGAAAGAGAAGATATAAAATGACAAACGAAGAAACATTTCTAGGCGAAGGTTGGAGTTTTCCTCCTCATTTTGATCGAAATGCTGCTGCTTTGATAACTAGCAGTGGAGTAATCGATATAAATAAAAGTTTGGAGATACTATTATCCACCCGATTGGGAGAACGAATTATGCTGCCTAACTACGGTTGTAATTTGGATGATATGATGTTTGAAACCTTGGATATAACCTTAAAAACTTATGTAAAAGATCTTATAAAAACGGCTATCCTATATCATGAACCTAGAATAGATGTTCTGAAAATTGAATTAGATACAACAAACGAATTGGAGGGCGAAATTCAAATTATAATAGAATATTTAATTCGAAGCACTAACTCTAGGGCAAATATGGTATTTCCATTTTACAAGGTCGAGGGAACTGAAGTTTAACTATGGCGAAGAATTGCGAACATACCTTTTTACTAAAACATGGCGGGACCGGACAGGCCGAACGTGTTAAGAGCACCTTGGTTCCTGAAAATCTCAAACTGAACGAATTTACCCTTTCGGAATGGATGGAATTTGCATATACCTTCGCCAAGGAGATAAATTACTTTGGGGCCCAAGATGCTAATTACCCTGTAGGCAACTGGCAAAACTTTTTTGTAAAAAAAGAAGATATTGCTAGTTTCATAGCAGAAATTGAAACACAATCCAACCTCACCCCCCATCTTACATTATTTATTTGTTTTCTGAAACTTCTAGAACATTCTAAAGCTCGATTTAATGGCATCACCAAACGACACCTAGAATTTTATTACAAAGAAATTCTTCAAATAGAGAAGAAAGCTCCTATTGAGGATAGTGTGCACCTCATTTTTGAACTTGCAAAAAATATTCCGCCAGCCCTCGTTAAAGAAAATACCTTGCTTGAAGCAGGTAAAGATTTAGATGGTAAAAAGCTTCAATATACTACAGACAGCGAAGTTGTGATTAACAAGATTGCTGTAAGTTCTTTAAAGAGCGTGTACCATCATATAAAACAGAGGCCTGTAGAAGAAAGTGCTCTGTATGCCGCCAGTCAGGTAGATTCATTGGATGGAAACGGAGAAGCTTTTAAAGATGATCCTCAATGGCTGCCGTTCGGTTATCCCGCCCACCATAAGCCTATCACCGCATTAGAAACGCCAAAATTGGGTTTTGCTATTGCCGCGCCCACTTTAAATCTCCAAGGAGGTGGTCGGGATATCCTAATAAAATATACTACAAACACATCAATTGATTCAATATCAGCTAATGATCTGTCAAATATCTTCGAAGTCTATGCAACCGGAGAAAAAGGTTGGTTAGGACCATTCAAATTAGAAACCACTACGAAACCTGGTTTTGCCACACAAGTATCAGGAAATAATTTACAGCTCTATCTAGCTTTAGATAAAAGTGATGAAGCTATTTTAGCTTACGATAAAGAAATCCACGGTGAGCATTTTGAAACAATACATCCAGTTCTTCGATTTTTCCTTAAAACGAAGCAACCGGATTTTAATGAAGGATATAAATTATATACGCAGCTCTTCAAGAAGCGTCTTCTCGCCGTAGCTATTAAAGTTGAAGTTGTTGGAGCGGAAAAAGTGAGTCTTAGAAATGATTTAGGTGATTTAGCCGAGGACAAACCCTTTAACCCTTTCACTACGAGGCCGATAGAACGTTCCGCTTTTTACGTAGATGTTCCAGAAGCATTCGGTAAGAATTGGAAAACAATGACTTTAAAAGCACCATGGCTTAATACGCCATCAGATTTCAAAGAACATTACATAGCCTATAGAAAAGATGATACTAATAGCGATAACTTCTCGCATGCTAGAAACCTCTCACCTGTTAGTTATCAAAGTTCCTTAAGCTCAGAAGATAAATTATATGTTCCTGATAAAAATTACTTTAAAGCCAAAGTCACTATCAATAACAACCAAACCACAGCTACGGTAAATTCTGCCCATACCCTTTTTACTAATGGAGTAGACGGTTTTGAACTGCAGCTTCCAATTAGCTCGGTAGGAAAGGGTTATATAATTGGCAAAACAGGCCCAGTTAAGCTTTCACTCAATCAGTCTTTTCTACATTCCATATTTCCGCAGGTATATGCATTGGCTTTAACCAGTGAAACAGACACCATTTTACCGAATGAGCCGTATACACCATTAATCGAAAAACTAACAGTAGATTATACTGCGGAACAGGTGCTTAACATTTCAAGTCTTTCATTAACAACAACAGCTGAATTAGAACAAATTCAGCTATTCCATGAGCATCCTTTTGGCCAAACCGAAAACACAGACTTCATGGCCCCAAAATATTGCCAGGGTGGAGAATTATATATTGGCCTTACGAATACCGTTGCTTTACAACAAGTTCAACTTCTGTTTCAATTAATTGAAGGCACTGAAAATCCGCTAGCGGATTCATTTGCGACCAATGAAAAAATCACTTGGTCAGTTTTGCAAGGCAACAAATGGCAAGATTTAAATAGTGACTATTTATTAGGTGATAGCACTGGTAACTTTTTAAAAACGGGTATTGTTTCTATTACAATTCCATCGGAAGCAACTACAGAACATTCACTCCTCCCACCCGGAATGGTGTGGCTCAGAGCTAAAACAAGAAGGAGTTTTGATGTGGTTTGCCGTTTTAAAGCGATACATGCGCAGGTAATTAAAGCCACTTTCAGAAATGATGATAACGAACTTTCCCATCTTGAAAATGGTCTTGCAGCTGGCACCTTAAGCAAGCTTACCGTAAGAAACGCACATATTAAGAGTGTAACACAGCCATACGGAACTTTTGGGGGTAGCCCAGAGGAAAGGGACGAAAGTTACTATCAACGCATTTCGGAGCGAATCAGGCATCGTGATCGCGCTATAAATCTATGGGACTATGAACATTTAATATTAGAGGAGTTCAACGAGGTATATAAAGTAAAATGCCTTAACCACACGAAAGATGATAATTTTCACGCTCCAGGCCATGTTGCCGTGGTAGTCATTCCTAACACTGTAAATCAAAACGCCTTTGATATTTTTCAACCTCGGTTAAGCACAGCAAAGAGAAACGAAATACAAGCCTATATAAACAAGCTTAACACCTTGTTTGTAGAAGCCCAAATTATTAATCCGGATTACGAAGAGGTAAAAGTAACGCTGAACGTCCAATTTAACACAGGCTATGATCCAAACTATTATAAAAAACAACTCGAAGAAGATATAAAGAAGTATTTATCACCATGGGCCTATAAGGAAACAGCCAGCTTACATTTTGGCATAACCGTCCACAAAAGCAAGCTCATCGCATATTTGGAACAACTTGAATATGTAGACTACTTAGATAGTGTAGTCTTAAGACATATCAAGATTCCTGGTACCATTGGTACCGCTAAGACCAATATCATTCCGTCAAGTGCAAAAGCCATTTTGGTTTCTACCAAAGAACATAGCGTTACAGCTATTATATCAGATTGTAAATCACCTGAACCAATAATTGAACTTGAATGTCTACCCTAACAGATAATATCACCATAGCTAAAAGCACGAAGAGCCTAGACGATCTTGATTTCGATTTTCTAAGAACTGAGGGGATTGCGTATATCGAAGCCTTAGGAAGCAAATTATGGACAGACTACAATTCGCATGACCCAGGTATAACATCTCTAGAGGCAATTTGCTATGCAATTACAGATTTAGGTGCTCGTATGGCACTCCCCATGGAAACCCTATTGGCGGAGGAAAGTAATTTTGATTATCTCAAAGAACAATTTTTGACCACTGAAGGCGCCTTACCCATTAAACCAGTCACAGCAAAAGACTACAGAAAACTGTTTATCAATTTAAACGGTATTAAAAATGCTTGGCTTCGGAAACACGAAAAGACCATCTACGTTGATTGCAAAGCGGATAAATTATCTTATCAGCCATTTGAAATTGATACCAATGATCAACATGAATTTGTGCTTAATGGGTTATATGATATCCTCATTGAAATTGACCCTTTAGATGAAGACGAATTTGACACTGCAATGAAGCGAGAAGCAGAATTAACCCGTTTAAAAAAACTGGTTCGCAAAACCTATCATTCAAATAGAAACCTTTGCGAAGATCTTATTGACATTGAAGAAGTAGGTGAATTTCCAGTGGCGGTTTGTGCACACGTTGAATTATTGCCTGACGCTGATGAAGAGTTGATTCATGCCTTAATTCTTCGCGCTATTCAACAATACTTCTCTCCTACGCTTCGGTTCTATTCCCTGAAGGAAATGCTTGATAAGGGATATACTACAGATCAAATATTTAACGGACCCTTTCTTAACAGTACATTTAGAGATGCAATCGATAAAGGGTATACAATAAAACAGATATTTACAGAATCGTTTTTAAACGATGTCATACAGGAGATATTAGATGATGGCCATTCCATTCAAGAAATATTCAAAGGAGAGCTTTTGAGTACTGCTATTAATAATAAACTTGAAAATAGTGGTACAATAGATGAAATCTTCAAAGCACCAATTTTCAAAATCCAATTCAAAACGTTGAGGGATAAAGGATATGGTATCGAAAAAATCTTGGAAGAACCTTTCCTATTTAATGGTTTTCTCGATAATTCTGAACTATATGCTTCAGAATTAACCAAAGAAGTGAGACTTAGTGACCTGATTCAAATTATTCAAAAAATTGAAGGCGTAGATGTAATTCGAGACATCACTATAAATAGGTGTGACGGTAATACTTCAGAGAGCCAGATATGGAATATCTGCGTTACAGAAAACATGAAGCCCGTACTATGTGATAAAAGTGCCTTTAGCTATTTCAAAGGGTACCTTCCACTTAACCTAAATCAAGATACAGTTGATAATCACTTAGAAGCGTTAGAAGCTATAGACGATGCCGCCGCAAGTTTGATTTCTTCAGCGTCTAAGGAGTTGGAATTACCTACGGGAAGCTATTTAAATACCGGAGCATATAGCACCATCATGAATGATTTTCCAGAGGTATATGGAATTGGTCAACTAGGTGTAAAACCTCGTGCTACCACTGCGGAAACAGCAAAAGCGAAACAGCTTAAAGCCTACCTCCTTTTCTTTGATCAAATACTGGCGTCCTATTTTGCACATCTACAAAAGGTCAATGAAATACTGTCTTTAAATGGTGAACTTAGAGACACCTACTTCACGCAATTGGTAGAAAACGTCAAAGATAGGACAGAGTTAGTTTCTTCTGAATATAGTACAAAAGAAAATCTTACCTCTGTACTTTTCAAGGAATTAGATGATAAGGTTACCAGAAGAAATGAAACTTTAGATCATTTATTAGCTCGTTTTGCAGAAAACTTTAGTGATTACGCCTTTTTAATGAAGCAATTATACGGACCGTATTCTGATGAAGAAGTTTTAAAAACGAAAGAGCGTTTTCTACAAAATTATAAAGACATTGGATGTGAACGCCCGTTGAGTTTTAACTACTGGAGGCAAGCTCCAGAACATTTATGGGATACAGATAATATTTCATCTTTTCAAAAACGAATTGCTCTCCTCACGGGTAATACCAATTACTTCCGAAGGGATTTTTCGGATGACCCATTAGAGATTTACGAAGAAATCGACACGGATGGCAAAATTGAATATCGTTTCAGATTTACGAATGGCGCGGATGAAATACTTTCTTCTTCGAGCAAGCATTATCATACTCTAGCAGCACTCTTTACTGAAATACTCGATGTAAAGAATTACGGTCGCTTTGCCGAAAATTATGAAATCAAAACTACTATTGCTGGCAAATTCTATTTCAATCTAACCAATCCGTTATATCCAGATCCAACTGATGAGCGCCACGTAATTGCACGGAGAATTCCAGCTTTGGACACCCTAGCTGAAGCCGAAACAGCGATTGCTGAAGTCGTTGTTTTTATGAACGAGCTAAAGCCTAACGAAGGAATGTATGTTATTGAGCATATACTACTTAGGCCCAATGTGCATAAGCCTTCGTTACTTCCGCACTTCATGCCAATTTGCACAGAAGACTGTGAGAGCTGTGAAAGCGTTGACCCTTACTCTTTTAGGGTTTCCATTGTATTACCTGGCTGGACGGAACGCTATTCCAACGTGGACTTTAGACGATTTATGGAAGATCTCATTCAGAATGAACTACCATCACATATCCTGGCAAAAATATGCTGGATAGGATATCCAGCTAGTTATGATACCGGAGCCGAAGAAAATGAAATGATGGTTCTGGAAGATGCTTACAGATCATGGCTATTGGCCAAAAGGAATATGGGTCAAAATCAACCCATTACAAAAATGAAAAATCTTATTTCCATTATGAGCAGTCTACATACGATCTATACACAGGGTAGATTGCACAATTGTGATAATAATGACGCACAACAGAGCGTCATTCTGGGACGCACAAATTTGGGTAAACTTTAATGCATACGTTATGAGCAGAAGACTTTTAGAAATTACGCCGCAGTACAGCTCCTTCGTGGATGACCAGGTACTCACCTCCGCCAAACTCAACGAGTTTATGGAATATTTTGATGAACAAGACAGACTCACCCGCGTATGCCTGACCGGTGTTGGTATTGCTTGTGGTTTTCGCGTGGAATATACCCCTGGTGAAACTGAAATTATAGTGCATCAAGGGTGCGGTATCACCACCGATGGCGATCTTTTAAAACTTCAGAATGACATTCCTGTTTCTGGAGAGACAGAAGAAGTAGTCTCGGGAGAATCTTTCAAGAATATTAATGAGATGGTTGATAGTATCAATTTTACCCACTCAAAAATCTTTACTGATGATAAGGTTTTATACCAACCTTTTCAAGATGGAGGAGCTGTCATCACCTTACACGAATTGGTTTCGGACGAAGACGCCCTCGAAGATGAAGACGCAGCCGAATTAACCCTAGCCGTATTAGAAAATAAAGTTGTTGTTCTCTACTTGGAATGCTACGAAAAGGATGCCGATTTATGTACTACCACGAACTGTGATAATCAAGGTCAGCCGAATATCCAAAATGTCAAGGTGTTGTTTATCGACAAGGATGATGTTGAAAATGTAGTGAACAGTAACGACTCTATCTTTAACAAGCACAATATTTATGAGGCAATTCTTGGGCTTCCAAGAACAGCAGTACAACGTGTTATATTAAAAGGTGATGGTGGATCAAATAATAATATTTCTACCTACACCAAACTTGCGGAAGAATACAAGACAAAAATTACAAATGCTAAAAATGTACTTAACGCGGCCTATGGTGATTTCTTTCTTGGTTTTTCTGAAATATTAGATATCCCAAACGGCGTTAGTAACACCATTCTTAATCAAATTGACGACTTGGATAACTTTACGAATAATGAACGTATTCAATACAGGTACGCCCTAACCAAGAACGTTAGTGATACCTTTAATGAAATCGCAGATTTATTGTTGAAGTTGAAAGCGGAATGCTGCCCAGATATCAATGCCTTCCCGAAACATCTTCTACTAGGTTGTTTGGAATCCGATAAAGAATATCCTGAATTGCGACACAGCTTTTATCATGCACCGGTAAATAACGATTATAATAACATTGCAAGAAAAGTGAAATCGCTTCTCAGTCGTGTTCAATTTATGTTGGATAATTTCAATCTGAATAATGCAGAGGGCATTGAAATCACACCTTCATTGAGTTGCGGCCCTTTAGGAAAAAAAGCAATTCCTGTTTATTTTGACGTAGACGATTTGTTGCTAAAAGCTTGGGATTTTGAAAAGACGGAAAACTTTAAACAACAATACAATCTGAGTTTTCATAAAACACTTTTAGCGTCAGGAAGTTGGGTGCAGAACCCACTAAACTTCGAGCTAGATTGCACTGACCTATATAGAATTGAAGGACACTTTGGGGAGAATTCGAACCAGGCTAAAACCACTATTGAAGGAATTAAAAATGACCGGGGTTTGGATTTCGATTGCTTGATATTTGATATCAATCAGGATTCGCAGGAATTCACAGCTTTCATTAAAGAACACCCTTCTATTGCACATAAGTCAGGTGTGTATAACGGAGGCACCTTTATCATTCTTACTCAGGCTGAGACCGTGGTTGCGGATTTCTGCCTTTCTTATAAAGTCAAGTCAAAAGGTGAAGAGCAGGGATGTTGTTCACTTATGGAGTGTACCTTCCCTTGGATAAGTTCTCTTAAATACTTAAATAATCTCGCCCGTAGCTTAAATGGCACTCAGAGTACCAATACTATAATGCCACAATTTTATCAATTAGATATTGTAGAATATAGAATAAATGGGGTACGTCTTATAAATAACACAACGCGCATTAGTATTCCATTGCGCAATATACTTCTACGTAGAATGCACGCTATAACGGACGCTCTTAATGGCCGATTTGGTGCTGGAGTGGTATTCGATTTTAATGAAAGTCAAAAACGCTTTGTCATTACCCGTGCTAAAGACGACACTTTTGTGCTTCGTTTACGAGATTCCACCTTAGGTGCCAATCCAACGTATACCTACAGTAACACAGGTATGTATAGAAACAACTTGGTCTTTAGACCAGATGCCATGAGATGTCGTGATTTGAAAGGCCTCAACGTGGCCTTCTATGAAAAGCTCCATTCAGAAATTGCACCAATAAACAAAGATGACGATTATGGAACTTATGATGACAAATGGGCTAAATGGTATAAACTACGGGACAATCTTATCAGCAATACCGATATAAAAAATGAAGGTCTAACCAGAATGATTACCTCCCCGTCTGAGCTACCGGACGAAATAGCAAGCATTATTAGCGATATGAAAACCGAGTTTAGTAATGCGGCTGGTCCTGATGTAGATTTAAATTTCCAGTTAGATGGAGACTGGGTAAATGGAGTATGGGTCAACGACTTTATGCTTACGCATCATAGAAACAATAGACAGAATACACATGACAACATTGTATTATTTGTAAATCTCAGAAAGTTTCTGCACAACGAAACGGGAGTAACCAAATTATCAGTCTATATAACCGGTACTAATTATAGTGACGTATTCGAAGAACCTATAGCAGCATTCAAGACCGTGGCGGATTTCTACTTCGGCAGTCCAAGTGGAGAAAAAGCAATAAAGATCTAAGATGAGAACTATGAAAACATTGGGCAATAAAAAAGGGTATCAGTCGCATAATCTGTACATTACGAATGATACCCAATGGGTCCAATTATTTCTACTTCTTTGCTATTATCACACTTTACTGTTGTTTGACCAACTGCTTTGCACGATTTTTCACATGTCTGCTTCTACTAACACAAACCCAGTAATTCATTTCTGAACACTCTAAAGATACAAATATTTAATTAATTATCAAATGGTTAAAGAGAAAAATATCATAAAGAAATTGCATGTTGAAGTTGATACAACTTCTTTGACTGATGCTTTCTATTTCAAAGACCATCTGGACAGCTTTTTTCGTGAAGAAATATACCCTGAAATTGATACGCTATTGCAAGAATTACAATTGAAAACTACCAATGATATCGTACGTTTTGACACCATTCCTCTTAAAATAAATATTTCAAATAAAGACTCATTAAAGGACATTAAACCATGCATTATAAGTGATTTAAAAAATATTATTAGAATAAATAATGAACCTAGCACACACCTAGTTAAATCTTCGATAAGGCCAATAGAGAATGAGGTAAATGCTGTAATACACTTCTATGAAAAGGGAAGATACCCATGGTGGTTTTCTCCTGAAAAAATATCCGATTCGACACTTCTCAAACGGGTAATTAACGACCCCTCATTTGCCTCCAAGGCACGACCAATTTTACAATCTAAAAACGCGCAAAAAAGACTTGTATTTCAACTTACGGATATAGAAATAAGTAAGGTTGTTTTAGCCCTTTCAAAGCCATCAAAAAGTACAATAAAGCAAGCGTCATTTTCAAAGATTAGCGGCGATATACGTATCGCATTTTGGGAACTAATTTTCAATGAAATAATAGCACCCAATTCGTCCAATTATATTATGAAATTAACAGCATTGGTGAAGCGAATTTCTAGCGTATCATTAAACTCGATTACCCCTATTACAATTCAAACGGAAATAGTAAAACAAAGTATTGTTCCACTTATCAATTTGAGTAACCAACTTACCAATAATCTTGTCCTACTAGAAAATTCTTATACAAATAAAGTGCGCCTCAGCATCTCTGACAGTACATCAACACTAGAGGTAAATAATCATAATGAATCTTTTGTTCAACGTATGAAGAGCAAGGAAATAGTTTTTGAGCAAAACAGCGAGCAAATCATTACGGCCAGAATAGAAGAAACCAAACCATTTGAAACAGATGGAGCTTTAGAAGAAGGTATTTTGGTTCAAAATGCGGGCCTGGTATTGCTTCATCCTTTCTTAAGGCAGTTATTTGAAAACTTAGGGTTCCTTTCCGATGGAAAAAAATTACTAAGAAAAAGGTTGCCAGAAGCTTTAGCGACCCTTTACTTTCTAGCAACAAAACAAGAGTCTCCTCTCGAACATGAGCTCTTATGTGAGAAATTTTTGTGTAATATCCCATTTGAGATAGCGGTTTTTCCGGCCAAAAATCTTACAGAAGAACAAAAACATGCCTGCGATGAAATGTTGAGCGCTGCACTATCGCATTGGTCTGCTCTAAAAACGACCAATATAGATGTACTACGAAGTGAATTTTTAATGCGCGAAGGAAAAATTACAGCAAATTCAGAAAACGAGAAATTGTTTATACAACGTAAGACCCAAGACATCCTATTGGAAAAACTTCCATGGAATTTAGGAATAATGAAACTTCCATGGAAGAAAAACATGGTGTTTTTGGATTGGTAAATATGGACATCAACTTAACACAAATGCTATGAAAAAGCGAAGGAGAAGACCGAAATTAAATACAGCCGTTGGAGAAGGTGGGCAGTTTTTTCCAGGTGTGCAAAAGAAACTTGCTGTGGGCAAGCCAGGTGACGCCTTTGAAGTGGAGGCCGATAAAATGGCTGATACCGTAGTAAACGGCTCAGAAGGAGGTGCATTGCAAAAAAAGGGTGCCGAGAATGAGATACAGCAAAAGCCACTTTCGGAATCAATAAGCGCTGTTCAGAAAAAAGATATGCCTGCGGATGAAGAACCTGTCCAAAAAATGGCCGAGGAAGAAGAAACTGTTCAAAAAGCCACAGAAGAAGAAGAGCCAATTCAGAAAAAAGAAGAAGAGGAAGAGCCCATACAAAAAATGGAAGAGGAAGAAGAGGCTGTTCAGGCTATGGAAGAAGCGGAACCTGTACAGGCCATGGAGGAGGAAGAACCGGTTCAAAAAGCTGAAGAAGAAGAGGAAACCATTCAGCAAAAAAGTGCAAATACACCCACCAACAATACATCTGGCGGTACCGAAGCAAAATTGAAACAGCAAAAAGGTAAAGGTTCTAAAATGGATGCGGCTACTAAGCAACAAATGGAACAGGGTTTTGGAGCCGACTTTAGCAACGTGAATATACATACAGATTACAAGGCAGAAGAATTAAGTGGTAACCTTGGTGCGCAAGCGTTTACGCATGGTGATGATGTATATTTTAATAAAGGAAAGTACAATCCGAATTCAAAAGAAGGCAAACATCTTTTGGCCCATGAGTTAACACATACCATTCAGCAAAATAAAAGTGACAAAAAACTACAAAAAAACCCAAGTTCATCTGGGCCAACTACCAAATCTGGTTTTGATAGATTAAGAGAATTAAAGGGGATTCACGATACTACTCAATTAACTGCTGTACAACAAACGGAATTCATCAATGTACTTAATCCATTAATTAGTGGAATAAAACTACCAAATATTGGAATTCCGAACATAATTCCGTCTCCTACCGATGATAAATTTCAACCAAAGGAGGTTTATTTTGAAACTTCAACGAGATATCATTTTGGTCGGCCTGCGGTAACGAAAAGAGGTGTGTATGAGGAAGGCGAAATAAAGTTCAACAAAGGGATCACCAACGTTCAATCAGATGCCTTTATCATTGTAGGACCTTCCATCGTTCAAGACACATTAAGTCATACCCTATCTCTGTTGGAGCATGAAGGTGTTCATGTGTACCAAAACTATAATAATGTTCCAGGAAGCGAATCAGACGCCGAAGTAATGGGATACACACGGCAGTTCAAAAGAATTTTTGATTTTTCTGAATTTGAAATAAAAAGCACACTATATCAGTGGGCCAAAAAATACGTTGATGCGGATGCAAGTACTAAAAGCCACTCGATGGACCTTATTACTAGTTACCTAGCACAAACAGCCACCAACGAAGGCATAGAAAAGGTTCTGAAGGTAATCCCAACAGTTCTAGATAAGGAAAATTCGAAACGTATAAGTCCGAAAAAAGAAGTATTGATCAAAGCAGTTTTTGAACAGCTATCCACCATATTAGAAAGTCTTAAAACGTAAAATATCATTGAGAGCATTTTCAAAAAATAACGACTCGAGATCTAACTCCGCTGCCAGCAGGTCGCAAGGAGCGGATTCATTTTTTGGTGTTCAGACAAAGCTCTCCATAGGAAAATCGGACGACAAATATGAAAAAGAAGCAGACAGTGTAGCCGATAAAGTAGTTGAAAAAACCAATCAACCTGATAAATCAAGCGAAAATAGCACCTTCTTCCCTCCCGTCTCAAAACCAATGGTGCAGAAATCTTCCCAAGAAGAAGTTCAAAAACAGGAGGAAACAGAAGAAATTCAGGAGAAGCCAATTTCAGAATCAATAACACCAGTTGTTCAAATGGCAACTGATGACGATGAAGCAATTCAAAAAATGCCATTTAAGGAGGTTCAACAAAAATCAGATAGCAGTTCCAATCAAGAAGCGAGTCCAGGTTTAGAAAGTTCATTAAATAGCTCAAAAGGAGGAGGTTCCCCCCTGCCATCTGAAACAAAAGAACAAATGGAAAGCGGTTTCGGAACCGACTTCAGTAATGTGCGAGTCCACAACGATGACACCGCGGTCCAAATGAATAAGGAATTAGGTTCACAGGCCTTTGCAAGTGGGAATGATATTTATTTTAACGAAGGTAAATACAATCCAGGCAGTAAGGATGGTCAGCACTTGCTTGCCCATGAATTGACCCATACACTGCAACAGGGAGCCTCTATTAAATCGAAATTAATTCAAAGAGATGAAGATGAGTCAGATGACGCAAATACAGGGCCTGATCCACCTGCAGGAATGACGAATATTGATGTTACAAATGGAGTATTTAAATATACAGCCAATAACCTAGACTATGAATTTAGCAGAGGAAGCTATATAAAAATGCCGGTATTAAGGGTCCCCAGATTCAAAGAGCGGCATTCGAGTGATTATTTATCGCCTGTTACATTGCCCGCAACGCTTGCAACTAGCGAGCAAGGAACAAAATGGCCAGCTGGAGTTAGCGCTTTAGCAGCTTCAATATTCACGGCAAAAATTGACGAAGCTGAAGCGAGTGGCGGTTACGATGATAATTCGGGAGATGCTCGGGTATACTTTTTTAAGGGGAATATAAACCCAAACTTGAAAGTATTCGGGACAAGAAACGAGCTACTTGATGTATTTAACAAACCATTTTGGGATCAAGAACAGCGTCCAACTGGTTTTGATATTGACCATGCCTTAGAACGGCAGCTAGGTGGGCAGGATAACACCGGGAATTATGAACTATTAGAATCTGGCGCTAACAGTAGTTCAGGCTCCATTCTTGCTTGGGAAATGAATAAAATGATTAAAGAGGTCATAGACGATTTAGATCACCCTTATTTTGAAGCGATGGGTCAAGATGGCCCGCAATTACCAGCCAGACCAGCAAGGCAAAACAGCTATGTAAATCAGTATAAAATAGAGTTAGGATATCAACTGACTTACAATCATTACAGTTTTAACTTGGAGACAACTGGTCAATCAGCAAGGTTTTGGCCATTTAATCTGGTTTCAACTGGAACACATACAAATGCCTTAGTAGCCATGACTCCTGCCGAAGTAAGAGAAATGGGATCTCAAGATGACCCAGCACTATTCTTTTCCGCACATGGTGGAGAAAGAATTGACACTTCACCAACAGCTGCCTACCCTATAAAACTTGCGGATAGACTTTATTTGAAACAACGTCCGAACTTCGATGATCCCAACCCAGTGATGAATATTGAAGGCTTCAAGGCGGGAGAAGCAGAAGGATCAAAACTATCAGGGCGATATAACGATATGTCATGGCCGCTCATTAGAAAAGGGCAATCCTATGTCTACTACGTGAATAAACAAGGCGCCATTGATGACGCAAAAAAAGGTACAACTGGTGTATTCCAAAGCTTAAACTTACCGGGTATGAGTCCAATTAGAATTGACGAACTCAACCTAAATGAAAATGGTTTTCAAGGGATTGGGAAAGTACTTCCCACAGTTCCCTTGATTGCAGATGCTGATATAGATATTGTTATTGATGGTGGTGACGTGCGAATGCGTAAGCTGTTTTCTGCAGAGGAGTTTTCTTTTCCACCGCCATTCGTAATTGACAGAGCTACCTTAGAAGTGTCTTTCGGAACTGATGGATTAGGTGTTGCCGGTCGTGTTGATTTTGGCATTAACAGTGTTGGAACTGGTCACATAGAAGCATCCGCATCAACAGGAAGTGGATTTGCATTAGCTGGGGCTTTTAATTTTGATTCCGAATTGTTTGATCCAGCCGAAATTAGCGTGGAATATATCGATAATGTATGGACCATCGGCGGCAGAATAGGCATCCCCGAAGGTAAAATTAGAGGGGTTAAAAGTGCAACGATTATGGCTTCATATTCTGAAGACACGTTTACAGCGACGGGTGAAGCGGAACTCGATGTTCCTGGCATTGAACGTGGAACCATGACCGTCGAATATGGAGAAAGTGGATTCTCCATAGGAGGAACTTTTCAACTGAAAAATGATATCCCAGGAATACGTGGCGGAAGCGTTTCTGCTACTATTTCTAAGGAAGATGGTGCTGAGGCATACGATATTATGGTGACTGGAACCGCCCAACCCGATATTCCAGGAATTAATAGTTCACTCACGGTCACTTACGACAATGGCGCCTTGACCATCGCAGGTTCTGCCGCATACGCACGAGGAATGTTAAGCGGTACAGTAAATGTAGGTGCAACGAATCGTGCAATTGGTGATGATGGACAGCCAGGCGGAGATCCAGATGATACGATGCGTGTTTATGGCGGAGGAAGTCTTACACTTCGACTAACACCTTGGCTTGAGGCTACAGCTGGGATACAATTCTTGCCAAATGGTGAAATTGAAGTGACTGGACGTATTGGACTACCGGATTCTGTTGATGTTTTTGATAGAAAATCAATAGATCGAAACCTGTTCAATATGCCTGCCATTGAGATTCCAATATTCGCCATTCCTCTTGGACCACGAAGTTTGGGCCTCGTAGCACGTATTACAGGAGGCTTAGACTTCTCAGCCGGATTTGGACCTGGACAATTGCGCAATTTATATGCCGATGTAACGTACAATCCAGATAGAGAAGACGAGACTACGATAACCGGGCATGGTGAATTTGCCATTCCAGCAGATGCAGGACTAACCCTACGAGGCGATTTGGGTCTTGGATTGAGCGTAGGAATTGCCAGTTTAACCGGAGGGATTGAAATAGCAGGTACGCTGGGATTAGAAGGCGAAGCAGCCGCAGAAGTTGATGTAAACTGGAGTCCTCAAACTGGTCTGGCCATAGACGCCACTGGACGCATCACAGTTAATCCAAAATTCACTTTCGACATTAATGCATTCGCAAGAGCGAGCTTGGATCTATGGTTGGTTTCAATTTCAGAAACTTGGCGCTATAACTTAGCATCCTTCTCCTGGGGTCCAGATATTCAATTCGGAATTGTATTCCCAATTCATTATCGAGAAGGTGAACCGTTTGACATGTCCTTTGACGATATCGAAGTTATTTACCCAGAACTAGACATCGGTAGCATGGCTTCGGGCCTTGCAAGGGATGTAAAAGATGATATTTTTTAAAACTACGCAGTATGAATGATATAGCAGAAAAACTAAACAACGAAGGCGTACAATTTTTTATGCAAGGGAACTTTTCCGAAGCAAAACAAAAATACAAAGCGGCTTTAAAGAAGGAACCTCTTTATGCTACCACACTTAACAATTTAGGGATGTTGTGTCTTCAGGAAAATGATTACAAGCAAGCAGAAAAATACTTTAGACAAGCTTTAAAAGAAAAAACAAGTGCTACATATCTATTAAACTTAGGGCATGCGCTTGCCAATCAAAACAAACTTGATGAGGCGGAAACTGCATATTCTGAGAGCATTCAACTAAATTATGCCTCGTTGATGGCATGGAAAAGTTTAGCCTCTTTATATCAATTTAAAAAAGAATTCGTGAAATCTTCTCAAACTTGGAAATATATTATTGAAAACTTCGACAATGACAATGAATATAAAATACAATTAGCGAAAGATTTAATAGCGTTGGAAAGTTTTGATCATGCGCTTGCTGTTTTACATGAAGCTTCATTGCGCACGAAACATCAAGAAATTATATGGTACTATATCGCTCAAATTCAATTGCATAAAACAAACTACGGTTTGGCACTTAAGGCAATTAATCAGGCAGTCGCAATTGAACCTATCAATAATAAATTTAGAATATTATTAGCCAATATTTATCTGGCTAAGTCAGATTTATCAAATGCACTAAATGCTTGGGATACATTACTCGAGCTGAATCCTCAAAACCGTAAGATTCGTATGGACAAGGCCGTAGCACTACTAGCGCATCATCAGATTGATGCAAGTTTAATTGAAATTGAAACTGTCCTAAAAGAAGATAAATCTGATTCAAAAGCCTTATTTTACAAAGCAATTGCATTGATGGAAAAAAACGAAAATAGCAAAGAAGCACAGAATTTACTATCAAAACTCAAGGCTTCGGGTACTATGTACGGTAAAAAAGCTTTTGAAATATTAGAAAAAATGAAATCAAAAAAATAGCGCTGGCAAATGAGTTTAATTGAAAAATTTGAGGGCCTTGATCATTTTCAGAAATACTTTATAGATCATTTCGAATTAGACCCGAAAATTGGATTTCGTTTTCATGAAATACATCCTGGTATGACGCTTCATGATGCGCAAAAAACTTTAGGAAATCCAACGCATCTTTTAGATACATTAGATTCACAACAAACTGCAGAGTACGTTATTCCTATTTGTCATCCTATGGGTGGTGCTATTAATCAAAATGATTTGACTCTTCTACTTTGGGCATTTCATAGGGAACCTATTAAAATTATTAAACTGAGGCTGAACTACGCAAGAGATGGAATTTATAATGAAGCGTACACCAAGTTTATCAAAAGCTTAATCAAAGAATTAATTGAAAAATTCGGTAAACCTACCGAAAAGAGCCTACGGAAAGGAAGAGAGCATATTCTCTACGAATACCCAGAATTTAACTTTAAAGTTTGGTATGCTTATGATGGATTACGGCTACAATTAGTAGCTGAAAAATCTATTCCAAGAAGAAGAAGACAACTGTAAATTAGTCGTTTATAACCGAGTTTATGCAAATGAAAAGGGATACAAAAAAACAGATGCCATACAAAATTAGTACTTACCTATAACCGATACACCAATGATTGTTACTAAGACACATTCTAATATGACCGTACTTTTTTCTTATCTGAAAGAAGTAATTCTATGGCGTCTTGCAAATCTCGATGCATCTTTTGATGAAGAAGCACCAAAGATCAATTTGAATACACTTTCTAATACAACTTTTACTTCGTTTCTTTTAAATAGAAACTTGTCACAGGAAGAACTTGTAACTTTTCTAATTGCTTTAAGTCCGAATATTAAACCCAGTTTTTTGCTTGACTGTGTTTCAGAGTCTTTTCCAAGCGGAACTGACTTACCACAGTTTGGTGGCGTGAAAGGGAAGCAGCATCGCGGCATAATTCCTACCGGTGAAACCGTACAGTTTATAATATGCGGAAATAACGTACAGGGTCGTATAGATTGTATTTCGCTTTTTTCAGCAGGCGAAACACTTGAGAAAGGCAAGATTTTATTCCTTGATAAAGCATTGCCTGGAGAACCTTTAATGAGTGGTAAAGTATTGCTCTATCCAGAAGCATTTTTTCTTGCTACAACAGGAGTCGTTCCACCACCTAAAATGAGTGCTCAGTTTCCTGCCGAAAAATTAGAGACCAACTTAGACTGGAAAGACCTTATTTTAAGCGACCGAACCAAAGAAGATATAAAAGAACTAGAAATCTGGTTAAAACATAATGCTACTTTTTTAGGTGACTGGGGTATGAAGGACCGAATAAAATCGGGTTATCGCGTATTATTTCATGGGCCTCCTGGAACTGGTAAAACTTTGACGGTTTCCCTACTCGGGAAGTATACAAATAGAGATGTATATAGAATAGATTTGTCAACAGTCGTCTCAAAATATATTGGTGAAACGGAAAAAAACCTATCGAACTTATTTGATAAGGCTGCAAACAAGAACTGGATTTTATTCTTTGATGAGGCGGATGCCATTTTTGGTAAACGAACAAACGTTCGAGACGCGCACGATAAGTATGCGAATCAAGAAGTATCCTATTTGTTACAGCGTTTGGAAGCGCACCCCGCTTTGGTGATTCTCGCTACCAATTTTAAAGATAACATCGATGACGCATTTATGAGAAGGTTTCAGTCTATTTGCGAGTTTCACATGCCTACATCGGATGAACGCCTTGCATTATGGAAGTTAAATTTACCTAATAAACTAAAATTAGATGCTACTATTCATATTAACGAAATAGCAGAAAAATATGAGGTAAGTGGCTCTAACATAATTAACATCATTCAATATTGTTCGTTAAAAGTATTGAGTCTAAAAAGTGATGTATTAACACCAGAAATTCTTCTAGAAGGCATAAAAAAAGAATACATTAAAGAGGGTCGATTGTTTTAAAGACTTGAACAATTAGTTGAGAATTACTGCAAAGGGTATTTCTTTTAAAATTGTTTCTTCGATATTCAAATCAAAAAGTATTTGGGTTTCTAAATCTGGTTAAAAGTCTATTCGATGAGCAAAAAATTTAGCATCTCCTAAAACCCCTGCATTTAGGCTATTTGAAGGTTAGGTTCTAGTCCCCCCAGCTCCACGATCACTCACAACTGTGTTGTGGGTAAAAACACAAAATCCCATCAAGCTCGATTGTTTGGGATTTTTGTTTTTAGACACCCAGGCTTTTTTAATATACTAATACTCAAACAAAGGAAACGATGAAGACGTTCTTAAGAATTTTGGAGAAACCACTGAACGATAAAAACTCGTTCAAAGTAACGAACTACATGAATCCATTCTGGGCTACATTTACCATAAGAGAACAATTAAGTTCGTGTAGCCAATAAAAAAAATGCTAAATTATTTTTTCTCTATGCGTATAACTGCCTTAGCCACATCAGGAAATGGCACCTTTTCACCCGTTTCTTTATAACTGGGCATCTGCGCATTCACGGCTTTCAGATGATTCGTTAGAACTACAGCCAATTCTTTGAGCTTTTCAGTGTTTTCTTCGGCTAGGTTTTTTGTTTCCCCGATATCATCTTTCAAATTAAAAAGCTCCATACGGCGATCGGCATGATAATAAATGTATTTCCAATCACCTTTTCGAACAGCACTCGCAGCTCCAATTCCAGGTCCAGAAGGACCCCATTCATTGGGGTAATGCCAAAACAATGGGCGAATGCCATCATAAGTTTCTCCTTTTAGCATAGGAACAAAACTTTGACCATCTACTTTTTGAAACGTTTCTAAACTATCAATACCGGCCATTTCAAGAATTGTAGGGTAAAAATCTTCAATAATCACTTGATGCCGAGACACTGATGCTGGCGTAATAACTTCAGGCCATTTTACCAACATCGGTTCGCGAATACCACCTTCATGCATGGAACCCTTGCCGCTAGATAAGGGTGCGTTATGTGTGTTAGGCTTTCCGCCTCTTGCGTGTACACTTAATCCACCATTATCTGACATGAACAAAATAATGGTATTATCTTCAATATTCTTCCTTTCTAAATAGTCCATAATATCCCCAAGACTTTTGTCCATTCCTTCTATCATTGAAGCGTATTTGGCTTCTGTAGAGTCTATTCCTTTTTCCAAGTACTTTTGATAGTATCTCTTGTCTGCCATTATGGGTGTATGTATGGCGTAATGCGACATGTATAGAAAGAAGGGTTCTTGGCCAGATACGACAGAATCGATTGCAATTAAGGCTTCTTGTGTTATGGCCTCAGTTAGATAAACGTCTTTGCCGTGATATTTTTCTAAACCTGGTACGGCCCATACCTCTTTACCTGCCATACCATTTCCGAAATTATCGGTTCCGAAATAACTGGCGGGCGCACCAGCAGCGTGACCAGCAATATTTACGTTAAAACCTAAATTCAAAGGATTTTCACCTATAGTTCCTATCGCTCCCAAATGTGCTTTACCGGCATGAATTGTATAATAACCAACATCTTGCAAGGCCTGCGGCAAGGGCAAGGCATGAACAGCTCGAGAATCACCTGCAACAGGACTCAAACCATTGACATTCCATTCAGGAAAAGTTAAAGAATCATGATTTTTTTCCATGGGTTGAATGGAATCTTTGCGAAGCGTCCAATTCGTAACACGGTGCCTCGCAGCATTCATCCCGGTCATTAGGCTTATTCTTGTAGGTGAACAAACTGGTGTTGCATAGGCTTGGGTGAATTTCATTCCCTCTTTTGCCATACGCTCCATATTAGGGGTATTATACAACTCATTAAACCGTGTTGGTTTAGTCGAAAAAGGAACCGAGGTATCTTGCCAACCCATATCATCTACTAAGAACAAAATAATATTCGGTGGAGCGCTTTCAATTTCCTCTGGTTGGCAGGAAAACAATAGCAAGAATACTAATGTTAGAACGGATGTCCATTTTTTCATTGGTTTTACTTTAATTCTAAAAATACAGATAGTTTTCGAGCTATGAAATCGTTTATATCTAAGATTTAGTACCAAATCAAGGCATCAATTTGTATCATTTCTTTAAAAGAAACTATCTTTAACTTTTTGCACAATTAAAAGAAGTTAAGTTAGTTGTACTGCATTGTTGATATAGAAACTACGGGTAACGGTATCAAAGGAAATAAAATCACGGAGATTTCTATTTTCAAATATGATGGTCATGAGATTATCGATGAGTATACCTCTTTGGTTAACCCAGAATGCGAAATTCCCTATTTCATTACAGGCCTCACGGGAATTGATAATCAATTGGTTCAAGATGCGCCAACAATTCAAGAAATTGCTCCTAAAATTATTGAAATTACCAAAGACTGCATCTTTGTAGCACATAGCGTTAACTTTGATTACAATGTCATTAAAAATGAATTTAAAAACATTGCATTTGATTTCGTTCGAAAAAAACTTTGTACAGTTCGCCTATCGCGGAAACTACTACCGGGGTACAATTCATATAGCCTAGGAAAACTATGCTCAGCATTAGAGATTCCGCTGACAGATAGACATCGCGCAAGAGGTGATGCGCATGCAACGGTGTTGCTATTCCGTAAATTATTGCGTGCTAAAGGTGCCGAAAAGGTATTTAAGAGCTTTCTAAATGCACGTTCTCAAGAGGCGACCTTGCCGCCTGCCTTATCACGTGAGGTTTATGAAAAATTACCTGAAGTACCAGGTATCTACTATTTTAAGAATACCAAGGGCGTAATTATCTATATAGGCAAAGCAATTAACATCAAGAAGCGTGTATTGAGTCATTTCTATAACAAGTCGAACAAAGAAATTGCCATGTGCCAAGAAACGGCTGATATTGACTTTGAGCTTTCAGGAAGTGAACTCGTGGCCTTGCTGATGGAATCTGATGCGATTAAACACCACTACCCCAGCTACAATAGTGCCCAAAAACGAACAATTCAACAATATGCCATCTTTGCTTACGAAGATCGTAACGGCATTCTTCACCTAGCTCAAAACAAATTGAAAGCGGTGCCTCATCCACTCATGATTTATTATACGAATACGGAATGTAGAACTGCCATAACTGAACTTTGCGAAACCTATGACCTGTGTCCGAAATATTGTCACTTGCAAGAAAACGTTTCTCATTGCTCTCATTACAGTATTAAAACCTGCGAGGGAATTTGCAAAGGAGAGGAAGCTATTGAAACGTATAATGAGAAGGTGCGACTTGCCATTGCAGCAATCAAAGGGCAAAATCAGAATTTTGTGGTTCAAGAAAAAGGTAGAACACCCGATGAGCAAGCATTTATTTGGATTGAAAACGGCAGATACGCGGGTTATGGTTTTGTTCAAAAAGAAGAAACCATACATTCTTATGAAGACCTTGACACCTTTTTAGTGCGGAAAAAAAATACGCTAGAAACACAGCGCATCGTACAATCGTATCTAATAAAACATCCGCAAAAGGAAAAATTTAAACTAACCGACCCTATTTTATAATGTTCCTATTTCTTTAGCTTTTTGTACATTCTAATTACAAAAACTAGCCAAATCATAAAAATAGCTCCCACCAAAATCGAATACAAAGAAACCACATCCATATCTACTGTATGCTAGAAGTTCATAATTATTGATCGGGGGAACGTAAATCTCATCTATGGGAAGGTAAATAGTGATTTACAACGTTTACTATTTAATAAATAGTTCACTTATTAAAGATAGGCCAAAACAAGAAGCAAATCTCAATTTTTTTAAGTTTTATTTAACATTTAAATAATTCGTAATAAATGACACTATTTATTGCTTTCTCTTTACTTAAAATCAGATGATATGCCTTAAATGGTAGTTGGGCAAACGTAATCTGTTACCTCGGCTCCGGCCTTTTTAAGTGCACCAAAACCACCAGCGATATCAATTAAATTATGAATACCTCTGCTTTTAAGTATTGAGGCAGCTATTACCGAACGATAACCGCCTGCACAATGCACAAAAAATGTTTGATCTTTAGGAAATACGCCTAAATGCTCATTGAGCGTATTTAATGACGTATGCGTAGCATCAGTAAGGTGTTCGGACTGAAATTCGCCGTCTTTACGTACGTCAAAAACAGGATGCTCTTTTGCATCTACTTTTGATCGTACTTCTTCGGCAGTTTGCGAGGTAATCGTATCGATTTCTTTTTGTGCTTTTACCCAAGCGTCAAAACCATCTTTTAAATAACCCAATGTTCCATCGAATCCTACGCGAGACAAACGCGTAATTGTTTCTTCTTCTTTTCCTACTGGCGTTACCAATAAAATTGGTTGTTTCACATCTGCAATTAAAGCACCTACCCATGGCGCAAAATCACCATTTAAACCTATAAAAATAGACCGCGGAATATGCCCTTTTACAAATTCACTCTGATGTCTAACATCTAAGACCAGTGCCCCCAAACTATTCGCTGCATCTTCAAAGGCATCTGCCGAGAGAGCAGTTGTACCTCTATCGATAACATCGGCAATATCTTCATAGCCTTCTTTGTTCATTTTTACATTCAAAGGAAAATATTTTGGAGGAGGCGCTAATCCGTCAGTAACCTCTTTAATAAATTCTTCCTTCGTCATGTCAGCACGCAGGGCATAATTCATTTTTTTTTGATTGCCTAAGGTATCAACAGTTTCTTTCATCATATTTTTACCGCATGCAGAGCCAGCACCATGGGCAGGATATACAATCACATCATCCGCCAAAGGCATAATTTTAGTCCGTAGACTATCATATAAAATACCTGCCAAATCTTCTTGTGTTATATCTGCTGCCTTCTGAGCCAAATCTGGGCGACCTACATCACCTAGAAATAAGGTGTCACCAGAGAAAATAGCATGATCTTTACCTGAAGCATCACGTAGCAGATAGGTGGTACTCTCCATCGTATGACCTGGCGTGTGTAAGGCCACAATTGTTATAGCACCTACTTTAAATTCTTGTCCGTCAACCGCGCTAATGGTATCAAAGCTAGGGTTCGCATTGGGCCCAAAAACAATAGGTGCACCGCTTTCTTTTGAAAGCGTCACATGACCACTTACAAAATCAGCATGAAAGTGCGTTTCGAAGATATATTTGATTTTTGCTTTATCACGACTCACGCGATCTAAATACGGTTGCACTTCTCGCAAAGGGTCAATAATAGCAACCTCACCTTGACTCTCTATATAATAAGCGCCTTGCGCTAAACATCCTGTATATATTTGTTCTATCTGCATATAATATGGTTACTTCATTAGTCTAATCTGGCATAAAAAACACCTTACAAAAATACGTTTTATTCCAATTTTGCCTTCCTAATTAATTGCTTTTTGTTCTATTCTGATTGGCCACCTTGCCTTGTAAAATAGAAACAGAACTTGGGTCTTCGAAATAGGCTACTGCTTCCTTGGTCTTTACAAATAAGAATTCCTTTCCCAATTCTTTTATAATACCACTACTAAAAATAATATCACGGGTGGGACCTATAGCACCTGCTATCAAAAATTGTATCCCTTTTGCATGCACTTCATGAATTACTTTTGTCAACATTTGTGCTGCTGTACTATCAATATAATTTATGGCTTCTGCGTTGAGAATAACTCCCTTCACCTCCGATCCTTTTTCATTTAAATGCTGCAATATTTGACGTTTAAAAAAAGCTGCATTACCAAAATACAATTGGGCATCAAAACGTACGATAAGCAAATCATTACGCATCACCACTTCATCGCCAAAACGTTTGATATTTTTATAATAATCAGAACCAGCAATGTTTCCTAAAATGGCAAAATGCGGATTCGAAGTGCGGTAGACCATCAACAATAATGAAAAAAGGACGCCTATTAATATTCCCTGCGGAATACCAATAAATAGGGTTATTAGAAAGGTCAGTACTAGCACCAAGAACTCATCACGCCTTTTTGTCCATAAGGTACCTGCGTATTGAAAATCGATGAGTCCAAATACGGAGACCATAATAATACTAGCCAAAATGGCATTTGGTAGGTAATAGAATAAGGGTGTGAGAAACAGCAAGGTTAACACCACCAAAACTACCGCAAATAATGCGGCCAAATTAGTACGTACCCCTGCTTCATATTTTATTGCAGAGCGAGAAAAACTTGCTGTACCAGGGTATGACTGAAAAAAGGAACCCACCATATTCGAAGCACCTAAAGCAACTAATTCCTGATTCGCATCAATGGTATCTGTACCCTCTTTGTCTTGCATGGCTTTACCAATCGAAATAGCTTCTAGGTAACCAACTAGAGCTAATGTCAAGGCAATAGGCCAGATACTTAGTGTGTTTTCTAAACTGATGTCAGGCATTTGAAAACTGGGTAACCCAGTAGGCACTGTACCAACTATCTTAACATCATAGCTGACAAGATTCAAAAAATAAACCGCAAGAATACTCAGTATGACCACTAAGAGTATGGATGGAAATTTTTTACTCCATCGTTTTAAACCTACGATGATTAAAATACCTGCCAAGCCGATGCCTAAATCGATTGCATTGGTCTCTCCAATTTTTTCTAGGGCATTACCAATCAGTTCATGAAACTTATTGCTTTTCGCGATATTGGCTCCAAGTAAATGTTTCAACTGGCTAAAAATAATAATTAAAGCAGCGGCCGATGTAAAACCACTGATTACGGGTTTTGATAAAAAATTAACTAGAAAACCCATGCGACTTATACCTAAAAGCATTTGAATAGCACCCACTAAAAAGGCTAAGAAAATGGCCATGGCAATATAATGTTCCATTCCAGAGATTGCCAAAGTACCTAAACCTGCTGCCACCAAAAGAGAATCCATCGCAACTGGACCAAGAGCTAAGTTTTTCGAGGTACCAAGAAACAAATACAGTAGCAAAGGAAAAATAGAAGCATACAAACCATAAACGGGTGGTAAACCAGCAATCATAGCATAGGCCATGGCCTGCGGAATTAAAATAACCCCTACCGTTAGCCCTGCCACCAAATCAGGAACAAAGTCAGCTTTGCTATAGGTCTTCAACCACCGCAAAAATGGAAAGAAAGTTTGCATTGCTCAAATTTACGGTTTAATGAGGAATTGCAATGATTTGTCACTTTCACCGAACACTTATTTCGCTTTCTAAGATAAGTAGCTTCGAAAATGGATCGTTCTCAAGTTAGAAATTCTAGGTCTAAGTATTTTTAAATGCATACAGGGGTTGAATTATAAGAAAACAATACCTTTTTCAAATCATGAAAGCTAGTAAGGATCGGATTCATAAATTACTTATTCAATGTATAGGTCCTCTTCAGAAAAGTAATGCACGTTAAACTTAGAATAAGTACTAAGAGTAGTATTAAATAAAAGGAACTATGTTCAAATCCGCCAAAATAGTCTGCATGACTAATTCCATTAATATTGGTGTATGTTAGCATGAAGAAAAAGACCTCAAAGAGTTTTTTTCCATTGGATAAAATTCCAAGTGTAGCCGCTAGTACTACTAGCAAGACAGCTCCAAAAATTACTGCAAGAACACTTGTGAAATTAAATGTTAAGGCCAATCGGATAATCAACGGAACTGAGAGTAATAGCATTAAAGTAATTGCTGCCGCTAATTGCGACACCAATAGTCTGCGCATAGGCCTAAAGGCCGTGAAGGTAAAATAATGCACATTATGCGTTGTTTCTTTAGTAGTTATATCTGATAATCTATGGACTTGTAAAAACCATAAAAGAGGAAGTACTATTTGATGTGAAAAGGTTAATGGGAATACTATGAGCAAAATCATTCCTATGATATTTAGTATCCATAACCATCTTTTGCCTTTTCTAAAAAGCAGTAAAAATTCTGTTCTAAATAGGGAAAAAATAGCATAATTCACTTTTGGTTTTGGCAGGTTTGACAATTGAATTTCGTTCGCGCCAATTTGCTTTTTATTTGGTTGATAGGATGGTTTAATACGTATTCTTTCCCTTCTATCGAATCTATGAAATACCAAAGAAATAATTCCTATTAAGGCTATTCCAAAGAGCATCCACGCGATACGACTTAGTATAAACGATTTTGGAAAATTCATCCCGTCGAACTCAAATTTTTTCGTTTCCTTTTTATCAGGAATGACATAGCCAATGTTAAAGGCAATCCGTTCATCAGATTTTATAATATCCCGCACCTCATCCTCTATTTGGGCCATCACTATTTTGTTTCCTAAGACGTCAAATGCAAAATAACTTTCCTTTTGGGGGGTACTTACCAACAGGACAGTGAATAAAAAAAAGAAGGCCAAATTTTGTAAAACGGAGTACTTTCCAAAGCATACCTCAAAAACGACTGCAAGAACAGAAATGGAGAACATAGCGGGTACCGTAATGAACAGATGTGGTTTTATAAATTGAAAAAACCCGAACGAATACCCATCATTGTATAATAGAAAAAGTATCATGCTCATGAAAATGAGCACGGCAATAATTGTCAAGAGCAACATATAATTGCTAAATACCTTTGCAATCAAGTACTTGAAATTAGAAATAGGAGTAGCAGCGACTACCTGCCCCACTTTAGTTTCCGTATCTTTTTTAATGCCGCTGTTCACTAAATAGAAACCTATCAACGCCAAAAAAATACTGGTCATTATAGCCGTAACATAGCCAAACCACGCTGAATTGTAAAACCCAACGTAACCCGCAATTCGAATTGTTGAATAACTAGCATTAGGTTCAGGCACAAAGGTGTAGCCAAGGGCAAGACTTGCACAAAGCGTAATGAGAAAGGCATAGCTTCTTGTACGCTGCAAAAAATCGGACTTTATGATGGTCAAAAAAGAGTTCATACTAATTGGTTTTGGTTAAATACAGATAGGCGTCCTCTAAATTTGCTTGCATATTGGTTGAATTCTCTAAAGGATTCTCAGTGATATACCTAACGACCAGCTCGCCCTTTAGTCTAGTTGTGCTTACGATGATATGTTTTTCTTTAAAAGCGGCTAACTCATCCTTAGGAATCGATACTTCGTAGACCTTGTCTTTTACAAGATTTATGATCTCTTCTTGACCCCCATGGGTGATTAAACTCCCATCTTTAATAATAGCTACTTGGTCTGCAATGGTATCGATATCTGAAACAATATGTGATGATAGTATCACAATACAATCGTTTGCTAGGTCTGAAATCAGGTTTCGAAACCGAACGCGCTCTTCTGGATCAAGACCTACTGTGGGTTCATCAAAAATCACAATTTTTGGATTATTCAATAAGGCCTGAGCAATACCCACACGTTGCTTCATACCGCCGGAATAACTACCAATAGGCTTTTTCGCTGCATCGATTAAATTTAGTCCTTCTAGCAACTGACTAATTCTTAGCTTTAAATCAGATCCTCCAATACCTTTCATTGCTGCCATGTATTCTAAAAACTCAAAAGCATTTAGATTGGGGTATACTCCAAAATCTTGAGGTAAAAACCCCAATTGCTTGCGCATGTAATTAGGGTCTTTCGCTATGTTATTTTGGTTTAATGCAATGATACCATTGGTAGGTTTGGTAACGGTGGCAATCATTTTCAATAGTGTAGATTTACCAGCACCATTAGGACCCAATAAGCCTAATATTCCAGTTTCTATTTGCATAGAAAAGTCTTTCAAGCCAAATTTATTTCGACTATATCTTTTGGATATATTTTGTATGTCTAACTGCATAAGACTTACTTTTTAATTTTTGAAGTCATCCTTTTTATAGTAGTCTCGTAGCCATTTTGGGTATATTTCAGAGCGTTTTCATTATCTGGAATAAGTTCTAAATCTACACCTCTTGTTGGTTCGGTAAGGGTAGTTTCATTTGTCTGAATCATTATATCTTTTGAAAATGGACTAATGATATACAATTGGTCATCTTCTTGTACAATTTCTAACTCAAAATCTGCTTCCGCTAAAAAATAAATACCAATAAAGTCTTTTAATTTGTCAGGTGCTAGAACTGCTTCTGTTGAGGTCGCAATTTCGATGGCGTCAGATTTAGAATTTTCTGTTTGACTAAATCCGATTGTTTGTACTAGTAAGAAAAGTAGTGTAATAAACTGCATTGAATTTTTCATGATTTCTGTTTTTAAGATTAATACCCCAAAACTCAAGCAAAGCAATTTGAATTAAAAAAAAGAATGACCAACGTACGGTAGTAAATGATAAGTGTTCAAAAAGATTAAAATCATGGTATAGCGTCCGTTCAGATTAAAATAGGGTCCTTTCATCACTAAAAATTAGCGAAGAGGAAGCGATATGCTATTTTTGAGTATACATTAATAACAATTTGAATGTCGAAATTAGATTCTTGGGTAGATAACAAAATAGTACAGAACTGCTTTATTTGGTTTGTTCTATTGCTTATCATCATGGCAACGGTGCAGGCTGACAGTCGCTTGACAACATCATTCTTCATTATACTGTTATTGGCTCCTGCGGTTTACATCAATAATCTTTTTATCCTTCCGTATTTACGAAAAAAACTTCCTGTCTTTATAGCACTATTCATTCTAAATACAGCAATTTTTACCTTGATATCGGTATTTATCATCAAAAATGCACTTGATCAACCGCTTGAAATAAATATGTTCATCAACTTTTTCGGAATTCTTTTTTTGGCACTTGCTTTTGGATCTGCCATCAAAATAGCAAGAGATAGTTTTACCCGTCGTCAGCATGAAAAAGAAGCAGAATTGAAGCTATTAAAAGCACAATTGAATCCTCATTTTTTGTTCAATACCTTGAATAATTTATATGGCCTGTCTGTTGTGAAATCTGATAAGCTACCTAATTTGATGTTGAAACTATCAGACTTATTACGTTATAGTTTGTATGAAACCAAAGAGACTTTTGTTCCCTTAGAAAAGGAAATCAGTTATTTGGAAAACTATATGGATCTTGAAAAAATAAGGCTAGATGACCAAACTGAAATAATATTTAAAAACAAAATAACCGACGCTACCATGGCGATAGCGCCAATGTTATTGATTGTTTTTGTAGAAAATGCTTTTAAACACCTCTATTTATCTGATGATAACAAAAGTTGTGTCTATGTTTCTTTAGAAAATATAAACCGACAATTGGTTTTTAAATGCTCAAATACTTTTAATAAAAGTGTAGCCCACGATAATCACCATTTAGAAAAGGGCAGCAGTGGCATTGGTCTGCTCAATGTAAAAAAGCGGTTGGCTTTGCTCTACCCAGAGAAGTATGATTTAAGAATAGATTGTAATACTAAAGAATATAAGGTAACCTTAGTTTTAGATGAGTTTTACTAAATAAATAATTATGATAATAATAGCCCGGATTATTATAGCGTTTTTACTATTAAATGCTTGCCAAGCACAAGAGAAAACTGTATTTCATCCCATTGTTTTAAAAGCCAAAGAAACTTCGTTGTACACAAAAAATATAAATTGGGAGGAAGTCAACAAAAAGTTTGTAAACCTCACCGAAGGTAAAGAGACTGTTGAAGATTTAAAACCAGGTTTACAATACCTAATAAATAGTTTAGGTGATAAGCATGCGCAAATTCGGTCACCCAAAGACCATTCTCTAATTGTATATTACACAGGAGAAATAAAAGGGGAAGACAATCGCGAACCTGAATTCATTAACACCGTCATTAATGACATTACGGCCACTTTTTCGTATCAACTTCTAGACAACAATATTGGTTATTTAAAAGTAGTTGCTATTGGCCCAGGAGATGTAAAAGCTCAGGCTGATCATATTCGAAGTGGTTTAATTGCCCTTAAGGCAAAAGGGGTAGATAAATGGATTGTAGATCTAAGATGCAACGGCGGTGGCAATATGGAACCCATGATTTCTGGCTTAGCCCCTTTAATTGGAGAAGGCGATATTGGAGGCTCGATTGATATTGAAGGTAATATTAGTCCGTTAAAAATTAAAAATTCCGAATTTTACAATTACAATAGATTAGCTTGTAGCATGCCTAATGTACCCAAGATTAAAACTTCTGAAAGAGTAGCAGTGCTTTTAAGTCGCTATACGGTTAGTTCAGGTGAAATGACGGCGATTGCCTTTAAAGGTCGTGAGAATACCCTGTTTATAGGAGAACCGTCTGGTGGATATACTACTGGAAATGGCTATGATATGGTTTCAGATGATTTGGCTTTGATCATCTCTAAGAGCGTATTTATTGACCGAAACAAGAAAAAGTATGACGGTCGTGTTGATGTCGATGTATTCAGCGAATTTCAACATCTAAAGGATTTAAAAAACGATCATCAAATTGAAAAAGCTACTTTGTGGTTAACAAAAGAACAGTAGATGAAAACACTGCAATGCATTATAGCAGACGATGAACCGATAGCACGTCAAATATTAGAAAAATATATAGGGGCTATTCCAAATTTAGAGATAGTTGCTTCTTGTAAAAATGCATTAGAGGTAATAGCTGTTTTGCAAGAAAACCCAATCGATATTTTATTTTTAGATATTAATATGCCTAAACTCACGGGGTTAAGTTTGTTAAAAACATTACAGCAAAAGCCAAACGTGATTATTACTACTGCCTATCCTGAATATGCAGTAGAAGGTTTTGAACTTTCTGTTACTGATTATCTACTCAAGCCTTTCTCGTTTGAACGTTTTTTACAAGCCGTGAATAAAGTGCAACAAAAACCGCAAGCAGTAACTTCAGCCGCGACAGAAGCAAAAGAAACGAAGCCTACATCTGTGTTTGTAAAGAGTGATAAAAAGCTTATTAAGCTTGATTTTGATGCCATAAGTCATATTGAAGCTTATGGCAACTACATTAAAGTTTATACGGATCATATGGTGTTAACCCCACAAACTTTATCAGACTTTTTAGAAAAGTTACCTGATCATTTTTTAAGAATACATAAATCATTTGTGATTAATTTCAATTATTTGAAATTACTTGATGGTAATCAGGTACTACTACAAAATGATATTAAATTGCCCATAGGCAAATCGTACAGAAAAGCAGTTTTAGATAGGCTTTAGTACCAGCCAAATTATATAAATTATTAGGGAGTTTCAGTTGTACTAAATAAAATAAATAGGTCTGAATTTTGGATTATCACTAATCTTATTTTCTGCCCCCTTCTCTCTAAACTGATAAATTTAAAGGGAAAATTAGACTTCGATTGTTACGAAAGATAATCCAACTGAGCCTAAATTTTTCTACAGGCAACCAGCAATGGTTTATAGCTCTAAACTATTCAAACGTGGAATTGTTTTAAATGGTGATCGAGATGATATGCAGCCAGTGCCATCCATTTTTCAAAACTAATATTTCCGAAATAGGGATGTTCTGCAAAGGCATAATCCTTATCAAGTTTCGAAAATTCAAGAAGGTGCTCTTTTAAAATCTCTTTGTCACTTGCTAAATCAATTGGTGCGGTTCCATTCCCTTCCGTTTGTCCAAACCCTTTAGGGGCAGGTGCTGTTTTTCCCGAGCGAGATAGTTTTAGAATATGATTTGGGTCAACTACACCGTATTCTAGTGCTTTTTTACTTCCATTGGCCATTCTAAAAAAGTCGGTACAATGACATACCATTTGGTTAACATTCATTTCTCCAAACTTAGGCATCTTAGTACGATCCAACTTATCAATTCTTTCAAAAAAATCTTGCACTTGTTTTTCTGTAAAAGTCATTTCTAAAATAAGTTCATAAAGGGTTTATTTATAATTTTACCAATTCCAATAGCATAACAATCATGCGTTCACATACAGTAAGTAAGTGGTATTACAAATAGATAGTCTAGCCTTCATATAATTACTCGTTTCCGTTATTCACTTTTTGTCTTGCCTTTTGCAATTTAATATTTGTACATTCTAATTTTGAGCTTGCACTATTTTTGAGCTTGCACTATTTTACTTTTTACTTTTCAAGGTTTTTAAAATTTCTACTTATGACTGGCTTTGCATGCTATTCGATTATTACCAACATATGTTATCGAAAAGGTAGTATTAAACAACAAATATAAATCAACCTATAAATGCATTAACTATCGCGAACGATAACGCTTAGTAGTATTGTAGAAACTAATTACTATAATTTGGTTGTGCTTTGCCTTCGGCATCGTATGTAATATCACAATTATCTGAAAGCACGCAATTAGAAATGGTAGAAGCATTTTGCATCGCCTTAGTAGCTTCATTAGTTAGTGTGGTCATAACAGATAACTCACTATATAATTTAGTGTCTACCATTGCTCCGTAAAAATTAGCCGCTGAGGTAAAATCAGATACTTTAAATACGGACTTATTTTCAAAAACAGTTGTGTCTTTAACATACCCATTAAGCACCAATGGAAAAAGCACACCATTCCAAGCATTAAAGAGTTCTGGTGTTGCATAAACCAGATTTCCAATGATTTTATTATCTAAATCGGGGCCGTTTAAATCCATAAAAAAATATACTTTTTCTCCATTTACTTGTCCTTCGCCAAAGCAGGCAACCAACATTCTACCTTCGACTAAATAATGACTGTTCATGACTACTTCTGTGAACGATATGTTTTTTAATGCCGTATTACTAGCCAAAAATTTAAAAAATCTTTCGGCATTATAATTACTGTTTGGTGTCACTATTTGAAAAAATCTAGGAGTTGTATTATTTTTTAATTTTTTTGGAGCATATAAATTACCTTTTTCTGTTTCTAATCTTTCCCAATCGTCTATTGATGTTTTTACATTACTATCAGTTATAAATACTGGAGGTTTGACATTTAAAATGTTTTGCTTGTTTGATTGCCCGCAAGATATCATACATGCCGTTAAAAGAAAGGGAAAGATTATAGTTTTCATTTTTTAGAATTTAAAGTTTTTCGGCACTACATATTTGTTTTGTTTTAGTAGTTTTTGGTAAAACAGCACGTTCACTATAATTAGTTTATATCTACTGGAAAGATGCATATTTTTTTTCATTTAAATTGATTTTTCTAATTACTATTGATTGCTTCAACCTCTTCTCTTATTATTCTATAGGTTGCATTGTAAAATTTTGGTTATCAAAATATTTTATTCGATTTGGAATTGTTTTTAAAATTTCGTCCTTAAGTGAAGCGCTAATCCTATCAGACCGATATCGTATTGCCAAATACATAAGAAAAGTTTCAGCAACATCTTCTCTTGTGGGGTTATCACGAGCATACGTAGAAATGAAATTACGATCAGCTTCTTGCGCTGATATCCAGCCCGTCGCGGCAGCATGATCTTCATCTAACGAAGAATGGGAAGCTTCATGAACAAGTGTTTCTTCTAATATTCCGTCGTTTTCATACAACGCGGCTTGACCTGTGTGAATAAGAAGATTCTTATTTCCGCCACCAAAAAGTTCAGTCCCTTTATGAATCCATGAAGTTTCAACATCCATACGCACTACTTTAGGAAGTCTGCCCATTACCTCGGCATATTTTAAGGCTTCGATTTCCGCAGTTGCATCATTTTGGAATTCAGGATTGACTTGAATTTCTATAGACAACCCATCATCAAAGTCAGCGTTGAAAAGAAATGGCGTAACAGTTATCCAATCGTTAACTCTTCTATCAAACATTGTTCTTTCTGCTTGACCAGCATAAGAAAGGCCTGTGAATGTCGTCGGATCTGAATCAGTAATTATATCAGGGTCTAGAAAAATTGTTCCCTCAAATGGCGGAACTAATGAAACTTCAGGTGAAGTTTCTTGTTTCTCCTCCTCGTTACATGAAATTAGAAATAAGATCAGACAGAAACTCAATGCGTCCATAAAATATTTCATAGCAGTTAATTTTAAGTATTGCCAACAGTTCGTTTAAACGCAGTAGCGGACGAAAGTAGGCTATCGACATTAACCTATATTCTCTGCTGTTATTTTACAAGCTCTTTTCTTGAGCTTTGGGGAATAATTAAAGTGTCTCTCTACCGACTCTTTACCTTGAAGTACCATATCGCGTTGAGAAGGTATCACTAGAAACCGCAGGGGAAATGAAATCCAGCCGTATTAAAACAAAAAAAAGGTGGTTTAAAGAGAAATTAGAAATATTAATTAACTTTAGAGAACTGGACCAAGGCTTTTCATAGGAGCCATTGTTATACACTGTTTTTATTTATTTTTTAATATCTGTTCAACATATTTTCTGTGATTGTTAAATCCATTATTTTCTGGATTTTCCAAGTCAACCATTCCATCAATTCCAGAGTCGTAAATCTGCCAATTATACTTTTTCGATAATTCAATCAAGGCATAAATTGCATTTTCTCCATATAACGAAAGCATAAAATTGCTTGAATGCTCGTTGTCGGCAAAAAAGTCAATCGTAAAATCAGTTCCGATTATTTCTCTGTGATTTCCGTCCTTTTTTAATTGGTCAAATGATTTTTCTAATATGCCGTTAAAATCAGTTGGTTCGAGCTGGTTTTCGTCCAGTGCAGCAACCGATTGGATTTTCTGTTTTGAATTAAAAAGTACAATGTCCCAACTCATTCCTGCGCTTTTTTTAATAATTGTTCCAAACCAGTATTTTCCTTTTCCAAGGCTTCAATCTCATCTCCGAGAATGCGATTATCATCTCTTAATTTACTATTCGTTATTCCTTGATATATGTTCCAAATCAAGGACAATCCAGCAATTCCAACACCAATCCATTTGACATAGTCGGTTTTTGGTTTTAATGACTTTTTGTAAGCAAACCAATCTTTATGATTGTTGGAAATTTCAAGTCCAATTTTAGAAAATTTTAAGGCATAGTCACTATGTTTCTCAAAAGGGTCAGAATTTAATAATAAATGTCTGATTTTTCTAAATTGGTCATCTCCTCGTTCCAGTCCATTCATAAAAGAAAAGTCCTTTAGCATTTTATATACTTTTTTGGACTTTTTTAATTCTGAAATGGCTGTATTTATTATTTCATCGTGATTCATTCACATTTGTTTCTTAAATGGTGTACAACTTGTTATATGATTATTAAAATAGGTATTTAGAAGCTTGTTCTCCCGGATAAAGACACTTTCATAGTTTATTTATCTAAAAGCTAATCATTCAATTTTCCCAAAAACACATTTACTTTGGGGTTGATGGGATTGCCCGCAGAACGACGCATAACCACAACTTGACCCGCATGCCATAGGGCGTCTTCAATGGGGCCATTAATGCCATTCCAAAACGGGTAACTTACAACACCGTTCTTGCTTTCAAAAATGATATTATGTTCTCCTAAATCGGTGCTCGCAGCAAAAAGTACGCTTGCTTCTTTTAAATTTTCTAAGGTTTTGCGACGCTGTGCTAGGGGTGCTAATTTTTCGGGTTGGGTAGTACGATCATTGGGTAACTTCATCGCAGCATTTCGTATAACAGCCGAAAGGCCATAAATATGATCAAGTGTTTGTCGAAGGCTTCTTCCTTCATTACCCGGTGCATAATCGAGATCGGATGTTGTTAAACCTGCTGTTGCCCAATAATATCGAAAACCAAGTCCGTCAATCATTCTTGCGACTACAGCGCCGGGGGTATACGCCTCTGGAGCTTCTGGTATACTTGCATAGGGCAAGGAATCGTTTTTCATATCTTGGGATTGAACCGTTAGGATTGTAAAAAATAAACTGGTTAAAAATAACTTCATACGTATTGTTCTTGGTTTGATAATAAAACTACAAAGAATAGTACTAGCTGCAATGGCAACCCTTAGGCATTGACACTCAAGTGTACCTTAAAAGTTTTTGAACCTTCTTTTAAATACTGAAAACCGTCATGCAGTTGTTTTTGGGCTACTTCATATGGATAAAATGTAATGGGTTCAATACAAATCATGTTATTGACTTCCGTCCAAAGCATAAAATTACCGAATCCTTCCGTGCGAATACGCAGCTCATGTTTGTCTTTTAAAATAAGCTCGTCATAGCCAATGACTTTAAAAGCT
This sequence comes from uncultured Flavobacteriaceae bacterium, assembly GCA_937944485.1. Classification (GTDB taxonomy): domain Bacteria; phylum Bacteroidota; class Bacteroidia; order Flavobacteriales; family Flavobacteriaceae; genus Maribacter_C. The sequence continues at coordinate 114,686 of CALDYU010000012.1, read as the reverse complement.
CTATTGCCAACCGCCAACACTTGCGGTAAAGAAATTGCATTTTCTTCGGCCAGTATCACCGGGTTTTGAGTTACGAGATTAAACGCGGGGTGATAGCCTAACATAAAAGGCATATCTCGTTCTCCAGAAATGGTGAAGTGGATGGTGAGTCCATCTTCCGTTAATTCAAACTGTTTTTCAAATTCAAAGTCATAGGTCCAATACAACATTTTCGCAGTTGATTTTTCGGGATATTTTGAATTGGTTACGGGTGTACGCTGCTCGTACTTTTTGTGATAACTTGCCTTAGTATTTGTACGTGACATTAATTCATAAGACAGTTCACGCAGCAGCCCATGCTGATCTTGAATCGCAATATCTTTGGGGGTCTCTACCTGAAAATTAGTGTCTGAGGTGGGACCAATAATAGGAAACATTTCTGTGTCGGTATTGCGCCAACCAGGATTTCCTTTTTGGTGCATGTACTCATGCCCAGCGACTTGATAGCTTAACAATTCGCCAGCTTCAATTTTTACGTGTTGGTTACCAAGTGATAGTTGTATCATTTATTACTTACGAACAGATTTCGATAAAAAAATAATTTATTTAAAGGTCATCAATGGCTGCATCAAGCCACTGAGTGCGATCAGTAATCCAATTTTTCAAATAGGCTGTTTCCTCTGCATAACTGCTTCCAATGAACTTATTGGGCCATACATAAACACCAAAAACAGCCCAGGCATCAAAGTTGGTCTTTATGGCATTGGCCTCCTCTAAAGTATCAATATAGCCATCAACCTTGCTTAATATGGCTGTATTCGATAGCGTAGCACCGCGAAGCTCATTCCAGCGTTCTTTAAGTTGCGCCACAAAAGCTGGGTCTTCTAACAAACGGCTCCACCAAAAAGGTACCGCCCAAAAGTCACCCGGGCACCTGTCATTAAAACGATGTGCCCATACATTGGTTTCTCCGCCACTACAGTAATCGGCATTACCGAATGCCAGATTGAAATCCCAGATCGGCCCCATTTTTAATTTTTCATTTTTGTCTTTATGCATCCAAGTGCTTATGCGATAGCCATCAACATTGTTAGAGAGTTCATTCAAAATGAAAAAATCAACAAAGCTAGGCACATCGATATACTGAGCGTAGCCCGTATCAACATCTGTAAAGTTCTCGCTTGCCAGTGCCGTTTCAAAATCAATAATATAATTAGAAATATAGGTCTTCTGCTCGCTGGTAATATCTTCAGCCTTGGGGTAATCATACAAAAATCGAATCGGACTACCAGTTTGATCAATTGATGACCCAATTCTTGAACTGAAGGAGTTTTGATCGGTATACCCTTCTTGGTCACTTTTATCTATTTTGATAATATACCCCCCTGTCAGGTCTTCCCCTTCATTTTCATCATCTTTCAATTTATTGATATCGATACGCTCTTTATCGCGTTTCAGCTTTTCCATAAAAACATAAACGCCCCTGTAACTATCATTGATTTCGAGATTAACCAATTCGGTACGGCTCGCGTAATGATTCATTTCGCGGGCAAGGTCATAAATAATAATATTCCGTAATAGCGATTTATCACTATAAGGGCCATGTAGAATCCAATCTTCCTCTTCCGGCATTCCTAATAACGAAACATCTATATCATTACCATCGGCATCCCAAGTTTCGAATCCGTAGCCTTTCTTTGGAAAACTCTGCGATGATGAACCTCTTATTTCAATACCTATCGGTCCCGAAAAACTGACTTCATCTTTTTTGCTTATGGTTAATGTCGCATTGCGCTTGGGCTCATCTAAGATGACGGCACCATTCGTATTAATGGACATGAGAGGCAGCGGATTTTCAACAACGACTTCAGGTTCTGGCTCCCCCATTTCTGAGTTAGTTGTAGGAGCATTATCGTCACTGCTACAGGCGATAAAAATCAACGTAAGCATGAGAATTGAAGTATATTTCCAAAAAGGAATTAAAGGACTCTTTTTCATAAGAAGGAACTTTTTTTCTCAAGATAGCATTAATCTATGAATTGTTGCTCACGCATCCAGTCATCATTGAACATTTTACCGACATAGCGACTACCATGATCGTGAAACAAAACCACCACGACATCATCTTTGGTAAATTCATCACGCAACTGCAGCGCCCCTTTAATGGCTGCACCAGCAGAGTTTCCTAAAAACATAGCCTCTTCTTTTGCCAGCTTTTGGGTGTACACGGCCGCATCTTTATCGGTCACCTTCGTAAAACCATCAATAATCTCAAAATTTACGTTTTCAGGTAAAATATCTTCGCCAATACCTTCGGTGATGTACGGATAGATTTCATTCTCATCGAAAATTCCGGTTTCGTGGTATTTTTTAAATACAGAGCCGTAGGTATCAATGCCCCAAATTTTTATCTTCGGATTTTTCTCTTTCAGAAATTTCCCTACCCCCGATATCGTTCCGCCAGTACCAACTCCCACAACAAAATGAGTAATTTTACCATTGGTTTGTTCCCAAATCTCTGGCCCAGTAGTGCGGTAATGTGCTTTGGCATTCGACGGATTGTCATACTGATTCACATACCATGAATTCGGAATTTCTGTAGCCAATCTTTTTGCTGTAGAATAATAACTTCGTGGATCTTCAGGGGCAACATCTGTAGGACATACATGTACCTCAGCGCCCATAGCCCTGAGAATGTCCATTTTTTCTTTGGATTGTTTATCGCTAATAACACATATCAAACGATACCCTTTAATGGTAGCCACCAAGGCCAAGCCCATACCTGTATTACCTGAAGTGCCCTCAATAATTGTTCCGCCAGGTTTTAGCAAGCCAGAGGCTTCCGCATCTTCAACCATTTGCATTGCCATACGATCTTTCACAGAATTACCTGGGTTAAATGTTTCGTATTTCGCTAAAACCAAGCAGGGCAAATCAGCCGTTAGTTTATTTAATTTCACCAAAGGCGTATTGCCCACAGTACCTAATATATTTTCAGCATATTCCATAGGCCGACAAAGTTATGCAATTGTAATTCGAATTGAACAAGTAGTGTTCTATTTTACTCAAATTTAATAGCCTTCACTGGTGTAATCTTCGTGATAATGTAAGAGGGCACGATGAGCATTAAAACACATAAGAGTAAGACCCCTATGTTCAAAAATACTACTGTAGAAAAATTAATATGCACGGGTATATATTCTATATAATATTCTTCGGGATTCGGAAACTTAAAAAACTTGTATTCGTTTTGAAGCCAAAGTACTCCTAATCCGATAGCATTGCCCCATAATAAGCCTATACCAATCAAATAAGTTGCATTGTATAAAAAGGTTTTTCGAATGCTCCAATTCGAACTACCCAAGGCTTTTAGTATGCCAATCATTGGCGTGCGCTCTAAAATAAGCACCAATAATGCTGTAATCATATTAATACCCGCCACAATCACCATTATGCCAATTATTAAAGCGATATTAAAATCAAAAAGTCCGAGCCATTCAAAAATGCGAGCGTATTTACTTTCTATATTATGAGTGTCTAAAGTGGCAAGCGTGCTACTACGTATTTGATAGGTTTTTTCTTGAATTGTTTCAAAATCGTCTAAATAGACTTCAAAATTGCCTATTTGATTTTGTTCCCATTTATTCATGCGCTGAATATGCCGAATATCTGTTAAGAAATAGCGCTCATCAATTTCTTCAAAACCACTATCAAAAATACCGACTATTTCAAAAGAACGTTGGTTGGGCACTTTATTGGCATCTTCTTTAAAAAATAAGGTGAAGAATGTATCGCCCGTTTGCAATTGCAGGCGATTTGCAATAACCCGTGACAAGAGCACCTCATTATTCAAAGCTTCTTTAAAATTAGGCAAGCGCCCAGAAACCAAATATTCTTCAAAAGAGGTCCAATTATACTCCTTCCCGACGCCTTTAGCGATGATGCCTTCGAAAGTCTCTTCGGTGCGAATTACGGCTGCCTTAGTGGCTACGGCTTGCACATGTGAAACCCCCTCAACATCTGTAAATTCAGGATAAAAATATTGTTCCGTCGAAACAGGAACCACTGACACATCTGAATTGTTGTTGTCGTAATTATAAATTTGAATATGCCCATTAAAGGCAGCTATTTTTTCACGTACTTTATGCTGAAGCCCTACTCCCGTTGCAATAGCAATTAACATCATGATTAGACCTAAGGCAATAGCAGCAATCGCTATTTTTATTATTGGCGCGGAAATACTAATTTTATGTTCCGCTCCAGTAATAAGTCGCTTAGCAAGATAATATTCAAAATTCAATCTATGTCCGTTTTTAATGCTCTCAAAAGTACAGTTTTCATTTGGTTTTTGGCATTATCGGCCTGCGGAAATGAAGTAAAACCACAACAAGATCATCATTCAGATTCAAAGAAAAATCAGGCACTAATAGAACCAATTGTTGTTAGTGCAAATCAGACCGACAAGTACCTTTCTTTGCTTCGAGATAAGAAGGTAGGTATTGTTGCGAATCAAACCAGTGTTATTTTTAATGCCAAGGGGCATACTCATTTGGTTGATTCTTTACTTGCATTGGGCATCACTATCAAAAAGGTATTTTCGCCCGAACATGGTTTTAGAGGCAAAGCTGATGCCGGTGAAAAAGTGAAAGATGGTACCGATGTTAATACGGGCCTACCCATCATATCACTGCATGGCGAAAACAGAAAGCCTACTGAAGATCATTTAAAAGAAATTGACATTATACTTTTTGATATTCAAGATGTTGGTGTTCGCTTTTATACCTATATCGCCACGCTGCAATTGGTGATGGAAGCTTGCTCCGCGGTTGGTATTCCCGTTCTGGTACTTGATCGGCCAAACCCGAATGGACATTATATTGACGGCCCTACCATGAAAGCAGAGCACACGAGCTTTCTAGGCATGACTGAAATACCTTTGGTTTATGGAATGACCATTGGCGAATATGCTACCATGATCAATGATGAAGGGTGGCTAACTAATGGTGACAAAGTGGATTTAACTGTCATTTCCCTAAAAAACTATACGCACGAACGCTTCTATCCGCTACCCATTCGACCTTCTCCTAACTTGCCGAATGACCAGAGCATACATTTATACCCTAGTTTGGGGCTTTTTGAAGGCACCCATATCAACGCAGGAAGAGGCACTGAGTTTCAGTTTCAACGTTATGGTGCTTCCTTTTTAGATACTACACAATATAGTTTCAAATATTGGCCGCGACCAAATTTTGGAGCTAAGCATCCGAAGGAAAATGGCAAAAAAGTGTACGGTAAAGACTTATCCAAAGTATCTCGAATGAATGAAGTATCGCTACAATGGTTGATTGATGCATATAACAATGCGAAGGACAAGACCAAATTTTTTAAAACCAATGGATTTACAAAGCATGCGGGCACCCAAGAACTACAGCAACAAATTGAAGCAGGGCTAAACGAAGCAGACATAAAAGCAACTTGGCAAGATGACCTAACAGCGTTTAAAGCAATTAGGCAGAAATATTTGTTATATGATTAAGCTCTTTAGGCACCAGTGGTTGGCTTGCGATATTTATGAAAAGGCTGTTTTAACAATACTTTTATTTTGCCATTCTCTTCTTCATTAGGAAAAGTATCAACACCATATACTATTTTATCCCTATCTAAAGTCATGTAAGTGCCAAACAAGCGGTCCCAGATAGCAAAAATATTACCATAGTTAGAATCTGTATAGGGCAATACATAATGGTGATGAACCTTATGCATATCAGGCGATACCAACACCCAACTTATTGCTTTATCTACACCTTTAGGTAGTTTAATATTAGCATGATTGAACTGCGACAATACGAGGGATAAGGACTGATATAACATCACTATTCCTATCGGAACCCCAATTATAAAAACCCCGAATAAGGTAAAGGTAAAACGAATCATACTTTCTAAAGGGTGATGCCTGTTAGCCGTAGTTGTATCTACATTATGATCGGTATGGTGTACCAAATGTACCATCCATAAGGGTTTCACTTTATGCTCTACCCAATGTGCCGTATAAGCTCCGACTAAATCTAAGAGCATGATAGCTAGAAGTACATATAACCAAAAAGGCATTTGAGGAAGAATCTGTAATAGGCCAAATTTGTTTTGTATGGTCCAGTCAGCAGTTTTTATGAGTAAAAAGGCTAATAAAAAATTGACCAATACCGTGGTCATCGTAAAAAACAAGTTGGGTAGGGCATGTTTCCATTTTGTATAACGAAATCGCATTAAAGGTAAAATGCCTTCTAGCAGCCAAAAAAAGGTAATCCCCCCAATAAGTATCAATGATCGGTGTATAGAAGGAATATTTTCAAAGTAATTAATGATGCTTTCCATAAGACTAAAGATACAAGGTCTTCATTTAATTAACCAATTGGTATGTTTTTCTTCATTGCCTCCACAATATTATACGCCGCTGGGCAGATGGCTATATTTTTGAGTGTGATTGCACTAATTTGCTGAAATTTTTTTCGATTGGTATGCGGAAATTCACGACAAGCTTTGGGTCGGACATCGTAAATAGAACAGTGATTGTCAGCCCCTAAAAACGTGCAGGGCACCTCCTGCAAAACATAATCATTGTCCTCATCTACTCGCAAATACGTATTTATAAAACCTTGAGGTTTTAGTCTTAAATATTTTGAAATTCGTTCAATATCTGCGGTGGTAAATAGAGGCCCTGTAGTTTTACAACAATTTGCGCATTGCAGGCAATCGGTTTTTTCAAATTCCGTTTCATGCAATTCTTGCATGATATAGTCTAACTTACGTGGAGGTCTTTTTTTTAGTTTCTCGAAGAATTTTTTGTTTTCTAAATGCTTCTCTTTGGCTTTCTTTGGCAATTGTTGCACTACTTCTCTCATACCTAGTTTTTCAATAAACTCATTGCAGTTTCATACAAATCACGACTCCAGTTTTCAGAAGCTGCCGAAACTTCCTTACTCAATACAGATTGTTTTTTAATGATTTTTTCGCCCAAAGCCGAAGTATAAAAACGATTCAGAGCCTCCTTTTGATCTGCTGTCATTTTCGTTCGGTCTTTCAGCAGCTGTACGCCTGCTTCACTTTGATAAAAAGTGGTCATTTCTTTTATCTCACTTGAGGTAAAATTCTTTTGATAAATAGGAATTAAAGCCTGTTTAATACCTTCAATCGCATCTTTTCTGTTCTTTCTAAGATATTCCCAGCCAGTAGCATTGGCTGTTGTTTCAGGAAACTGTTTCCCAAGCATTTGCAATAATTGATCATAAGCGTATTCATATTGAAGTAGCGTGCCATTATGCTCTAGGTAAACACCAACTTTATTTGAAGCGTCAGTATCTTGAGCGCTGATCGATAGTATAGCAATAAAGAATAAGCCAAAAAGTAATTTTATCGTTCTCATTTTGTTATTTCTAAGGTCAAAAAAATCGACATTTGCACAAAATACGAATTATTGCACTATGGATGTTCTAGGCAAGGCTTTATTAGATTATCAGCAAGGTAGGTATTCCGAAGATATTGTAACGCATTCATCGTTAGATCAAACAGATGAACTTCCCTTGCCTTATTTATTTCGTAATTATGAAGCCATGCCTGATTTAGAACAGCAAGCACTACAACTGTGCAAAGGAGAAGTTTTAGATATTGGTTGTGGTGCCGGAAGTCATAGTCTCTTTCTACAAGAAAAAGGCACCACGGTGACGGCTATTGATGCTTCTAAAGGAGCCATTGAAACGTGTGCACTGCGAGGCATTGAAAATTGCGTTCATCAAAATATTTACGATTTCAAGAATCATAAATTTGACACCCTATTATTGTTGATGAATGGCATTGGTTTGGCTGGAAAATTAAAAAATTTGGCTGCATTTTTCTCACATCTGAAAAGCCTGTTGCTACCAGGTGGACAAATACTCCTTGATTCTACGGATATTATTTATATGTATGAAGCAGATGAAGCCATATCCACTACTTCACCTTCGTATTATGGTGAAGTTGATTTTACCATGACCTATAAGAAAGAAACTGGAGCTCTTTTTCACTGGTTGTATATCGATCAAGCTAGCCTTATTCGAGAGGCTAAAAACAATCAATTACGGTGCGAAATTGTTAGTTTGGGCGAACATTTCGACTATTTAGCAAGATTAAGTCTCGAAAACTAATTGAGTTCGCAAATTTGCCTTATTTTAGATAAAAAAAGATGAAGAAGAAAAATATACTAGCTTCACTAATTCTATTCTCGTTTCTTGCTGTAATCAGTTGCAATAAAAATTCTGATGATGGTGTTGATGGTGATGGACAGCCGACGGAGGTTGACAAAACTGCAAATTTAAGAGCTGCTGGTGCTTCTGCTAACGATCTACTTGCCAACACTAACTTTGACAAACTCAAGATAGAAATTGCCTATGTGGCTGGTTTCAGACCCTCGCAAGATGCCATGACTGAGTTTGTAGATTATATTGAAGAACATACCTTTAAAACTGATATTGAAATGGTTTTTCTAGAACTACCTGCGGTTGATCAAGAAGAACTTACAATTCAAGAAATTGCCGATTTAGAACTTGAGAATAGAACGGTTTATAACGATGGGAAAACGCTAGGTATTTATATTTATTTTACCAATTTACCTTCTGATGAAGATGAAGAAGATGAAGGTTTAGTTACGCTCGGAGCAGTATACCGAAATACGTCTATGGTAATTCATGAAGCAACGGTGAGAAGGTTAGCAGCCATAAGTTCTATAATCACTGCCGCAGATGTAGAAATTGCCACTTTAAATCATGAATTTGGTCATCTTTTTGGCTTGGTAAATTTAGGTACCACTCCAGTAAATAACCATGAAGATAGTGAAGCACCCAATCACTGTAATGTGCCTGGTTGTTTAATGCGGGGGGAATTACAGTTCAGTGGATCCGGCAATAAATCTAGTAGTCTTAGTAGTAAAAATGAACTTAAATCTAGTTGTTCTTTATCAGGAAAATCGGTAATGCAAATGCTTGAAAACCCAATTGCAAAAGGCAATCGCAATTCGGTACCGCTAGATGCCGAGTGCATTCTTGATCTCAGATCGAACGGTGGTCGATAAAACTGCGTAACTTGATTAAGGTATATTTAAATACTTGTGGGTTTGTAAAGATACCTTCCACTTAGGGTTCTTCATTACATAATCGACAATAAGCGGCGTAACTTTCTCCTTGACACTCCATTCAGGTTGCAGATATAGGATGCATTGATTATTAGTTAAGGCTGCCTGTTCTTCAGCAAAAATTAAGTCATGCTTATTGTATACAATGATCTTTAGTTCGTGCGCCTTGTCATATATAGGATCTAGGGGTAGCTTATTTTTTTTAGGAGAAAGGCAAATCCAGTCCCAAATTCCAGTCAATTGATAGGCTCCCGAAGTTTCAATATGTGTTTTGAGTTTTTTTTCTTTTAAAGCCTTGGTGAGCGGAAGCATATTCCAAGTTAGAGGTTCTCCACCAGTAACTACTATAGTATCTGAGTATTTTGAAGCGTTCGTAACAATTTTACTTATATCAGTCGGTGGGTGCAATTCGGCATTCCAACTTTCTTTGACATCACACCAATGACAGCCCACATCACATCCTCCCACGCGAATAAAGTAAGCAGCTGTTCCTTTGTGAAACCCTTCACCCTGAATCGTGTAAAATTCTTCCATTAAAGGCAACATGATCCCTTGATCTACCTGTGCCATTACATCGTCTTTGACCATCGTGCAAAGATAGGGCGCACAAATTCTAAAAGCTAAATTCCAAATAATAAAATAAGACAGTCTTTATTTTTAAAGTAATCTTAATGCGACCCGCCCTATAGAAGATAAATTTCTACTATTTTTATACTCAAATTAAACCTGATGACAACCAAAGACAAATTCTTCGCTCATATTGAAAAAGGGTATATTACCAAAGGTGATTATATCACGATGGGGGCTGCCATGCTGGAGGATGAAACCGTTACTAATGCCTATGTCAAAATACCCCTAAAAACCCTCAATCGTCACGGACTAATTGCTGGGGCTACTGGTACGGGAAAAACTAAAACACTTCAGGTATTGGCAGAGAATTTATCGGAGAAAGGTATTCCTGTGTTGCTTATGGATTTAAAAGGAGATTTAAGTGGTATCGCCCAACCGAGTGCGGGGCACCCAAAAATTGATGAGCGCCATGCAAAAATTGGACTCCCTTTTGAAGCCAAAAGTTTTCCTGTAGAAATATTGTCACTCTCTGAACAAGAAGGTGTTAAATTAAGAGCGACAATTTCAGAATTTGGACCAACCTTACTTTCACGAATTCTTGATTTAACCGTTACCCAAGAAGGTATAGTTGCGGTAATTTTTAAATATTGCGATGATCATAAATTACCACTGTTAGACTTAAAAGATTTTAAAAAAGTACTTCGATATGCCACCGAAGAGGGTAAAAAAGAGTTTACAAAAGAATATGGTAGAATATCAACGAGTTCAACCGGTACGATTCTTAGAAAAATTATAGAGTTAGAACAACAAGGAGCTGATTTGTTCTTTGGCGAAAAATCTTTTGAGGTAGATGATCTTACTCGAGTAACCAATGACGGTAAAGGTTATATTAATATTTTAAGGCTCACCGATATACAAGACAGACCCAAATTATTTTCAACGTTTATGTTAAGTCTTTTAGCAGAGATTTACGATACTTTTCCGGAACAAGGCGATAGTGATAAACCTGAACTTATTCTTTTTATTGATGAAGCTCACCTAATTTTTAATGAGGCTTCAAAAGCACTTTTAGATCAAATTGAAAGCATTGTAAAATTAATAAGATCAAAGGGCATTGGACTGTATTTCGTTACACAAAACCCAACTGATGTTCCGAACGAGGTCTTATCACAACTCGGGTTAAAAGTACAGCATGCCTTGCGCGCATTTACGGCAAGAGATCGCAAAGCAATAAAGCTCACTGCGGAAAACTACCCTGATTCTCCCTACTACAACACCAAAGAAGTACTAACCTCTTTGGGTATTGGAGAAGCCCTAATCTCGGCGCTTGACGAAAAAGGACGCCCAACACCGCTTGCTGCTACTTTATTGCGGGCTCCGATGAGTCGTATGGATATACTTACTGATAGTGAACTTTCAAATGTGATAAAAAGTTCTAAGCTGGTAAAGAAGTATGGTACTATTATTGATAGAGAAAGTGCTTATGAGATGCTTAATGCAAAGATCGAAAAAGCCGAAAAATTAGCGGAGAAAGTCAAGGAACAAGAAAAGAAAAGTAGCTCAAGACGAAAATCAACCAGACGGAGTACACGTCAAAACCCCATAATAAAAGTGCTAACTAGTGCAACTTTTATTCGTGGTGTACTCGGTGTATTAAAAAAAGTACTGCGATAACCTATGAAAAAATACCTTCTTGCAATTACCATTTGTACGGCTATCTTTTTAATCAACTGTAAAAAAGAAATAGATACGACCTTTCTCATTACGAAAACAAGCATTGGAAAACTTGATAAAGCAAGCCTTGCTCGCGATCTCGAAATTATTTACGAGCAAGATTCGCTTGTTAAAGACACAGCGAAATTGAGTATGGGTTTTGGCGCCAAAAAAATTGATATTTTTGAAAAAGGAGGAAATCACCTTTTAACATTAACCCCCAGTTCAGATAGTATTCCGACCATTGAAAATGTGCGTATTCAAGATAATCGTTTTAAAACGGATCGCGGTATCAGTTTGCAAAGCACTTTTGGCGATATCAAAGGCCATTATGAATTAGGAAAAATACTTACCTCTACCAATAATATATTAGTTTTTATCAAGAATAGTGATTTGTATTTCACGATCGATAAAAAAGAGCTACCCTCTAATTTACGTTATGCGGTGGGAATTAGTATTGAAGCGGTTCAAATACCAGATGCGGCAAAGATTAAGTATATGATGTTAAGCTGGGAATAAGGTACACGTACTAGTAGAGCTATATCAATGCTATATTTTACAGAGAAGCTTTAATTGATTTTCTACTTTGAATAATGACATCGCTATACTGCGTTACCCATTCAGTAAGGTCAATAAGTTTGTTTAAGTAAGAATGTCCGAAATCTGTCAAAGCATATTCCACGCGAATGGGCACTTCAGGATACAATTTACGAGAGACATAGCCGTCAGCCTCTAAAACTTTCAATCGTTCGCTGAGTACCTTATTCGAAATACCTAGTACTCTTTTCTTAATATAATTAAAACGCATTACAGGGTAGTACCCTAAATACAGAATAATCAAAATACTCCATTTATCGGTCGCCAATGCCATTACGTCTCGAATGGGGCAATGGTCCATTTGGCGGCGATCCATATGACCAAACATTTTTTTTAATTTTTTAGCCACCCTAAGTTTTTGATTTTCAGTAATAGTTTCCATAATGATACTTAATAGCAGTTTGAACATCTCTTTTACTTCAACAAAAGATAATGTATCTTTGGTAATAAATAAAAACTAAGTTACTAAAAGTAACTTTATTAAAAAAATAAACAAACAGTATTTTTGCCTGCTTTATGAGGTCTTGACCCTGATTCGAAAACTATGGTAAAAAAAATAATGGCTACTATTATTACACGAAGCATTGGATTTTACTTCAATGTAATGTGCTATTTCTTTCCAAAAAAAATGGCGAAAAAAGCTTTTCTCCTCTTTTGCACCCCTAGAAAAGGTAAAGTTCTTCCCTTACAAAAGGCTTTTCTCGAAGATGCTAAAGATTTAATTCTTGAAGTAGATCAGATTCAAATCCAAACCTATCGCTGGCAAGGCACTGGGCCTACTGTATTTTTAATGCATGGTTGGGAAAGCAATGTCTTTCGCTGGCGCAACCTCATACCCCGTCTTCAAAAAGAAAATTATAATATTATCGCTATGGATGCTCCTGCACACGGAAATTCTACAGGTAAAATACTAAATGTCCCCCTATACACCACCTGCGCGCAAAAGGTCATTGACACCTACCACCCAAATTATGTTATAGGTCACTCTATTGGCGGCATGACGTTGTTGTATAATTTATACCATTATTCTAGTAAAAATAATACCATAGCTAAAGTCATTACGCTGGGTTCCCCATCTGAGCTTTCAGATTTCATGAGACAATATAAAAGTATACTAAAGCTTAGTAACCGCATGATGCGGCTGATGGAAGCTTATTTTACTGAGAATTTTGGATTCAAGTTCTCCGATTTTTCATCTTCTAAATTCGCTAAAGAAATAGAAACTTCGGGTTTATTAATTCATGATGAATTAGATAAAATCGCTCCAATTTGGTCTTCGGAACAAGTACATTCAAATTGGAAGAATAGTATTTTTATAAAGACAAAAGGGTTGGGACATTCGTTGCATCAGGATAAAGTACGAGATCAAATTGTTGATTTTTTGAAATCAGATTAAAGAAGTACTTTTATCTAAACATTTTTTTTGATGCATCAAGTAACTCCGTTCCATCTTGCCATACCGGTACACAACTTAGCCGAATGCAGATCGTTTTATCGAGATGTTTTAAACTGTGAAGAAGGGCGCAGTAGCGACCACTGGGTAGATTTTAATTTGTTCGGACATCAGCTCGTCATTCATTATAAACAAAAAATAGAAACGGATGATATACATCACAATCCCGTAGATGGTCATGATGTGCCTGTACCGCATTTCGGAGTAGTGCTACCATGGGATACTTTTCAATCTTTTTCAGAGGAATTAAAATCTAAAGGCATTCGCTTTGTTATTGAACCTTATATTCGTTTTGAGGGGCAAACGGGTGAACAAGCCACCATGTTTTTCTTAGATCCGGCGGGAAATGCTCTAGAATTCAAAGCATTTAAAGATATGGATCAATTATTTGCGACCTAATTTTGCTGAGACCACGCCCTTGGTTTTCTATTTCAACGGTGTTTTTTCAATGCTTGATATAACTTGTAAATCAACCTTTGCCATAACGCACAGCGATTTTAGGGACTGTCGATTGTCAAATTCTTTCCATCCGTCCATATATACTATCGCCTATTTCAGTTACGGCTCAATGTGTACTTCTAAAAGTTCGGTATTGCATACGTCGAATTTAATACTGGTGAAAAGCCTCAGAAACAAAATGTAATACGGTAGGCAGTGCTTCTCGCCAATACGTCCAGTTATGGGCACCATTGCGAACCCGATATTCATGCGGAATTTTCTTTTTCTTCATCGCAATATGCATCAAACTATTTCCTTCATATAAAAAATCATCATCACCACAATCAATATACCAGCGTACAGATTTTACATCTTTCTCTGGCACTGTTTTAAGAAGTTCTAAAGCATTGTGTCTTTTAAAATACGCCTTCATCTCAGCTTCAGATAAATTCAAGTCACTTTGCTTTAATCTAGCCTTTAAATCGGCCAAAGTCAAAGGGCCTACATAAGCACTTAGAGGACATGCTGATGAGAACAATTCTGGATGATGCAAAGCATACATAAAAGAACCGCCACCGCCCATTGATAGCCCAGCAACCGCCCGATAGCGTTTCTCAGCTTTGATTCGGTACTTCTGCTCAACATAAGGCATGAATTCTTCAAAAAAGAAATCTTCATAACGCCAGTCTTTACCCTGATTAAAATAACCACGCTTACCTGTATTAGCATCAGGCATAACAATAATCATAGGTGTTGCATTACCATTTTTATTTGCTTTGTCAGCGATGTGTGGTACCTCACCGAATTGCACCCAACCGGTTTGATCATCACCTGCTCCATGCAAAAGATACAGCACAGGATAACTGCGCTCTGATGTTTCGTAACCTGGCGGAAGATAGATCGCATATTTGCGTTCCATTTTTAATATTTTACTTGACATACTAAGATTGTCATAAACTTTTCCCGTTTGAGCCATGGTAAAACTGATCATTCCCAAACAGAAAACACCTAAAAAAAGAGCTCTTTTCATTTTTATAGCTTTAATTGAAGAAAACAACAAGATAAGCAATGAAGCCGGATTGTTATAACTACTACATAGATCATAATCAACCATTAATTTATTATTTAGCCTTAAGCGACATCACGTAATCATAACTCTCATTCAGTAGCTTAACCAAATTTGACCTGTCTAAAAACATACTTTCTGTCACGCATATATAACCCTTGATTACCGTACCATGGTTCTTGAAAAAAGTAGTGTTGTACTTTTTAAAATATTCTTCTTGTACGTCTTTAGAAAATCGTATACCCAACTCATCAGCTTTGTTCAACATTGAAAACATATGTCCGTTAGCAGAAGTATAGGGCATCGTCTTTCCTTTTCTTTCAAACCTGGGGCATTGCGAGACCAGCGCATCATACCGAATTAATTTTTCTGCATTCATTAGGTCGATATTTAATTAAATGGTTATTAGGTTCTTTCGTTGTACTAAAATATAGGCAAAAATCATATTGGGCACCCAACATAACCAAGCTACAATACGATAGGCAAGTATAAAATCGCCGAAAACTGTTGTAAGCATGGGCAACCAAACACGTAGCGTCACCGCTGCAAAACAGGCCGCATAACTATAGATCATATACGTTTCGTGTTTACTAATCCCTCCATTTTTAATAGCTTGAAAACCTCTCGCGGTCGTATACAACCATAATAAAGCCAATAGCCCAAAACCCAATTGCGCTATTATACCTCCCGTAGCGTAAAATGAAATATAAAATGCGGCAAGACCACTTATGAGGACAGCTATCATATAAATTTTACCAATTAATCGATGCCGTTTTAAATTGGCATTTCGAAAACGCTTACTGAACTGTAACCAACCTACTAAAAGAGCGATACCGCCTAAAGATATGTGGGTATAAAAACCAGTGTTCCAAACTACACTAGCCAATAATTCAGCAGTTTTACGGCTTCTTAAAGCTTCTTCAACACCAATATATGCCAAATACCCATATAACAGTGGGTAAAGGCTGACCCCAATGGCTAAAAATGCGAAAAGAAACCAGATTATTTTATGGCCAAATTTGTTCATATCTTATTTATACCGCCAACTTGTTAAATCTGCACCTTTTGGGGCACTTTCTGCTATTCGTTTCATAATCTTAGGTACATACATGCTGTTATATCTCAATCGACTGATAGCATTTGGTTGGTTAGGGTCGCCATTCCAACAATGTTCTGCGCGATCTCCGTATAAAACTTCTCCGTCATAATGAGGATTTGTAGTACCTTCAAGGAATTCTTCCATCAGATAGACAGCATTGTTTAAATAATAGTTATCCATATCGCCGCAATAAATATTTATTTTCCCTCTTAGATTAGGACCAAGTTTATCCCAATCACGCTCTAAAATATACCGAAGATCATAGTTCTCTTTCCAATATTCTGCGATTTTATGGTCGATATCACCGGTCATTTTATCCCAAATTCGCACTGGGTAACCGTCATTTCCTTGCGGAGAATAGGTAGCTTCCCAAATATCCCATTGTTGCCCTGAACGGGATTTATCCCCTAAAACAAGCTCCAAATGATTTCCAGACCGAAGTGTAGATTGAATATTTCCCAAATAATCTCTATGAGCAGGTACTTCTAATTTTTTATGACGGCTATCGTAATAATAGGCATTATCATCTTCATAAATATTGGTAAGGCAATAGGCTCTAAAATCAATAGGATCAGGGCATGCAGCAAAACAACCGTTATACTCTTCGGGGTAATTTACTTGAACAGCCAATGCCTCCCAACCTCCAGTAGAACCACCGTATAAAAAACGCGACCAACCTTCACCAATTCCTCTAAATTGTCTTTCAATTTCTGGAATTAACTCATAGGTAATTGCATCTCCATACGGACCTTGATTCGCCGAATTTACTGCATACGAATCGTCATAATATGGAGTAGGATGCTGTATTTCGACAATCAGCATACGCGGAAAATCAGGTTCATTCCAACGTTTATAAAAATCATAAGCTTCTTGCTGTTGCATTATATTGTAGCCATCTAAGTCAAAACGTTCTGAATATTCTGGTTCTAAATTAGTGTCGGGAGGTACAGTTCTAAAACCACCAAAATCAGAGGGAAAATGCCCATGAAAGACCATTAAGGGGTACTTTGCTTCAGGATGATCATCAAAACCCTTCGGAAGAAGTACATGCGCACCGAGGTAGATATCTCTGCCCCAAAATTTAGATAATTTTTCAGATTTGACTTTAATGTGTTTAACCCAATCAGTGTCTTCAGGTTCTTCTATGGGAGGAATAACTTGATTCATAACAACGTGAATATCAGTAATGCCTTTATCGGTGACTTTAATTTTAAAAGGTTGGCTATATAAATTTCCTGGCGATTTATTCCACTGTTGCCCTTCTCCATTATCCATAGGAAGTTTGACCGTGTGCCCTGTTTCTAGATTAAAAGTTTCATAGACATGTAACAAGGCTTGCACATTATATTCACCTGGCGGCACTTCTGCTAAACTTGGGTACGGATAGCCAAAAACATCATTGTCGAATGTAATTGTTTCACTAGGTTTCAGTCCTTCCACATTAAGCCCATAAATCAATTGGGTATTGAGACCATCATTAATTTGAAACCTAGGCTCTTTTTCATCATTATTAGATAGCATTAAAAGTAAACGGCCGTCAAGTGAGGTTGAATTGGCATCATTTGAGAAAGATACCTTGATAAGGGATTGTGGCTTGATTGTGCTATTAGGCTTGCAGCCAAAAAGCAAAGAAACAAGTACAATGTATAACGGAAACAATCTTTTCATGGTTGGGTTATTTACCACAAAAGGTACTGAATTTCAATTAGGAATCAAATGAAGCTATAATTAAAAATAGACCGTTATGAACTTTCAACTTTCTCAAGAATACTCTTTTAAGAAAACAATTTTTCTTAAAAATTTTACGTTGTCAATCTACTAACAGTTTAAAAAAACACATACTAAAGGCTCTCGCGATGAAAAAAATCATATTTACGATTGTAATCATTGGATGTATTATAGCAATGAGTAGCTGTGACTACGATGACAGTAACGATATTGATATCATAAATCCGATAGACAGTACGGCTACTGGAAAACTAAAATCCACGATTTAATAGCTATAAAAAGGAATGGCTTTAGTGATTACTTCTATGGCGTTCTCTGGCTAACAATGTATTTTTTAATAACATTGCTATCGTCATAGGGCCTACACCGCCAGGCACCGGAGTAATAAAAGAGGCCTTTTTACTTACATTTTCAAAATCTACGTCTCCTGTAATATAATACCCTTTCTTTTTGGTATCATCAGGCACCCTAGTAATACCGACATCAATAATCACAGCATCATCTTTTACCATTTCAGCTTTTAAAAATTTGGGCACACCTAATGCAGAAATAACAATATCAGCCTGCGAAATTATTTGCGTAATATTCTTGGTACGACTATGGGTTAAGGTAACAGTTGAATTTCCAGGAAAGCCCTTACGACCCATAAGAATACTCATCGGCCGCCCTACAATATGACTTCGACCAATTACTACGGTATGTTTACCTTGTGTTTCTACACCATAGCGTTCAATAAGTTCGAGAATTCCGAAAGGTGTTGCAGGTATGAATGTACTCATATCTAAGGCCATTTTTCCGAAATTCATGGGGTGAAAACCATCGACATCTTTATCGGGGTCTACCGCAAGTAGCACTTTCTGAGTATCTATCTGCGGAGGTAATGGTAATTGCACAATAAAGCCATCAATATCATCATTGGCATTGAGTTCTTCTATTTTATTTAAAAGCTCAATTTCACTTGTTGTATTCGGCATTTGCACCAAAGTAGACTCAAAACCAACACGTTCACATGATCTAACCTTACTACCAACATAGGTTAAGCTAGCACCATCATTACCCACTAAAACGGCCGCCAAATGAGGTACTTTCTCTCCTTTCGCCTTCATCTCAGCAACCTCTGCCGCGATTTCCTCTTTAATTTCGTTTGATACTTTTTTTCCGTCTAATATTTTCATTCAGGTGCTTTTTACTTGATCTAATTACTTTTAATTACGGGGCATTCATAAGCATAGTTCTTAGCGTAGATCTTTCATACCCCCCATCATTTGCATCATACGTTTGCCACCGCCACCTTGCATCATCTTCATCATTTTACTCATTTGGTCAAACTGTTTGAGCAATTGATTAACCTCTTTGACATCGCGCCCCGCCCCTTTGGCAATTCTTTTTTTACGACTTGCATTTAGTTTAGAAGGCGTTGAACGTTCATCGGGGGTCATGGAATGGATAATGGCTTCAATATGTTTGAAAGCATCATCATCTATATCTAAACCTTTAAGTGCCTTACCTGCTCCGGGAATCATCCCCATCAAGTCTTTGATGTTTCCCATTTTTTTGATCTGTTGTATTTGAGATAGAAAATCATCAAATCCGAATTTATTCTTCGCAATTTTCTTTTGAATCTTACGGGCCTCTTCTTCATCAAATTGATCTTGCGCTCTTTCAACCAGTGAAATAACATCACCCATTCCTAGAATACGATCAGCCATTCGATCGGGATAGAAAACGTCAATAGCTTCCATTTTCTCACCCGTACCTATAAATTTAATGGGTTTATCGACTACTGATTTAATTGAAATAGCCGCACCACCTCGAGTATCACCATCTAATTTTGTAAGAATAACACCATCAAAATTCAAAATATCGTTGAAGGCTTTAGCTGTATTCACAGCATCTTGACCCGTCATAGAATCAACTACAAAAAGTGTTTCTTGGGGTTGAATTGCCTTATGGATGTTCGAAATTTCATCCATCATCTTTTCATCAACTGCTAAACGACCTGCGGTATCAATAATAACAACATTATGACCGTTTGCTTTGGCATGGGCAATACCGGCTTTAGAAATTGCAACAGGATCGTTGTTTTCACGATCGGAATACACCTCAACATCAATTTGTTCTCCAACCACGTGAAGCTGATCAATTGCAGCGGGCCTATAGACATCACAGGCCACTAATAAAGGTTTCTTTGTCTTTTTAGTTTTTAAATAATTCGCAAGTTTACCAGAAAATGTAGTTTTACCAGAACCTTGAAGTCCCGACATTAAAATTATTGAAGGATTTCCCGACAGGTTAATACCTTCTGATTCGCCTCCCATTAATTGGGTCAGCTCATCTTTTACGATTTTAACCATTAATTGACCGGGCTGTAAGGTGGTCAATACATTTTGCCCTAAGGCCTTCTCTTTAACGCGATTGGTAAATTCTTTTGCAATCTTAAAATTAACATCAGCATCTAATAATGCTCTACGAACTTCTTTTGTTGTTTCGGCAACATTAATTTCTGTAATTTGACCATGCCCCTTTAATACATGTAGGGCTTTATCTAGCTTTTCACTTAAATTATCAAACATCGGCTTGCTGTCTTTTGAAGAAAAGCAAATTTAACAATAACCATGAGAAAGAAGAGCTATTGTCTTAAAAAAAGTCAAACGAAAAGAGCACCTGTCTCATTTGACAGATGCTCTTTAAAGTGAGGCAAAAAAGGTTAAGAATATTTAAACTATTCTTTATAATATCTACTATTGACAGTCTTTTTCAAAAACCAGGAATTCTCCATCCTCTCGTTCTACTTTAAATCTTTCGGCAGAACATGATACAACCTCCCAATTTCCTACATAATTTGCGAAGACATTCGATAAATCATTGAAAGTCAAAACACCGTCAGTGATACTCCAATTACCTTCATCCTGAATTTCATCATTGGGGTTCCAAACGTGTATATTCATTCCAGAAAAATCAAAACTATACAAGTCGATAAAATCTACGGTAGGACTAGATAACTCCCATTTACAATTAGAAAGCGCTTCGACAATAAATTCATCGTCACAGTAGGGCTCTTCACAATTTTGTTTCATTATAATTTTATCCTCACCATCCGAAATAAATAGCTTAATTCTTCCGTCTTCTATTTCATAAACAAACCAATCTAAAGTGAAATCTTCAATAAACTCAAAAGACAAACTTAATTTCACACGGTAATCACTTACGGTGGTTTCCCATTCTCCATTAAGCACATTGCCAGTTCTGTCTTTGGCCGTTACGGATCCATCTTCATTAAACTCTAGAATAAAGTCCTCATATTGTTCGGTATTATCTTGATTATTTCTTTTGAGTTCTTTCACTAACCAAGGACACGCTACTAGCACACTATCTAAACGCTCTTTAGTAAAATCATCATCATTATGGTCATTGTCATCATCTTCATCACAAGCCTCAATAGCTCTTTCAATAGCATCAACCAATTCATCGTTATTGTTGACCGTAACTTTAGTACCGTCATACATTTCAAACATCACAGGAAATTGAATGCTAATAATATCAGTTGCACTTAAACCAGCAAAAAAGCGTCTCATTTCTCTATCATTATTCACTTCAACGGTACCTGTTTGTTGAAAGTTAGGATCAAAAGTGAAGAAGGTCACTGGGTATACTACATCTATACATTCAATATCATCGTCATCACCACCTTCAATACATTTTGAGGCTATTTCTCTTAATTCTTCAAGACTATTAATTTTAACCTCTGTATAATCTGCTAAAGTAATTGTGATCGGAAAAATAATATCAAGTATATCGTCATCGTATTCAACTGCGTCAAAAACAGCTTCAATTAATTCTAAGTCATCTTCAGAATTAATAATAATTTCTACACCATTGACAGAAACGGTATATGGAAAGCGAATATCAAAACAACTCGATCCATCTACGATATTATCATGCGAACCATCGTTAGAAACCGTTCGTTCCATTAAATTAGTGGCTACTGAACTCATTGAAGCCTCTTCTTGTAATTTGTTCTGTGGTGCAAAGGGTTCTTCAAGTTGACATGAAGCGAATACCAGTGAGGCTACAAGTAGGATTGTGCTAACTGCTCTGTTACATAAAACTTTCATAATGATTTGGAATTAATTTGTTAATACAGTCTTAAAACAATTTATTTTAAAAACACCCTACCGTTTGTATTAATTTTTTTCTAAATATCTTTGGCGAAAACCAACACCTTATTGGAAATTAAAGACAACGATAACGTTTGTAAAGAAGAAGTTTTTAGCAATATCTTCAAGGCTAATTCTAAAACGATATTTAATTACATATATTATAAATTCGGCAATGAAGAAAAGGCGCATGATGCTGTTCAAGAAGCTTTCGTTAGGCTATGGGAAAATTGCGCCAAGGTAAAACCTGAGAAAGCGAAGTCTTTTGTATATACGGTTGCAAATAACCTCTATCTCAACGTAATCAAAGCGGAAAAAGTTCGTTTAAAATACGCTGACAAGAACTTAAAAACGACGAACGAATCACCTGAATTTATAATGGAAGAAAATGAATTTAGAGATAAATTAAATTCGGCATTAGAGAATTTACCTGAAAATCAACGTGTTACGTTTTTACTTAATCGTGTTGATGGAAAAAAATACAAGGAGATTGCCGCTATTGAAGGTGTTAGTGTAAAAGCCATTGAAAAAAGGATGCACTTAGCCCTTAAAAATTTAAGAGAAAAAATTGATGGTATTTGAACCTATTCGAAATTTAAAATGATAAATCTTATTTTAACGTTTTCAATATGAAAGTAGGGTTTTTACGTAAACAGTTGTTACTAAAGCACTAAGACAAAAGTCATGCAAGAAAATCATTTAGCAAAATGGCTAAATAATGAGCTAACCGATGCTGAGCTATTAGCATTTAAAGAGTCAGAGGCTTATGCCTCTTATGAGCGAATTATTCGTGCCACCGATTCGCTAGAGCAAATTGACTTTGATGTGGAGGAGGCTTTAAGCGCATTTAAAAATAGACAAACCCTTGCATCTAAAAAGGTAATTCAATTGCATCCTTTTAAAAAGTTTATGCGTGTTGCAGCAGTGATCGCTGTTTTGTTAACAGGCTCTTATTTTTATATTAATAATTTAGATGTATCACTAAAAACTGCTTTTGCAGAAAGTAAAGAACTTCTACTACCTGACAATTCTGAAGTGTTATTAAATGCAGATTCAGAACTTTCATACAGCAAAAAAGATTGGGATGATCATCGAAACGTGCGCTTAAATGGTGAGGCATTTTTTAAAGTTGCTAAAGGCGAGCGTTTTACGGTCACAACGGCTACTGGAACTGTTGCTGTCTTAGGAACCCAATTTAATGTTGAGAATCGTAATAATTTTTTCGAAGTTACCTGCTATGAAGGATTAGTTAGTGTCACCTATAATGAGAAAGAAACAAAATTACCAGCGGGTAGTTCTTTTGTTGTGATTGATAATAAGTTAATTGCATCAGAAGAATCTATTTCTAATACCCCTTCTTGGATAAATTCTGAAAGTTCTTTCAAGAGCGTACCTCTAAAATATGTACTTGACGAATTCGAAAGACAGCACGATATTATCGTAGAAACTAAGAATGTAGATTTAGACCAACTTTTTACAGGTACATTTAGCAATAGAAATTCTAATTTGGCGTTACAAAGTATTAGCACACCTTCAAGAATAAAGTTTAAATTTGAAGGGAAAAAAGTGCTTTTTTATGCTGAGAACACGCAGTAAATTTATTGGTTTTTTTTGCTGCCTTGGATTACTACTTTCCTTTCACATAACAAGTGCACAAGAAACATCGCAAAACACTACAGCTCTTATAAAATTTGTACAAGAACTTGAACGTACTTTTGAAATTAAGTTTTCTTATGTAGATGTTGATCTTGAAAAGATCAATGTTATAATTCCGAAAACTCAAATTCTCTCAGAAATTATAGAAAGTATTACCGCCCAAACTAACCTAACGATAGCCAAATTAAATGATCGATATTATACCATAACCAAAACTACCCTATCAAGAATATGCGGTATTGTTCTTGACAATTACGAACAAAATACGGTAGCGGGAGCAAATATCGAAGTGCTTGGTTCTGAACGCTCCGTAATGACAGATTCTCTTGGTCGATTTTACCTCAAAAATGTACCCCATAAAGCTGTTATACAGATCAAACATATAGGTTTCAAAACACTTTTCGTTAATGCTGAAGAATTAGTTAGCCATAGCCCTTGCCAAACATTGTTATTATCTGAGTTTTATCAACAATTAGAAGAAGTGGTCGTCTATGATTTCTTAACCAAAGGTTTAGTCAAGAATTTTGACGGTAGCATTACCATGAATACAGAAGCGTTTGGAATACTACCTGGTTTAATTGAACCTGATGTACTACAATCTGTACAAGCCTTACCAGGAGTAAAAAGTATTGATGAAACGGTTTCTGATATTAACATTAGGGGAGGTAGCAATGATCAAAACTTGATTTTGTGGGATGGTATTAAAATGTATCAATCAGGACATTTTTTCGGACTCATTTCAGCTTTTAACCCCTATTTAACTGATAAGATTAACCTCATCAAAAATGGTACTAGTGCCCGCTACGGCGATGGCGTAAGTGGTATCATAGATATGCGCACTAAGAATGAATTAACTGATGAATATTATGCAGGTGCAGGCTTTAATTTCATAAGTGGTGATGCCTTTGCACAAATACCTTTAGGAAAAAAAATAGCATTCCAATTTTCTGGAAGACGGGCACTTACTGATTTCATAGAAACAGCCACCTTTAGTAACTTTTTTAAAAAAGCATTTTTGAATAACCAAATACGTGATGGTATTGCTCAAAACCTAAATGTCGAAAGAAATGATCAATTCTACTTTTATGATTTTACCGCTAAGCTTTTGTATGACATTAATGAAAAGCAAAAACTCCGTTTTAGCTTTATCAATATCAATAATTTTTTAAACTATAATGAGCGTGACATAAATACCAATACACAGACTTCAAGCGAATTAAATCAAACTAATTTTTCGTTTGGTAGTAGTTTAAAAAGTAATTGGACCAACAAATTTTCTACCTTTTTAAATTCGTATTACACTAACTATAATCTTGATGCTATAAATATTGATGCCAATGGACAACAGATTTTTTTTCAAAACAATAACGTTATTGAAAAAGCCTTACAACTGAGTGCTGATTATAAACTAACAAATGATCTAACGTGGTCTGGAGGGTATCAACTCATTGAGACTAGTATAACTAATGGAACTGATGTTACGCAACCACCATTTAGCAGTACCGTAACCGATGAAGTTCTAACACAAGCCTTTTTTACAGAATTAGGGTATGTTACACCTAATTCTAAATTACGTGCAAAGGGTGGCATACGATTAAGCCTTTATAACAACAGTGGTTTATTTAACGAATCAGTTATTGAGCCCCGCTTAAATATTAATTATGCGCTTACTAAAGCCTTTAATGTGACTCTCTTAGGAGAAATAAAAAGCCAAGCTGTTAATCAGGTTCTTGATCTAGAACAAAACTTTTTAGGTATTGAAAAAAGAAGGTGGATTCTTTCTAATGGACAAAATTTGCCCATCACGAAAAGTCAACATATTTCTGCTGGAATAAATTATGATACTCAAACTCTTTATGTGGGTCTCGAAGGTTTTTATAAAGAGGTTGATGGCATAAGCACTGCCACCCAAGGCTTTCAAAATCAAAATCAATTCAACGGAGAGCTTGGCAAATATGCAATAAAAGGAATTGAGTTCTTAATCAATAAGAAGACGAATGCATATAGTCTTTGGGCTAGTTATGCTTATAATTTGAACAACTACACCTTTGAATTTCAAGACATTGGCCCTACAACATTTCCAAATAACTTAGATATTCGCCATACTGCCACTTTTGCAGGGACCTATACCTTTAACAAATTAAAATTTGGCTTGGGTTTAAATTATAGATCTGGAAAACCATTCACAGAGCCTGATTTGAACAATCCTATCGACAATACCATTTTCCCTGCTCGAATAAACTACCAAGAAGCAAATAGTAGTCGACTGAGCGATTATTTAAGAGCAGATGCCTCAGTAATTTATAATTTTACTTTAGGGTCGGAAATAAAGGCTACAGCTGGCGTATCCGTATTAAACTTCACAGATAAAAATAATATTTTAAATACTTATTTTCAGATCAACGGCAACAATGTTATAGAAACTGTAGAGAGTTTTTCATTAGGAATAACGCCTAATTTTAGTTTTCGATTGAAATTTTAAATGTGCCACTTTCTTTATCGTAAAGAAAATCCATATTCAACATTAATTTTATTTCGCTAAATAAATATGGAAAATCGTTCTTAAAGATTTTAGGGGTCTCAAAATAATTTTCAACAGCTACTGAAAAAAATTCTTGTAAGTTAGTAAGTCCATAAGCCCTAAAATAGGCTGACGCTGCCAATTTTACAATAAATTCTTCTTGAGAAAACAGTTTGCTAATTCGTCTTAATCCAAGTCTAAATTTACGCCCTTGCCAAGATCGATTTTTGTCCATTTCAAAACTAAGCGCATGCGCAAACTCATGCATAGCCAAATTTCTATTATCTGTTCGGTTGCTAAAGCCTTCCCATATCTTATCTGCCGATAAAATAATGGCTTTGAAATTTGGGTTGTATTCCCCCAAATGATATCGCTTATTTATTCTAGAATAATATTGTGTAGGATATATAATAATGCGACGTAGTGATCGCATCATACGATATTGCCGCAATCCTAAAGTCATAATTACAGTTGTCGCACTGAGTAATAATTTCAATTCTTTTTTTTGAGAAATATCGCCATAGAAAACGAAATTTTTTTTGCTCCTAAACCAAACAATACGTTCATTACATTTTGATCTTTGTTTTGAAGTAAACTCTTGGTATACTGGAAAGTTTTCAGAAATAAAGGCTTGCTCAGAAGCTGTTAAGGGCTGTATGCTAACAAAAGGGTTAAATTGATATAGATCAATCGCATAGTAAATGATGTACAGGGTATGCCCTACTATGTACAAAACCATGACAACCTTAAAAAATTCCCAAGAAAACATAGCTTAACAACTACGAAAAGTGTTTAAAATTGTTTTGAAGCAGCTACATTCGTTGAGGAACTGCAATTCCTAACAATTCAAAGCCCGTTGCAATTACTTCACCAATTTTATGAGATAATTGCACACGGTAAACCTTTAAGGCATCATTATCAGCTGCTAATATAGGAACCTGCTGGTAAAAAGAATTAAATTCTTTTACCAAATCATAGACATAGTTAGCAATTAAAGCGGGACTATAGTTTGTAGCTGCAAGTTGAATTGCTTCAGGAAATTGACCCAATAATTTAATAAGTTCTTTTTCCTTAGGATGTATGCTTGTCTGCACTACAGCCTGTTTCCATTTCACATTCATACTATCGGCCTTTCTTTTAATTGACTGTATTCTGGCATAAGTATATTGTATAAAGGGCCCTGTGTTGCCTTGAAAATCAACCGATTCTTCAGGGTTAAATAAGATTCGTTTCTTAGGGTCAACTTTTAAAATATAATATTTCAAAGCACCTAAACCGACTATTTTATACAGCGCTTGCTTTTCTTCTTCTGTATAACCTTCAAGTTTACCTAACTCTTTTGATATTTTTTCGGCAGTCAATGTCATATCTGTCATTAAATCATCGGCATCAACAACGGTACCTTCACGGCTTTTCATCTTACCACTGGGTAAATCTACCATGCCATAACTCAAGTGGTGTAATTGTTCTGCCCAAGAAAACCCTAATTTTTTCAAAATGAGAAACAAGACTTTAAAATGGTAGTCTTGCTCGTTACCAACAGTATAAACCATTCCGTTAATATCAGGATAATCCTTTACACGCTGAATAGCGGTGCCAATATCTTGGGTCATATAAACTGCGGTACCATCTGAACGCAAAACTATTTTTCTATCAAGTCCCTCATCAGTCAAATCACACCAAACCGAACCATCAGGGTCCTCTTCAAAAACTTTTTTCTCCAATCCTTCTTTAACAAATTCCTTCCCTAATAAATAGGTGTCACTTTCATAATAGAGCTTATCAAAATCAACCCCTAAATTTTTATAAGTGACTTCAAAACCATCATATACCCATCCATTCATTTTTCGCCAAAGGGATACAACTTTTTCGTCACCAGCTTCCCACTTTTGAAGCATCTCTTGAGCCTCAAGCAAAATTGGAGCTTCTTTTGTGGCAATTTTTTCATCCATACCCTTTGCCACCATTTCAGCAATCTCCTCTTGGTATACATTGTTAAAAGCGACATAGTAATTCCCCACCAACTTATCCCCCTTCAAACCTGTGCTTTCTGGTGTTTCATCACTTCCAAAACGTTGCCAAGCCAACATGCTTTTACAGATATGAATACCTCTGTCGTTGATGATTTGAGTTTTGTAGACATTCTTTCCTGATGCCTTTAAAATTTCCGCGACTGAATAGCCTAAGAGATTATTTCGAATATGCCCTAAGTGCAAAGGTTTGTTAGTATTCGGAGAAGAATATTCTACCATTACGCTTTTCTCAGACGCTGCATCAACCCTACCGTAATCGGTTTTATCTTTTATCTCATTAAAAAAGTCAATATAAAAAGCGTCAGCAATAACAAGATTAAGAAAGCCTTTGACCACATTAAAATCAGATACTTCAGTCAGGTTTGCTTTTAAATAGGTGCCAATTTCATTGCCAATCTGCACCGGATTACCTTTTACGACGCGTAACATAGGAAACACCACTACAGTAATATCACCTTCAAAATCTCTGCGTGTTGGTTGAAATTCAACAACTGGTAATTCTGCATTAAAAATCTTTAATACAGCCTGCTTGACTTGGTTTTCTAAAATGGCTTGAATGCTCATTATATTAGTTTCTAAGGCTGCGAAATTAAGTAATTTTAGCCTTATTGGCGTACATATAAAAGGTTTAAACGATCTAAATGCGAAGTTTATGCTCTAGGCAAAAATACCTCTGCCATCATGCAACGGGCACTACCGCCACCGCAAGTTTCTATCGTTCCTAAAGAACTGTGTACAATCTCACAGTGCTTCTCTATAGTTAGAATTTGAGTATCACTCAAACTTTCATAAGCTTGAGTACTCATTACAAGATAGCGCTTATCGGCTGTACCTAAAACTTGAAGCATATTACCAGCGAAATGATGCATTTGTTTTTCGGTAATGGTGATGATTTCTTTTCCACTTTCTTTTAAATGATGCACTATATTTTTCTTCTCCTTTTTATCATCTATCGTATCTAAACAAATTACCGCAAATGTTTCTGCTAAACACATCATGACATTGGTATGATATATAGGAAGACGCTTACCATCTACCGTTTGATTTGCCGTAAATATGATAGGCATACAATCAAAATCTTCGCAAAATTCTATAATTAAATCTTCCTCAGCTCTCGATGATAAAGCACAATACACTTTTTGATTGACACGATCGAGTAGCAAGCTTCCTGTACCTTCTAAATATAGCTGTTCTTCTTCTGCAGCGGTATAATCCATTATATTGTCGATGTGAAACCCCTCACTTTCTAATCGTTCTAACACATCTTCTCTACGCTCGTGTCTTCTATTTTCGGCAAACATTGGGTACAAACCTACTGTTCCGTCACTATGAAAAGAAATCCAATTATTAGGAAAAATACTATCGGGTGTATCTGGCGTTTTTGTGTCCTCAATAACAATCACATGAACCCCTTTAGCCTTTAAGACATGAACAAAAGCATCAAACTCTTCTTGCGCTCTAGCATTTACCGAAGCTTCGGATATATTCAATTCTTCTTGAAAATAGTTATTAACCGCCGTCTGCTCATTCATTCGAAAATTGACGGGACGAATCATCAAAATAGTATTTGTAACCTGCATATTATAAAAATTATTCTCTTACTAATGGTAATGTACTGCAACGCAATAAACCTTCTTGCTTAGCAATTTCAGCATAGGGTATTTCTTCAACGATAAAACCTTGTTCTCTAAGCCAATTATTTAACCTAGTGAAATTTTTCTCTGAAACTACAACCTCAGGAGAAATGGAAAAAACGTTACTAAACATTTGATACATTTCATCTGAGCAAATCTCAAATACATTTTCTTTTCCAAAGAAATTAACAAGCCATTGATATTCTTCTTCTACTAAAAATCCGTTTTTATGTAAAATTGCTTTTCCTTTTCCCAGTGGCTGAAAACAACAATCTAGATGTAATGCATTTTCTTTAGCATTTGTTGATTTTCGTAATTCAAAAGATTTTACTGTTTTATCAGGAAATTGATTCGCAATGAAATCAACAGCCGCTTGGTTCGTTCTAGCGGTAATCCATTCAGAATAATCGCTTGCAGTATAGGTGCCTATAAAGATATAATCCTTCCAAGGCATAACATCGCCACCTTCAATATGTACTTCTTCCGGCGCATGAATAATATGGGCAGGATCAATGTATTCTAACACATGCAAAATAGCATCAAACTCTTGTTCACGATCAGGAAGAATATTAGCCTTAATTAATTTATCATCAATAACAAAAGCAATATCACGAGAAAAAATCTGATTACAGTCTTTTAATACTTCGGGGCGAAACACCTCAACGTTGTACTTTTTAAAAACAGCAGCAAAGGCATTCATTTCAAGAATCATATCTTTTTCTTTCGGATATGTTCCTGCCAAAATATGTTCCAATGATTTCGGGTCATAGGCATCCTTAGCCTTTGGCGTTGGCCCACAACTTTCTGCAGTACCTAAAAGTACGGTCTTTAGTTGCGAAATTTCATCCTTTACGTTTAATTGTAACATGCGGCAGTTCTTATATAAATTTAAAAATTTTACGTAAAAAAGGCTCCTTTAAAGTTTTAAAGGAGCCTTTTTGTTTTTTTTTAAGGTAGCAATCTACCTCTTGTCGACTTCGACAAATGATCTAAATGTCTCTCCAATATAAACCTGTCTTGGTCTGCCTATGGGTTCATTTCGTAAACGCATCTCTCTCCACTGCGCAATCCAACCTGGTAATCTTCCCAAAGCAAACATAACCGTAAACATTTCCGTAGGTATCCCTAAGGCTCTATAAATTACTCCTGAATAAAAATCTACATTCGGATATAGTTTTCTGTCTACAAAATATTGATCTTCTAATGCTTCTTTTTCAAGGCCTTTAGCCACATCTAAAATGGGGTCTTCAATACCCAAGTCAGCTAAAATTTCATCTGCTGCCTTTTTGATAATCTTAGCACGCGGATCAAAATTCTTATAAACGCGATGTCCGAAGCCCATTAATCTAAAGGGATCACTTTTATCTTTGGCTTTAGCCATATATTTTTTGGTGTCCCCACCATCAGCTACGATTGCTTCAAGCATTTCAAGTACAGCCTGATTCGCTCCACCATGAAGTGGACCCCATAACGCCGAAATTCCTGCTGATAAAGAAGCAAACAAACCTGCGTGAGAAGAGCCTACAATTCGTACTGTAGAAGTAGAACAGTTTTGCTCATGATCAGCATGAAGTATTAAAAGTTTATCTAGAGCATCAATAACAATTTTGTTCTTCACGTACTCTTTGGTAGGCATTTTAAACATCATTTTATGAATGTTTTCGACATAACCTAAATTATCATCCCCATAATCTAAAGGAAGCCCCTTTTGTTTACGCATTGTCCATGAAACTAAAACAGGAAATTTGGCAAGGATGCGCACGATGGCCCCATACATATCATCTGCGGAGGTCACATTGACTGACACCGGATTAAAAGCAATAAGTGCACTGGTTAAAGAAGATAGTACACCCATAGGATGCGCCGACTTTGGAAAAGCGTCCAAAATCTTTTTCATTTCTTCATCAACATGCGATTCATTTTTTATGTCAATATGAAAAGCTGATAATTGTTCTTTATTGGGAAGTTCCCCGAAAATTAACAGATAACATACTTCTAGAAAATCAGCTTTTTCAGCTAATTCTTCAATAGAATATCCGCGATACCTTAAAATACCCTTTTCACCATCTAAAAAAGTTATTCCACTCTCACATGACCCTGTATTTTTATAACCCGGATCAATCGTTGTAAGGCCACCAGTTACTGAGCGCAAAGTTTTGATATCAATTGCCAACTCATCTTCGGTGCCTTTAATTAGTGGAAAATCAAATTTCTGTCCATTATATTCTAAAGTTGCTTTATCTGCCATATACCTATTTCATTAAAATTTGAGTGAATTACAAAGTTAATAAATTGCCTTCAAGCTAGCAATCTTTACGGGCTATTTATACACAGTTGAGTAGGTGTAAAGGGGTATGGTAAACGGCCAAATAAGTACCTAAAGAAGGTATAATTTACTATAATATTCGTTTACTGATTTTTGCCATGTAAAACGTGCTTTTTTAGCATTATTTTGAATCTTCTTCCACTTTGGCATATCGTTTTTATAGATCTCAATTACCTCATCAAAACTAGAAAGCATACTACTAATTTTTTCATCATAGGTTTTTCCATCAAAAGCAAAACCAGTTTTCATGTGTTTGACGGTATCTATTAGTCCACCCGTATGATGTACCAAACATGGATTACCGTTTCGCATAGCCAGCATTTGACTAATGCCGCAAGGTTCAAAAAGACTCGGCATAAAATAGAGATTCGATTCTAGGTAAATAGAATCAATCAAATCTTCAGATTGCCCATTCGTAAAAATAAAATTATGATGGTCATAACTCATTTGTCTAAACATTTCTTCATATTCAGGAGCACCCGTTCCTAAAAGCATGAAAATGCCATCAATCTTCTCTAATTTCTTGAGAATTTCTACAAAAGCTTCTGGCGACCGTTTGAAAAAATAGAACTTTTGTTCTGTAAGTCGCGCAACACTTGAAACGATAAACTTCGGAGGATGCTCTACATATTCCATTACCTTTTCTCCTGTATGAGCCAAAAAATCTGCTTTATAACTTTTTGACTCTTCTTGCAACCATTTAAATAGAGCTTTAACCGTGTTTCGATATAATTTTCCTTTATCGGCTGCTCTAATATTCGCATAGTTAGAACCATTTAAGATTCCGTGTAATCGCCCTTCATTATCTGCTCGTTGTAGGTCTTTTTCTAAACCTTCACCGCCAATAAATTCAGGAGGTGAGCTTGGCTTTAGCACATCTTCTTTATAAGCAGGAGAAACTGTGTGTACGGCATCTGCCAACCGAATACCAACCGCCATTAGATTTATGCAATCTTGGTACCGATAGTCCATAAGCCTTTTCAAATCTATTTGAATCTCAGGAAACCAATTTTTTAAGGACGAGTAATTTTCTTCGAAAGGGCGTATACCTTGTATCGCTAAATTATGAATGCTATATACATAGCGCATTTTTTTGAGCGATTTATAGGCGGGATGGAATTGTTTTAAGAAAAGTAGTAAGCTTGAATGCCAATCATGCATATGCACCACATCAAGTTTACCAAACGCACCCTTTTTTATAGCTTCGGCAACAGCCGTGCAAAAAATAAAGTATTTAATCGCATCGGTATAAAAAGGTTCTGTTGGATCATTATGATAAATATGAGCAATATCTCCTGCTTCTATTTCAGGATGATGAATGACATAATGATGAATATTCTTAAATTCTTTTTTAGGAATGACTTCATGAAGCTTGGCGGTATATCTCGTACCTCGTAACTGAAAATTCAAATTACTTTTAAAAGTACCGTTTTGATGTAATCGCGAATAAGACGGAACCACTACATGTACCTTATCTCCTCGCTGCGAAATTTGACGTGGCACATCTCTTACTACATCGCCCATGCCACCGGCTTTACAATCGGCAATGGCATCATTTTCAGCTGCAACAAAAAGAAAATTATTCATAGGTGACGATCTTTAAATTTGCGGCTTAAAAAGATAGGTATTCTATACGCTGAATACAAAAAACCTTTCTTAAATAAGAAAGGTTTTTTTAATCATAAAGGTCTCGTTAATTAATTTTAAAGGCTTTTTCCTGTGGATAATAGGCTGTACTACCCAGTTCTTCTTCAATGCGAAGTAATTGATTGTACTTTGCCATTCGATCTGAACGCGATGCTGAACCCGTTTTTATTTGACCCGTATTCAGAGCTACCGCTAAATCAGCAATCGTATTATCTTCTGTCTCACCAGACCTATGTGACATTACGGAAGTATAACCCGCATTTTTTGCCATATTAACGGCAGCGATCGTTTCTGTAAGGGTACCTATTTGGTTTACTTTGATTAAAATAGAATTAGCAATACCGTTATCAATACCCCTAGAAAGTCTTTCTACGTTAGTCACAAACAAATCATCTCCGACCAATTGTACTTTATCTCCTATTTTATCAGTTAGTGATTTCCAACCATCCCAATCATTTTCATCCATACCATCTTCGATAGAAATAATAGGATATTTTGTAGTTAAATCTGCGAGATACTGCGCTTGCTCCTCGGAGGTTCTTACTACTCCAGAATCGCCTTCAAATTTCGTATAATCATATTTGCCATCCACAAAGAACTCTGCTGCGGCACAATCTAGGGCTATCATTACATCATCACCTAAAGTATAACCCGCTTTGCTCACTGCTTTTGCAATAGTATCTAAAGCATCTTCAGTTCCGCCAGCAAGGTTTGGTGCAAACCCTCCTTCATCACCAACTGCGGTACTCAATCCTCTATCATGCAATACTTTTTTCAAATTGTGAAAAATTTCTGTTCCCATTTGCATTGCATGTGAAAAGCTCTTCGCTTTTACTGGCATAACCATAAATTCTTGAAATGCAATAGGAGCATCAGAGTGAGAACCCCCATTTATAATGTTCATCATAGGCACGGGCAAGGTATTTGCACTGACACCCCCAACATATCTAAATAATGATAAGCCCAATTCATTTGCCGCAGCTTTAGCCGCTGCTAGAGAAACGCCTAAGATAGCATTTGCTCCTAGTTTAGATTTATTAGGTGTTCCGTCTAGATTAATCATTACCTGATCGAGCAAGTTTTGATCAAAAACATTCATTCCTAAAATTTCTTCAGCGATAAGCGTGTTTACATTAGATACAGCTTTCAGCACTCCTTTACCCATAAAAGTATTTCCACCATCACGCAATTCAACAGCTTCATGCTCGCCAGTTGAAGCACCAGAAGGAACAGCTGCTCTTCCCATTACGCCATTCTCCGTAATTACATCTACTTCAACAGTAGGGTTTCCTCTAGAATCTAATATTTGCCTCGCATGAACACTTAAGATAATACTCATCATATATTGTTTTATTACTATTTCATTTTAGCGTACAAAGATACAAAAGAGCCCTTTGTTTGCTCTCTGAAAATGAACGGATTGTAGAAATATGATGATTTGTTAAACTAGAGCTTTTTTCTTGCTAGTTTTTGCGATATTCTCAAAAAACTGATCGAATAAATATTCAGCATCATGTGGCCCTGGACTTGCTTCTGGGTGATATTGAACTGAAAACACATTTTTATTCTTCATACGAATACCAGCAACAGTTTGATCATTCAAATGCACATGCGTAATTTCTAACTCAGGATGCGCTTCAGTTTCTTCTCTATTAATAGCAAAACCATGATTCTGTGAGGTAATCTCACCTTTACCTGTTAACAAGTTTTTAATGGGATGGTTAATACCCCTATGGCCATTATGCATCTTATAGGTAGAAACTCCGTTGGCTAAAGCAATTACTTGATGTCCTAAACAAATTCCAAATAACGGTGCACCACTTGCAATAATATCTTTTGCAGTGGCAATAGCTTGTTTTAAGGGTTCTGGGTCTCCGGGTCCATTCGAGATAAAATATGCATCAGGAGCCCAAGCCTTTAATTCTTCATAAGTAGCATCAAATGGGAATACCTTGATATAAGCATCACGTTTCGCTAAATTTCTTAAAATGTTCTTTTTAATTCCTATATCTAAAGCAGCAATTTTTGTTGCTGCAATTTCGTCTCCGTAAAAATAGGGTTCCTCTGTGGAAACTTTTGACGCCAGCTCCAAGCCTTCCATGCTAGGGAATTTGGCTAACTTTTCTTTTAATTTTGGTATGCCATCAACATCAGTAGATATAACCGCATTCATAGCTCCATTATCCCGAATATAACTTACCAGTGCTCTGGTGTCTACATCTGAAATTGCGAACAAATTGCTCTTAGCCAAAAATTCTTCTAAACTGGCATCGGCATCATCTCTCGAGTAGTTATAGCTAAAATTTTTACATATTAATCCTGCAATTTTCACGGAATCAGATTCTACCTCATTTGCATTAGTACCGTAATTACCAATATGTGCATTGGTGGTTACCATTAATTGACCAAAATAAGAGGGGTCGGTAAAAATCTCTTGATACCCAGTCATTCCCGTATTAAAACAAACTTCACCAAAGGCTGTTCCTTCATTCGCACCAACTGCCTTACCATGAAAAATAGTTCCGTCTGCCAATAAAATAAATGCACTTTTTCTTGATTGATACTTCATGTTCTACAAACTAATTTTAATTAACAAATAAACATAAAAAAAGGATAGACTTAAAGTCTATCCTTTTTCACTTATTAAAAAATCTTAACAATTTTATTCTTCTGAATCATCTGATTTCGTTTCTACTGCTAATGGTGGAGTTTGTGTTTTTGAACTACCACCTCTTCTACTTCTTCTTGTAGTTTTCTTCTTAGGCTTATCAGCATTATAAAGTTCATTAAAATCAACCAACTCTATCATTGCCATATCAGCATTATCACCTAACCTATTACCCAACTTGATAATTCTAGTATATCCTCCTGGGCGGTCAGCAATCTTTTCGGAAACTGTACCGAACAGTTCAGCAATAGCAGCTTTATCTCTTAAGCTTTTAAATACAATACGTCTATTATGAGTACCCTTCTCAGCAGATTGATTGTTCGCTGCTTTTGATTTAGTAATCAATGGCTCAACAAATTGTTTCAAAGCTTTCGCTTTAGCCACCGTAGTATTGATTCTCTTATGCTCTATTAAAGAACAAGCCATATTCGCAAGCATCGCCTTTCTATGCGCTGTTTTACGACCTAAATGATTTGTTTTTTTACCGTGTCTCATTTTTCTATTTTATCATCTTGCTACCAGATCCGTCGATTGACGGAGAGCAAAATATGATTATTTAATCTTTATCCAATTTATATTTCGATAAATCCATTCCAAAACTCAAGCCTTTATTGATAACAAGCTCTTCAAGTTCTGTTAACGATTTTTTACCAAAATTTCTAAACTTCATTAAATCATTCTTATTAAAAGAAACGAGGTCTCCCAGCGTATCAACCTCGGCTGCTTTTAAGCAATTTAAGGCACGAACAGAAAGATCCATATCAACTAACTTAGTTTTCAATAACTGACGCATGTGAAGTGATTCTTCATCATAGGTCTCCGTTTGCGCAATTTCATCAGCTTCTAAAGTAATTCGCTCATCAGAAAATAACATGAAGTGGTGAATTAAAACCTTAGCACCCTCTGTTAAGGCATCTTTAGGATGTATTGATCCGTCAGTTTCAATTTCGAAAACTAGCTTTTCATAATCTGTTTTCTGTTCTACACGGAAATTTTCAATACTATACTTAACATTTTTTATTGGCGTAAAGATAGAATCGATAGCAATTGTGCCTAAAGGCGTTCCAGACTTTTTATTCTCCTCAGCGGGAACATAACCTCTACCTTTATCAATAACTAGCTCCATATTGATGCTAACTTTTGACTCCATATTACAAATAACCAAATCAGGGTTTAGAACTTGATACCCTGAAATAAATTTTTGAAAATCGCCAGCAGTCAACTGGTCTTTACCGCTGACGGCAACAGAAACAGTTTCTGCCTCTGAATCTTCAATTTGTTTTTTGAAACGAACTTGTTTCAAATTCAAAATAATCTCGGTAACATCTTCGACAACACCGGGAATTACAGAAAATTCATGCTCTACTTTATCTATTCTTACCGAAGTAATTGCGTGACCCTCAAGAGAAGCAAGCAACACTCTTCGTAACGCGTTCCCTACTGTCAATCCATAACCAGGTTCTAAAGGGCGAAATTCAAACTTCCCTTCAAAATCTGAAGAATCAATCATTATTACTTTATCGGGCTTCTGAAAATTAAATAATGCCATAATTGATTTTTGGTGTTGTTTATTTTGAGTATAACTCGACGATTAATTGTTCTTTGATATTTTCTGGAATCTGCATTCTTTCAGGAATACTTACAAAAGTACCTTCTAGTTTATCAGAATTCCAAGAAATCCATTCGTAAACGCTACTGTTTGCTGAAAGAGAATCACCTATAGCTTGAAGCGATTTAGATTTTTCTCTTACGCCTACCACATCACCAGCCTTCAAAGAATATGAAGGAATGTTAACTAACTCTCCATTGACAGTAATGTGACGATGCGAAACTAATTGTCTTGCACCGCTACGTGTTGGGGAAATACCCATTCTGAAAACAACATTATCTAGTCGGGATTCACATAATTGAAGTAAAACTTCACCTGTAACACTCTTACTTCTATTTGCTTTTCCAAATAAATTACGGAATTGCTTTTCCAAAATACCATAGGTGTATTTTGCCTTCTGCTTTTCCATTAACTGTACCGAATATTCCGATTTTTTACCTCGGCGTCTCGCATTACCATGTTGCCCTGGCGGGTAATTTTTTTTATCAAAAGACTTATCGTCTCCAAAAATCGCTTCTCCGAACTTACGAGCGATTTTACTTTTTGGTCCTGTGTATCTTGCCATTTTCTTAATGTTTGAAGTGTGATTATGAATTAAGGCTTCCTCCTTCGATAATCGTTATTACACTTCTATGAAATTTATATAGTGATAATTAAACTCTTCTTCTTTTGGGTGGTCGACAACCATTATGCGGCATTGGGGTCACATCTATTATTTCAGTAACCTCAATTCCTGAATTATGAATTGCTCTAATAGCAGACTCTCTACCATTACCAGGCCCCTTAACGTAAACCTTTACTTTTCTAAGACCAGCTTCATGCCCAACTTTAGAACAGTCTTCCGCCGCAACTTGAGCAGCGTAAGGAGTATTCTTTTTTGATCCTCTAAAACCCATTTTACCAGCTGATGACCATGAGATTACGTCTCCTTTTTTGTTGGTCAATGAAATAATAATATTATTAAATGATGCCGTTACATGTGCTTCACCAACAGATTCAACAATAACCTTACGTTTCTTAGTACTTGCCTTTGCCATACTACTTATTATTTAGTCGC
The DNA here is from genome assembly GCA_937944485.1 of uncultured Flavobacteriaceae bacterium. Taxonomy (GTDB): domain Bacteria; phylum Bacteroidota; class Bacteroidia; order Flavobacteriales; family Flavobacteriaceae; genus Maribacter_C. Next base: position 75,575 of record CALDYU010000012.1, on the reverse strand, counting down.
TTTTTTCTTGTTAGCAACTGTTTTACGTTTTCCTTTTCTAGTTCTAGAGTTGTTTTTAGTTCGTTGCCCTCTTAACGGTAGTCCTGATCTATGACGAATTCCTCTATAACATCCAATATCCATCAAACGCTTGATATTCAATTGCGTTTCAGAACGTAATTCACCTTCTATGGTATAATTGGCTACAGCATCACGAATACGACCTATTTCATCATCGTTCCAATCAGAAACCTTGGTGTCTTCACTAACTTTAGCAGTCGCCAAAATCTCTTTTGCTCTGCTACTACCAATTCCAAAAATATAAGTTAATGCTATTACGCCTCTTTTTTGTTTTGGTATATCAATACCTGCAATTCTTGCCATAATTACCCTTGTCTTTGTTTAAATCTAGGATTCTTTTTGTTGATTACATACAACCTACCTTTTCTGCGTACAATTTTGCAGTCGGCACTTCTTTTCTTTACTGATGCTCTAACTTTCATCTCTAGTATATATCTTAATATCTATAAGTAATTCTTGCTTTGGTCAAATCGTATGGACTCATCTCTAACTTCACTTTATCACCTGGAAGCAATTTGATATAATGCATACGCATTTTTCCAGAAATATGTGCCGTCACTACATGACCATTTTCTAATTCGACCCGAAACATTGCATTTGACAACGCCTCAATTATGGATCCATCTTGCTCTATTGCTGCTTGTTTAGCCATAATACTATGCTACTTTTCTATTTTTACCTGATTTCATTAGGCCATCATAATGACGATTTAATAAATAGGCGTTTACTTGTTGTACGGTATCAATAGCGACACCAACCATAATTAATAAAGACGTTCCTCCAAAAAATAAGGCCCAATTACCTTGTACGTCTAAAAACTTCACCACTATTGCAGGCAATACTGCTAACAAAGCCAAGAAAATGGAGCCAGGCAATGTTATTAGTGACATTATTTTATCAAGAAAATCACCAGTTTCTTTACCTGGTCTAATACCCGGAATAAATCCACCACTTCGTTTCAAATCATCTGCCATTTTATTTGTAGGTACCGTAATAGCCGTATAAAAATAGGTGAATATAATAATTAGAAATCCGAATAATATATTATACGCCAAACCAAAAGGGTCAGAAAACTGTGTTTGTATCCATAGTCCCGTTTCTCCTTCAATTGCCCCTCCAATAAGATTAGGAACAAACATTATGGCCTGTGCAAATATAATTGGCATTACCCCAGATGCGTTTAATTTTAAAGGAATGTATTGTCTAGACCCCATCACATTCTTTTCATACCCCCCAGAAGCTGTTCTTCGAGCATATTGTACGGGTATTTGACGCGTCGCCATAACCAATAAAACACTTGCCAAAATCACTAAGAACCAAATGATAACCTCAACTAAGATCATCAATGGCCCACCAACGCCATCAAGTCTTGTAACGACTTCTTGCGCAAATGCCTGTGGCATTGTTGCAATAATACCAATCATGATTAATAATGAAATACCGTTACCTATACCCTTATCTGTAATTTTCTCTCCTAACCACATAGCAAATACACAACCAGTTACTAGAATGATCACGGCAGGCACCATAAAATCAAGTCCCTTTCCTAAAATAAATGCAGTGTCAGGCACACCGAAAGCACCTAAACCAAGAAGGTATGCAGGCGCCTGTACAATACAAATACCAATAGTCAACCATCTCGTTATTTGGTTGATTGTTTTTCTTCCGCTTTCACCTTCTTTCTGAAGTTTTTGTAAATACGGAATTGCAATTCCCATTAACTGAACTACAATTGATGCCGATATATAAGGCATTATTCCTAAAGCAAAAATTGAAGCATTCGCAAAAGCACCGCCAGTAAACGCATTTAACAATCCAAAAATACCTCCGTCGGTACCATCAACTAAACCACCTAATTGGTTAGAATCAATACCTGGCAATACAATTTGACAGCCAAAACGATATACCAAAAGAAGACCTAAGGCAATTCCTATTCTATTCCTTAGCTCTTCAATTTTCCAAATATTGGATAGTGTCTCGAAAAAATTCTTCATAGTTTATTTTGCTTATACACTTATTGCTTCTCCCCCAGCAGCTTCAATTGCCTTTTTAGCAGAGGCGCTAAATTTATGTACTGAAATTTTCAAGGATGCTTTTAATTCACCATCTCCTAAAATTTTCACCAAATCATTTTTACCAGCCAATCTATTTTCAATCAAAGTTTCTAAAGTAACTGTATTCTTTATCACTTTGTTATCAACCAGTTCTTGCAATTTAGAAAGGTTAATAGCTTGATATTCTTTTCGGTTAATGTTTGTAAATCCAAATTTAGGTACACGTCTTTGCAATGGCATTTGACCACCTTCAAAACCAATCTTTTTCGAGTATCCCGATCTAGACTTGGCACCTTTGTGACCTCTTGCCGCTGTACCACCTTTACCAGAACCTTGTCCTCTTCCTAAACGTTTTCCGTCTCTATTAACGGCTCCATCAGCTGGCTTTAAGTTACTTAAATTCATCACTTGTTTATATATTAAGCTTCTACAATAGAAACTAAGTGTTTAACTTTATTTATCATTCCCACAATATTGGGCGTGTCATCATGTTCCACAACCTGACCTATTTTCTTCAACCCAAGAGCTTCCAAAGTTCGCTTTTGGTTTTGCGGTCTTTTGATAGCGCTCTTTAATTGTTTTACCTTAATCTTTGCCATTTTCAATTCGTATTTAATACTTCGTAGTTATTTCATTTGTTCAAACCAAATTGCTACTTTATATGTATTACTTCGTACTACTTCTTATCCTTTAAAAACTTTTTCTAAAGAAACACCTCTTTGCTTTGCAATAGTATGTGCTCCTCTTAATTGTAGTAGCGCATCAAACGTTGCTTTTACTACGTTATGAGGGTTCGAAGAGCCTTGAGACTTTGACAATACATCATGTACCCCAACTGCTTCTAAAACCGCTCTAACAGCACCACCTGCAATTACACCTGTACCATGAGAGGCTGGTTGAATATAAACTCTAGCCCCGCCGTATTTACCTTTTTGTTCGTGAGGTAAAGTAGCTTTGTTAAGCGGTATACGAATCAAGTTCTTTTTTGCATCTTCAATAGCCTTAGCAATAGCCGTAGCAACTTCTTTCGACTTCCCTAAACCGTGACCTACTACTCCATTTTCGTCACCGACTACAACGATAGCTGAAAACCCGAATGCTCGTCCACCTTTGGTTACTTTAGTAACTCTTTGAATACCGACCAATCTATCTTTTAAATCTAAACCACCCGGTTTAACAGTTTCAACGTTTTTGTATTTCTGATACATGCTCTTATTTTAGAATTTTAATCCTGCTTCTCGTGCTCCTTCTGCTAGTGCTTTTACGCGTCCGTGGTATAAATTTCCACCTCTATCAAAAGCAACTTTTTCAATACCAGCTTTAGTTGATCTTTCAGCAATCGCTTTGCCCACAAGCGCAGCAATCTCACTTTTAGTTCCTTTAGATTTTGCTAAATCTTTATCTCTAGAAGAAACAGCAACTAATGTTTTACCTTCAACATCATCAATAACCTGAGCATATATTTCTTTATTACTTCGGAAGATTGATAGTCTTGGTCTTTCAGCCGTACCAGCAGATACTTTACGTATTCTTCTTCTGATTCTTAATTTTCTTTGTGACTTTGATAGTTTCATCTGATAAAACTTATTTTTCTTTAAATGTCAGATGTAATTCGCATTCAACATCTTAACTAAATCATAGAGCTTTTACAAGCTCATTTCATGATAACACTTTATTATGCCGACTTACCAGCTTTTCTTCTTAATTGTTCTCCAACAAACTTAATTCCTTTTCCTTTGTAAGGCTCTGGCTTGCGAAAAGATCTAATCTTTGCAGCTACTTGGCCCACTAATTGTTTGTCGAAAGAAGTTAATTTCACAATCGGATTTTTTCCTTTTTCTGAAATCGTCTCCACTTTAACTTCTGGTGCCAAATTCAAGACAATATTATGAGAGAAACCCAGCGCCAAATCTAATTTCTGACCTTGATTACTTGCTCTATATCCTACACCTACAAGTTCTAACTCTTTTGTCCATCCTTTAGAAACTCCTTCAACCATATTCAAAATCAAAGATCTATATAGACCGTGTTTTGCCTTATGCTCTTTTGAATCAGAAGGTCTGGTTACCCAAGCTTGTCCATCCTCAATTTTTACAGCTACCCCTGAAAACTCTTGAGTCAACTCACCCAACTTACCTTTTACAGTAATCACATTTTCATTTACCTCTATCGTAACTCCTTCAGGAATTGCCACTGGATTATTACCTATTCTAGACATTTTCTAAATCTTTATACTAATTAATATACGTAGCAAAGAACCTCACCACCTACATTTTCATTTTTCGCCTGTTTACTAGTCATTACACCGTGTGATGTTGAAACTATAGCAATCCCCAATCCGTTTAACACTCTTGGTAAGCTATCTGCACCTGTGTACTTACGTAAGCCAGGCTTACTTACACGTTGCAATTTCTTTATTACAGGATCTTTCGTGAACTTATCATATTTCAAAGCAATCTTAATACTGCCCTGAACTTTATCCTCTTCAAACTTATAACTCAAAATATAACCCTGATCGAATAATATTTTTGTTATTTCTTTCTTCACTTTAGATGAAGGAATTTCAACAATTCTATGACCTGCGCTGTTCGCATTTCGTAGTCTTGTTAAGTAATCTGCAATAGTATCTGTAACCATTCTTATTATATTTTGGTAACGGTTTCTGGTATTTTTACCAGACCTGAAACCAGTTATTCAATTTTATTACCAGCTGGCCTTTTTAACACCAGGTATTAATCCTTGATTCGCCATTTCTCTAAATGTAACTCTCGAGATACCAAAGTTTCTCATATACCCCTTTGGTCTTCCGGTAAGTTTACATCTATTATGCATGCGTATTGGCGAAGCATTTTTTGGTAATTTCTGCAAACCTTCATAGTCTCCGGCTTCTTTCAAAGCTTTTCTTTTTTCAGCATATTTAGCTACAGTTGCCGCTCTTTTTCTTTCGCGAGCTTTCATTGATTCTTTAGCCATACTATTTCTTTTTAAAAGGTAATCCTAATTCGGTTAATAATGACTTCGCTTCTTTATCGGTGTTCGCCGTCGTAACGAAAGTAATATCCATTCCATTAATTCTATTGATTTTATCAATATTTATCTCTGGAAAAATAATTTGCTCAGTAACCCCAAGGCTATAATTTCCTCTACCATCAAACCCTGTTGCTTTAATACCTTGAAAATCTCTAACTCGCGGCAAAGCACTCGTCACTAAACGGTCTAAAAACTCATACATGCGCTCTCCTCGAAGCGTAACTTTAGCCCCAATTGGCATTCCTTTACGCAATTTAAAACTCGCAACATCTTTCTTAGAAATTGTAGCTACAGCCTTTTGACCTGTAATCATAGTCATTTCATCAACAGCATGATCGATCAGCTTCTTATCAGCAACGGCAGCACCAATTCCTCTACTCACCACAATTTTTTGCAGTTTTGGAACTTGCATTACATTCTTGTAACCAAACTCATTAGTTAACGCACCTACAATACGCTCACCATATTCTTTCTTTAACCTTGCAACGTAAGCCATAACTAAATTACTTCATTGGATTTTTTAGATACTCTAACTTTATTACCATCTCTAAGTTCGTAACCTACCCTAGTGGTATCACCAGATTTACTATCAATTAACGAAACATTAGAAACATGCAATAAAGCTTCTTTTTCAACAATACCACCTTGAGGATTTTTAGCACTTGGCTTCTCATGCTTCGAAACCATATTAACACCCTCAACAATAACCTTGTTCTTATTGATATCAACACGCATTATTTTACCTTCAGATCCTTTATGATCACCCGCAATTACACGCACCGTATCTCCTGTTTTTATCTTTAACTTTTTCATTCTTCGCTATAAATTATAGTACCTCAGGGGCTAATGAAACAATTTTCATGAATTGTCTATCACGAAGCTCTCTAGCTACGGGACCAAAAACACGAGTTCCTCTCATTTCACCAGTCGGATTTAACAAAACGCAAGCGTTATCATCAAATCGTATGTAAGAACCATCAGGTCTTCTAACTTCTTTTTTTGTTCGAACTACAACTGCTGTTGATACAGCTCCTTTTTTAATTCCGCCATTAGGAGTTGCCTCCTTAACAGTAACAACAATTTTATCACCAATGGAAGCATATCTTCTTTTCGTACCACCCAAAACACGAATGGTCAAAACTTCTTTAGCTCCAGTATTGTCTGCTACCTTTAATCTTGATTCTTGCTGTAACATAATTATTTAGCTCTTTCTAAGATTTCTACTAACCTCCAACATTTGGTTTTACTCAAAGGTCGCGTCTCCATGATTTTTACCGTATCGCCTTCCTTACAATCGTTCTTCTCATCATGAGCAACGTACTTTTTCGTTTTCAAAACGAACTTACCGTACATAGGGTGCTTTACTCTCTTAACCTCGGCAACAACAATAGATTTTTCCATCTTGTTACTGGTTACAACCCCTATTCTCTCTTTTCTTAAGTTTCTTTTTTCTTCCATAAAGCAGAACCAGTTATTGGTTTTCCCTATTAGTTAATTCCGTTGCTAATCGTGCCACAGTTCTTCTTACTTTTCTAATTTGAAGTGGATTCTCCAAAGGAGTAACGAAGTGTGCCATTTTCAAATTTGCATGCTCTTTTTTAAGCTCCGCATATTTGCTTTTAAGGTCTTCAACAGATAATTCTTTTATTTCCTTTTGTTTCATGATTTCCTTCAATTAGTCTTTTGCGGTATAATCTCTGGCAACAATAAATTTTGTTTTAACTGGCAGTTTTTGAGCTGCTAATCGCAAAGCTTCTTTTGCAATGTCCATAGGAACACCCGCAACCTCAAACATAATTCTACCAGGTAATACGCGAGCTACAAAATACTCTGGGGCACCTTTACCTTTTCCCATACGTACCTCTAAAGGTTTTTTAGTAATTGGTTTGTCTGGAAATATTTTAATCCACAACTGCCCTTCTCTTTTCATAAATCTTGTTGCAGCGATACGTGCAGCTTCAATCTGACGCGCAGTTATAAAACGAGTTTCTAAAGATTTCAAACCGAACATACCATTTGAAAGCTGGTGTCCTCTACCGGAGATACCTTTCATCCGGCCTTTTTGCATCTTGCGAAACTTTTGTCTTTTCGGTTGTAACATTTTCTTTAATTCTTTAACAAATTACTTTCTACGACGTTGCTTTCTTTGACCATCTTTCTTTCCTCCCTTATCGCCTTGCCCTTTTTTCATACCAACTAATGGAGAAAGCTCTCTTTTTCCATAAACCTCACCTTTCATAATCCAAACCTTTATACCTAGTTTTCCATATGTTGTTTGAGCTTCCTGTAATGCATAATCGATATCAGCACGAAAAGTTGATAAAGGAATTCTACCATCTTTATACGATTCAGAGCGTGCCATTTCAGCGCCGTTTAGTCGTCCAGAAATTTGAATTTTAATCCCTTCAGCATTCATTCTCATTGCTGCAGCAATAGCCATTTTAATAGCTCGTCTAAAAGAAATTCTACTTTCAATTTGACGCGCTACACTTGCAGCTACCAAATTTGCATCTAATTCTGGTCTTTTAATTTCGTATATATTAATCTGAACCTCTTTTCCAGTAATTTTCTTAAGCTCTTCTTTAAGCTTGTCTACTTCTTGACCACCTTTACCAATAATAATACCTGGTCTTGCTGTGGTTACTGTTACTGTAATTAATTTTAGGGTTCTTTCAATAATTACTCTTGAAACGCTGGCTTTAGCCAAACGCACATGAATATATTTACGAATTTTACTATCTTCAGCTAGCTTATCACCATAATCGTTTCCGCCATACCAGTTTGATTCCCATCCTCTGATTATTCCTAGACGATTTCCTATCGGATTTGTTTTTTGTCCCATTCTAGCTTTCGATTATATTGTTAGATCCTAACACCAATGTTACATGGTTTGAACGTTTTCTAATTCTATGCGCTCTTCCTTGAGGAGCTGGACGCAATCGTTTTAACATACTTGCACTATCTACTCGAATCTCTTTCACAACCAAATCCGCATCTTCAACATTAGCGTCTTCATTTTTCGATTGCCAATTTGCCAAAGCCGATAGCAAAAGTTTTTCTAACTTACGAGAAGCCTCTTTCGGGTTAAATCTTAATATTGCTAACGCCTTCTCAACTTCAACACCTCTAACCAAATCCGCAACAATACGCATTTTTCTAGGCGAAGTAGGACAGTTGTTCAATTTCGCAAATGCTACCTGTTTCTTTTCAGCCTTAATTCTTTCGGCCATTTGTTTTTTTCGAACTCCCATAGCTTACTTTTTACCTTTGTTCTTCGCTCCCGCATGACCTCTAAAAGATCTCGTTGGAGAAAATTCTCCTAATTTATGTCCTACCATATTTTCTGTAACAAAAACAGGAACAAATTGTCTCCCATTATGAACAGCAATTGTTAGACCCACGAAATCAGGTGTTATCATCGAAGCTCTTGACCAAGTTTTAATAACACTCTTCTTTCCAGAGGATGCATTCTGTTGGATTTTCTTCTCTAAACTATAATGAACGTAAGGTCCTTTTTTTAGTGAACGTGCCATTTTTTCTACTTTTTATTTCTTTCTACGTTCTATAATATATTTGTTGGTACTCTTCGTCTTTTGACGTGTTCTATAACCCTTAGCAGGAATGCCATTTCTCGACCTCGGATGACCACCTGAAGCTCTACCTTCACCACCGCCCATTGGGTGATCAACTGGATTCATTGCCACTGGTCTTGTACGAGGCCTTCTTCCAAGCCATCTACTTCTACCAGCTTTTCCAGAAACCAATAATTGATGATCTGAGTTAGAAACCGCCCCAATCGTTGCTAGGCATCCAGAAAGGATCATTCTTGTTTCTCCAGAAGGCATTTTCACAGTGACAAACTTTCCATCTTTTGCCATTAATTGAGCAAAAGTACCTGCACTTCTTGCCATTACAGCACCCTGACCAGGTCTAAGTTCAATACACGAAATAATTGTTCCTAAAGGAATATCAGATAATGGCAATGCATTACCAATCTCAGGTGCTGCGTTTTTACCAGCACTTACAGTCTGGTCTACCTGCAATCCATTTTGTGCAATAACATATCTTTTTTCTCCATCAGCATACTCCAATAAGGCAATAAATGCAGTTCTATTGGGGTCATACTGTATTGATTTTACAGTTGCCTTAACATCTTGCTTATCTCTCTTAAAGTCGATAACTCGATATCTTCTTTTATGGCCTCCGCCTTTATGACGCATGGTCATTTTTCCATGACTATTTCTACCTCCGGACTTTTTTAACGGAGCGAGCAAGCTCTTCTCCGGCTTATCAGTCGTAATGGCGTCAAACCCATTTACGACTCTAAAACGCTGTCCAGGAGTGATTGGTTTTAATTTTCTAACTGACATTGTTTGTCTTTATAGATTACTGTAAAAATCAATAATATCTCCTTCGGAAACATCAACTATCGCCTTTTTGATAGCATTCGTTTTTCCATGCTGAATACCTGTTTTGGTATATCGCGATTTTCTTGTCGGACCATAATTCATGGTACGAACTTTCTTTACCGAAACCCCATAAGCTGCCTCAACAGCTTCCTTAATTTCAATTTTGTTGGCCTTAGGGTCAACAATGAAACCATAACGGTTGTACAACTCACTATCTGCAGTCATCTTTTCCGTTATAATTGGTTTTATCAACACACTCATGGTTTTCTTATTTATTTAAGTTCGAAACAATTCCTTCTAAAGAACCTTCCAACAGCACAATATTGTTAGCGTTTAATATTTTGTAAGTACTTAATTCTGAGTTAGTTACAACCTCTGAACGCTTCAAATTACGCGAAGACAAATATACACCATTATTTGAATCGCCCAACACAAATAAAGATTTTTTGTTTTCCAGCCCTAGGGACTTTAAAACTTGAACAAAATCTTTCGTTTTTGGTGATTCAAAATTGAAATCTTCCACAACCATAATCGCCTTTTCTTTAGACTTAATACTTAAGGCAGATTTACGCGCCAAACGCTTCAAATTTTTATTCAATTTTTGGTTGTAATCTTTAGGTCTAGGTCCAAATATTCGTCCACCCCCTCTAAAAATTGGAGATTTAATACTACCGGCACGTGCTGTACCTGTACCTTTTTGCTTTTTAATCTTTCTCGTACTACCTGCAATTTCCGCTCTCTCTTTCGATTTGTGCGTTCCTTGTCTTTGATGAGCAAGGTACTGCTTAACATCAAGGTAAACAGCGTGATTATTAGGCTCTATTCCAAAAACAGCATCAGAAAGGTCTGCCTTTCTACCTGTTTCTTTTCCTTTGATATCTAAAACTGCTACTTTCATTACTTCTGAATCGTTACGTAAGCATTCTTATGACCAGGTACACAACCTTTTACCACTAAAAGGTTTTTCTCTGCTACAACTTTTAAGACTTTAAGGTTTTGAACGGTAACTTGTTCTCCACCCATTCTACCAGCCATTTTCATTCCCTTAAATACTCTTGCAGGATACGATGCTGCACCAATAGATCCAGGAGCTCTAAGTCGATTATGCTGACCATGCGTTGCCTGTCCTACACCTGCAAAACCGTGTCTTTTTACAACACCTTGAAATCCCTTTCCTTTCGATGTACCAACAACATCAACAAATTCTCCTTCTACAAACACATCAACACCCAAGGTGTCTCCTAGTTTGTATTCACCTTCAAAATCTTGGAATTCAACGACTTTTTTCTTCGGAGATGTACCTGCCTTTTTAAAATGACCTGATTGAGCCTTATTAGCACGTTTCTCTGCCTTGTCATCGAAACCAAGCTGAAGGGCACTATACCCGTCAACCTCTTCGGTTCTGACTTGGGTAACTACACATGGACCTGCTTCTATGACCGTACATGGAACATTCTTTCCATTCTCGTCAAAAATGCTTGTCATGCCTACTTTTTTTCCTATTAACCCAGACATTTGATTTTAGATTTTGGACTTCAGATTTAAACTTAAATCTTAATTCCGTTTATATTAATTACTTACTTTATTTTTCATTCGACATAAAAAAACAGGGTCAAAAACGAATTCAACCCTGAATTTTGTTTTCTTCCGTTTTTCCTTTGCGCACGGCTCGGGACATGTCGCCTATCCTATTGGAATAGGTATTTAATTTATACTTTTATCTCAACCTCAACACCACTCGGAAGCTCAAGCTTCATAAGTGCATCGATAGTTTTTGACGAAGAGCTATAAATATCTAAAAGTCTTTTATAAGAACTCAATTGAAATTGCTCTCTTGATTTTTTATTTACGTGCGGCGAACGCAAAACTGTAAATATTTTTTTATGTGTTGGCAAAGGAATTGGCCCAGTAACCACCGCACCTGTTGTCTTTACCGTCTTAACAATTTTCTCAGCCGACTTATCTACCAAGTTATGATCGTAAGACTTTAGTTTTATTCTAATTTTTTGACTCATCTTCTAAAAATTAAGCGGTTACTCCTTTAGCTGCCTTAATTACTTCCTCAGAAATATTCGATGGAGTTTCTGCATAGTGCGAGAATTCCATAGTCGACGTTGCTCTACCTGAGGACAACGTACGTAACGAAGTAACATATCCAAACATTTCCGAAAGAGGAACAGTACCTTTTACTACTTTAGCTCCTGCTCTATCGCTCATATCACTGATTGTTCCACGTCTTCTATTCAAATCACCAACAATATCACCCATATTTTCTTCAGGTGTTATAACTTCTAACTTCATGATAGGCTCCATGATCACAGCACCCGCAGCTTTACCCGCAGCTTTATAGCCCATTTTTGCAGCCAATTCGAAAGAAAGTGCATCAGAATCGACAGGGTGGAAAGATCCGTCCTTTAATACAACTTTCATTGTATCCATTTCAAATCCAGCTAGTGGCCCATTCATCATAGCCGCTTTAAAGCCTTTCTCTACAGATGGAATAAATTCCTTTGGAATACGACCGCCTTTTATTTCATCAACAAACTGCAACCCTGTTCCTTCAAAATCCTCATCCGCAGGACTCATTTCAAAAACAATATCTCCAAATTTACCACGACCACCAGATTGCTTCTTATAAGTTTCTCTGTGAGCAGCCATTTTTGTAAGGGCTTCTTTATACTCAACTTGTGGTTCACCTTGGTTTACCTCAACTTTGAATTCACGTCTTAAACGATCAACAATAATATCTAAATGAAGCTCACCCATACCTGAAATAATGGTTTGACCCGATGCTTCATCAGTTTTTACTTGGAAAGTAGGATCTTCTTCTGCTAATTTAGCTAAGGCCATACCTAATTTATCTACATCAACCTTCGTCTTAGGCTCAACAGCAATACCAATTACAGGATCGGGAAAGTCCATGCTTTCCAAAACAATCGGATGCTTTTCAGAAGACATCGTGTCTCCTGTTTTAATATCCTTGAATCCCACTGCAGCACCAATATCTCCAGCCTCGATAAAATCGATCGCATTCTGCTTATTAGAATGCATTTGATAAATACGTGAAATACGCTCCTTTTTACCAGAACGGTTGTTCAGTATATATGAACCTGCATCTAAGCGTCCTGAATATGTTCTAAAGAAAGCCAATCGACCTACAAAGGGATCTGTCGCAATCTTAAACGCTAAAGCAGAAAATGGTTCTTTAACATCTGGTTTTCTAGAAATTTCCTCACCAGAATTAGGATCGGTACCTACGATAGCATCTTTATCTATAGGTGATGGCAGGTATCTACATACAGCATCTAATAAGAACTGAACACCCTTGTTTTTAAAGGAAGAACCACATATCATTGGAATGATAGCTCTATCCATCACCGCCGCTCTTAAAGCAGCGTGTACCTCTTCTTCAGTAATAGAATCTTCATCCTCAAAAAATTTCTCCATCAATTCCTCATCATATTCAGCAACAGCCTCAATCAAAGCTGCTCGATATTCTTTCACTTCAGCCTTCATTTCCTCCGGAATATCCACGACATCAAATGTAGATCCGAAACCTTCTTCATGCCATACAATAGCTCTATTCTTTGCCAAGTCTACGATACCTTTGAAATCTGCTTCATCACCTATTGGCAATACAATAGGAACAGCATTAGAACCCAACATCTCTTTAACCTGCTTACAAACCATTAAAAAGTTTGAACCCTGACGATCCATTTTGTTTACAAAACCAATACGGGGAACTTTATAGTTATCAGCTAGTCTCCAATTTGTCTCAGATTGCGGCTCAACACCATCAACAGCACTAAAGAGAAAAACCAAACCATCTAAAACACGCAAAGATCGGTTTACTTCAACCGTAAAATCAACGTGACCAGGGGTATCTATAATATTAAAGTGAAAACCTTTAGCGTCAGCTGTTGGTTTTCCATTTTCTGTTGGGAATTGCCACTCGCATGTAGTCGCTGCAGAAGTAATTGTAATACCTCGCTCCTGCTCTTGCTCCATCCAGTCCATCGTTGCAGCACCATCATGCACCTCACCAATCTTATGACTTACACCCGTGTAGAACAAAATACGTTCTGTAGTAGTAGTTTTACCAGCATCAATATGCGCGGCAATACCTATATTTCTTGTATATTTTAAATCTCTTGCCATTACTGATTAAAATCTAAAGTGAGAGAATGCTTTATTTGCCTCGGCCATTTTGTGCGTATCAACTCTTTTTTTGACCGCAGCACCTTCTTCTTTGGAAGCTGCCAATACCTCGGCTGCTAATTTTTGCGCCATACCTTTTTCATTACGCTTTCTAGCATAACTAATTAACCACTTCATAGCAGTCGAAATTTTTCGGTCTGGCCGTATTTGCATAGGAATTTGGAATGTTGCTCCACCAACACGTCTACTCCTTACTTCAACATGAGGCATAACATTTGATAATGCGTCTTTCCATAATTCTAAGGCAGACTTTTCTTCGTCCGTTTTTTTCTCTTCCACGATATCTATTGCATCGTAAAAAACACTAAAGGCAACTGATTTCTTGCCGTCCCACATCATCATGTTCACAAAGCGTGTAACTAACTGATCGTTAAATCTAGGATCTGGTAATAGTGGTCTCTTTTTTGCCTGTCTTTTTCTCATTACTGCTTCTTTACAAAGTTATAATTACTTTTTAGGGCGTTTTGCTCCGTATTTAGATCGACGTTGCGTTCTTCCTGCAACACCAGCCGTATCTAAAGCACCTCGAACAATATGATATCTAACTCCTGGTAGATCTTTTACCCTTCCGCCTCTTACTAATACTATCGAGTGCTCTTGTAAATTGTGACCCTCCCCAGGTATGTAGGCATTTACTTCCTTACCATTTGTCAACCTAACCCTTGCTACCTTTCGCATAGCGGAATTTGGTTTTTTAGGTGTAGTCGTGTAAACACGTGTACAAACCCCTCTTCTTTGAGGACACGAATCTAAAGCAGCCGATTTACTCTTCTTAGTAATTGTGACTCTTCCTTTTCGTACTAATTGTGAAATTGTTGGCATACTATATTATATATAAACTATAACCCCCTGTTTAAGGGCTGGCAAATGTAATACTATTTCAGAATAATTCAAATGCAAATAGATTAATTTTTTTTGATTTTTTTGTAACCACCTATAATCTTAGTGATCACCCTTAGGAAGTATAAGCCTAATTACAATTACCTAATTAGTAAGAAGAAACATTTACAGGTAGAGAAAAGATGCTATTTGCATAGCATTCAATAACTGTTTGGTATATGATAATCATGATACTAAAAATAAAATGCATTTGCGAAATTGTTTTTAAGCAACCATTTGTCAGTTTGAACATCTTAAATCAAAAGGTGTGATTTTTAAAGACAATTGACAGGGGTGATCACTCGAAATAACTCAAAAAAAAGATTATAAACGCGATGGAATTACCACCAATTTCATTTGCCTATTCCATTCAATGTTGTGAAAAAAGACTCTAATTAGGATAGCAAACTGTTAAAATTCAAAAAAAAAATAGCTAGGCAAAAACTGTAAATGTTATATATAGCTGTGCTAATAACTGTAATTGTTTCATCTGTAACCTTCAAAAAAAAATCAAACCTTAAAGTTTTATTAAAATACTTTTGGATTATTAACATGAAATTATGATTTTTGCCTCTAGCTAATTCAAATAATTTAAAAATGAGAACAAAATTAAATGGAATCTTAACGCTATTGTTGGCGTTTGTTGTGCATTTATCTTTTGCACAGGACAAAACGATTACCGGAACAGTAACAGATCAAGATGGTCTGCCACTGCCTGGTGTTAACATCGTTGTAGAAGGTACAACTACTGGTACCCAAACTGATTTTGACGGAAACTACTCCATAAGTGGTAGTGTCGGTCAAACACTTCTTTTCTCTTACATCGGTCAAAAAGATGTAAAACAAACAATTGGTGCTGGAAATACCATAAATGTTCAAATGCAGGAAGATGCAGAAGCCTTAGAAGAGGTTGTTGTAACTGCACAAGGTATTAAGCGAGAGAAAAAAGCTCTTGGTTTTGCGGTATCTTCTGTTGGCTCTGAAGATTTAGAGTCTAGAGCAGACGGTGATGTTGCCCGTGTACTTTCAGGAAAAGCTTCTGGGGTGCAAATTACCTCTGCAGGTGGTATGTCTGGTTCTGCAACCAACGTTGTAATTCGAGGTTTAAGTTCCTTTAGTGGAAGTAACCAAGCTCTATTTATAGTGGATGGAGTTCCTTTTAGTAGTGATACCAATGCAGGAAGTTTTATTTCTGGAAATACTGGTTCTTCTAGATTTTTAGATTTAGATCCTAATAATATTGCAAAGGTAGAAGTGTTAAAAGGTCTTGCTGCAGCTACTCTTTATGGATCACAAGGTAAGAACGGGGTTATCCTTATTACAACTAAAGCTGGAGCTTCTTCAGGTGGTGCAAAGAAAACCGAAATTACTGTAAATCAATCTTATTTTGTTAATCAAATGGCTTCGACGCCTGATTATCAAAATCAATATGGTAATGGTTTCGACCAATCGTTTGGTTGGTTCTTTAGTAACTGGGGACCAAGTTTTGATGAAGGTGGTGTGTCTGGTTGGGGTAATCAACCTGCTATAGATGCTAACGGTACGCTTGAGCATCCTTATTCTACTACTGGGGTAGCTTCTATTAGAGCTGCATTTCCTGAATTTCAAGGAGCGCGATATGATTGGAGACCTTACACGAATTTAGAAAACTTTCTAACTGATGGTAGTATTGCCAACACTTCAATTAATATTAATGGAGCTTCTCAAGACGGGAATACGACGTATAATGTAAACATGGGTCTTTTAGATGATGAAGGTTTCGTTCCTGGCAACTCGTTGAGAAGAACTAATGTTTCAGTTGGTGGACGGTCTAAACTTTCGAATAAGTTTACCGTAAGTGCAACAATGAACTTTAGTAGGTCAGATTATAAGTCTCCTCCTATTGCAGCGAGCCGTGGTAATGGTACTACTGGTCTTTCTGTTTTTGGAGCTGTATTCTTTACGCCAAGATCTGTAGATTTAAATGGATTACCTTTTGAAAACCCTATTGATGGTTCAAGTGTTTACTATCGTCAGAACAATAGTATAATCAATCCGCGTTGGACTTCGAAAAACGTTAAGTATCGTCAATTAACGAATCGTTTCTTCTGGAATGCCTCGTTACAATACAATCTTAATGAGCATTTAAACCTAACCTATCGTGCTGGTTTAGATTTTTATAATGAAAGAAATACGCAATCTTCAAACAGAGGAGGAGTTCAATTTACACAAGCTATTTTTGGATTTCTAAACACTTTTGATAATAACAACACCATTTGGGATCATTATTTAGCACTTAATGGTAATTATGATCTATCTGAAAAATTAGGTATGACTTTTAATGTAGGTGCTACAACAAGATCTACTGAATTTGATGTGCAAGGTGTTGCAAGTACTGGTCAAATTGTATTTGGTGTTCAAAGACATTTTAATTTTTCTAACCAGAGCCCAATTCAATTTTCTGCGAAAAGAAATATTGCTGGTATCTTAGGACAAGCCACTTTAGATTATGACAATCAATTATTCTTGACTGCTTCAACACGTACAGATTGGGTATCAAATTTAGCTACAGAGAATAACAGTCAAACATATCCTTCAGCCAGTTTAGCTTGGTTACCTACAGCATCATTTTCAGGCCTTAAATCTCAAAAAGGTTTAAACTTTCTGAAAATAAGAGCAGGTATTGGGCAATCGGCAACCTTTCCAGGTTTAGGTTTATTCCCAACTCTTGGTACGGCTAATCAAAATACACAGGTATTTGGTGAAGGTGGAGAAATTACAACGAACAGTATTTCTTCTGTGAGAGCTAATCCAGATTTAAAACCTGAATTA
This sequence comes from uncultured Flavobacteriaceae bacterium, assembly GCA_937944485.1. GTDB lineage: Bacteria > Bacteroidota > Bacteroidia > Flavobacteriales > Flavobacteriaceae > Maribacter_C. The sequence continues at coordinate 58,114 of CALDYU010000012.1, read as the reverse complement.
CTTTCAGAAATCGAAGTTGGTTTTGAATCTAAATTCTTAGATAACCGTGTTTCTTTAGATTTCACTTATTTTGATAGAACGACCAAAAACTTAATTGTAAATGAGCCTTTATCACCATCTACTGGCTTTACTTCTACTCAAAGTAATGTTGGTAAAATTGAAGGTGATGGTATTGAAGCTGATTTAGGTGTTGATTGGTTTAGAAGTGATGAAAGCGGTGGGTTCAATTGGAATACTCGTGCAAACTTCACTACAAGCAAATTTATAGTTACCGAACAAGAGCAAGATATTATTATATATGCTGGAAGTGGAGCCTTATTTTTAGGCGGTAACGCATCTATCGAAGGGGAGCAATTAGGCGCACTTGTAGGTACGGCCTTTAGTAGAGATGCACAAGGGCGTCTTGAAGTTGATGGTGGTGGTAATTATGTAAACACCTCTGTTGATCGCGATGGAAATGTTCCTGTAATTGGTAATCCTAACCCTGATTATGTAATGAATATAATAAATTCATTATCATATAAGAATTGGAACCTTGGATTCCAAATAAGCCATATCAAAGGTGGTGACATCTTATCAAGTACTATTGCTACTTTATTAGGACGTGGACTTATAACTGAAACACTAAATAGAGAAGATACGTATATCTTACCAGGTGTAGTTCAGGGTAGCGATGGCGTACCTAATAATAGACAGATTAACAACTCTACCTATTATTTTAGTAATATTCTATTTGGCCCTGCAGAAGCTAAAGTTTATGATGGTTCTGTTGTACGCTTGCAAGAATTATCGCTAGGATATAGTTTTCCATCTAAGTTCTTAGATAAAACTCCTTTTGGATCACTTACAGTAACTGCTCAAGGCTTTAACCTTTGGTATGATGCTTATAATACTCCAGATGGCGCCAACTTTGATCCAAACGTTCAAGGTGCAGGTGTAGGTAACAGTCAAGGTTTTGACTTCTTAAATGGACCTAGCGCAAGACGTTTTGGTATTAGCTTAAGAGCATCATTCTAGAAAACGATATAAATTATACAGAATTATTATGAAAAAATTAGTAAAAATATTAATGATTGCTTTTATCACGGGTTCAGTGTTGAATTCGTGTGAAACAACGGAACTCGACCTAACGGTTAGTCCGAATGCCTTATCACCGAATCAGGCAGATCCAAATTTATTACTTAACTCTATTCAATTTGGATATCGAAATAATATGACAACCTTCAATAATTTAGGTTCTCAATTAACTCGAATAGATTACATGTTTGGTAGAAACTATTTCAACAACTTCTCAAGTGCCACGATGAGTGGTGTATGGAGTACAACTTATAGTAATCTCTTTTTGAATACACAAGCTATTATTGACATTAACAATAGTGAAGTTGGTAATGGAAATTTTAATTTTCATGTAGGTATCGGTCAAGCTATGAAAGCTCATAGTTTGCTATTACTAGTTGATTATATTGGTGAGGCGGCGTTGAGCCAAGCGGGTAATCCAGCTGAATTTCCTGCTCCTCTTTTAGATGACGGCCCTTCAGTGTACGCTGGTGCTCTAGCACTTTTAGATGAAGCTGAAAGTCTATTAAGTTCTGGACCAGCTACTAATGGTGCCACAGATTTTTATTACGCTGGTGATACAGCAAAGTGGATTAGATTTATTAATACCGTTAGATTGAAGGCCGCAATTACTACTGGTGATTCTGCCACTTTTAATAGTCTTATCGCTGCTGATAATTACATTAGTGATACTGCAGATGATATGCAATTCACATATGGAACTAGAGAGCTTCAACCAGATACACGTCATCCTAGCTATGCTGGCGACTATACACCAACTGGTGCGGGCGGTTATGAGTCTAACTGGTTAATGAATAATATGTTACAAAGAAATGATCCTCGTTTAAGGTATTATTTCTATCGTCAGGAAGATGCTACTCCAGGTGCAGACGCTCCAGAAGATGAAGAAACACTTGCTTGTAGCCTAGCTGTTCCTCCAGCTCATTATGCTGGTTTTATTTATTGTTCTATTGAACAAGGATATTGGGGAAGATCACATGGTAATGATGAAGGTATTCCACCAGATGGTTTCTTAAAAGTTGCTTCAGGGGTTTACCCAGCCGGCGGTCGTTTTGATGATAATTCTTTTGCCAACGTTGGTTTAGGCCTAGGTGGTGGAGGTGCAGGTGTTGAACCTATTCTACTTGCCTCTTATGTCGATTTTTGGAGAGGGCAAAACGCAATTGCGACAGGTGGAGATGCTGCTCCTTTCTTGCAAGCGGGTATGGAAAAATCCATTGCTAAAGCAGCAAGTTTCATTGCTTTAGATGGAAATGCTGATGGATCAGTTGCACCAACTGCTATGGATGTTTCTGATTACGTGACAGCTACTATTGCTGACTTTAATGCAGCTACTGGCGATGACAAGGAAAATATCTTTGCTGAGCAATATTGGATTGCCTTATATGGAGGTGGTGCGGAAGCATACAACTATTATAGAAGAACAGGGTTTCCGACTACTTTGTCTCCAAATTGGGAATTAGATCCAGGTCCATTCCCAAGAACATTTTTGTATCCTCAAAATGAGGTAACAACAAATGCTAATTTAACACAGCGTGCGGATTTAACAACGCAGGTTTTCTGGGATACTAATCCAGCATCTCCTACGTTTCCACCTGCCAACTAAAATATAAAGACTGAAATGAAAAAATATACATTTATTGGGCTTTTAGCCTTGGTTTTATCAGCCTTTAACTCTTGTGGGGAAGCTGATAAAGTAGTTGATGGCATTTTTGAAGATGTCACTAGAGGAGCAATTTTAAGAACTGTTAATCTGGTTTCTAATGAATTACCTATAGGTCAAGCTGATGGTAGTTTTATAGTTGAGCTTGAAGTTCAAGATCAAGAACAAGGAACCTTAGTAAACCAAATAGAGGTTTATGTTGGTTTTGCAGATAATACCGAGCAAATTGGTCCTGGCACAAACGTTGATGAGCAACTTTTCGATACTGTTGAAAGTTCTACTTTCACAACAGGTGAATTTGGTTTACCGAGATTTACATATTCTGTAACCTTACCAGAACTATTGAACTTTGTTGGAAGAACAGAAGCAGATATCACTGGTGGTGATCAATTTCCAATCCGTTTTGAACTAGTTTTATCAGATGGACGTAGATTTTCTTCGGGTGATAATACAGGTACCTTAACAGGTTCCTTCTTTAGGTCTCCATTTTTATATTCACCAACCGTTATTTGTCCTATTCCCGAAGGTGCTTTCACGGGCACTTACGCCTTAACACAAACAACAGGTGGTATTTTTGGAACTGTATTTGTTGAAGAAAATGTTGAAATCACAGCAACTGGTGGAACAACAAGAGAAATTGCTGTTACAGCATATCCACAATTTGGTGGGTTCGCGCGAAACTTTCCTTTTGAGCTAATCTGTGATGAAGTAAAAATTGGTGATCTTGATACTGGTTTAGCATGCGCCGCTCCTAATATAGTTTATGGCCCTGCTGGCACTACGACCATGTATGATCCCAACGATGATTCTAGTATTACTCTAATTTTCACCGAAAATGGTGGAGGTTGCGGAGGATCTGCGGATGTTACTCTTGTACTAACCAAACAGTAAAATAAATGCCCACATTTTTTGTGGGCATTTTTCAATTTTACCATTTAAATTAGAATACTATGAAAAAAACAATTCAACTATATACACTTGCAATAATAACCGCACTAAGTATTTCTTCATGTGAAGAAGGTGATAAGGTTGTGGATGGAATCTTTGAAGATGTTACTCGAGGTGCAATTCTGAGAACCGTCAATGTAATTACTGATGAAATTCCTATTGGAACTACAGATTCAAGTTTTAGCGTTGAAGCCGAAATTCAAGATCAAGAAAAAGGTAATTTAGTGCAAGCGGTAGAAGTTTGGGTTGCTTTTCTAGATCGTTCTGTTGCAGACGGAGCTACGGATTTTACTACTGAAGAAGCGTTAGCAACCACATTAGATCCGTCGACATTTACAACTGGTGAATTTGGTTTACCTAGATTTACATATGCTATAACTTTACCAGAATTAGTAGCTGCGTTACCCATTTCTAATGATAACGTAGATGGTTCTGACCGATTTACTATTCGTTTTGAATTGGTTCTTAAAGATGGCCGTAGATTTTCATCGGCTGATAATACTGGTACTTTAACCGGTTCATTCTTTAGCTCGCCATTCTTATATAGCGCTACTATTGTATGCCCTCCGAAACCTCCAACACCTGGTGTTTGGACAGTCAACATGACTGACTCTTATGGAGATGGATGGCAAACTGATACAGGTTCAGGTGGTGCAGGTATTACTATCACTTTAGATGATGGTACCGTACTCGAAATTGGCATGTGTTCTCCTTATGGAGGTGCTGCTGGTACTTTCTTAGGTGAAAGTGATTGTACACCTAACGATGGGTCGACTGGTTCAGGCACCATCACTATTCCTTCTGGCACGCAATCAGCTGACTGGTTTTTTCCAGGAGATCGTTATGGTGAAATTGGCTTTGAAATTGTCACCCCTAACGGAAATGTAGTTGGTGGGTATCAAGGTGTAGAAGCTGGCCCAATAGCTATTGATTTCTGCAAAGATTAATATTTATAATATTACGTTTTAAAAAAGCCACTTAATTGAAGTGGCTTTTTGTTTTTTGCTACCCTCACCAAGCCCTTTTCTAATATATTCCATAAATTAGTACAACCATACTCCTTGATTTAAAAGATATGTATTACTTCGGTTCTCGAATAAGCAAAATTATTCCTTATTTGAAATTTTTTATTACATGCTTTCATCTAATTATTTTTTCCACCTGCTCGCAAAAAAACCCAAAGAACCAAACTTCTCCGAAAAAGGAGAAAGAAACTCAAAAAGTTTTTGCCAAAATAACGGCGCAACAGAGCGGATTAATCTTTAATAATAGCATTGTAGCGGATGTTGCCACAAACGAAAACTTATTCAATTTCGACTACTTTTATAATGGTGCAGGGGTAGGCATTGCAGATTTAACAAACGACGGACTTAATGATGTATTCTTTTGCGGCAATCAAGTAAATAATCGATTATTCATTAATAAGGGTAAACTCAAATTCGACGACATAACGAATACCGCAAAGATTAATAATGGTAAAACCTGGTCTAACGGCGTCACTTTTGTTGATATCAATAATGATAATTGGCTAGACATATACGTCTCACAAGGTGGACCTAACTCGCGTTTAGATAGGAAAAATTTACTTCTGATTAATCAGCATGATGGCACCTTCATTGAAGAGGCCGAAAAATATGGTTTAGCCGATATGGGCATTAGCACACAGTCCGTATTCTTTGATTACGACAACGACGGGGATCTAGACTGTTTAGTAATGAACGAGAATGAGTACTATGGCGTAGATCCTATCAATCTGTATAAGCTTGTGAAAAAAGACGCGGAATCGCAATATTTTAACAGTTCTCACCTTTATAGAAACGAAAACGGGCAATTTATAGATGTCACCCAATCTTCTGGGATTGAACGTCCAATTTTTGGCTTAGGCCTAACTGTATCAGATATAAACGAAGATGGCTTGCTTGACTTTTATATTGCTAGCGACTACTATATTCCAGATGCCCTCTTTATTAATAACGGAGATGGTTCATTTTCTGATAAAATAAAGGAATATACCAATCATATTTCCTTTTACGGAATGGGTATGGATATAGCCGATATAAACAATGATAATAAACAAGATATATTCGTACTTGATATGGCCGCTAATGACCATGTACGCTCGAAAACTTTGATGGCCTCAATGAATGTAAATAGATTTGATTATCTAGTGAATAAAGCCGGGTTTCAGCATCAATATATGTACAACTCCCTTCAACTAAATCATGGTAATAATAAATATTCTAATATCGCTCAAGCTACTTCAATGGCAAATACTGACTGGAGTTGGTCCGTGCTCATGTCAGATTACGATCATGATACCGATAAAGATGTTTTCATTACCAACGGTTACAGAAGATATGCGCTCGACAATGATCTACAACGTAAAGTTTATGAAGCTAAAGTGAAATACAAGGGTAGGGTTCCATTAGAAATGAAACAACAACTTTATGATGCAATGCCTACAGAGAAGTTGCCAAATATTCTTTTCCAAAACAATGGCAACCTCAATTTTAAAGAACAAGGCAAAGAATGGGGCATAGCCGATATGTCATATAGTAATGGAACCGCCCAAGGAGACCTCGACAATGACGGTGATCTTGATCTTATTGTTAATAATATTGACGACAACTGCTTTCTATACGAAAACCTTAGTTCAGAAAAAGAAAATGCTAACTATCTAAAAATAAAAACCAAAGGCCTATTATCAGAATCATTTGCAAAAGTACAGATTAAATATGCTGATCAATCTCAATCTGTTGAAACTAGAAGAGTAAGAGGGTATAGATCAGCTCATGAAAATATTGCCCATTTCGGTTTAGGACATCACAAAATTGTAGATACTGTCTTAGTTATATGGCCCAGCGGAAAAATTGAAAAGCAAGTCAATGTTGCTGTAAATAATACCATTGTATTTAATGAAAAAAATTCTCAAGAATACAAGCAACTAAAAAAAGATAAGAAAAGGACCGTATTTAAATTTTCTAAAAGCCGTAAAGTAGGGCTTGATTTTGATCATCAAGAAAATTTTTATGATGATTTTGAACAAGAAATTTTACTTCCTTATAAGCAGTCTGTGCAAGGTCCATTTATGAGTAAAGGCGATGCCAATGGCGATGGGCTGGATGATATATACATTGGAGGTGCTTCCGGACAAAGTGGTGCATTATACTTACAAAACTCCTCAGGAAAATTTAGCAGAAAAAATATCAGCGCTTTTATCGAAGATCGAACTCATGAAGATATGAACTCCATTTTCTTTGATTTTGACAATGACAATGATTTAGACTTATTTGTGGTAAGCGGAGGAAATGAATTTGAGCCTTATTCTTCTTTCTATGCTGACAGGCTTTACCTCAATGATGGCAATGCCAATTATACCAGAGCTACAATAGAAGTTCTCAATTTTAATCCTAAAAGTGGGAAATCTGTTGATGTCATTGATTTCGACAAAGATGGAGATCTTGATATTCTTGTAGGAAACAGAATCGTACCTAAAGGCTATCCAAAATATGCTCCTTCAACTTTATGGGAAAATAATAATGGTGAATTACGGGACATAACAGAAGATATTGTACCCGAACTCCAAACATTTGGAATAGTTAATGAATTAATAACTACGGACTATAACAACGATGGATGGGAAGACTTTATGGCTGTAGGAGAATGGAGTGCTATTGGATTATTTAAAAATGAAAATGGCCTTTTTAAAAGACAGAAAGATCAACAAGGAATTTTAGACTCAAAAGGGTGGTGGTTTTCAATTCACGAAACTGACATAAATAAAGATGGTTTCCCAGATTACCTAATAGGTAATGTGGGCCAGAATATAAAATTTAAGGCAAGTAAAAAGAAACCCTTAAAAGTTTTTGCAAATGATTTTGATGATAACGGCACTCCTGATATTGTTTTAAGCAAACAGTACAATGGAACATACGTTCCGATAAGGGGTCGAGAATGTTCATCGCAACAAATGCCCTTTATACAACAAAAATTCGAAACCTATTCTGATTTTGCTAATGCCAACATGGTCGACATTTACGGTGAAAAGCTAAAAACATCGTATGAAGCTGAGGCAAATGAATTTAACTCCGTACTCCTAATTAATAAAGGCGACGGATCTTTTTATAAAAAATTTCTCCCCCAAGAAGCGCAGCTTTTTCCTATACTTAGCGCGCATTTTAGAGATCTAAACAATGATGGTTATGAAGATGCTCTAATTGCCGGAAATATATATGAAACCGAGGTTGAAACACCAAGATTAGATGCCTATTCAGGGTTAATACTTATCTCAAACCAGAGTGATGGATATGGAGTGATGCCTTGGTCTAAATCTGGCCTCATACTTAATGGGAACATCAAAGACATTATGCTTATAGAGCAAAACAAGAAAACTCTTTTAATCGCTACTCAAAATAACGGTCCGCTTAATATTCATGAGTTAAATAATTAATTTTTGTATCTTTTTTAAAAAATATATCTAAAGAATAAAAATGCTATGAAATTATTCCTTTATGTTATAAATCTATTGTGCTCGATTAGCTTAGTTGCAGTCTTCTTTTCATGTACTGATGATTCTGGAATGAAATCTTTAGATGATAATCCGCCAGAAATGGAAAATGGCCTAGTTTTTCCGGATGTAGAAGGTCTAGAAGTACTTGCCCCTAAAAAGGTGTATGACGGACTGATTTTGGTAAATGATGCAGGAGCGAACCGTGTATATCTTATGGATAAAACCACGAAGATTGTTTATGAATGGAATCTTAGCGATAAAAGGCTAGGTAATGATGCTTTTTTACTGTCTGACGGAAAACTCTTAACTATGTTGGAATCTGAATCGCCTGCAATTACGCTAGGAGGATTCGGTGGTGTAGTTGCTTTCATAGATAAGAATGGCATTATTCAATGGAGTTTCGAGTACTCCAACGAAAGTCACATTGCCCATCATGATGCCATTGAACTACCTAATGGCAATATTCTTTTTTTATCATGGGAGAAAAAGTCAGCGCAAGAAGCCCAAGAAATTGGTTTTTCAGCCCAAACTGAAATTATTTATGACGCCGTTATTGAAGTAAATCCCGCAACAAATAAGATCGTATGGCAATGGCATATGTGGGATCATTTAATACAAGATTTCGACAACACGAAGCTGAATTATGGAGATATTGCACAAAATCCACAACTAATCGATATTAATTATTTAGAAGTGCCAAATTCAGATGGAGATGTTAGTCATGCTAATGGAATTGCATATGATGAAGAAAAAGATCTCATTTACGTAAGCGCCAATTTCTATAGTGAAATATGGGTTATAGATCATAGCACAACTTCAGAAGAAGCTAAAACTAGTGCTGGTGGGAACTTCAATAATGGAGGGGATTTGGTATATCGTTTTGGAAACCCAAGGGCTTATAAAAACAAGCAGGGAACAAGACTTTTTGATAGAAATCATCACCCAAACTTACTTAAAGATGACAAATCAGGGAATATACTAATTTATTCCAACGGGTTCGCTAACCAACAATCTACTGCATATGAGTTAGCATTGCCCGATAATTTATCCTTATCAGCTAATGAAAATAATGAACCAGACCTAATTTGGAGTTTTACTGACACTAATTTATTTTCAGGCAAAGTATCAGGTGTTGATCTATTACCGAATGGAAATAGACTCATTACTGAAGGTGATTTTGGCTTTTGGGAAGTTAGCGAAGAAGGTGAAGTTTTATGGCGATATGCTACTCCGGGTTTTTTTTGGAGAGGTTATCACTATGATAAAGATGCCCCTGAAATACTTCTCTTAGACATTTAACTCAATACAGTTAGTGGTATTTTTTAACAATAATTTTCAATATCAAAGGATAATCTTCAAACTTATATATTAACAATTAATTTATCAAGATTTGGCATGGTATTCGTATCTTTATCACAATAAAAAATATGTAATATGAAAAATTTATTTACCATAAGTTTATTGGTGTTAGTAGCAAGTTTTAGTCAAGCGCAATATGCTGGGGGGGCAACTTCTGGGTCATCAGCTACTAGTGGGAGTGCTTCTTCTGTTGCTGGCCAAGCTATCAGTCAATTTTTAGGCCCTATGAGCGAGGCGAATGATAAACGCAAGTCGCAATGGCTTGAGAACGCTCAAGGTTCGCCATACACATCAAATAAATTTGCACCTACAGTTCTCTATTACGATAATGAAAAAATCGGCAAAATCTATTATAGGTACAACGCCCTTAATGAAGAAATAGAGATCAAAAAAACTATTTTCGATGATGAAGGTTATAGAGCACTAACAAATGACAAAAAGGCCAGCTTATTAATTGATGGCAAAAAGATGGCATTTAATACTTTTGTTACTTCCAAAAATAGAACAACTAATGGATACCTTACTCAATTGATTAGTGGTAAAAATTACGATTTATATAAACGGATTACCGTTAAATTTACTGAAGGTACACCAGCGCAAAATTCTTTTGTAGCAGCAGTACCAGCGAGATTTACGCAATTCACAGAATACTATTATCAAAAGAAAGATGTAAATAGAATTGATGAAATTATTACTAAGAACGCGAAGCTTTTGAGAATACTAGATGTAGATGCTAAAAATAAAACGAAAGCGTTTATTAAAGAAAACAATCTAAATATTAAAAAGGAAGCCGATTTATTAAAAGTATTCGAATTTTTGAATACCTAAACATAATTCAGGTCTAAATCTTTGAAACCACTTTCTCAAAAAGAAAGTGGTTTTTTTGTTACTTACGCCTAAACTATATTTTCAAAATATATAGCCAAAACATATTTAATAAACCCTAGTGATTTTTTATTTAAAATTTAAGTTAAAACGGCTTTTTTTTGTAAATTATAGGTGGTATTAATTCAAATTCAATGTGTTATGAAAAATTCTATAATTATTCTCTTTACAATATTAGTTGGTGGAAACCTACAAGCACAATATGCTGGAGGTGGAACTCCTAATGTTGCGACTGCTGGAGGACAAGGTAATCCGTTAACCTCTAGATTAATTTCTCAATTACTTGGTCCAATTGAAGATGCTGAAGAAAAACGAAAAGAAGTTGATATTTCGAATATCGAAGGATCACCATATACTATGAATGACTTTTCTCCAACTGTTTTATTTTATAAGAAAAATAAAGTTGGTAAGATTTTCTATCGTTATAATGCATTAAATGAAGAAATTGAAGTAAAAAGGAGTTCTCTGCCAGAAGAGGGGCATAGAGCCTTAGTAAGAGATAAGAATATTTATATTTTAGTAAAAGGCAAAAAACTATCATTCCATACTTTTATTTCCGCTAAAAACAAGACCATGAACGGTTACCTTACGGAATTAACCAGTGGTGATGATTTCACGCTTTATAAAAGAACTAAAATTAAATTTACCGAAGGTAAAGATGCGGATAATTCATTTATCAAAGAAACTCCGGCAAGATTTACTGAATTCACGGAATACTATATCAAAAAGAATGGTGTAAACCGTATTGACCAGATTAGTCAAAAAAAGCAAAAACTTTTAAAAAGTTTTGATGGCCCACTAAAGAGCCCTTTAAAAGAATACATAAACGCTAATAATCTAAATATTAAAATTGAAGAAGATTTAGTTCGTGTCATTGAATTTTTAAATAAACAGTAAAAAATAGTTTAGTTAACAAAATAATTAGCCTTTAATATTATTCCTTTAACCGCGCCTAAATTTAGGTGCGGTTTTTATTTACCTTTGTCTGATGTACAAAGAGACCCAGGTTTATGGTATTAGAGCCATATTAGAAGCAATCAAATCAAAAGAGTCTATTGATAAAATATTTATTCAAAGAGGCCTGAAAGGTGAGTTATATCATGAATTAGAAGGTTTAATTCGAAAAAATCATATTAGTAGTTCGTATGTACCTATTGAAAAGTTAAACCGTCTAACAAATAATAATCATCAAGGCGTCGTTGCTACTATTTCTCCGATCACTCTTGTCAATCTAGAGAAACTGGTAGAAAACATACTAGCAGTTAAAGAAACTCCACTTTTTTTACTTTTAGACCAACTTTCAGACGTTCGTAATTTTGGTGCAATCATTCGTACGGCAGAGTGCACGGGTGTTGACGGGATCATAATACAAAAAAAAGGTGCTGCCCCTATTACCGGCGATACGATTAAAACTTCTGCAGGAGCGGCATATAAAGTTCCTATTGCTAAAGTTGATCACATTAAAGATGCAATATTCTATTTACAAGCTTCAGGTATAACTGTAATCTCAGCATCAGAAAAAACAAATTCTTCAATTTATGATATTCCCCTACATGGTGCCATTGCTATTGTAATGGGTTCAGAAGATAAAGGTATTTCTCCTTCGGTGCTTAAAGCTTCTGATCATGTAGCGAAATTACCCCTGCTAGGTGAAATTGAATCTCTAAATGTGTCTGTGGCGTGCGCCGTATTTCTTTATGAGGCCGTACGACAGCGACTTAAGGCATAAGCATATAACTACTCATCTTTGCCACTTTTGAAATGGTACTTAATTTGTACGGATTCTGAATTTAAATCCTCTTCTTTCGGCAATTCTATAAAATTTCCATTTTCATCAAATTGTCTCAAAAATTCGTCTTCTTCTTCATTGTAATCTTCTTGCTCCCATGCATATTTCTTTATTTTTGGAATTTTAGCCTTTAAAAAAATAGCTAAAGTCAGGCCAGTTAAAAACCCTCCTAAATGACCTTCCCAAGAAATACCATCTTTGGTCGGAAAAATATACCATAACAAACCTCCGTAGATAAATACCACGATTAAAGAGACCGCTACCAAACGATAGTATTTCGTAAAAATACCTTTAAAAAAAATAAAGCTAGCCAGTAAATAAATAATACCGCTTGCCCCAATATGGTATGATGGTCTGCCAATACCCCAAGTTATTATTCCTGAAAATATAGTGCCTAAAATCAATACTTTAAAAGCTACATCACGATAGAAATAAAATAATGACGCCAACAGTAAAGCAAGGGGAATAGTATTATTATATAAATGTTCTAATGACCCGTGAATAAACGGACTAAAAAAAATACCCCGTAAGCCCATAAAACTTCGAGGGTAAAGTCCAAACTTAGTTAAATTGGTCTGAAAGTTCAACTCAAACCAAAAAACGGCCCAAATGACTAATACTGCTATAATTGGAACGAACAGTACCGAATTGGTGAACTTAAAATGTGAATGATCAGACATTTATTATAAAAGTAAATTATTTGACAATAAACAAGCCAAAATTGTATAACCAGTAAAATTGTCATTTATTATATTTAGTACTTTTACCAGATGAATGAACCACTTGCAGAACGCGTACGACCTAAAACTCTGGAAGATTATATTAGCCAAAGTCACTTAGTAGGTGAAAACGGTTCATTAACCCGTCAAATAAAGAAGGGTGTCATTCCTTCCCTAATATTATGGGGACCCCCAGGAACAGGCAAAACCACCTTAGCAAATATTATTGCAACAGAAAGCGGCAGACCCTTTTATACTTTAAGCGCTATCAATAGTGGTGTAAAAGATATACGTGAGGTCATTGATAAAGCAAAACAAAGCGGTGGTCTGTTTACCTCAAAAAACCCTATCCTCTTTATTGACGAAATTCATCGCTTCAGCAAATCGCAACAAGATTCACTTTTAGGTGCTGTAGAAAAAGGCTGGGTAACCCTAATCGGAGCAACCACAGAAAACCCTAGTTTCGAGGTTATACCTGCTTTGCTATCAAGATGTCAGGTATACATTCTAAACGCCTTCGGTAAAGCAGATTTAGAAGCGCTCTTAAAAAGAGCTTTGCTAACAGATTCTTTTCTAAAGGAAAAAAAAATAAAGCTTAAAGAAACAGAAGCATTATTGCGGTTATCTGGAGGCGATGGCCGCAAACTGTTAAACATCTTTGAGTTAGTAGTAAATTCTGAAGAAGCCGACAAAATTACTATTACGGATAAGTTGGTTACCAGCAAGGTTCAAAAAAACACGGTTCTTTATGACAAAACTGGTGAGCAACATTATGATATTATTTCGGCATTCATAAAATCTATTCGAGGAAGTGACCCAAATGGAGCAGTATATTGGTTAGCAAGGATGATCGAAGGTGGCGAAGACGTAAAATTTATTGCCCGAAGAATGTTGATTGCCGCTTCAGAGGATATTGGTCTGGCCAATCCTACAGCTTTGGTTTTAGCCAATACAACTTTTCAAGCTGTTACAACCATTGGCTATCCAGAAGCTAGAATTATTTTAAGTCAATGTGCTATCTATTTGGCAACCTCACCTAAAAGCAATGCAAGTTATATGGCTATCGGTAAAGCACAACAAACTGTAAAGCAAACTGGGGATTTATCTGTGCCATTACCACTTAGGAATGCACCAACAAAATTAATGAAAGATTTGGGTTACGGAGAGGCATATAAATACGCTCACAACTATCAAAACAATTTTATAGATGAAGAATTTTTGCCTAACGAGTTAATACGAACCTCTTTCTATCAACCAGGAGAAAATCAAAGAGAAAACACTATCAAAACCTTTCTACAAAACAGATGGAAAAATAAGTACGAACTTTAGAACTTGATATTTAGCGCTTTTTTCTTCATCACACCTTCATCGTAATATTCAAAAAACCACTTGCCATCAGAGGAATACACTACACCGTCATTATGTTCTCCCTTAGCTACATATACATTAGGCATTGAACTTTTGTACATCTTCAATTGAATTTTAGGCGTACTATCTACCAATTGATAGCCATTAGATAATTCTTGAGCGTACAGAACACCAGTTAAGGATGAAACCCTTTCAATACCTTCTTCAGATTTCGATTTCTCCATACCTACTTTATCAATAGTTTCATCATTTTGTTTAATTTCAGAAGTGTTCTTTTTACTTGTACCTTTCTTATAAGAAGAATCAACTGGTGCGCGGTCTTTAAACGACTGTATCTCTTCAGTTGCCGTTTGCTCAATATCCTTGGTTTCTATGGTATTAGATTGTTCATCTAGCTTTTTCACGTCATTCTTAAAACTAATAGTAACTGGCTCTGAATCGTTTTCCATTTGTTCGGGTTTGTACGAATAGGTCAATCCCGCAAAAGAGTTAAAAGCATGGGTAATAGCTTCTTTATACGAATCCTCATAATTTTTCTTTTTGCTTCTCCCCTGTTCAGACATCAACACTTCTTTACCATCACAATCCTTTAGTACTAATGCAGCTTTCGTTGTAAACATTGAAGAATTGTCTATTAGATCAACATATAAACCCAAACATCTATGATTGTATAAGTCTTCAGGTAAATTATCAGTATAAGCAGTAACGAAACCCTTATTACGAAACAAATAATTCACCAAAGTATTCGTTCGGTGCTGATTCTCTTCTTTAAAATCACTAAACCTTTTAGGTACAACAACATACTTATATTCGCTTAAATCATTTTGTGCCAGAGCACCATAATTCGCCATTAAGAAAATTGCCATTATAATACTTTTCATTTTTTATATTTTTTGAAGATAAAACAGATTTGTTTTATTGATTTTTGCTATCTCATGTTAATACATATACACAAATATGAAATAACTATGCCAAAAAAAACTGTTCGATATATGGCAACAATTAAAGTTATATTAATTCTTGCCCCAAGATATAATATTTAATCCTAATTGAAAAGAAGCGTACCGGCTGTTAGCTATGTTTTGGTAACCAAGCAAATTATCAGCCATCGCGTAAAAATTGATTGGGCCAGCTTGTAAGTTTATGCCTAATCCAATATTTGTTAAAGAAAATTTATCAACTGTGTATGTCGTTTTTAAGGCAAGTACATTTCCAATCCGGCGCATATAAAAAGCAGTTAAAGCGGTTTGAGGTCCTCTAGGCCGATTTATCATATACAGCTGTGCTCCAACGCCATTTACATATTTAGGAGCTCGATTCGCCCCTACATTATTAGGTCCGCAATCACAATCGATATTTCGAAGAACAGGTTCACCCCAATTATGGCGAAGTGAGGCATGTAGTTTTGTTGGTCTAAAAGCTATATAACTATTAAAATTATTCTCAAAAGGAATAATTTCTTCTATATTATCCACTAAATCTTGCCAGAAATCGCGATCAGGATTGGCCAGAGCACCCGGTAAAATGACCTCAACACCTTCCGTAGTAACATCACCTTTTAAGATATAATTTTCAACGTCATTCGAATGATAAATGAACCCCAAATCAAGCAAGCTGGCGGTTAGTACGGTTTGTTTATTCAAATTATACGTAACCCCAAGATCAATGCCCAATCCTAAATTCCCTCCAAAAAAGCCTCTTTTTATTATCGTATTACCTAGGGTATCATCACTTGCTGCTGTTTTTAAAGCATTAATACCTGAAGTTCTCCATTTCATATCAGCATTAAATCTGCTTGACAGAATGTTATTTTCTCCTGGTCTAGTAACGAAAAAACCTTTATTTCTAGTTGAATTAAAATCGAAAATGCTAGAATAAATTTTAGCTCTAGCGCCAACAGTCAGTTTTCCGTTTAGCACTTTATTTACGCCAAAATGAAATACGTTCATAATCTCACCCCTAGTTTTCAAATCCCCTAATTGAAATCTTCGGTTTAAACGATCAGCATTGCCTTCAATAGCTAAGAGTGCATAATCTTGAAACCAATAACCAATGGCATCACCTTCATTATAAATTCCGAAAGAATAAAATACACTGGGGTCTTGACTTCTAAATCCAACATTTATTAATTCAAATTGATACGTTCCACTAAGCTCGTCTCTTGAAGTCATTGCACCCAATAGTCTGTTTCTAACTTTACTATTAAAATCAACTCCATCATCGGCAAAAAGATCATAAGCCGAAACGCCACTAGAACCTGCCTGTATTGAAATACCAGACAAAGCTGGAATTCCAGCATACCATTTGAAATCAGTTTGAACTCCCGGATTTATTAACAAGGCTTGTGGTATCTCATTAAAATCATAGAGCAGTTGTTTATTCTGACTATAAATGCTAAGAGCTCCCCAGCAGAAGAATATTAAGAAGAATGGCGGAAATCTCATTTAAGTTGAACTCTGAATTTGCCGCTAGACTTTACTGTAATCATTGGATCAGAAAGGTTCGAAACACTTGTATTATCCCCTAAATTAATAGCACTCACTCTAATGGTAGAAAGTGTTTTAATTATATCGATACTTCTACCCGAATTGCCATACGCTATTTCTCTTTTTAAAATTGGAGTAGGTGCTGCCTGAACTAAGAAAATTTCAGTATCAGTAACTGTATCAGATTCATCCAAAAACTGAACGGTAACTTCTAATTCTTTACTCGTCGTATTTTCAACAATAAAAGTAATTACACCATCAAGAACGCGATCTGCAAAAATATCAGAACTGAAAGCATCGAAGTTGAAGTTTCGGCTAAAAACATTAGTCCCATTTACTAAATTGATAACACTTTCGGGGGCTTCTAAATATAATATACCTGCCTCGTAACTGGGAGTTGCTTGTAAATCATTAAATTGACTAAAATCTAAATCTTCTACGCAAGATACAATTGAAGTTAAAAGTAATACTGCTATAGGGACAATTCGAAGTTTACTTTTCATTGAACAACCTTTATTAATTGCTACTTAGTTGTAGTCATGTTCCAAAAAGTAAAACGCTATAAAAAGCTTTTTATTTCACATAAATGATCAAGCATTGGGCAATGTTCATGCTTTGGCTCTTGATGACTATTAAAATGAAGTACGTTAAAATTTAAAGCCTTAGCCCCTAGAATATCTGCTTCAAGGCTATCTCCGATCATCATTGAATTTTCTGCTGCTACTCCAGCTCGATCTAAAGCTAGCTGAAATATTAAAGGATTTGGTTTTTTAACCCCAGCCATTTCAGAATTTATGACATGTACGAAATAAGAGTCAATACCAGAATTTCGCAATTTTTTATCTTGAATTTCCTGAAATCCATTGGTAATAATGTGTAATCGATATTTCGGTTTCAAGTATTCAAGAATTTCAATAGTATTCGGAAAAAGATGGTTATACGAAGATAGATACTGAATATATTCATCAGAAAGTCGATGTATCATTGTATCAGTTATTTCAAGCTCAAGCTTATCAAAGACAGATTTCAATCGCTGATAACGCAATGCATCTTTGGTTATCTTTTCTTCGCGATACAATTTCCAGAAAGCCAAATTAGTCGGCACGTATATCTCCAAAAATTTCGAAAGCGGTATATCGATGTGATTTCGACTTAATATTTTTTCAAAAGTTAAGGCCGAGTTTTTTTCAAAATCCCAAAGGGTATGATCCAAATCAAAAAAAACATCAGTAACCAACTCTTTAAACATTATACTTGCTTATTAATCCTGCATACAAAATCTTCCAATTTCTTTTGCTGGCTCCGCCTAATAATTCATTAGAAAAAATAGTAATAAAATCGCCATCTACATGCTTCACTTGTTTATATATCGCCTCCACTTTATCATCTATTGCAGCTTTAGTCGCCAATCTTACTAGTGCATAATCGTGAATAGCAAACGGATGCACACGAATTGGCTGTTGTACTTCTAAATTAATATCATATAAAAAAAAGGGGGTGCAAGTACCTGCTCTAAAACCAATCTCATGGGTGTAACCCATGGTATAATCATCAGTAAATTCGGCATCAACCAAGTTACGATAGGTGGCTGGAATATCAACTCTATTATAACGCATTCTTACGCTATTTACAGGTTGATTAATAACACTTTCAAGTCTATTTTTTTCTGTTTTGAGCAAGTTTAAATTTTCAAATGAACCGTAAGATGCCGCCAACGAAACTTGACTATAGTCTGCAATGGACTTAATTAAATATTTAAATTTATTATGATTGGGTGAAACATTTTTATCATAGGTGGAATATGAAGCAAATTGAAAAAAGAACAAGCTTTTTACTTGAAATTTCTTATGAATGTCAATCAAAAAAGAATAATTATTAAATGGATCTTTCTTAGGGTTAAACCATACGCTTATTCGTTCACCAAGGCGGCGAAATCGAAAAGAGCCTAAATCTAACAGAAAACCAGCAACACTGCGAAAAAAACCTCTATAGGCATAACAATGCGAAGTAGTAACATCAATTATTGAGGTATAATTGAATTTTCTTTTTTTGCGTTGTAAATCTGGAAAACGTTCTTGTAATTTTTCTAATAATTTCTTAGCCCATTCATCAACGATCGGGCGTTGTAAAAAACTATATTGATAGGCCACACTATCTTTTGGTGAAAACCTACCATGAACATCCTTTACATGGGGTAAATATTCTTCATATCTACTCAGTAAATAGAAACTGGCTGAAAAAATATCAAAAGGTATACTACTCGAGTCAGTGGTGTTAAAAAAACATGGAATACCATCCCAGTGACTTACAAGTACTTGAATATCGCTTATACCTTGCTCGAACAAAATATCATTACTTCGAACGAAAAATTCATTCTGAAGCGGTTTTTTGGTATAGGTGATTTTTGGCCCAATATGCTTTATAAAATCTTCAACTTTAGTAGTGAAAATAATCTCAATACCCAAGATTCTAGTGAATATTTGCCTCATAATATATGTGAAGCGCGGGGTAATCTTATGGGTATAGATTAATAACATGAGCAGCTTAATTCAGACAAATTACAATTTTATAATAGGTCTTCATCTGCAAAACTAAAATATTCCTTTTGGGTAATGATCAAATGATCTAAAACTTTTAGGTCTAAAGCTTGAGCTGCACTTTGTAATTTAGCTGTAATTTGTTTGTCAGAAGTACTAGGTTTTAATGTTCCTGACGGATGATTATGCGCTAGAATCAGGGCTATAGCTCCTAATTCAAGAGCTTGCTTCATTACCAAACGAACATCAACTAATGTACCTGTAATACTACCTTTGCTCAACTGAGCAGAATGCAAAACTTTATTAGAGTTATTCAGATATACAATCCAAAATTCTTCATGCTCTAATTCTCCAATGGTAGGTTGTAACAACTCAAAAACACTTTTACTACTCTGTATTTTCGTTATTTTTCGAGCCTCTTCTCCTCTTCTACGTCTTCCAATTTCTAAAGCGGCTGAAATAGTCACTGCCTTTGCTTGACCTATTCCTTTAAATTGCATTAACTGTTGTATTGACAGCCTTCCCAATTCATTAAGATTATTGTTTACAGACGCTAAAATACGTTTTGATAACGCTACTGCACTTTCATTACGACTACCAGAGCCTATCATAATGGCGATGAGTTCGGCATCAGATAAAATGACTCTTCCTTTTCGAACAAGTTTTTCTCTTGGCTTATCATCATCAGACCATTTTTTTATCGAAAGGGAAGCTACTTGTTCTTGCATTTTTTAAAAATAGGATAAATCCTACAAATAGAAAAATTGAAAAAATAACTTAAGTTTAAGGTTTAAACACTTCTTATGAAATCTATTTTTGAACGGACTACATATAATGAAGTTCTTGAACGAATTGATTCCTTGAACGAAAATTCTACAAGGCAATGGGGCAAAATGACTGCCGGACAAATGGTTTGGCACTGCCAGTTTCCTTTTGTGATCGGCATTAAAAATAAGCATAGAGGTAAGGGCAATTTTTTTGTGAAACTATTTTTTAAAAAACAAATGTACAGTGACAAACCTTTTCGAAAGAACCTCCCGACAGCATCTAATTTAAGGACCAAAGAAGATAAAAATCTCAGTACGGAAAAAGCAATTTTAAAACAACTTGTTAACGATTTTTATAATTGTAGAACAAGGAAAGACTGGAACCCACATCCGTTATTTGGCAAATTGACACATGAACAATGGGGCAAAATGGAATATAAACATTTAGATCACCACTTAACACAATTTGGTGTTTAATCGTCTTCTATATGAACCGCTTGTTCTTCTACCTTTGCTCTAGTATCATGTACCATTCTTTCTTCCTCTAAAATAACATTTGACACACCTAGCATACATGCAACCATAAATAGAGATAGTTTCCGCCTTAAAAAACGGAATAGCGAATTCAAAATTGAAGCCTGCTGTTCTTTGATCATACCATTAGGCTGTCAAAATACATTCCAGAATCTTAATACCTGACAATTATTCAGTTAACAATCAACATATTAAGCTTCTATTTTAACTTTAAGTTTCTCTAAATCTAATCCTCCATAGTTACCAGAACTCATAAGTAGTAAAGTAGCATTATTTAAATTTTGACCATGAACATAACTTCTAAATGCTTCTGCATTCGTATAGATTTCCAGGTCAGCACGCCCAAAAGCTTCTTTTATTTGTTCTGAATGTACAGGTTTAAGTTTTTTGATAGCTACAGATTCGGGCAGGTAGAAAACTACTGCAACATCAGCATCGTTTAATGCGCTACGATACTCTTTTAAAAATTCAGGATTAAAACTACTATAGGTGTGCAATTCTAAACAAGCAATTAATTTGCGATTAGGGTATTGTTCCTTTACTGCCTTGGTAGTTGCAGCCACCTTGCTTGGTGAATGCGCAAAATCTTTATAGGCTACACTAGTTTTTCCTTCAGCTATTTTCTCTAAACGCTTTGATGCGCCAGAAAAAGATGAAATCGCCTCATAAAAGGCATCTTCATCAACACCCATGTTTTGACAAATCCATTTGGCCCCAGCGAGGTTGTTCAAGTTGTGTTTTCCAAAGACTTCAATGGGCATTGGGCCTTCAGGCGTTTCTAAAAGTGTTTTGCCATTCTCAACAGTATATTCAGGTGTTCGGTAGGCTAGTTTACGAATCGAATTTTCAGAGGCCTCCACCACTTTTTTAACTTCAGGGTCTTCTTCATTGTAAGTAATGCTACCCCCTTTTACAATGCTGTCGATAAAAATCTGAAACTGTTCTATATAATTTTCAAAAGTGGGAAAAACATTAATATGGTCCCATGCTATCCCACTGAGCAAAGCAATATTCGGTTTGTATAGGTGAAATTTTGGTCTCCTATCAATGGGTGATGATAAATATTCATCACCTTCCAACACTATGAAATCATTTTCTTCCGTTAGGTGCACCATACGGTCAAAACCGTCTAATTGAGCACCAACCATATAATCAACGGCTCTGTCATGATAGTTCAAAACATGCAGTATCATTGAGGTAATTGTTGTTTTACCATGACTACCACCAATAACTACTCTTGTTTTATTTTTTGATTGCTCATAAAGAAATTCAGGGTAGGAATAAATGGTTAAGCCTAGTTCTTGTGCTTTCAACAGTTCGAGGTTATCAGGTTTGGCGTGCATTCCTAAAATTATGGCATCTAAGTGTTCGTGTATTTTCTCAGGAAACCACCCAAATTCTGACGGCAACAGGCCTTTATTCGCCAAACGACTTTTTGAAGGTTCAAATATGACATCGTCACTTCCTGAAACAGTATATCCCTTGTGGGCAAGGGCAAGGGCAAGATTGTGCATAGCACTTCCGCCAATGGCGATAAAATGAATTTGCATGAAATTAGTAATTATGGTGTAAAGATAAGCATTGGTACTTGCTACAAAAACCAACACTTTATATTTATCTTAGCGAAAAATAGTATTGCAATGAACCTCAACTTATCAAACATTACAGCTAAAGAAATAATGCCGGGGTACCATGGTAAATTAGTGCATACGGAACAAATGTCTTTGGTTTTTTGGGATGTTGAAAAAGACGCTGTAGTGCCCGAACATCATCATATGCACGAGCAAATCATGCACATTATAGAAGGAGCGTTTGAGTTTACTTTGGATGGAGATACTAAAATATACCATCCAGGAGATATTGTGCCCATTGCCTCAAATGTCCCCCATAGTGGAAAAGCACTTACACGCTGTAAATTAATGGATGTTTTTAGTCCAGCAAGAGAAGAATACAAATAGGAGTTAGGAGTTAGGAGTTAAAATTCAAAATATGAATATAACATTAGAAGGAAAAAAAGCGCTAGTTGGTGGAAGTAGTGCAGGCATTGGTAAAGCCATCGCCTTACAATTAGCGGAAAGTGGTGCCAGCGTAACGCTGATGTCGCGTAGTGAAGATAAATTAAAAGCGATTCTAGCACAATTACCAACTGATCAAGGCCAAAAACATGGGTATGTACTGGTTGATTTTTCAAATTTTGATAATTTCAAAAAAACAATTACGCAGTACTTTGAGAATAATACCATTGATGTTCTTGTAAACAATACGCAGGGGCCATCGGCTGGTAGTGCCCTAGAAAAAAATGTGGCTGATTATCAGGTGGCCTTTGACCTTCTTTTTAAAACGGTGGTTTTGACTACAGAATTGGCTTTGACACATATGCGCAAAAATAAGTTTGGTCGCATTATCAATGTGGCCTCTGTTTCAGTCAGAGAGCCGCTTTCGTATTTAGCACTTTCCAATTCCATTCGAGCGGCAGTAACCACTTGGGCTAAATCATTAGCCATCGATGTCGGAATTGATAAAATTACCGTCAATAATATATTGACGGGATATTTTGATACCGATCGCATTGGGCAGTTAAATGCAAAAAAGGCAGAGCAATTGGGTATTCCCGTTTCAGAAGTTCGTTCTGAAATGGAATCACGAGTTCCATTAAAACGCATCGGAGACCCCAAAGAATATGGGTATTTAGTAGCTTTTTTGGCTTCTGATCATGCCGCCTATATCTCAGGTACCAACATTCCCATAGATGGTGGATTATTGAAGTCTTTATAGTACTTAACTTATACACGAACAGGGCTATACTCAGTGAATAAGGGTAATCACTCATTTTGGTTTGCCAGCACAAACCAATTGTACCATTTTTGGTCTTAGTTTTCTATTAATTAGTGCTAAATTGTAATAACTCTTTTACAATTTCGGCCGTATTTAAATTTTAGTGTATGAGGTCTTCGATTTTCTTTATAGTTACTATTCTATTTTCGCATATGGCGCAAGCCCAGCAAGAGTCTCAAGAATATAATGTTCTTTGGAAAAAAGTTGAAAATTTTGAACTCGATGAACTTCCAAAATCGGCCTTAGCGCTCGTCAATACCATTTCTAAAAAGGCGAAGAAGGAAAAAAATAGCCCCCAAACGATAAAAGCATTACTCTATACGTCCAAATTCGCCTTAATCTTAGAGGAAGATGCACAACTCAAAATTATAAAAGAGTTCAAATCAGAAATCGCCAAATCCGAATTTCCCACTAAAAATGTATTAGAGAGTTATTTGGCAAACCTGTATTGGCAATACTTTCAAAAAAACCGTTACCGCTTTTATAATCGAACAAAAACTGAGTCTAAAGTAGATGCAACCGATTTCAGAACATGGGATTTAAGTACTTTATTCGATGAAATTAATACTCGTTTTGATGCCTCTTTAAAACAAAAAAAGAGATTACAACAAATTAAGGTTGATGAATTTGAATTACTACTCCATAAAAGAGCAGATTCTGAAAAATATCGCCCTACATTATATGATTTACTGGCCCATACAGCTTTAGCATTTTACAAAACCCCTGAGAATAGCATCACTACACCCGCAAATAAGTTTGAAATCAATAACCCTGATTACCTTTGTGAAGCTTATCAGTTTACACAAAAGTCAATAAAAACTGCTGACCAAACTTCAAAACAAGCAAAAGCATTAGCTATATATCAGCAACTGCTCGATTTTCATTTGAAAAACGGCACCATCGATGCCTTTGTTGAGGTTGATATTGAACGTTTAAAATATGTTCGCGATAATGCTATCTTCTCTAATAAAGAAGACCAATTACTCGAAGTGCTTAAAAACTCTGCTGCAGGCCTTAAACAGAAGAAATATGCAGCACTTTATAATTACGAAATAGCTCTTTTGTATCAAAAATGGGGGCAAACTTATAATTCAAAAACGAATAATAAATACCAATGGAAATTAAAAGAAGCATTAGCCTTATGTGAGTCTATTATTCAAGACCATTCTAATTCTAGAGCTGCTGAAAAATGTATGGCTATAAAATCGCAAATACTAAAAACAGAACTTCAGCTAACTTCTGAAAAAAATATTCCTGTTCATACCATATCTAGGTTATTGGTGCAATATAAAAATCAAGATTCGCTAAACTTATCAGCACTTAAAGTAAATCAATCTAAACTTAGGGCATTTAATAAATTATATCAGAAAGAGGAGAAACTGAAGTTCCTTAAAAAATTACCTATAACGAAAGAATGGAAAAGCAAATTAAAAAATGAAGGCGATTACCAATCACATACTACAGAAATTAGCATGCCTGCATTAGCCAATGGCAAATACATCATATTGGTAGAAACTACAAATGGTCAAACTACTTTTGCTCACAGTACTGTACAAATAACAAATATTGCTATTACTGAATTAGAAACCCCAATTAGCAAAATCTACCAAATCACCGATAGAAACAATGGAAATCCAATTAAAGGGGCTCAGGTAAAAATAAATTATAGTAAAAACTACAATCGCGCGAGACATAGTATTACAAAAACCACTGACCAACTAGGAAGAGTTATAATTAATAAGAAATCGAATACGAGTTGGACAAATGTTCAAATTGATGTGTCACACGAAAAAGACAAAGCTGACTTCGGTAATTATTATTTAAATAGTCAAAGAAAACCAAGAAAAGAAGAGGTAACATCAAAGTCTTTCGTTTTTACAGATAGAAGTATCTACAGACCAGGGCAAACCCTTTATTTCAAGGGTATTCTAGTAGAAACTTATAAAAAGAAGTCTCGTTTAATGACTGAAGAATCGGTGTTTGTTACTTTGTATAATGTCAATGATGATGAAGTTGCCGAATTAGAATTAGAAACCAACGACTATGGTTCGTTCTCTGGTGAATTTGTGCTTCCTGCAAGTGGTCTTACAGGTGAGTATTACTTAGAAATCGACGCTGATTCAAGTTTAATTAATAATGAGCATTACTTTTCCGTTGAGGAATATAAGCGTCCGAAATTTGAAACCTTCTTTGAACCTGTCACTGAAACTTATAAAATCAATGATAGTGTGACAGTAATTGGTAAAGCTGTGGCTTACGCCGGAAGTAACATTACTGATGCCAAAGTTACTTATCGTGTTAAACGAGTGGTGAATTACCCGAGATGGTGCTATTGGTATTATCCCAATCTTAACAATGCCGAGCAAGAAATCGCTCATGGTGAGACGACTACCGATGCTTCCGGAAAATATGAAATAAATTTTAAAGCCCTACCAGACAACAGTGTTGATAAAAACAATATGCCCACCTTCAGTTATGAACTAACCGCAGATGTCACCGATATTAATGGAGAAACGCATAGCACAACAACAACTGTTTCTGTAGGCTATCACGCCGTAATTGCAAACATAGAAATGGCAAGCTTGATAGATAAAAGCGCCAAAAAGAATAAACTTGCCATTTCTTCTTTTAATCTGAACGGTGAGCAAGTTGCCACAAAAGGCGTACTTAAAATGTACAAACTAAAATCCCCAGAAAATGTGCTTCGCCCACGGCCATGGCCAGCACCTGATTATCCTGGTTTTAGTAAAACGGAATTTAAAAAGTTATACCCTCACGACCCTTTTACCAATGAGCATGACTATTTACAATGGGATAAAGGGGCCCTAGTTTGGCAAACAAATTTTGACACCAATGTATCAAAAGAAATAAGTTTAGGTAAAATAAAAAAATGGGAGTCTGGTCAATATATCATTGAACTTGAAACCAAAGATAAATTTGGTCAAAATGTAAAAGATATCGCGTATACCTCACTATATAGTGAAAAAGATAAAATGCTCGCTGACAATCAACTTATCCGTTTTAAAACAGATCAGCTACAATATAAACCGGGAGAAGATGCTAAAATTTCGCTAAGCACCGCAGCCGAGAATTTAAACCTCATGGTTTATATTGAAAAGGATAAAAAAATTATTGAAAGTCGACTGATTCAATTGAATAAAGACACTAAACATTTCAAAATACCTGTTTTAGCTACTGATTTAGGAGGATTTGCAGTTACTTATAGTTTTACCAAATTTAATTCCTTTCATACCGGAAAAATAAGAATCAATGTTCCTTACCCTAAAACAGATTTGGAAATCGAAGCGTCCACTTTTAGAAATAAGTTGCAGCCTGGTGTTGATGAAACTTGGACATTTAAAATAAAAGGTGCAAAAGGAGAACAAGTAGCCGCCGAATTACTAGCGAATATGTATGATGCATCTCTTGATGCTTTTAAACCCCACATCTGGTATTTTAATCCTCTAGCGAAAGTTTCTTATTATTCACAAGTCAATTGTAATGGCAATACTAGTTTTGGTACTACCCATTTTAGAGTGCAATCAGAATTTGTACATGCACCTTTAGTAAATGATTATAGCTACGATAGTTTCAATTGGTTTGGGTTGTCAATCGAAAATAACTACTACGCAAGAAGAAATTATTTAAGACGTATAAAAGCAAGTCGAACCTCGCAATTTTATTCAAGCAAAGATGTTCCTGAAGGATATGTCGATGGCACTATTTATGACGAAAATGGCCAGCCATTACCTGGTGTGAATGTAGTCATAAAAGGGACTACCGAAGGGACAACAACCGACTTTGATGGTAACTTTTCAATCAAAGTTAAAAAAGGCCAAACCTTAGAGTTTAGCTATATAGGTTTTGTCAGTACCAATAAAAAAATAGCAAAGGATAATTTTTTCAAAATTTATATGAATGAAGATTCCGATGCTTTGGAAGAAGTAGTCGTTATGGCCTATGCAACTAAAACAAAAAAAAGCATGACAGGCTCGGTCGTAACCGTTGAATCAGAAGATGTTTCGAATGTTTTACAAGGTAGGGTTGCAGGGGTAACAATAAACAGTGATAGCGACAGTGCACCTCCTCCGCCTAACGCTCCTGAAAATAATAAAGAAAAATCAACCGATTTTTCTAATGTAAAAATCCGCAAAAACCTGCAAGAAAATGCTTTTTTCTTTCCGCATTTAAAAACAGACCAAGAAGGTAATGTGTCATTTAGTTTTACCACTCCAGAAGCATTAACCAAATGGAAGTTGCAATTGTTAGCCCATACTAAAAACTTAGAAAGTGCCCTAAGGACTCTAGAAACGGTTACGCAAAAAGAGCTCATGGTCATCCCAAATGCACCGCGCTTTTTACGTGAAGGCGATGAAATTATTATCAGTACTAAAATTGCAAATCTCACGAAGAAGACCCTTTCAGGGCGAGCGAAATTAGAATTAGCTGATGCTGTTACTGGACTAGATATTTCAAAAAAACTGTTGCTTTCTCTCCCTTCGAGGGAGATGCCGCAGACAGAGGGGGACTTCGAAGTCGATTCCTTAGGCAATACCCAAGTTTCTTGGCGATTAAAAATTCCTGAAGGAATTCAGGCAGTTCAGTACACGGTTGCCGCAAAAGCAGGTGATTTTAGTGATGGGGAGCAAAATCTACTCCCCGTATTAACCAATCGCATGTTAGTTACGGAGACCTTACCAATGTGGGTACGTAGCGACCAAACAAAAACCTTTACTTTAGATAAGTTAAAGAACACGTCTTCGGCTCCCTTCGGCTCCGCTCAGCGACCTACGCTGAAGCACCATAAACTCACCTTAGAAATGACCAGCAATCCGGCTTGGTATGCAGTGCAGGCACTCCCCTATTTGATGGAGTATCCGTATGAATGTAATGAGCAAACATTTTCGAAATATTATGCGAATTCGCTCGCCTCTCATATCGCAAATAGCAATCCGAGAATTCAAGATGTCTTTAAACAGTGGGCAAATTCAGATGCTTTGGTGAGCAATTTAGAAAAGAACCAAGAGTTAAAATCGCTACTTATTCAAGAGACGCCGTGGGTACGCGATGCGCAATCTGAAACCGAACAGAAAAAGCGTATCGCCCTCTTATTTAATTTGAATAAAATGAAAAACGAGCAAGCAATTGCGCTCAATAAACTAAAGCAAAATCAAAAAGGTTCTGGAGCGTGGTCTTGGTTTAATGGCGGACCTGATAATCGCTACATTACCCAGCATATCATTTCTGGTTTAGGACACCTAAAGCACCTTTCGGTCACTTCGGCCATACTCAGTGACCAAAACCGCATGATTGAAAAAGCAATTCGTTATTTAGACGGCGAATTTGTAAAAGAGTACAACCAAATGAAAAAGTATGCTGATGATTTAAATGATGATCATTTGAGTAACACGCAGATTCATTATCTCTATATGCGTAGCTTTTTTAAGGATATCAAAACTTCGAACAAAGTTGATGAAATAACGGCATATTATAAGGCGCAAGCGCGCAAGTACTGGAAAAACAAAAAATTATATACTCAAGGAATGTTATCCTTAATTATGCACCGAGCTAAAGATGCTAAAACAGCCGCAAAGATTTTGCGCGCTTTAGAAGAGAATAGTATCACTTCGGAAGAATTAGGAATGTATTGGAAGAATAATACCAACTCTTGGTACTGGTACCAAGCGCCTATTGAAACACAATCACTTTTGATTGAAGCGTTCGCTGAAATCACGCCCGAAGATATTACGACTGTTGACAATCTTAAAATCTGGTTGTTGAAGAATAAGCAAACCAATCAATGGAAAACCACCAAAGCAACTACTGAAGCGGTGTATGCTTTATTGCTTCAAGGTAGTGATTGGTTATCAATTACTGATGCTGTTGAAGTTTTGGTAGGTAGTAAAAAAATAGAACCCTCTAAACTAGAAAATGTAAAAGTTGAAGCCGGTACAGGTTACTATAAAACATCATGGCCAGGTGCAGAAGTAAAACCTGAAATGGCTGAAGTTCAAATCAGCAAAAAAGGAAAGGGTATCGCTTGGGGAGCATTGTACTGGCAATACTTTGAAGATTTAGATAAAATTACCTCGGCAGAAACTCCATTACAATTGAAAAAGAAACTTTTTCTAAAAAAGAACACTGATACGGGGGAAGAGATCTCAGAAATCACAAGCAAGACTGCTTTAAAGGTTGGTGATTTAGTACGAGTACGTATTGAATTACGCGCAGATCGATCGATGGAATTTGTTCACATGAAAGACATGCGAGCAGCAGGTTTTGAACCAATAAACGTCATCTCCAAATATAAATGGCAAGACGGTTTGGGCTACTATGAAAGTACGAAAGATGCCAGCACCAATTTTTTCTTTGATTATTTACCCAAAGGTGTTTATATATTCGAATATGACCTAAGAGTAAATAACGCTGGGAATTTTAGTAATGGAATTACGAGCATTCAAAGCATGTATGCCCCTGAATTTAGCAGTCATTCTGAAGGTGTCCGGGTTAAGGTAGACTAAGAATTTCTTATCTTGAACTTAGATATTAATGCTTACTACGAAATAGGGTTCGTTTACGCACTCAAAGTAGTACTAGCCTAGTTATTGGTTTTTAAAAAATGAATAATAACATAGTTTAGAAGTATAATATATAAAACCACTGAATTATGAAAAATGCAATTCGAATTATTGTAAAAGGCTTTTGTCTTTTCTTATTATGTAGCGTATTTAGTTTAAATGCGCAAGAAGTCGCAAGTCATGATGTAGAACATCAAACAGAGGTAACGTATAATCTTAAAACATATACTGTTTCCGGCAAAGTTCTAGATCAAGATGATTTACCACTATTGGGTGTAAATGTCGTCTTAAAGGGGAGCAGTAAAGGAACCGTAACTGATAGTAATGGGACGTTTAAATTCCCTAAGGCTTTAGAAGCTGGTGATATTTTAGTTTTTAGTTATATCGGCTACAATCCGAAAGAATATAAAATCACGGAGAGTGAATCAGATACTATTGAGGTTAACATTGCCTTCTCGGCTTCGGACATTTCATTAATGGGCGCTGTAGAAGTTACTGGTGTTTATAAATCAAAACGTAACATCTTTCAAAAATTTATCGGTCTCTTCAAATAATGAAGTCACTTACAATACTAGTCTTCTTAATCGGAATGATTGGCTACGGTCAACGTTCCGATTTTGATGCTATTACATTTACCAAAGCTGACAGCATTGCACTAAAATATAAAGGTGCTAGCCTTAAAAATTTACCTGTACTGACCTATAATTTAACCCATACTTTAGATACAGATGTCGAAAAGTTTAGAAGTATTTATACTTGGGTATGTACGAATATCGAAAATGATTATAGCTCGTTTCAGAAAACTGTTAGGAAAAGAAAAAAACTGTTTAAAAACAAAGAAGAGCTTTCAGCATGGAATGACAGTTTTACCCCCAAAGTATTTGAAAACCTTCTTAAGTATAAAAAAACGGCCTGTACAGGTTATGCATATTTAGTTCGAGAATTGGCTCATTTAGCCGGTATTAAATGTGAAATTGTAAATGGATACGGTAGAACGCCCACTTTAGTATTAAATGAAAATAGCATCCCCAATCATTCATGGAATGCCGTCGAATTAAATGGTAAATGGTATTTGTGTGATCCTACATGGTCTGCCGGACGAATTATTTTAGAAAATGAGGGTCCTCGATTCATATCAGATTATTTTGATAGTTACTTTCTGGCTGACCCGCAACTTTTTGTAAAGAACCATTATCCCCTCGAAATAGCATCTTCGCTTTTGCTAGAACCACCTACTTTAAATCAATTCATTGAAGGACCAGTAGTTTACAAAGAAGCTTTTTCTATCGGGGTTACCCCTAGTCGTCCTAAGCAAATGCATTTGGAGGTTACAAAGAACGAACCCCTCACCTTTGACCTGAACGCTGCATCCAAAATTTCTAAAAATAATATACAATTAATGCTGTCAAGCGGATTGAGTACTAAAGAGGTAAGGCCAAATGTGCTACAAAACAAGCAAGAATATCAACTGCGGTATACCTTTGAAAAACCAGGAAGATATGATGTTCACATTAAAGTTAATGATATTATTATAGCTACTTATACAGTGAAAGTGAAGCGTAATTAGTTACCAATTCATTTTATCTATACGTGAAGTGTTTTTATGACCTGTATATTTTATCCATTGAGAGGTACTAATACCATTTATCACTTGACGCTCGTAAGCCCTAAAAATAATAAGAGAGAAGCGTTAGACTTCCCTCTTATTGTTAATCATATGTTTTATTTAACTTAATCCTTTATAGGTTTGGATACTTCCTGTACCCCCAAATGCTTTGCATAAAAGCCCATCATTGACTTGTATAATGCAATGGAGTTTTCTTCTTTGCCAAATCCGTGTCCTTCATCGTATTTTACCATGTAAGGTACATCAAAACCTTTGTTACGTAATGCACTAACTATCTGGTCTGATTCATCGATATTAACTCGTGGGTCATTAGCACCTTGCACGACAAATAGCGGCTTTTTAATCTTATCGATTTGATATACCGGCGATACTTCCTCCATAATGGCTTTTTCTTCGGCAATATCCTCATCATACCAAATTTCCTTAATAATTTTCAAATAAGGCTTCCAATATGGTGGAATAGTCTTCATAAAAGTAAATAGATTGCTCACGCCAACATAGTCAACTCCACAAGCATATAAATCGGGCGTTTTAGTTAATCCACGTAAAACTGCATAACCACCATGACTTCCACCGTAAATGGCAGCCTTATCTTTATCGACCCATCCTTGTTCGATCACATATTGTAAACCATCTTCAACGTCATCCATGGCTTTTCTCCCTATTTGTTTAAAGCCTGACTCTAAGAACTCCTTTCCATAACCACCTGATATTCTAAAGTTAACCTGTAAAGTTGCATATCCTCGACTTGCAAACAACTGTGCTTCTGGGTTAAAACCCCATGAATCTCTGATGCCTTGTGGTCCGCCATGTGGGTTTACGATGACTGGTACTTTTTGTCCATCGATGGCAGCCTTAGGCAGCGTAATATAACCGTGTAACGTAACCCCATCTCGACTTTTAAAAGTAATCGGTCGCATTTCGGCCATATCATCTTCTTTCAATTGAGGCATTAGATTAAAAAGTTCTTTGAACTCGTCTTTCTTCACATCATACGAATAGTATTTGCCATAGAGTTTATCACTGCTAACATAAAGTAAAAGGTTGTTCTCATCATCTGTATAATCACTAATACTATACTGTCTTCCTTCAAACTGCTTTTCAAATTTCGAATGTAGTTTTTTATAATAGTCACTCACTGGTACAATTACCTGCTTATCACCCTCATAGCTGAAATAGTCAAGTTCGTAGTTTCTTTTTCTTGAGATTGAAAGATCAGAAACGTCGTAATCGTCATTCGAAAAGACCTTCTTAATCACCTTATCGTTCTTTAAATCATATAATAATATTTCGGCTTTGTCATTTTCCAAATTCGATACAACATAAGCGTCATGAGGGTTTTCAGTGGCATAGTCAAATCGAACAATGGAGAAAGCATCCTTCCAATTAAGACTTTTTAATAAGGTAAAATCACCCTCTTCTTTGGCATAGTATATATCTTGCTCTACGCCATCTCTAATTCTAGTAAAACCCTTTAGTTTGCCATCTTTATCAAAATTATAACCCATAATAGGATTGGCTGCATCATCATTCTTGTATAATTGCTCCATCTCGCCTGAAACTACATTTACTTTATAGGGTTCGAAAACTTGAGGATTATTCTTGTTCATTTGAACAATAATATGATCTTTATCCTCTTTTAAGAGTTCACTAAAGTCTGCTCGAACACCTTCGAAAGGAGTTAAATCTTTTTGATCACCACCGTCAATATTTACGGCATATACGTGATAATTTTCATCACCACCTTGATCCATTAAAAAAACCAATCGCTCGTTATTGATCCATCCATATCCTCTAATCAACTCTTCTTTTTCCTCAATCGCCCTACTTACCTTGCCTGAAGCAATATCTTTTACAAAAACATGACGCTTGCCGTTTTCATCTTTTTCTCGGTATGACATATATTTTCCATCCGGAGAAAAACGAAATGTTGATGCTTTAGGCTTAGCAAAATAATCTTCAACTGAATACGTGAAATTACCATCACCAAGAGCCGCTAATTCTGTTAAGGCTTTATCAGTGCTGGGCAACTTGGGATTGCCCGGAATGGTTTTCTCAGATTTTTCGAGTACCAAGGGAAATTCCATGCCACTTTGAAATAGGTTTCCCTCGATTTTCGATTCGCCTAAATTTCCCACGAATTTCATTCCCGCTTTTTTAAACTCGATCGTTAATACATTGTCTACCAAAGTAGTTATATCCATAGGGATGTCAGTAGCACCTTGTGACGGACTGTCCATAGTAGCACTTAATTCACCATCGGTTTCACTTACATTGAATATTAAGGGCATTTCTGTTCCTTGAACGGACAAATTGCCTTTCCATGTACCTTCAACCTCTTGAGCAAAAGTCTGAACACTCATGCACAATAGGCCAATAATCATAATCTGTTTGATTTTTTTCATCTTCTTTAATTTATTGATTCTAACTTATTTTATTACAGTATTGAACACTTCATTAGTAACAACTTTAGAAAATTGTTACACTTAAATTTACAAAATTCAAAAAGCAAATAATTACAAAAGACCCTGTACAACATTTGAAATTACAAGCAATGGTTAAATCACTAGATGGTCAAGCTTATTTAGGTCTTCAAACATCATACAAAGGCTGTCTTTTAGTTCTAGTATACGTCACACTAATACGCTGAAAAAAAGGTAAGGAATGCTTTTTCACATTAGTATATTGTTGATTAACAATATATTGACATATAGTTTTCAAAAAATCAGATGCTTTAACGTACCTATAGAATTAAAAATACCATATTGCAAGTCGCGCAATTCGTGTATTACTAGATAGTTGGACTAAAACCTAGTAGCAGCTATGGATAATACGAATTAAGTTATTGATTTTGACTAACTTTAAATCTATAATAACTAAAACCAAAAATTATGAATTCAAAAGTTTTTATGGTTCTAAGAATACTACTGGGCTTATTTGTTCTGGTATTCGGACTCAACAAATTTTTTCATTTCATTCCGATGGAAGCCCCTACTGGAGATGCCGCTACATATTTCGGAGGTCTCGCAAGCAGTAAAACATTAATACTCGTGGCAGTAGTTGAAATAGTTGCAGGACTGGCCTTTATTTTTAACAAATTCGGAGCATTGATGGCCTTGATTTTAATGAGTGTTTCGGTTTGTGCCATCTTATTTCATGCTACTTTAGATTCGGAAAACATTGCAGGTGCAGCTATTTTACTAGTATTAAATATCGCAGTTTTATTTGGGTACAAAGACAAATATCAGAGCTTACTAGCTGGTTAATAAGGAATAAACTAATTAAGGTTCAAAATACCTTGTAAATTCTTTTAATACCTAGCAGTTGTCTTGTGAGTTTATATTATTACTTGCAAGTATCAACTGCTAGGTGTTTTTTGTTGGCATTTTGCCATTTAGAGGTTTTGGCCAGTACTTATACGTTGATTATTCTCTACACCATCTAATAACTTTCCAGAAAATGCTCATTCCGTCATTTATTTCTTTTTGAAATAACCTTAAACGCAATATAGTCAAGGGTTACGCGTTTGGTTTACGCCAACCAACCAACCCAATGAGACCCCTACTTATTGCGCTTTTTTTTATATTGACTTGTCATTTAATTTATGCCCAAGTTTCTCCTGCTGAAAGAGCAGCTTTAATTACGCTATACAACACCACCGACGGCCCCAACTGGAACATTAATACCAACTGGAATACAGCCGCCACAGTAGATACTTGGTATGGCATTACCGTTACAGGAGGTCATGTGACGGCAATAGATATTCAAGGAAACAATCTAATCGGTCCGATTCCTGCCGAGATTGGCGACTTGCAATGGTTACAAGAATTAGTGCTATCGCGAAATAAAATTTCTGGTAACATTCCTAACGAACTTTATACCATTTTAAGTCTTGAGGTAATTGCCTTGAACTCTAATCGAAATCTAACAGGACCGATTGACACAGCAATTAGTAACCTTACCAATTTAAAGAACTTTTCAGTACATGAAAATACAATGACAGGGCCTATTCCACTATCGATTACCACATTGCCCAACCTAGAAGTGCTTTCGCTTTATAAAAATAACTTAACGGGAACAATACTTCCAGAACTAGGCAATTTAACCACTTTGAAACGCTTGCAAATTGGTAATAACGATTATGATCCAGCACAAATACCGCCCGAACTTGGGTTATTGGTAAACCTTACTACACTTTGGATTGATCAAAGCAACCTGACGGGAAATTTGCCTCCAGAATTGGGTAATCTTGTGCAACTCTCTTCTTTTTATATGCATAGCAATGAGTTAACAGGACCTATACCCCCTGAATACGGTAATTTTACAAATGCCAACTGGTTTTTATGGTCTGATAATCAATTTACCGGTGGTTTGCTTCCTGAATTTGGCAATTGGACAAAGTGTCGGTTCTTTTATTTAAATGGAAATCAGTTTACAGGTACAATTCCTCCTGAATTAGGTAATATGACCGCCCTCCAACAATTGAATTTATCTGATAATCAATTGACGGGTACTATACCTCTTGAATTCTCACTTCTCCTAAATCTGACAAATTTATATGTTACCGATAATCAATTATCAGGGGTATTGCCACCTGTACTTGCTTCACTGCCAAAGATTAGGTCACTCTATGTGAATGGCAATCAACTCAGCGGTGCTTTTCCAGATTTTTCATTGAGCACATCGCTTTCTCAGCTAAACTTTGAGAATAACAAATTTCACTTTGGGGATTTTGAAAATGAATTTGCAGCCTACGACAGCGGGCTTATTATTTTTGACGATACTCCCCAAGCTAAGCTTGATGCGCCTTTAATTTTAAATGAAAATATCGCCAATAACATAGTGCTAACCACCACAATTCCACGAGGAACACAATTGCACTACACATGGTATAAAAATAATATGCCCATTGTGGATGCTCCTGATAATCCCTCTTTAACTTTAAACAATATACAAGCGGCTGATGCTGGTATTTATCATGTTAGAATAACAAGTGACATTGTAACCGATCTTGCCTTATTTAGGCATGATATTACCATCAATGTAAATACCAGCTCATGTAATGCAGATAACCTAGCACATGTAAGTGAATGCACAAGTTATACATTACCAGCACTGAGCGCAAACAACAATTATTTTACAGCTACAAATGGCGGTGGCACTTTGCTAAATGCAGGCGATGTCATAACTGGTACGCAGAGCCTCTATATTTATATGGATACGGGTTCATGCACTAATGAAAGTACATTTGATATTACTATAACAGGAAAACCTATTGCCGATACCCTTAATGACGTTTCGGTTTGCGGAAGCTATATCTTACCCCAACTTAGCCCAGGAAACAATTACTATACTGAAAATGATGCTTCAGGAACACTATTGTTTGCCGGAGATACCCTTACCGCATCTCAAATAATTTACATATACACTGGCTCAAGTACTTGTAATGATGAGAAAAGCTTTTCGGTTACTATTGACACTCCTAATTCTGTTGATTCGCTTGAAGATGTAACTGAATGCCAAAAATATGTTTTACCTATTTTAAACAGTGGAACCTACTTTACCGAATCTGAAGGCATGGGGCAACAGCTTTTTGAAGGCGATGAGATTACAGCAACTCAAACTATTTTTATATATTTTGAATCAGGTACTTGTTCTGATGAAAGTAGCTTTACCGTAAGTATTGATCAAAAGGAATGTGAAGAACCACCAAATGACACCTGTGATATTGAATTTCCAAAATTTATTACTCCAAATGGCGATGGCAAAAACGATCGCTTTGGTATGCTGGCTAATGACTGCGATATTAATGGAGAACTAAGGGTTTATGATCGATACGGGAATTTGCTTTTTCAAACCAATAATCTCAATCAGCATTGGGACGGCACTCTAAATGGTACAACTTTGCCATCTACCGATTATTGGTTTCAGTTTATAGAGCTAGCTACAGGAAAAATAGTAACAAAGCACTTTGCACTGAAAAGATAACCCACTACGTTTTATTTCGGGTTTTATTCTCATAGATTAATGTAATTAGCAGCGGAATACTACTAACCATTTAACATTGCCCAGAGTCGGTCTTTCAACTCTTGGATACCTAATTGCGCTACAGAAGAGATGAACATAAAAGGCACCCCTTTCATATCTTTATCTAATTCTACACGTATTTCTGCAATAAGCTCCTCATCGAGCATATCACTTTTTGAAATAGCCACCAATCGCTCTTTATCCATCAACTCAGGATTATATCTCCGTAGCTCATCTAAAAGAATTTCATATTCCCTACTAATATCATTACTATCAGCTGGAATTAAAAATAACAAGGTTGCATTTCGTTCTATATGTCGTAAAAAATAATGTCCCAATCCTTTACCTTCTGCAGCCCCTTCTATTATTCCAGGAATATCAGCCATTACGAAACTCTGAAAATCTCGATATTCCACAATTCCTAAATTGGGTTTTAGGGTTGTAAATTCATAGTCCGCAATTTTCGGTTTTGCTGAAGTTATCACTGAAAGTAAAGTCGATTTACCCGCATTCGGAAAACCCACCAAGCCTACATCAGCCAATATCTTAAGTTCTAGAATAAATGCGCCTTCTTTACCTTCAATGCCCGGTTGGGCATATCTCGGTGTTTGGTTGGTAGGTGTTTTAAAATGCCAATTACCACGGCCGCCCATGCCCCCTTCAACCACTACTTTTTCTTCACCATGTTCCGTGATTTCTAGAATTATTTCATTCGTCTCCGCATCTCTCAATATAGTACCTAAAGGAACCTCTAAAAACACATCTTCACCATCGGCACCTGTACTACGGCTTTTCGCACCATGAGCACCATGCCCAGCTTTAAAATGCTTCTTAAATTTAAAAGTGACAAGTGTCCATAAATTTTGATTCCCTCTAAGAATCACATGACCACCACGACCGCCGTCTCCACCATCAGGACCACCTTTGGTAATATATTTTTCACGATGTAAATGCACAGAACCTTTACCTCCATTACCAGAAGTTAAAAACACTTTTACATAGTCTACAAAATTACCTTCAGTCATATTTTATATCCTAAACTATTTAGTAGGTATGGTGTCATTAATATAAAAAACATAGATAAGATACCCGACAGAAGCAAGTACAAAGAGCAAAAAGGATATGCCGCAAGTAAATAAACATCCTTTTAATCCTGTTTTAGTATCAATAACCTTTTCACCCATGTTGTCCTTTTTTAATGCAGGGCGTGGTCAATGACATAGGTCAATGTATCATTAGTAGATCGCACCCACGAGGTACTATCCTCCTTCATCTTTCTCCCTCCTATTTTTAACATGGCACCTTGCGAGCGGTAATTATTGATATGTACGTAAAACACAACATGCTTATAAAATTGTAAAGCATGATTAATCAATAATTTTTTAAATTCTTTGTTATACGCTCCTCCCCAAAACGAACGACCTAAAAACGACCATCCGATTTCAATTACGCCTTCTATTTCACTTATCACTCGATATCTAGAACTTCCTATTATTTTATTTGATTTCTTGTCAAGTATTGCAAATGCCGCTTTACCTGCAATTCCTTGATCAAAAAATTCTGTAAATTTCGCAAGGGTGTGTCTGTCACTATTTTGATGTTGTTCCCAGATCAAGGGGTCAGAAGCAACCCTAAAAAGTGCCTCAAAATCATCCTGTACCAAGGGCCTTATATGCACAGTTTCATTAGCAAGTACGGGTTGCAGTTTAGATGACATACTAAAGTTCTTCTATAACTTTACCCAGTCGCAATGTAATTTCATCTATTTCGCCTATGCCATTGACGCTATGAAATTTACCTTGGGCTTCATAAAAATCTTTCAATGGTGCTGTTTTCTCATTATATTCATCAAAACGATTGCGTATTTTCTCTTCGTCTTGATCATCTGTTCTACCACTTATCTTGCCCCTTTCAAGAAGCCGCTGAATCAAAACCTCATCATTAGCTTCAAGTGCAATTGTTGCATCTATTTTCATGTCTTTAGTAGCCAGAAAAGCATCTAATGCTTCGGCTTGAGCAGTAGTTCTCGGAAAACCGTCGAAAATAAAACCACTCGCATCAGGGTTCTTGGCTACATCATCTTGTAACATTTTTATAGTTACTTCATCGGGTACCAAATCTCCCTTATCAATATAAGATTTTGCTAAAACACCAAGTTCGGTATTGTTCTTAATATTAAAACGAAATAAATCACCTGTAGAAATATGCTTCAAATTGTACTTATCTTTCAAAAATTCGGCTTGGGTGCCTTTACCGGCACCTGGCTTTCCGAATAATACGAGGTTAATCATATGTTTTTGGTTTAGTTGGTATACTTCTTTCAAATTCCTGCCCAATTCATTGTAGTCCAGTCCGTATCCAACAATAAATTTATCTGGAATATTAATGCCTATATAATCTATAGCATACTCGCCATTGTAGACATCTGACTTAAAGAAAAGGCTTGCAATCTTGAACTCCTTTACATTAGAATTAGAAAAAAGGTGTACTAATTGTTGTAAGGTTCTACCCGTATCAATGATATCTTCAAGAATAATGACACTTCTGTTCGCAATATCTTCACTAACATCTAGCAGGGTTTCTACAATGCCAGTTGATGTGAGCCCCTGATACGAGCTCAGCTTAACAAATGTAACTTCGCAGGGGTGTTCGTAGTACTTCAACAAATCAGCTACGAACATAAAAGCCCCGTTCAATACCCCAACAAAAATTGGAGTCTCGTCTTTATAGTCATCAGCAATCTGTTCTGCAATTTTTTTTACCGCTTCTTGAATGTCGGCTTGATTGATGAAAGGCTTAAAATATGAGTCGTGCAGCTTAATCAAGGTTCCGTTTTTTAGAAGGGCAAATATACTATTTTGATTTCTCTTTTTTACAGCTATAACTATGGTTTTGCGATTTAAATGTATTTTTGTGACATCTAAAAAAACAACTTTGACGAATAACGCGAATAACTACTTTTCTTCTGACTTTAAATTGGGGATTTTAGGGGGTGGCCAATTAGGTAAAATGCTACTTTATGAAACTCGAAAATTTGATATTTATACTAAAGTTTTAGAGGCTTCAAAAGAAGCGCCTTGTAAAATCGCATGTGATGAATTTGTATTGGGTGATTTAATGGATTATGATACTGTTTATGACTTCGGAAAAGATGTTGATGTCTTAACTATCGAAATTGAAAATGTGAATGTAGATGCCTTAGAAAGGCTTGAAAACGAAGGTTTAAAAGTATATCCACCCACAAGAGCATTGCGAACAATACAAAACAAAGCCACACAGAAACTTTTCTATACCGATAACAATATTCCTACGGCAGCATATACTCGTTTTGCATATGCTAGTGAAATCAAAGATGCTGTTGAAAATGGAGGTATAGAATTTCCTTTTGTTTGGAAGGCGGCGCAATTCGGTTATGACGGACAAGGAGTCAAAGTTGTTCGTTCTGTAAATGATCTAGCAGGGCTATCTGTAGGGGAGTGTATTGCTGAAACAATAATTCCGTTTAAGAACGAACTAGCAGTAATTGTAGTAAGAAACTCAAGTGGTCAAGTAGTTACATACCCTGTTGTAGAAATGGAATTTCATCCTGAAGCCAATCAGGTAGAGTATGTCATCTGTCCCGCAAGAATTGATTCACAAGTAGCTGAAAAAGCGAAAGAAATAGCGCTACAAGTCTCTGAAAAAATGGAACATATCGGCATTCTTGCAGTAGAAATGTTTCAGACTGAAGATGATGAGATTTTAGTCAATGAAGTCGCACCCAGACCTCACAATAGTGGTCATTATAGCATTGAAGCCAGTTATACGAATCAATTTGAGCAGCATATTCGTGCTATTTTAGATTTGCCTTTAGGCAATACGGCAAGTAAAGTAGTAGGTATTATGGTTAATTTGGTGGGCGCTGAAGGGCATACTGGTGATGTGGTTTATGAGAACATCGAAAAAATTATGGGGATGGATGGGGTTACGCCTCATATTTATGGAAAAAAACAAACCCGGCCTTTTCGCAAAATGGGTCATGTGACTATTGTAAATGAAGATATTAGTAAAGCCAGAAAAGTGGCTCAAAAAGTAAAGGAAACAATTAAAGTAATCAGCAAATAATATGAGTAAAGTAGCCGTAGTAATGGGAAGCACTAGTGACCTGCCCGTAATGCAAGAAGCAATAGACATTTTAAAAGGTTTCGACATCGAAGTTGATGTTGATATCGTATCTGCCCACCGCACGCCGGAAAAGCTTTTTGATTTTAGCAAAAATGCGCACACCAATGGCTACTCGGTTATTATTGCTGGTGCCGGTGGGGCAGCACATTTACCAGGTATGGTAGCTTCAATGTCTCCCTTACCTGTGATTGGGGTTCCAGTAAAAAGCAACAATTCCATCGATGGTTGGGATTCTGTACTTTCTATTCTTCAAATGCCGGGAGGTGTTCCAGTGGCTACTGTTGCCTTAAACGGAGCTAAAAATGCTGGTATACTTGCTGCTCAAATTATTGGGGCTTCCGATAAATGTGTGCTAGATAAGATAGTTCTTTACAAAGAAGGCTTGAAACAAAAAGTTATTGATGGGGCTAAATCGGTAAGCAGTAAATAGTTGGCAGTTGGCAGTTGGCAGTTGGTAAAATTAATTTCCTAATCTATTTTGAGCGTTATTGAACTTGTACTTTACGCTTGAACTTGAACTTTTAAAACATGAACCCACTACTCGAAAAATTCGATACCGCCCCTTTTTCAAAAATCAAAAATGAGCATTTCAAACCTGCTTTTCTTAAAGCGATGGACGATGCTCGGGCTGAAATTGATGCAATTACCGCGAATGCCGAAGCTCCTTCTTTTAAAAATACTATTGAGGCCTTAGAGTTTTCAGGTCAGCAACTAGACCGAATTTCAAGTGTTTTCTTTAATTTGAATTCCGCTGAAACCAACGAAGAAATTCAAAAGATTGCTCAAGAAGTTTCTCCGCTACTCTCTGAATTTGGCAATGATATAACGCTAAACGAAAAGTTATTCTTAAGGATAAAATCCGTTTACGAGCAAAAAAACACTCTCGAATTATCCGTAGAAGAAAATACCCTTTTAGACAAACGCTATAAGAGCTTTAGTAGAAACGGAGCTAATCTATCCGAAGAGAAAAAAACGAGACTGCGGGAAATTGATGCCGAAGCCTCAAAACTAAAATTGAAATTCGGAGAGAACGTTTTAGCAGAAACCAATAAATACCAAAAGCATATTACCAAAGAAAGCGATTTAGACGGATTGCCGGAAGGTGCTAAAGAAGCTGCCAGCCAGTTGGCAAAAGCTAAAGGCAAAGCTACTGGATGGATGCTCACCTTGGATTACCCCAGTTATATTCCCTTTATGAAATATGCAAAAAATAGGGAGTTGCGAAAAGAACTCTCCCTGGCTTTTGGTAGTAAATCATTTAAAGGAGACGCATTAGATAATCAAGAAAATGTACTTAAAATAGCAAAGTTACGTCATGAACGTGCCAATCTTTTGGGTTATGAAACCCATGCGCATTTTGTGCTAGAGGAACGTATGGCAGAGACTCCTGAGAAAGTCTATTCGTTTTTAAATGAACTTCTTGAAAAAGCGAAACCAGCTGCAGAGAAAGAATTCAAACAGCTCGAAGAATTTGCTAAAGAATTAGATGGCATTGATCAACTACAAAAGTGGGATGGTAGTTACTACTCAGAAAAATTAAAGCAGAAATTGTTCAGTTTAGATGACGAACAATTAAAACCCTATTTCAAACTAGAGAATGTTATTGATGGTGTTTTTAAAGTAGCAGAAAAACTTTTCGGATTGAAATTCGAAGAAGTTACTGATATTGACAAATATCATGAAGAGGTAAAAACCTATCGTGTTTTTGATGCAGATTTAAACTTTATATCAATTTTCTATGCCGATTTTCATCCTAGAGCAGGAAAACGCGGTGGTGCTTGGATGACTTCTTTTAAATCACAATGGAAAAAAGATGGAGAAAATGTGCGTCCGCAGATTTCGAATGTTTGCAATTTTACACCATCCACAGCAACGAAACCTTCTCTTTTAACTTTCAATGAAGTAACTACCTTATTTCATGAATTCGGACATGGTTTACACGGCATGTTAGCTAATACGACCTACCCCAGTCTTTCAGGTACCTCTGTGTATTGGGATTTTGTTGAACTACCTAGCCAAGTGATGGAAAATTGGTGTTATGAAAAAGAGGCGCTAGAACTTTTCGCCAAGCACTATGAAACAAGTGAGGTTATTCCGATGAAATTGATTCAGAAAATTAAAGAATCTGCTACTTTTCAAGAAGGTATGGCCACCTTACGCCAGCTCAGTTTCGGACTCTTAGATATGTCTTGGCATGGTGCTGACCCAACAGAAATTACCAATGTAAAAGCTCATGAATCAAAAGCTTTTGAGGGCACCAACTTATATCCTGACACCGAAGAAACATGCATGAGTACAGCTTTCGCTCATATTTTTCAAGGCGGATACTCCTCAGGCTATTACAGTTACAAATGGGCTGAAGTGTTAGATGCAGATGCCTTCGCTTTTTTCAAAGAAAAGGGTATCTTTAATAAAGAAGTAGCCACTAAATTTAAAGAACATGTGCTCTCAAAGGGGGGTACTGAAAACCCAATGACTCTTTATAAGAGATTTAGAGGAGCTGAACCCAAGGTAGAGGCCTTGTTAGAAAGAGCTGGTCTTTTAAAAAATTAATCAGAACATCATGAAAAAATTAATAATATCAGTAGTCTTTAGTATTAGTTATCTGTCATGCCTTGCACAAGAAGGCTTTAAATTTGAAATCAATATCGCTCCCAATACAACGTATACCACTCAAATGGTAACAGAAACAAATGGAATTGTAGAAGTAGTTGCCGAAGAAGAGCTTCTTAAACAAATGAAAGCTGGTGGATTTGAAAGCCCTATGGAAATCAAGCAAGAAATGTCAATGATTATGATTTCTACCACTGAAGATAAAAGCGAAACAGGAGCAATACCAGCTCGAATGCGTTACGAAAAAATAAGTTCGCAAAGCGAGATTAATGGTCAGGTGATAGAACAACCAAACCCTATTGAAGGAATGCAAATTTTAGGTTACTACAATGACGAAAATGTATTTGAAATAGACTCGATAATCGGCACTGATATTACAGAACAACTTCGTACCACTATTGCCAAAACTATGGAGAATATACAAAAGCAAATAGATTTTCCGAAAACCGAAATACATGTTGGAGATACTTTCAACAATGAAATTCCTATGAGCATTCCAATGCAAGGTATGAA
The DNA here is from genome assembly GCA_937944485.1 of uncultured Flavobacteriaceae bacterium. Taxonomy (GTDB): domain Bacteria; phylum Bacteroidota; class Bacteroidia; order Flavobacteriales; family Flavobacteriaceae; genus Maribacter_C. Next base: position 13,115 of record CALDYU010000012.1, on the reverse strand, counting down.
CCCGATGGAAATTGTAATCAATACTACATACCGATTGAAAGAGATCTCTAAGAACATTGCCTACTTCGACCTAAAACAGTCTATTACACTTAATAGCGAACAAGAACAAATGAAAATGAGTGCAAATGGTGCTGGTGATGGTACTTGTGCTTATAGTATAAAAGACAACTACCTAATTGAATACAGTTCTGAATTGCCTATGAATTTGAGTATGGATGTGAGCGCAATGATGCGTATGAAAATGAAAATGGATACTAAAACAACAATGTCAATTCGCATCGAATAATGTTTCTAGCATTATTGTTCTCACTTCATATTTAACGTTCAATTTATTTTTTTAAATAGGCATCGTAGCCTCCTTCTAAATCAACTACACTATAGCCCAATGAATCTAGTATTTTGAAAGCCTTAGCACTGCGCCCTCCTTTTTTACAATACACATAAATGGTTTGATCCTTATTCAAGGCATCAAGCTGTTTCACGAAATCTTCCCCATACCAATTGATATTTATAGCATTATCAATATGACCTTCAGCGTACTCTTGAGGTGTGCGAACATCTATTAATATCACACTATTAATCTCGTTTTGTGAAAGTTCTGTGATAGGTTTCCTATTACTTTGGGCACAGCCCATTACTAATAGTATTACTAGAGGAAATAAAACAAAATATCGCATATCATTAATTTAATCAAAGATAAAAATTATGGCCGCACTTAAATTTACACAGAACACAAAAAATTTACAGGTTGTTACGTCAAATTCTAGTACATTTGAAAACAACTCAGAAAGAATGCCATTACATCAATTAAATCCTGACACCTGGGTGGATTTATATGCGGATTATCTCTTTAATTTCGCTGTAGCTCGGGTAAGCGATGCTGAAATAGCAAAAGACCTTGTTCAGGAAACATTTTTTGCTGGGTTAAAATCTGCTAAAAACTACAAAGGAGATGCATCCGAACGAACTTGGTTAATCGCCATTCTTAAGCGTAAAGTCATCGATCACTATCGGAAAATCAACTCTAAGAAAGGTAAGGCAGAGGTTCGTATGTCGTACAGCTCAGGAAGTGATGCTCAAGGAGATTGGTTAGAAGAACAAGTTGCTGATCCGTTTAGCACCCTTGAAAATAGTGTTATTGAAAATGAAGAACTAGGCATGGCTATTCAATCGTGCATCTCTAAATTACCAAAAAAACAAGCTAAAGTTTTTACTATGAAAACTATTCAAGGCATAAGTACTGAAGATATTTGTAATGAATTAGGTATTAATCCGTCAAACCTTTGGGTAATGATACATCGGTCGAGAACGGCCCTGATGGGTTGCCTTAATGAAAATTGGTTCTAAAATTATGATTTCCTGCGAAAAAGCCGCTACTATTTGCAACAAAACACAGTATGAAGAAGCTTCTCTTCTTGAAAAAATGAAATTAAGACTTCATTTATTCATGTGTAAAACGTGCTCTAAGTTTACCAAACAAAATACAAAGTTTACTGTTCTTTGTGAAAAAGCGAATCTTCAAAGCCTTTCAGAACAAGAAAAACTCAAAATGAAGCAAGAGCTTACGAATAAGTCCTAAATAATTGTGCTAAGCCAATCCAAAGAATCCACCAAAATATTGGTATACTTTCAACCCAAAAAGCACTGAAGTATTTTGATTGCTTCTTTTTCGTGATTAATAGTACCAATGCGAGTAAAAGAAAAATAATTCCTTTTGAAATAAGTTCTAAAGTACCAATCTCATCTTTTAAAAAAGTAGCGAGGAAAAATGCTAATGTTGCAATAAGCCCTAACAACTTCGTATTTATCACGCCATAGCGTTGCGGAATCGTTTTTAAGGCTTCAGGATCATAATTCAAATCTCTTATTTCAAAAGGCAGCAGTAAAATCAGCACAAAAATAAAGCGCTGAAATATCTCAATCCACACATCAAAACCTATTAGTTCTATCTTTAACAAACAGGGTAATACCACGGTAGCTATAGCCCAGACGAGTGCCACAATACAAATTTTCAGAATTCCCCAACTACGTAAATTTTTATTTTTTGGCAAAATTGGTATCGCATATAAACCTGTAAGGCAGGCTAAAATAAGTACTCCTAACCATGATTTGACAGTTAAAAAATGTGCATGGTATAAAGCAAAAATCAAAGCCGCAATACTGAACAGCTGTATGCCCCTATGATATTGATTAGCAACCATTAGGTATTTTTTAGCTTCAATTCCGTATTTAATAAAATTATAGCAACTTATTGACCCGAAAAACAGAAACCAGGCAAGATGGTAATTGCCAAAAATGTTGAACGTAAGTTCGCTTATTTTAACAAGAGCGAAAACGGCCAAAGCAACGTGCACACTGGCATCGAGATAAAAATTGAAAATACGTCGCAGTGCTCTCATTAAACAAAAGTAGCCAAAGTGTTTATAACCTATAATTTTAGTTAAAAACTTTCGCGTTGTTCGCCGATATTATACTTTTCTAGACCAAATTAATGCCTAATTTTGCCTGACTAATTGAATAACTTTTTATGAAAACAGATGTGTTTGCAACACGCCATATTGGCGTTAATAAAAACGATCTTCAGCATATGCTGAATACCTTGCAGGTAGAAAGTATTGAACAACTAATTCAAGAAACAATTCCGAATGACATTCAACTCAAAACCCCTCTTGAATTAGATGAAGCAATGAGCGAACATGAATTCTTATCACACATTGAAAAGCTCGCTGAAAAAAATAAAATATTTAAGACCTACATAGGTTTAGGCTATCACGAAAGTCTTACACCTTCCGTAATTAAAAGAAATATTCTAGAAAACCCAGGCTGGTATACCGCATATACGCCTTATCAAGCAGAAATTGCTCAAGGTCGCCTTGAGGCGCTATTAAATTTCCAAACCGTAGTTACAGATCTTACTGGAATGGAGCTGGCCAATGCTTCTCTTCTAGATGAGAGTACAGCTGCTGCTGAAGCCATGACTATGCTTTTTGATGTACGAAGTCGTGCCCAAAAGAAAAATGGAGTGTTGAAGTTCTTCGTATCAGAAGAGGTCTTACCGCAAACACTTTCTTTATTACAAACTCGTTCGACTCCATTACACATAGAATTGGTCATTGGAAATCATGAAAATTTCGAATTTTCACCTGATTTTTTCGGTGCTCTATTACAATACCCGGGAAAGCACGGACAGGTTCATGATTATGCCAGTTTTGTAACCAAAGCCAAAGAAAATGATATAAAAATTGCTGTCGCAGCCGATATATTAAGCTTGGTACTGCTCACCCCTCCGGGAGAATTTGGTGCTGATGTAGTTGTAGGTACCACTCAGCGTTTTGGAATTCCTTTAGGATACGGAGGACCGCATGCCGCATTTTTTGCCACAAAAGAAGCCTATAAAAGAAGTATTCCGGGGCGCATCATTGGAGTTACAAAAGACAGTGATGGTAAGCCAGCACTACGCATGGCTTTACAAACTAGAGAACAACATATTAAAAGAGACAAAGCCACTTCAAATATATGTACGGCTCAAGTATTGCTGGCAGTAATGGCAGGCATGTACGGGGTTTATCATGGTCCGAACGGATTGAAATATATTGCCGAACAGGTTCATCTAAAAACAAAATCCTTATCAAAACTACTCCATAAAATTGGTTATAAACAACTCAATACTGCCTTCTTTGACACCTTAAAACTAAAAATTCAAGATACAAGTAAATTAAAGGTTATTGCAGAGAAAAAAGGCATAAACTTGAACTACATTGATAACGAAACTATTTCTATTTCAATAAATGAATCAACTAGTAAAGAAGATCTTAAAAATTTGCTTTCTTGTTTCGTTGAACTTAATGGAACCATAAAAGAAGATCTTTCAATAGCTGTAGCTACTGAAGGAATCATTCCAGTTCATCTTCAACGCACAACTTCTTATTTACAAAACGAAGTTTTTAACTCGTACCACTCGGAAACAGAATTAATGCGTTACATCAAAAAACTAGAACGCAAAGATCTGGCTTTGAACCACTCTATGATTTCACTTGGCAGTTGTACCATGAAATTAAATGCGGCCTCTGAAATGTTGCCTCTTAGCATGGCAAAATGGGGAAATATTCACCCCTTTGTACCCATAGAGCAGGCAGAAGGATATCAAATAGTTCTGAAAGCCTTGGCTAAAGACTTAAGTACGATAACAGGATTTGCTGATACTTCTTTACAACCTAATTCAGGAGCGCAAGGAGAATACGCAGGGTTAATGACGATTAAAGCCTACCATGAATCTAGAAACGAGGGACATCGCCATATTTGCTTAATTCCTGCTTCTGCACACGGAACCAATCCGGCTTCAGCTGTAATGGCAGGCATGAAAGTTGTAGTTACTAAAACAGATGAGCGCGGTAATATTGACCTTTCTGATTTGAAAGAAAAAGCCGAATTACATGCTGATAATTTAGCGGCCTTAATGGTGACTTACCCGTCTACTCATGGCGTGTTTGAATCTTCTATAAAACAAATAACCCAGCTAATTCATGATCATGGTGGTCAGGTGTATATGGATGGAGCCAATATGAATGCGCAGGTAGGTTTAACCAACCCAGGAATGATTGGTGCAGATGTTTGTCATTTGAACCTGCACAAAACTTTTGCCATTCCACATGGAGGCGGCGGACCTGGTGTTGGACCAATTTGCGTAGCGCCGCAATTAGTTCCTTTCCTACCAGGAAACCCTATTATCAATACGGGAGGTACAAACGCAATTTCGGCAATTTCAGCCGCGCCATGGGGCAGTTCTTTAGCCTGTTTAATTTCCTATGGATATATTAAAATGTTAGGAGAAGCTGGTTTAACTAAGTCTACCAAAATTGCCATATTAAACGCCAATTATATTAAAAGTCGATTGGAAGGTAATTATGACGTTTTGTATACGGGTGAAAGAGGCCGTGCGGCACATGAGATGATTATAGATTGTCGTCCTTTCAAACAAAATGGCATCGAAGTAACTGATATTGCCAAACGTTTGATGGACTATGGTTTTCACGCACCTACCGTTTCATTTCCTGTGGCTGGAACAATTATGATTGAACCGACTGAAAGTGAAAGTTTATCCGAATTAGATCGTTTTTGCGATGCCATGCTGTCCATTCGTAAAGAAATTGATGTCTCAAATGCTGAAAGTGATCAAAATATATTAAAAAATGCACCCCATACTATGGAGATGGTCACTAATGATCATTGGCCATTTTCATATAGTAGACAAGAAGCAGCGTTTCCATTACCTTATGTTTCGGAAAATAAATTTTGGCCATCCGTACGGCGCGTTGATGATGCTTTTGGAGATCGTAATTTAATTTGTACTTGTGCTCCTATTGAAGCATACGCAGAAGTCGAGTAACTTTAATAAAAAACAGATGCTACGAGCCTTTCATGAATAATTGAAAGGCTTTTTTTTACTTTAAAAAATATAGCATAGACCTTGAATATCGTAATTATAGTATGCGTGCATAGCATTTAAATTACAATTCACTATGTTTATAATCAACCAAACTCTTAACAATGCAAATCGCAATTACAGGAACAGGCAGTTATATACCCGCTAAGATCGTAGAGAACGAAGATTTTGGGCAACACGAATTTTTAAATTCCGATGGTTCGCCATTCAAAAATGAGAATCATGTCATTATTGAGAAATTCAAAGCAATTACTGGTATTCGAGAACGACGCTATGCCGAAAAGAATCTAAATACCTCTGACATCGCCTTTCTAGCTGCTGAAAAGGCTATTACTGATGCCGGTATTAACAAAGAAGATCTTGATTATATCATTCTTGCACATAATTTTGGTGATATTACTTACGGACAATCACAAGGAGACACGCTACCCAGTTTAGCTACTCGCGTTAAGCACCATTTGCGAATTCGAAATCCCAAATGTGTTGCCTATGATATTCTTTTTGGGTGCCCTGGTTGGGTGGAAGCGGTAATTCAAGCCAATGCCTTTATAAAAAGTGGAATTGCGAAAAAATGTTTAGTAATAGGTGCTGAAACTCTTTCTAGAATTGTAGATCCGTATGATCGAGATTCAATGATATATTCTGACGGTGCCGGTGCAACCATTATTGAAGCAAAATCTAATGCTGGAGAAATTTTAGCTCATGCAAGTGCCACTTATGCCCACGATGAGGCGTATTTTCTTTTCTTCGGCAAATCGTATAAAACACAAACCGAAGAAGACACTAAGTACATTAAAATGTACGGACGTAAAATTTATGAATTTGCAGTAACCCACGTACCTCAAGCGATGTATGATTGTCTATCAGAAAGCGGAATGGCTATCAACGATGTTAAAAAAATATTTATCCATCAAGCTAATGAAAAAATGGATGAGGCAATCGTCAAACGTTTTTATGCCTTATATGATAAAGAAATGCCTGAAGGCGTCATGCCCATGAATATTGGTCAATTAGGCAATAGTTCTGTAGCTACAATACCTACATTGTTAGATATGGTTCGTAATGAAAAATTAAAAAACCATTCTATAAAAAAGGGCGATATTGTTATTTTCGCAAGCGTTGGTGCTGGCATGAATGTTAATGCGATCGTTTACAGCGTTTAGATGGATTTGCATTGTCTTCAAATTAAATGATGTATGTTATTCGAGAATTGGTGATATTTACATCTTGTAAAGATCATAATAATGCCAATACCCCAAATTGCTTATAAATTTATATATCAACGGCGCATTAATAAAGTCCTTCGAACTTTAAATAAGCTCTTTTTACCCTTTTTACCAAAAAAAATTAAAATCCCTCCTTCGTATCAAATTACCATTCGCACTGACTCGGGTAATGTTAAAATACGTACCAATCAAACAAGTTACTTAACCCAATTGCTTTTTTGGAATGGCTATAAACATTTTGAATATTCAGAAATATTCGAGCAATTAGCTAAAGAAGTTACTCATTTTTTAGATATCGGCGCTAACATAGGCTATTATTCACTTTTGGCAGCTAAGACTAATAAAAATATTACTGTATTTGCATTTGAACCAGCACTTGGGCCCAAGCATTACCTCAATGAAAATATTAAAGTAAATGGATTCGAGAATAATATTACGCCCGTTAATGTTGCTTTATCACACGAAACAGGCCTTATTGATTTTTATGAAGTAGCAAATAAAAAATACAAATACCTAAAGTATAACCTAGCAGGAGAAGGCAATGCGGGAACGAAAACAACTTCGAGGAATTTCATTAAAAATACGGTTAAAGCAATGACCTTAAAACAGTTTATAGCAACTGAAAAACTAAATAAAATTGATCTTATTAAATTAGATACCGAGGGTACGGAGATTGATATTTTATTTTCAGGGAAAGATGAAATTAAAAAATACGAGCCTATAGTCATTTGCGAGACACTTTTTAACACCATTGAAAAGGAATTGGAAGATTTTTTTAATACGTTGGGCTACGAATTCTATAACTATTCGGTCTCTGGGCTATTGCATGTAAAAAGTTTAAATCGTTCTGAAGATAATGGCATTCGTAATTGTTTTTTTGTTCCTAAGTCAAAGTTCGAAATGATTAAACCATTTATTGCAAAAAACTAATTCATTTGATCTACTACATAGTCATTCCTGCCCATAATGAAGAAGCTTTTTTAGCCGATACGCTTAATTCAATAGAGCGACAACATTTGCAGCCTAAAAAAGTAATTATTGTCAATGACAACTCTACAGATGATACTGAGGCTATAATCAATCAGTTTACAGAAATAAATCCATTATTTGAAAAATTAAATATCTCTTCTTCTGAAGTACATCTACCTGGTAGTAAAGTCATCAACGCGTTTAATAAAGGATTGAAATTATTAGACCATCATTATGACTTCGTTGTTAAATTAGATGCCGATGTCATCTTACCTGAAAACTACTTCGAACGAATTGCCTATATTTTTAAAGGAAATCCTAAGGTTGGAATTGCCGGAGGCTTTATCTATGAGCAATATCAAAATGGTGATTGGCAGTTAAACCACCCAATGAATAAAGATCATGTAAGAGGGGCCATAAAGGCGTATTCTAAAAACTGTTTTGCCGCCATTGGCGGATTAAAAAACGCTATGGGTTGGGATACGGTTGATGAACTTCTGGCCCAATACCATAACTATGAAATCTTTACTGATGACACGCTTCATGTAAAGCATCAACGCCCCACAGGTCACTCTTATAAAGCAAAAGCTAAACTCATGCAAGGTAGAGCTATGTATACTATGCGCTACGGTTTCTGGATAAGCTTTATCGCATCAGCGAAAATGGCTTGGAAGCGCAGACTGTGGTCCGTTTTTTTTAATAATTTCGAAGGCTACTATACCGCCAAAAAAGAACGAGAACCATTTTTGGTTACAAAAAAACAAGGTGAGTTCATTCGAAAATTACGTTGGAAAAATATCAAACGTAAATTGTTATAATTAAAAAATGCTCGCGAATTGCGAGCATTTTTTAATTACGTTTTACTATATAACTTAGAAGCCCAATTCTTGTTTTACCTCGGCCAATAAGTCTTTGCCTTTGGCTACAATCAAACCACCACCAGCTTGAGCATCAATTACGTAGTCATAACCTTGTGCCGCAGCTACTTTCTCAATAGCAGCTTTTGCTTTATCTGAAATAGGAGCAAAAAGCTCTGCCTGCTTCTTTTGAATTTCTTGTTGCGCATTTTGTTGTGCCTCACCAATAGTCTTTTCATGGCCTTGAAGCTCAGCAGCTCTTTTATCATTCTCTTCTTTTGACATATTCGCCGCTTCACTATTGTACTGCGTAAATTTATTACGTAGTTCTGTCATTGCTCCTTGTATATCAGCTTGTAGCGTTTCAGAGAGTTTTTTCAATTCTGATTGTGCCGCTTTCATTTCAGGCATATCAGATAATAGTTGCTGAACATCGATGTGGGCAACTTTGCTCTGTGCATTTACAAAACTTGTGGCAGCTACGAACAAAACCAAAGCTATAGCTATTTTCTTTACTTGTTTCATGAGTTTAAATTTAATAATTGAGTTTAACTGTTAGTGATTATTCATTTGAATCTTTTTCTGATTCTTTTTCTTTTGCTTTCTTTTTCGCTTCTCTTTCTTCTAAAAGCTTCTTTCGTCTTTCTTCATAGGCCTTTTTACGTTCTTCACGCAACTTCAACTGCTCGGCCTTTTTTTCTTCAGCTGACTTATTTCTTGCAGTTTTAGCAGCTGCTGCTTTCGCTTTTCGATCTTTTAGGGCGTCAGTCATTTCTTCAACCACTTCTTCGTCATCTTCATCATCAAAACGTATTTTTCGATCCGCTTTTTTCTTAGGGGCACTCACCTTACGGGTTCTTGCGATTTGTCTTAAAATTAATTCGCTAATATCGTGTCTTTTTTGCGAATACAACATTACAACATCCCCAGATTTATCGAAAATAAAATCATATTTTTTATTCACTCCTATTTTCTGAACCTCATTAAATACTTGATCTTGTATCGGTTGAATTAATTGTCGTTTCAATAACACCAAATCTCCTTGTGGCCCAAATCGATCTTGTTGGTATTCAATCATCTCCTTTTCTAATATCTGAATCTCCTCTTCTCTCTCAGCGATTAGCTCATCTGTTAATAGCACTTTTTCTGCCATCAAATCTTTCTTCATCTGTTCAATAATGCTCTGTTTTTGTTCAATTTGAACCTTCCATTTTTGAACTTTGGTTGCTAGTTGCTCTGTTGCTGCTCTATATTCTTCAACATTCTCTAAGATATATTCCATATCTACATAGGCGATTCGAACTCCTCTCTGAGCTTGAATTTGCAAAGCGCAAAATACAACTGCCAATACGATAAGAACTTTTGTTTTTACTTTCATTTCTGATTTCGTTTTATCCAATAGAAAATATCGTGCCAAAAATACTAAAACTTTTAAAATGAAGCATTTAGCTTTTGAAGCAACGATTGATTAAATTAAAACTGTTGGCCAATAATGAAGTGTGTTTCCCAACCATTTGGTCCAGTTGATCCTGGCTGCAAGTCTCTATCGAAACCATATCCAAAATCAATACCTAATAAACCAAACGCTGGCATAAATATGCGTAGCCCCACACCCGCCGATCGTTTTAATTGAAACGGATTAAACTCCTGAAAATTGTTGAAAGAATTACCTGCTTCTAAAAAAGCGAGTCCATAAATGGATGCAGAAGGTTTTAAAGTGAGTGGATATCTAAGTTCTAAAGAAAATTTATTATAGATTGTTGCTCCTTCAACGCGCCCAGTAATAGGGTCTACTGGCGTTAGGGCCTGTTCCTTATAACCTCTTAGTTGTACAGGGTCTCTACCATCTAAAGTAAAATTAGCACGACCATCTCCACCTAGAAAAAAACGTTCAAAAGGCACATCACCTATATCATTGTTGTAATTTCCTAAAAACCCAAACTCGGCATTGGTGCGCAGCACTAAAGATTTATCAGCACTACCAGCGAGAGTTGTATACCAATCACCCTTAAATTTCACCTTATAGTATTCTAACCACTTAAATCGTTCTTGATCTGAATTTTCCAACTCTGTAGTTTCTGCCGTGGTCAAGACTTGACCACTTGCCCTTAATTCATTCAATTCTTCGCTGCGATTTCGAAAAAAAGCAAAATCTTTATTACTGAATAAAGAATAAGGTGGCGTCAACTTTGCAGTAATTTCAAAATTTGAACCCCCTCTCGGATAAATTCGACCACCAGAAAGGGCATTTCTTGATATACCGAAAGTATATGCCAGTGAATTTGATTTACCATTGCCAAAATTGAACAAACCAATATTATAATTCCGAAAATCATACAATTGATAACTTAAGGAATGTGAAATGGTAAAGAAATCATCTGGCCACTGTACTCTTTTAGCCAAACCAGCACTAATACCAGTAATAGAAAATTGCTGGTCTTTATTGGGTTGAAATCTACCACGAGCATCCCGTTGTACTCCGAATTGCTGAGTTCGAGATAATGATAAATTAAAACGAACGGGTTTCTTACCCCCTAACCAAGGTTCAGAAAAATTCAAGCTATAAACGCGAAATGTTCTACTTGCCTGCAGTCGTAAAGCGAAAGTTTGACCGTCACCCATTGGTACTGGTTGGTAAGATTCTCCCTTAAAAATATTTCCGATCGAAAAATTACTAAAAGATAAGCCCAAGGTACCAATAAAACCACCACCACCGTAACCACCTTGCAATTCTATCTGACTTGAACCTGATTCAACCAAATCCCATGCCAAATCCACAGTGCCTTCGTTAGGATTTGGGTTTTGAATATCTGGCTTGATTTGCTCAGCATCAAAATAACCTAATTGCCCTAATTCTCGAATACTTCGTATAATACTTGATTTATCGTATTTCTGACCAGGTCTTGTTCTAAGTTCTCTATAGATCACATGGTCATTTGTTCTTTCGTTACCATTTACCGTTACATGATCTAAAAAAGTCTCTTTACCTTCAATAATTCGAATCTCAAAATTGATGGTATCATTAGCTGCTGAAACCTCAACAGGATTAATGCTCGAAAAAAGGTATCCATTATTTTGATATGCGCTTGTTATATCGGCAGCATCAGGTTTTGTATCATCGGCAATACGCTCTCTTAAAAGCACTCCGTTATAAGTCGATCCTTTTTTTATCTTCAAAAAATCATGCAGTTGCCTATCAGTATAAACACTATTACCAACAAAATCAATATCTCCGAAATAATATTTATTTCCCTCTTCTACCTTAATATTTATGTCGATATTATTTTCATCAACATTAACTATAGTATCAGCTAGTACACGCGCATCTCTAAAACCATTTTCAGCATATTTGTCTACCAATAGGCCCAAATCAGCTTCATAATCTTCTTTAATGTATTTTGATTTTTTCCAGAATCGACCTAATCGTTTCTTCTTTGTTTTCTTCAGCGCACGTCGAAGTTTCTTTTCGGGCAGTTGTTCGTTTCCTTCGAAAGAGATGTTTTTAATTTTTACCTTATCGCCTTTCTTAACGTTGACAATCATACTTCTCGCATTGGTCTCTGAAGTATCTAAAGCGGTTGCAATGCTCACTTTTGCATTATAATAGCCTTGTTTTTTAAACTTGTTTTGAAGGTAATTTTTCGTATTAGCAATTAGACTCTCCGTAATTTTCTTTCCCTTTTTTAAATCTGTATCTTTAATAATATCATCAACCTTGCGCTTTTTTACACCGTATAAAGTGACATCAGTTAAGGTCGGTCTTTCTGTAATCGCAAGTTCTAAAAAGATCGTATTACCATCAATATTAGAGATATAAAATTCTAGATTACTAAAAAGTTCTAAACTCCAAAGTTTATTAAGAACAGCACTAATTTGATCTCCTGGTATTGTTATAGGTTGCCCAACGCGTAAACCAGTATAAGTTTTCACTGTTTGCTCGTTATAGCTTTGGAGCCCTGTTACTTCTAAACCACCTAAAACATACTTTTTACCAGTATCATAAGATACGGCTTGGGCAAATACAAAAGTGGTTGAAATAAATAATAAGAAGAATACTATAAAATTGAGGGGGATGAACTTTTTCATACCACTAATTGAGTTGTTCGCTAGTTTTTCCAAATCTTCGTTCTCTATTCTGGTAATTTTTTATGGCTTCTACTAAATGATGCTCACTAAAATCGGGCCAAAATACGTCAATAAAATATAATTCAGCGTAGGCAATCTGCCAAAGTAAAAAATTGCTTATCCTATGTTCCCCACTGGTACGGATAAGCAAGTCTACGTCTGGCAAATTTTGCGTGTAAAGATGAGTATTTATAATGGTTTCGTCAATATTTTCAGGTGAAATTATATTATTTTTAACTTTGACCGCGATGCCTTTCATTGCATTTGTCAATTCTTCCCGTGATCCATAACTTAATGCCAAAGTGAGGGTGAGTCCTGTGTTCCTTTGAGTTTTTGATATAGTCTCCTCCAATTCTTTTTGGGCCTTTTTGGGCAAAGAGCCTATGTTGCCAATTGTATTTAGTTTAACATTGTTTTCGTTAAAAGTTTTAAGTTCTTTCCGCAAAGAAGAAACCAAAAGACGCATTAAAGTTTCTACCTCTAATTTGGGCCGAT
>CALDYU010000011.1 GCA_937944485.1 uncultured Flavobacteriaceae bacterium | reverse complement strand
TGTAAAGACTGGAGTTGAAAAATAGTTCAAATCATATCTCGAGGCTGAAAATCTTGGTTGTGCGAAGAATTGTTTCCAGGGAATGGGTTGTCAATACGTGTCAAATTTTCAGACATTTCATAGTCCACAGACTCAAATAAGAGGAAACATAAGACTTGAGTAAATTGTGTATTGGTTTAGGTTGGAATGAAGGTTGAAGTTGTAAATATGGTGGTTCGTGGCTGGTGATGTTGTATTCACAAGAGACAGAACACATCATGTTGAAGATCGTGCCTTGGTACTCGTTGCTGCACGTGACTTGGGTAGCCTTGGGTTGTCTTTTCTTTGGCAAAATTCTCTAAGTAGTGTGGCGAAATTGTAAAAAATGAGCAGGGTATAACAGGAGTATTGATTGATAATCCTATGCGAATGATAGATGCCATTATACCTGAACCAACGCTAAAGGCTAAAGTACAGGCTCTAAAAGACGCGGAAAAAATTTGTTTGAGTTATGGTTTAACGACTGTCAATGATGCGGGACTCGATAGATCAACAATTGAGCTAATAGATAGTTTGCAACGAACGGGTGAATTGTCGATTCGTATCTATGCTATGGTGAGTAGTACCCCAGAAAATGTTGGGTATTATTTAGCGCGCCCCCCTGTTAAAACAGAACGATTAAATGTACGCTCAATAAAAGTATATGGTGATGGCGCATTAGGTTCTAGAGGAGCTGCATTGAAAGAACCATATACTGATAAAAAAGGACATCATGGGGCCATGGTAACGAGTACGGCTGAGATAGCTGATTTGGCCAAGCGAATTAAAGCTGCCGGATTCCAAATGAACACTCATGCGATTGGCGATTCTGCTAACGCCTTCGTATTAAAGACCTATAATGAAGTTTTAAAAGGAACTTCAGACAAACGATGGAAGATAGAACACGCGCAGGTTATCGATGCTCACGACTTTGATTTTTTTGAAAATGGAATAATACCTTCTATTCAGCCGACACATGCGACTAGTGATATGTATTGGGCAGAAGATCGACTCGGTAATGCAAGGATTCAAGGAGCGTATGCCTATAAAAAGTTGCTAAACAAAGCGGGACTGGTCGCTTTAGGAACTGACTTTCCGGTAGAACAAGTGAGTCCTTTCCTTACCTTTTACGCAGCGGTTGCACGTCAAGATCTTAAGGGTTACCCAGAGCAAGGTTTTCAAACAAAAGATGCCCTAACACGTGAGGAGGCTCTTAAAGGAATGACAATATGGGCGGCTTTCTCAAATTTTGAAGAACAAGAGAAAGGCAGTATTGAGGTAGGTAAATATGCAGATTTTACCATTTTCAATAAAGATTTGATGACTATACCTGTGAATGAGATTCCTACGGTTAGAGCCGAAGAAACTTATATTGGGGGCGTACTTCGATGAATGAGTATAGGTTACTGAAATATGGTTTCTACATGCTTATTTAGTAAATAAATATAATGTAAGAAAAATAAACATATTTAATAAGTTATTTCACAACAAATTTTATTGATTACACAACAAAAATTAATCATTTCTTTTATTATTGGCTTATATTTAAATTCTTGTAAAAAAGCCCGAATGATTAACTCAAAGATAGAGGTGTTATGGAATCTCGATAACCTTATTTCAACTAGTTGTAAATCAAAAGAAGCTTATTTAGAGTTTTCAGAATTCCATATAGCATTGATAAAAATGGGCTTTTGTGCTTGTGACATTGTACTTGATTATGAGCGTAATCGAATACAGATGAATCTTACCCTTGATCAATCTGATGAAATTACAAAAGGAAAAATAGAGTCTTTAATGCCTATGAATATGGGATTTAAGAATTTAGCAACTTTTCTCAGAAGTTGTATTATTGATGATGAAACTAAGATGTTGTATTATGCCACGCTTATCGTTAAGTATAGTAATGCGTTCAAAAGTCCTTTACAATCTTTACAATTGAAGTACTAGTTGTCTGAAATTTGATGATTTTTAAGAATTTGTTCGAGAAGATCAAAGTTTGAAACTGGCGAATTAGATGTTCTATGATGCGTATTAACCATTAGTTTCTTGTTATTTTCAATATTTTCGATGTCGTTATGGCTGAGATCTTTCACAAGCATATTCCATTGACCAAATTTTCGCTGATCAATAAAACCTTTTTGAAGTAATACTATACAATCATGCCTTTTATCTCGAAGAATACTTTCATAAAGCATTGTGACTTCCGTTTTTGCACCCTCGAGATATTGGGTAAAAACATTCTTATTTCTTATTAAAAGACCCGTAATATCTGATAGCGCATTATTTTTACTTGAAAAATAGGCCAGTTTTTCGAGATCTTCGGCAGAGAATTTAGTGACCTCCTTACTTTCATATACTAAATGGAAAAGCTTCATCTACAAGAATAAATTATTAGTAAATATCCTACAAGATAGTAATTTTTAAGATAAAATATTGAATTATAGGTAGTTGTCTGAAATATTTTAACTAAACATCTATACAAAAAAGTAGGTTTTTACCTACAAAATTGTAATTTTGACAACAAGATTTTTATCGATTCTTAGTAAATCCTCTTATTTGTTCTTGGCATAAGCTGTCATTTAAATAGATTCAAAATGAATGAAACAAAGAATATTATTCTAGCTGATTTGAAATTGTTTATTGATGTTAGTTGCGAAGATTGTGAAAGGCAACATCTTTTTAATGATTTTCATAATATGCTGATTCGAATGCATTTTAAGGCCACTAAGGTGCTTATCGACTATAAAGCGAAAATTGTTTACATGGATATTTTAGCAGAACACGAATTTTATGACGCTGAGGTTAATAATGAATTTGCTGCTACCATGTCAACACAATTAGAATTTGAAGAATTTAGAACATTCTTAAATTCCTGCATAATTAAAGATGCTGAAATTTTAATACAGTATTATCCTTTTTTACGAATGAGCTTTTTTAAACGCAAATCAAAAAAAGCAGTATTCAAAAATTTTGAATTAGTGCATTAAAAAAACCGAAGTCAATTATTTTTTTGACTTCGGTTTTAGCGTAGTATTATTTAAACTACTTACATTTTTTTCATTTCTGCCATCATTATGGGGACAGCTGCGCGTAGTTTATCCCAGCCTAAGACCATGTGTACGCCTCCATCGACTTCTTTGAATGCAATAGAAAATTCCTCAAGTGATTTTGCTCCCATACTAGCAGCACCTTTTACACGTGCAACATCAGAACCTTCTTTGTAAAAGTAAGCACCCCATTGATTCAAACTGGAATGTAAAATGAAAGTCCACTCTTTTTCACCAGGCATTGTAAGCAAAGCGTAGGTGCCAGCTTTAACATTGGTGCCACCAAATTTTACGTCTTGATAAAATGTAATTTCTGGAGCTTCATTAGCACCGGTGCGCCAGATTGGGCCATCTTTCGTCATTAATTCAAACGCATCTCGTCCTTTTAAATTTGGACGACTATAAGTAACACGAACTAATTTGTCAGAAACCTTATAACTTGAAGGGTAATTGGCATTATCTAGCGGACTTTTGTCAATTCCACTAAATTCTTGTGAGACTGATTGGGTGGTAAACATTAGGGCTATTGCCATTAAAGCAATTGTAAATACTTTTTTCATAATAGTGTGATTTATTTAAATGTAAAATTAAAGAGTATTTTGAGTACCCTTTCCTAAAAAGTCGTTAAAATCTGAGCTTCTTACAGATTGTTCATTTCTTTTAGTTTTTTGAAATTAATTGTTCTAATTATCATTTCATATAAAATAATAGTTACAAATTAAAATCAAAATTGCACTATAAGTTGATATAATGAAAGTATAACCTGATATTTGTATATCAATATAGTATCAAAATTTAAATTATGTGTGGAATTGTATGTGCGTTTGAATTAAAAGAGAGTGCAGAAGTATTGCGCCCTCAATTATTAGAAATGTCAAAAAAACTCAGGCATAGAGGTCCTGATTGGAACGGAATATATAATAATGATAAGGCTATTTTAGCCCATGAACGTTTGGCTATTGTAGACCCGGCTTCTGGAAAACAACCATTACTAAGTCCAGATGGAAATTTGATTTTAGCGGCGAATGGAGAAATTTATAACCATCGTGCTTTACGAAAACAATTTGAAGGTAGTTACGATTTCAAAACGGCATCAGATTGTGAGGTTATATTGGCCCTATATAAAGAAAAAGGATCTTCTTTTTTAGATGAGTTGAATGGTATTTTCGGCTTTGCAATTTACGATGTAGAAAAAGACGATTATTTTATTGCTAGAGATCATATGGGCATTATACCCTTGTATATGGGCTGGGATCAAAACGGAACATTTTATGTGGCTTCTGAATTAAAGGCATTAGAAGGGGTATGTTCAAAGATAGAATTATTCCCTCCAGGTCATTTTTTACATAGTTCGGATGGGGAATTAAAACAATGGTATGCCAGAGATTGGATGGAATATGAGGCGGTAAAAGAAAATGAAACCAGTATACAAGAAATTAAAGAGGCGCTAGAAGCAGCCGTGCATCGGCAATTAATGTCAGATGTACCTTATGGGGTTTTACTTTCAGGGGGCTTAGATTCATCTGTTACTTCTGCAATTGCGAAAAAATATGCCCAAAAGCGTATTGAATCTGGTGATACGAAAGACGCATGGTGGCCTCAACTACACTCCTTTTCTGTAGGCTTAGAAGGTTCTCCGGACCTGGCCGCCGCTCAAAAAGTAGCAGACCATATTGGTACGGTACACCATGAAATAAAATTTACAATACAAGAAGGTTTAGACGCGATAAAAGATGTGATATACAATTTAGAAACCTATGACATTACAACCATAAGGGCTTCTACACCAATGTATTTAATGGCACGTGTTATAAAATCAATGGGTATTAAAATGGTCTTGTCAGGAGAAGGTGCTGATGAATTGTTCGGCGGTTATTTGTATTTCCACAAAGCCCCGAATGACAAAGAATTTCATGAAGAAACCGTACGAAAGTTGAGCAAATTGCATATGTATGATTGTCTGCGCGCTAACAAGTCCTTAGCAGCATGGGGTATTGAAGGTCGAGTACCTTTTTTAGATAAAGAATTTATCGATGTTGCTATGCGTATTAATCCGAAAGATAAAATGATAAATGGTGAACGCATGGAAAAATGGGTTGTTCGCAAAGCTTTTGAAGACATGCTTCCTGAAAGTGTGGCATGGCGTCAAAAAGAACAATTTTCTGACGGAGTAGGGTATAGTTGGATTGATACTTTAAAAGAAGTAGTTAACACAGCCGTAAGTGATGACCAGTTGAAAAGCGCAAATTTTAGATTCCCTATACAAACGCCTACTTCAAAAGAAGAATATTATTATCGTTCTATATTCGAAAGTCATTTTCCATCAGATGCAGCCGCTTTAAGCGTGCCTCAAGAAGCTTCTGTAGCTTGTAGTACTCAAATTGCCTTGGAGTGGGATGAAGCATTTAAAAATATGAATGATCCTTCTGGAAGAGCTGTTGCTAATGTGCATGAAGAAGCCTATTAGTAAAGAATATATATTAAAGAACTTTAAAGGTGTTATAAACCTTTAAAAACAATAATAATTGCTGTTTCATTGCCTGTTACGACAGGTTCAGTTTTTATTTTAATTAGTCGAAGAGCCCTGATCCCTGATCGGGGCTTTTTTTTAGTGTTCCATACCTTGTAAATGGCAACACAATTGTTCAATGAATCTGTAATCAAGCTATAAAATAAGCCTTCTTTTTTCCACAAAAAATGTTAATAACTTAAGACTTTAAAAAATGTCGGAAAGCTATATCTGATAGGGTATTGCGTATATTTGTAAGATTGCAAAAATTCAACTAAACAGAACCTTAAATATTTATGAGCGAAGCATCGAAAAACGAGGAAGAAAGTAAAAAGTCGGGGGAGGTCAATAAAAGTGAAGGAGCACCAATGAAAGACTATTCCGCAGATAGCATTCAAGCCCTTGAGGGAATGGAGCATGTACGTATGAGACCATCAATGTATATTGGTGATGTTGGGGTGAGAGGATTACATCATTTGGTCTACGAGGTAGTTGATAACTCTATTGACGAAGCAATGGGAGGTCATTGCGATACCATAAGTGTGACCATCAATGAAGATAATTCGATTACTACACGAGATAACGGGCGTGGTATTCCTGTTGGAATGCATAAAAAAGAAGGCGTTTCTGCACTAGAAGTAGTAATGACTAAAATAGGTGCGGGAGGTAAATTTGATAAAGATTCTTATAAAGTTTCTGGTGGATTACATGGTGTGGGTGTGTCTTGTGTGAATGCCTTATCAGAGCATTTGAAAGCCACGGTTTTTAGAGATGGAAAGATATGGGAGCAAGAATATGCTAGAGGGAAGTCGCAATACCCAGTAAAAACTGTTGGTGAAACCAAAGATAGAGGTACTGAGGTCACTTTTTTGCCTGATACAACTATATTTACCCAAACCATTGAATACAGCTATGAAACGCTCTCAAATCGCATGAGAGAGTTATCTTATTTGAATAAGGGAGTTACCATTACCATCACTGATAAGCGTCAAAAAGATAAAGAAAGTGAATCGGGTTATGTTAGTGAAACTTTTTACTCTGATGAAGGCTTAAAAGAATTTGTAAAGTTTTTAGACGGAAATCGAGAGGCTTTAATTCAGCAAGTCATTTCGATGGAAGGTGAAAAAAATGGTATTCCAGTAGAAGTAGCTATGGTTTATAATACTTCTTACACCGAAAATTTACATTCGTATGTAAACAATATTAATACACATGAAGGCGGAACTCACCTGTCAGGTTTTCGAAGAGGTTTAACAAGTACTTTGAAGAAGTATGCTGAATCTTCAGGAATGCTCGATAAGTTAAAATTTGAAATTCAAGGAGATGATTTTCGTGAAGGGTTGACTGCGATTGTTTCTGTAAAAGTTGCTGAACCCCAGTTTGAAGGTCAAACAAAAACCAAATTAGGTAACCGTGAAGTTTCTTCTGCCGTTAGTCAATCGGTTGCTGAAATGTTGACCAATTATTTAGAAGAGAATCCTGATGATGCTAAAGTAATTGTTCAAAAAGTTATTCTTGCTGCGCAGGCCAGACATGCAGCTACTAAGGCGCGTGAAATGGTGCAGCGAAAAACCGTAATGAGTATCGGTGGCTTGCCAGGCAAGTTGTCAGATTGCTCTGATCAAGATCCTGAGAAATGCGAAGTATTTTTAGTTGAGGGTGATTCGGCAGGTGGAACGGCCAAACAAGGTCGCGATCGTAATTTTCAAGCTATTTTACCGTTGCGAGGTAAAATTTTGAATGTTGAAAAAGCCATGCCACATCGTGTTTTTGATAATGAAGAAATTAAAAATATTTATACTGCCCTTGGTGTTACCATAGGTACGGAGGACGATAGTAAAGCTTTAAATATTGAAAAATTGCGATATCACAAGGTAGTCATCATGTGTGATGCCGATGTAGATGGCAGCCATATTGAGACCTTGATTTTAACCTTCTTTTTTAGATACATGCGTGAATTGATAGAAATGGGGCACGTATATATTGCAACACCTCCTTTATACTTAGTAAAGAAAGGTCAGAAAAAAAGGTACGCATGGAATGATGAAGAACGTGATGAAATCGCCAACAGCTATAGTGGTGGGGTAAGTATTCAACGTTACAAAGGTCTGGGTGAGATGAATGCAGAACAACTTTGGGATACTACTATGAATCCTGATTTTAGAACGTTGCGTCAAATTACCATAGAAAATGCCACCGAAGCAGATCGTATTTTCTCCATGTTAATGGGAGATGAGGTACCACCGCGAAGAGAATTTATTGAAAAAAATGCAGTTTACGCGAACATTGACGCTTAACAGGTAGTACTACATATAATAAAAAACGGCTTGAATTTTCAAGCCGTTTTTTATTCAAATCTTAATAAACTATTTTATTATTCTCGAATGGCCATAACAATGCCATTCGTATCTTTTAATATTGATTTATTTTCAGATTCAACCAGAGTTACAATATCATCAGATTTATGGTCTAAGCCCGGATATTGTATGTTGTATTCTCCTTTTTCTTCTGTCCATTTGAAATCTGATACAATTTCTAAGTTACCATCTATATAGCTGTGATATCTACCTAAATAGGCATCATTGAATATCCATTCTTGATATGAATTCTGCTTTTGGGTTTGAGCAGTAGCGACTAAGGCAGCACTTGACCAAATACCAATAACTGGGTCATTGTTTTCAGGAATTCTAGAGCAATTGCTAACAGATATTATTCCTATTATAGCGACAAATGAAAAAAACTTTTTCATTAAGTAGGTTTTGTAAAATGAGACTTGGTCGACTTAGAACGCTAGTTTTCAAGTTGGTATTGCTAAAATTCGATGTACGGTCAATTATTCCGTTAATCTTCGTTAAAGCACATAGATTTTGGTTTATAGCTGCATTTTATCGATAATACCAATCCATATTTAAGTGTATTTCATCGATAGTGTTCACAAGGGAATTTGTATTTTTGTGGCGCTAAGAAAATAATTTTAAATACATTAATATATGAAAGTTACTGTTGTTGGAGCAGGTGCAGTTGGTGCAAGTTGTGCAGAGTACATTGCTATTAAGAATTTTGCCTCAGAAGTAGTTCTGGTTGATATTAAAGAGGGTTATGCCGAAGGGAAGGCGATGGATTTGATGCAAACGGCTTCTTTAAATGGTTTTGATACTAAAATTACTGGTAGTACAAGTGATTATTCAAAAACTGCGAATAGTGATATTGCAGTAATAACTTCAGGAATTCCGCGAAAACCGGGAATGACGCGAGAAGAATTAATAGGAATTAATGCTGGTATTGTAAAAAGCGTTTCTTCAAGCCTTATCGAACATTCTCCGAATGTAATTTTAATAGTTGTTAGTAATCCTATGGATACGATGACTTATTTAGTTCATAAAACAACCAACTTACCAAAAACTAGAATAATTGGTATGGGAGGCGCCCTAGATAGTGCACGTTTTAAATATCGATTAGCGGAGGCTTTGGAAGCACCTATCTCTGATGTAGACGGAATGGTAATTGGGGGTCATAGCGATAAAGGTATGGTTCCATTAACATCGCATGCTACTCGAAATAGTATTCGTGTTTCTGAATTTTTGTCTTCTGATCGACTAGAGCAGGTGGCGGCAGATACAAAAGTAGGTGGCGCTACTTTAACAGGTTTATTAGGAACTAGTGCTTGGTATGCACCCGGTGCTGCAGTTTCTGCCTTGGTACAGGCAATTGCTTGTGATCAGAAAAAGATGTTTCCATGTTCGACATTGTTAGATGGTGAATACGGATTAAAGGATATCTGTATTGGTGTTCCTGTTATTTTAGGAAAAAATGGAATAGAGAAAATTGTGGATGTTCCCTTGAGTGACGCTGAGAAAGATAAAATGCAAGAAAGTGCTGCTGGCGTTACAAAAACCAATGGGCTTTTAGAGCTTTAAACACTAGGTTTTTTAATTGAAAACACAACACCCTGCCTTTAGGCAGGGTGTTGTCATTTTTATATTAACCGATAATTATATTGTTTAATCCTAAGGGAAAATCTTATATTTGCAGGCTGTAAGAAAAATTATCAAAGAAATTCCATAATCGATGCATAACAGAGGACTTATAAAGCTTTTTGCTTTCTTGTTTGGACTAGTTAGTATTTACCAACTATCCTTCACATTTATCACTAATAAAGTTGAGACTTCAGCTGAAGAATACGCTAAAAGTATACTTCCCGATTCGAATGATCCAGATGTTGGTGTAAAACAAGATGAATTGGTAGTTAAGTATCTTGATTCTGTGGCAGAACTCAAACAATATGGTTTTACAACCTACGAAAATGCCAAGAAGAAACAACTAAATAAGGGACTAGACCTTGAAGGAGGTATTAATGCAACTATTCAAATATCAATTAAAGATATTTTAATAGGACTCTCTGATCAGAGTAAAAACCCTGTCTTTACAAAGGCTTTAGCAGATGCTGATGAACTAGCAAAGAACAGTGATGATACCTATATTGATCTATTCTTTGAGGCTTTTGATAATATTAAAGGAGATACAAGATTAGCCTCTCCTGAAATTTTCTTCACGAAAAATTTAGGTGATGATATTAAAGATGTAAATGCTAGTGATGATATCGTAAGACCTATTATCCGTCAAAAAATTGATGATGCAATTGTTTCGGCATTTGAAGTACTTCGTGAACGTATAGATGGTTATGGAGTTACACAACCTAACATTCAACGTATTGGCACCTCTGGTCGTGTACTTATTGAGTTGCCAGGTGCTAAAGATGTAAAGCGAGCTTTAGAATTAGTTTCGCAAACTGCTGAATTGCAATTTTGGGAAACATACCCGCAGAATACACCTAGTTTAAGTACTTTTTTAGTTCAGGCTAATGAAAAGCTAAAAACGTTGGTTGATGTTCCAGAAAAAACCGAAGAACCAGTTAAGGAAGTTTCAGAACTCGATTCTTTGCTATCTGATGTGACAGCCGATTCATTAGAAGTGGCAAATCAAGTAAATCCTTTACTAGATAAATTTATACCGCCAATACCCGGTACGAATGCTTGGTTCAGAGTAGCAGTAAAAGATCAACAAGAAGTTGATGAATATTTGAGAATGCCAGAAATAAGACGTTTGTTGCCAGCAGATATTCAGTTTGCCAAATTTGCATGGAAACGCCAGTCAGCTGAAAAAAGTGATGTCATAGAATTATTTGCTTTAAAATCTGGTAGAGACAACAAGCCTCGAATGAGTGGTGATGTGGTAAGTGACGCTAGAAGCGATATTGATTTGAGAAATAGAAACATCGTTAGAATGAGTATGAATTCTAAGGGTGCTAAAGAATGGCAAAAATTAACTAGCGATGCTAATAAAAACAACACTGGTATTGCTGTAGTTTTAGATGATAAAGTATACACGGCGCCAGGTTGTTCAGTAGTTGGTGGTATTACTGGTGGAGGAACCGAAATATCTGGAAACTTTAAACTGGTAGAAACGAAAGATATTGCGAATGTTTTGCGTGCTGGTAAATTACCAGCGAAAGCAGAAATTATTCAATCTGAAATCGTTGGTCCATCTCTTGGTCAAGAGGCCATCGATAGTGGTTTGATGTCATTTATTATTGCGATGATTATCGTTTTGGTTTGGATGGTTTTCTACTACGGTAAGGCAGGCATATTTGCAGATGTAGCATTATTGTTAAATATCTTATTGATTTTTGGTACCTTAACTAGTATTGAAGCAGTGCTAACTTTACCGGGTATTGCGGGTATTGTTTTAACAATAGGTATGTCGGTAGATGCTAACGTACTTATTTTTGAACGAATTAAAGAGGAAATTAAGAAAGGAAAAGGTAAAAGTCTGGCAGTTGCTGACGGCTTTAATAATGCGCTTTCCTCTATTTTAGATGCGAATATAACTACTGGTCTTACAGCATTAATTTTATTGGTATTCGGTTCTGGACCCATAAAAGGTTTTGCAACAACCTTATTAATAGGTATTCTAACATCTTTGTTTACGGCAATTTTTGTGACTCGTTTATTGGTTGATTGGTATTTGAGTGGTAAGAATAGATCACTAGACTTTTCTACGGCACTTACCAAGAACCTATTCCAAAATATTAATATTAAGTTCTTAGGTAAAAGAAAAATCGCTTACATTATTTCTGCTGTATTAGTCGGTATTGGTTTGTTTTCTCTATTAACACAAGGTTTACAACAGGGTGTTGATTTCATTGGCGGTCGATCGTATACCGTTCGTTTTGAGAAAGCCGTAAATACCGCTGAAATAACATCTAAATTAGATGCTCCTGCTGTTTTTGATGGAGGTACAAAAGTGAAAACATTCGGTGAGGCGAATCAAATTAAAATTACGACTCCGTATAAGGTTGACGTTGAAGGTATTGAAGTCGATGATGAAATTCAAGGGAAGTTGTTTACGGCATTACAAAATTACTTACCTGACGGACTTACACAAGAAAATTTTGTTATAGGTAGTGATGATAAAGTTGTTGGTATTATGCAATCTGTAAAGGTGGGCCCAACAATTGCGGATGATATTAAGCAAAATGCATACTGGGCAATTATTGGCTCTTTAGCTGTTGTTTTCCTATATATTTTATTGCGTTTTAGAAAATGGCAATATTCTTTAGGTGCTGTAACGGCAGTTTTTCATGATGTCATGATTGTATTAGGAATATTCTCCATTTTTGGAGCTACCAATATTTTACCTTTTAGCTTAGAAATTGACCAAGCGTTTATTGCGGCTATTCTAACAGTGATAGGGTATTCTTTAAATGATACTGTGGTAGTATTTGACCGTATTCGTGAGATCATTGGCGAGAAAGGCTGGAAAGGTGGCTCTAATGTTAATTTAGCTCTTAATAGTACACTTAGTAGAACATTAAATACTTCATTAACGACATTGGTAGTATTATTGGCTATTTTCGTTTTTGGCGGTGAATCGCTTCGCGGATTTATGTTCGCTATGATTGTTGGTATTATTGTAGGTACCTATTCGTCATTATTCATTGCAACACCAGTGATGTTTGATTCTCTTAAAAAGGCAGTTAAAGGAGAAAAGCAAGAATAGAAAATTCTAAATATTGTAAGAGCCATGTACGAAAGTGTATGGCTTTTTTTATGCGCAGTTATAGTATTTTTCCAATTGAACCGCTCGCCGTCATTTGTAGTTCGTAAATATAGTCGGGGTTAAGTCCCTGCTCCACGCGGTGAGAAACGAATATAATAGCCGTATGACTCTCTTTTGCAATTTTATTAACCAGGTTTACGAGTAAATCAACTGATTGATCGTCAAGGCCCGCGGTAGGCTCATCTAATAGTAATAAGGGTGGATGTTTTACCATAGCCCTAGCAATCATAATTAATCGCTGCTGCCCCATTGTTAAGTTACAAAACAGTTCGTTTTTCAAATCAAGAAAACCCAATAGAAGCATCCATTTTTTGGCCAGAGCTAATTGACTTTCGGTAGGTTTTAAATATAAGCCAATAGAATCATTCAAACCTGAAATGAGCATGTGTTCAACCGAATGGCGTCCGTTAAATTTATAGGTCATGGCTGGCGAGAAGTAGCCTATATTTTTTTTAATATCCCAAATGCTTTCCCCACTCCCTTTCTTTTTTCCAAAAAGAAAGAGTTCTTGTCCGTAGCCTTTCGGATTTTCTCCCGTAATCATAGCGAGTAAGGTGCTTTTACCGCTTCCATTTTTACCACTTAGTTGCCAAAATTCTCCTTTGTGAATCTTCCAATCAATATGTTTTAGTACTATTTTGTTTCCAAAACGAACCGATACATCACTCAGATGAATTAATAACTGATTTAAGGGCGGAGAAGGCTCCAAGGGTTTTGGAATTTTCCCTGTAAAGGGGTGTTTTATTTTAGAAGGAGTTAAGAGGGTACTTTCTCTAAAAGACAGAAGGGTACCATTTAAATCTGCATAATTAGTTATAAACGGCAGGACTTCACTTTCACGACTTAAGATTTGAATAAAAGTAGTTTCTTGAGCCTGGGCTTCAACGCGCTTAATAAATTCAATTTGAGAATCATGGTCTAAATTATCAAAAGGGTTGTCAAGAATAATAAAATCATAAGTAGTACGAAGCAAATAATGCAGAAGGGCTTTCTTTTGTTCTCCGCTCGACATTGTTTTCAGGGCTTGATTAAAACCTTGTTCTAGACGATTCTTGCCATGCCTATCTTCCTCTTTAAGAAATTTGTCTAAGGCCAGTTTTGAAAATAACCCTCCTTTTTTCGTCTTTAACTTCTTTAAAGGCGAAGGTACATCACCACTTAGAAGTTTGTGAATAAGTGCCTTTTTATTTGAATTGTTATTTACAAAAATCGCCCAATGCTCTTTCATAAAAAGATTCTAAAAACATGTACCTCATTATTGTTGTATACGGTGGTTTTGTCTAAAAACATGCCATTGTTTAGAGCCACTTTTTGAGAAGCAATATTATTAATATGAATCACTGAAATTACAGATTTAGTCAAGTTGCGTTCTCGGGCAACCGCTTTACATTTACGAGCTGCTTCAGTGGCATAACCGAGTTTCCAGTATTGCGGAAGTATAGAATATCCTATTTCAAGCTCTTCAATACCGTCTACTGTTTGTATCAATAAACCACATTGGCCAATAAATGCATTTGTTTCTTTATTAATTAAAACATTCATACCGCCCAATCCGTTCTCGTATCGATGAAAAGCTTTATCAAACCAATGTTGGCAGGCTAGCATCGGATCTTCTGGTAAACCTACCCAAAACGAATTGCTTTTAGGGTTTTGGTGAAAAGGAAGCCAAGTATTAAAATCATCAGCTCTTAACTTTCTAAACTTTAGGCGTTCTGTTTCGTATCCAGTAAGTAAATAATTATTCATGTGTACGAATTTGTGAGAATCCAATTAATGGTTTGATTCCAAAAGGGATCTTTGAATGTAGTCTTGAAAAAGCCGAAGTGTTTTACATGTTTTTCACCTTTTCGGGGATGATGATGTACACGTTTGACGACGGCATTTTTATATTGTGAAACCATCCAATCTACTGCAGGTTTCGGCGCAAAGGTGTCTTTTGAAAAGCTTAAGGCTAGCATGGGTTTTTGTATGGCGTCAAAAAAATAGTCTTTTGAATTGTAAAAATGCATCATGTATTTTTTTTGTTTGCCCCAAGAAGCCCATTCGTAAACCATATTTTTGGGAAGGTTTTCAAAAAGGCCTAGTTTTTTTGCCGGAAAGAAACTAAAAAGAGGTGTAAAAATCGGAATTAAAAAATACCAAAATAATAGCATTTTAAAGGAGTGTAAGCCTTTAAAATAGCGCCAATAACCGGTTTGAGAAGCTACCATAATGATTTTATCGATCATGTGGTGATTGGGGTTGAATCCAATCAATTGCCCTCCTATACTGTGTGTGATCAACGTTAAGCTAGCCTCTGGATGCTCCTTTTTGGCGTATGCTAGTACGGTGGCCTGATCAATACTTCCCCAGCTTTTTAATGTACACTTATTATTTTTTAACTCTTGAATAGCATTATTGGAACTGCCAATGCCACTATAGTCAAAAGTGAAGACAACAAAGCCTTTAGAGGTAGCGTAAGATGCAAATTTAGAATAGTATTTTTGAAGAACACCTGTTGCTGAAGAAATAACAATAATTTGATTAGTGCCTTTATCAGATGCGTATTTTGTTATGGCAATCTTATATCCATTTTGGCTATTAATATGCAGTGCTGTACTCTGAATTTTCAAAAAATCAAATTTTACGATATGCGATGTGATCTCCAATTTCAAGTAACCATTTTTCGGCAAGTCCCGCATTGACTTCTAAGACATAAGTTATAGGTACTTGAGAAGACAAACCCCTTTCGTCAAAGGGTTGCGCATTTTCCTGAAAACTGGCAATGGTTAAGTCTGCTTTGATATAGATAATATCTAAGGGTATTTCAGTGTTTTTCATATAAAAAGAATGTACACGCTCATCATTAAAAATAAAAAGCATTCCCTGATTATCCTTCATGCTTTTGCGATACATCAAACCAGTTTGAGTTTCATATTCCGTTTCAGCAAATTCAATATCTAGGCGCGTAATTAGTGTATCAACTTTTTGCTTGGTAATGGTCAATTCGCCCTCTTTGGTAAAAGCAATAGGGGTTGTTTTAACAACTGTTGTTGGTTTTTGTTTGCAACAAAAAATTACCGCAAAGAAAGTTATGAATAAAATGCTGCGTAAAGCTTTCATTTTTTATCGTGTAATTAAAGATGATTACTATTTTGCGGGCTTAGGGCGAAACATAAAATATAGTCCGATCAATATAAATGGGATGCTCAACAGCTGCCCTATAGAAAGGGTACCAATGCTTGCATCGAGTTCGTTTTGACGTTCCTTTACAAATTCTACAAAAAAACGAATACCCCATAAGAGTACTAAAAAGGTACCAAATAAAAAGCCAGACTTATTTTTTTTATCGGTTTTCCAATAGAAATAGTAAAGTATTAAAAAGACGCCAATATAAGCGACGCCTTCATAAAGTTGTGCAGGGTGGCGATATGGAATTTCTGCTAGACGTTCAGCAAATTTGGGTGATTTTTCAATTAATTCATAGGCATTATTAGCAGACTTTGCCCCAGTTAAGCGCAGTGCCTCACCTACTTTTAGATCTCCAGTATCTACAGAAGACCCCACCGTATTTCTAATAAATTTAGTAGCAAAAAGGAAAGACTCTTGCGTTTTTGAACCTACGATTTCTGAATTGAAAAAATTACCTAAACGGACACAAAAGGCGCCTATAGCTGATGGAATAACGAGACGATCAAGAATCCATAAGATATTGGTTTGCGCATATTTACGAACGTAAAGAAACATTGCTATGATAATACCAATCGCCGCTCCATGACTTGCCAAACCTGTAAAACCGGTGAATTTAAATTCGGGTACTGTTTTTATTGGCAATAAAATCGAAAGCGGATCTTGGGTAATTAATTCTGGTTGATAGAATACAACATGGCCTAATCGAGCACCTAGCATGGTAGCAAGAACCGTATAAATAAAAAGAGAGTCTAGTTCTTCGATAGACCTTTTCTCATTCGTAAAAATACGTTTCATTATGAACCATCCGATGGCGAAAGCGGCAATCCAAAGAAGGTTATAATATTTAATTTGTAACGGACCTAATGCGAAAAGGGTGTCATTCGGGTTCCAGATAATACTTAAAAAATGCATGTAGTGTTATTTTGTGGGCTAAGATAGTGAATAGCTATAAGATCACTATGTTTTTGAATTGAAGCGTTAAGGGCCAAGATTTTGTTCATTATACGTGCAAAAATAGGTCGTAGTGGCATGGTCAATTAAATTTTCTTTAAGGAACTGGGTCATAGCCTTTGCCACCCCACGGATTACAACTAATAATTCGTTTTAGAGATAACCATCCGCCTTTAAATAAACCATGTTTTTGAAGAGCTTCAACCGTATATTGCGAGCAAGTAGGTGCATAGCGGCAGGTGGCAGGAGTATAGGGAGAAATGCCTCGCTGATATATGCGAACCAAAAAAATGAATGGAGCTATAAGTACTTTTTTCATTTTCGGCTTACCGAGATTTTGGCATATGAACAGGTTTAAGATAGGCTAAACGTAGTGCCTTCTTTACCATCTTTTAATTGTATGCCAAGCGCATCTAATTGATTTCGAATTTTATCTGATGTTTCGAAATCTTTATTATCCCTAGCTTCTTTTCGAAGTTCGATTAACAAGTTTACAACACCTGATAATTTATCTGAATCATCTGCATTATCTGATTTGTCAACGAGCCCTAAAACATCAAAGACAAATGCATTCAATGTATTTTGAAGTTCTTTTAAATCAGAGGCATTAATCCATTTTTCGCCATCCTTTAAGAGATTTATAAATTTAACCGCATCGAAGATTTTGGCAATTAAAATAGGTGTGTTAAAATCATCATTCATGGCATCATAACATGTTTTTTTCCATGCTTGAACATCAAAATCTGATACCCCTTTTGGCACAATGCTAGATAAAATATCTAAAGCTTCCATTAAACGATGATAGCCTTTTTCTGATGCCAATAAAGCATCATTGCTCAAGTCAAGAATACTTGTGTAATGTGCTTGCATCATAAAAAATCGAACTGCTGAAGGCGAAAATGCTTTACTAAGAATGGAATTTTCACCTGTAAATATTTCCCCTGGTAGTATATTATTTCCTGTTGATTTTGCCATTTTCTTACCATTCATAGTAAGCATATTGGCATGCATCCAATACCGCACAGGAGATTGCCCATAGCTGGCTTCTGCTTGTGCAATTTCACATTCATGATGTGGAAATTTTAAGTCCATTCCGCCTCCGTGAATGTCAAAAGTCTCTCCTAAATATTTGGTGCTCATAGCGGTACACTCTAAGTGCCAACCTGGAAAACCATCACCCCACGGTGACGGCCAGCGCATAATATGCTGTGGCTCTGCGCGTTTCCATAACGCAAAATCTTGAGGATTTTTTTTCTCGTTTTGGGCAGTAAGTTGACGGGTATTAGCGATCATGTCTTCTAATTTTCTGCCGCTTAACTTACCGTAATCATTTGTTTCATTGAATTTAGCAACATCAAAATACACAGAGCCGTTTTTTTCATAGGCATACCCTTTGTCAAGAATATCTTTTACAATTTCTATTTGTTCAATAATGTGACCTGTCGCTGTTGGCTCTATGCTCGGTGGAAGAAAATTGAATTTTTGAAGAATATTATGAAAGTCAATAGTATAACGTTGCACGACTTCCATTGGCTCTAATTGCTCTAATCTTGCTTTTTTTGCAATCTTATCTTCACCATCATCTCCATCGTCTACCAAATGACCAGCATCTGTAATATTTCGTACATATCTTACCTTATAGCCGAGATGTTTGAAATATCTAAAAATCATGTCAAAAGACATGAATGTACGGCAGTTTCCTAAATGTACATTGCTGTATACAGTAGGTCCGCAAACATACATGCCAATTCGACCTTCATTTAAAGGTTTAAATAGTTCTTTTTTACCAGAAAGTGAATTATGAATTTTTAAATTTTGGCTTTGGTATAACTCCATGATAAGAGAAAGCGATTAGAAATTGGTGTCTAGATTGAGATAGTCTAAAAATTCACGACGTGTCGACTCTTCTTTAAATTTACCACCGTATTCAGCAGTTACCGTACTACTTTCAATATCGCGAATTCCCCTTGAATTAACACATAAATGTTTTGCGTCAATCACACAAGCAACATCCTCTGTGCCAAGAACTTTCTGAAGTTCCCTAACTATTTGTATGTTAAGACGTTCCTGTACTTGCGGTCTTTTCGCAAAATAATCAACAATTCGATTCATCTTTGATAAACCAACAACGGTACCATTAGAAATATAGGCTACATGCGCTTTCCCCACTATAGGCAATAAATGATGCTCGCAAGTAGAGTATAAGGTAATATTTTTCTCAACCAGCATCTCGCCATACTTATACTTATTGTCAAAAGTTGATGATTTAGGTTTGCGTTCGGGATTTAAGCCTCCGAATAACTCATTGACATACATTTTTGAAACACGATCTGGGGTGCCTTTCAAACTATCATCATTAAGATCAAGACCCAAAGTGAGCATAATCTCTCGCACATTAGCTTTAATTCTATCTATTTTTTCTTCATCGCTTAAGACAAATGCATCTTTGCGTAAAGGGGTGTCTTCCGACGAGGAAACATGACTGTTTCCTAACTCTTCAAAATGCTCATTCAAGCTGCTATCAAATTTCATTAAAAACGAACTTAGTCAAACGACAAAGATATACATAATATGGCACTTAATACCCTATTTACTGTGTTACACAACATAAATTAGTGTTAAGAGCGTACACCTGTTATTTTTAAAACATTCAAAAGTTCAGCCTATTTATGAACCGTCTCAAAATAATAACCATAGTCGCTTTTTTTGGAGGTATTTGTCCGTTTTTCGGGCAAGTCTCTGCAGACTGTGTTAATGCGGTACCTATTTGTAGTAATACTCCAGTAAATGGAGGTACGAATGGTTTTGGTAATGATGACTTTAACGGAGCACTAACGAGTGGTTGTTTAGAACAAACCATTACTAATGCCATAGAGTCCAATTCTGGTTGGTATCGCTTTCGAACAGGAGCAACAGGTCAATTAGGGTTTAATATCGGAATTAATAGCAATGAGGATTGGGATTATGCGTTATATAGGGCTTCAGATTGTAATAATTTAGGAGAGCCAATACGTTGTAATTTTTTTGATAACCAAGACCAAAATACGTTCATTGGTGTGGGTGAAGACCCTACAGGTGAAACAGCAAACATACAATTTGAAGATTGGATACAAGTCGCTCCTGGAGAAGATTATTACTTACTGATTAACAATTTTAGTAACAGCAATTCTGGTTTTTCTATACAATTTTCAGGGCAAATTTTTAAAGATGATCCTTTAAATGCTTTAGATTGTTCGATCATTAATAACCTACTCGGTCCACCAATTGCTTCTTGTGAAGGCGAGACGATTACATTAAATGCGCTTACTGTTGTTGCATCAACATATAATTGGTATAAAGATGATGGCTCAGGTTTTGAATTGATAATGGGGCAGAATAATGCTACCCTAATGGTTACTGATGCCGCAATATATCGGGTAGAAGTAGTAACACCTTCAAACAATAATATAATTAGTGATGTACAAGTTGGTTTTTCATCAGTACCCGTTGCTTTTCCCGTTTTAGATGATGTAGTATGTTCTGCTGAATCTAGTTATGATTTGTCAACGAAAGACACATCGGTATTAGGGGGGCAAAGCCCTACCGATTTTGTAGTGAGCTATCATAGTACTCAAGCAGATGCCAATGCGGGAGTTAATTTTTTAACCAAGGAATATACGCAGATTGCTACTTCTCAGAGAATTTATATACGGGTTAGTTCAGCTCAAAACCCTAATTGCTTTGACGCAACGCAATCTTTTCAGCTGAGTAGTGTTCAGACGCCAGAATTAGACTTTGATGATGAAGTTTTTTTATGCGATGGGGAGGCAAGTATAACTATCGGATCTTTAGTTGCATTGCCAGATTATACCTATAGTTGGTCTACTGGCGAAACAACATCTAGCATTGATGTTTCGCAACCTGGATCATATAAGGTCACTGTGGAAAATATGCAATCGGGCTTCAGTTGTTCTAGCATGAAGGAAATTACCGTCGTTATTTCGAAACCTCCTACTATAGCAGCTATAGAAATTGATGATTTACAAGATAACAATACCGTTCGCGTATTAACTGATAGCGATGGGAATTGGGAGTATCAAATTGATAATGAAGAATATCAATTAAACAATATTTTTGAAAATGTATCACCTGGCAGGCATACCATAACGGTTAATGACCCTATAGGTTGTGGTGTCGTTTCTGAGGATATTGTCGTTGCAGGTTTTTCGAAATTTTTCACACCTAACGGAGATGGAATGAATGATCAATGGACTATTGAAGGCATGTCGCATTTAGATAATCCAGTAATAAGTATTTATGATAAATACGGCAAACTTTTGTATCAGATGAATGAAAATAGTGCAGGATGGGATGGGACTTTTAACGGATCTCTGATGCCAGCTTCAGATTATTGGTTTAAACTAACCTATACTGATAGTAATGGTCAAATTACCGAGGCTAAGTATATAAATAATCATTTTTCTTTGAAAAGGTAATCGATCTGAATATTGCCGTTTGTCGATTAACGGCATAAATTATCGATAAAAATATACTAAATGGTGTATTGGTAGAGTTATACCATTATAGTAAAGCACCCCTATTTTTGTCCTTATTCATATGCGAACACTACTATACGCCTCATTTTGTTCCCTCTTTTTTAGTTTATCAACATATGCTCAAACCTCTAATTCAGGTGATTGCAGAACTGCAATTCCCGTATGTGCAGACATGCCTATCATGTCATTTGCAGATGGTCGGGGTGATATTGATGAATTTGATCCTGATGTGATTACCGAAACCGGCTGTTTAGAAAAAGGCAGTCTTATTAGTGCCAATATTGAAAATAATACTTCTTGGTTTGTTTTTAGAGCTGGTACTGGCGGCCAAGTAGGTTTTGATATTGAAGCCTTGCCTGTTGGCGGTAGCGGAACCCCAACTGCTGAGTGGGATTTTGCTGTTTACGGCCCCGATGTCGATTGCACTGCCATTGGTAACGGAACGACACAACCAATTCGATGTAATTATGAGGTCAATGAAACCGGATTTACTGGTATTGGTGTTAATCCCGTTAGCGGACAAACGGGGGCGGCTCATATTACGGGGAGCCAAAATACCTATGACGATTGGTTGGAAGTTGAGCCTGGTGAAGTGTATTATATTTTAATAAATAATTTTAATACTAATTTTAATGGAGACGCGGAGCCTTTTATGCTGAGCTTTACGGGTAGCTCTGTGCAGTCTGATCAGAATACCGCTTTAGATTGTACTTTGAGAGATGATTTTTTGGGAATAGATATTATAGCCTGCGAAGGAGATCCTGATATACCACTAAGTGCTCTAAACTCTCCCGTAGGAGCAGATATTGCTAGCGTTACTTGGACTGTTGATTTTGATGATGATGGTGTCATAGACGCTACGCTACTTGGTACTGGTGCTTTTGGAGCCGAACTTGTTGTTGCAAGTCCAAATTCTGGACGTTATTTTGCCGAAATTACAACGATTAGTGGTTCTCCGCCAACTGTACGTGATGATGGTGGAATTTTAATTACTTTTTATGGAGCACCTGTTTTAGATCGAGTAGAAATAAATGAAACTAATTTATCGAAAGACCCTAATCAAAACGATATTGAAATTTTTGTTACCGGAAATAGCAGCTATGAATACGCCTTAAATGGGGGAGAATTTCAAGATAGTTCCATTTTCATGGACATCCCTCCAGGATTAAATACGGTAGTTATCAATGACAAAAATGGTTGCGGTACTTCAGAACCTTTTGAATTTTTAGTCGTTGGCTACCCCAAATTCTTTACTCCAAATGGAGATGGGTTGCATGAAACTTGGAATATTTCGGGTATTGAAACACTTGATAATCCCATCGTCTTTATCTTTGATAGATATGGAAAATTGTTAAAGCAAATTGACGCCGTTGGAGGTTGGGATGGCACTTTTAATGGTAAACCTATGCCTTCTTCAGATTACTGGTTTCGCTTTGAGTACGACGAAGCAGATTCAGGAGTGATTGTTGCTAAAACCAGAAAATCACATTTTACTTTAAAGCGCTAATTCTCTATATAATTCTAGAACTTAGTAGTATAACTTAGAGTAACATTGGTATTACTATTATCAATCAATGCCGGAGTGGTAATTCCTGAATCAAATAAACGCTCGGTCGTATCTCGCTCATAACGGCTAATTGCAAGATCTAATTTACTAGCTCCGAAATCATATCCAATACCACCTGAAATTCCTTCTAAATCTCCCGTTAAATTGCCGTCTTCATAAGGACTACCTTCAAAGCGATATCCACCACGTAAACTGAATCTATTAATTCGATATTCGCCTCCTAACCGTAAACTTGTTACAGTAGTTAATTCATTCGAAATATCATCATTGATGGTAGAAAAATTGGCATCAGAAGTGGGCCCAAGCCTTGCCTGAGACATATCTTGAATACCATAATCAAAGCTTAAAAGTCCGTTCTTACCAAACACCAATGCTAAACTTCCAGTAACCTTTGCCGGACTCTTAATGGTGTATCTGGGGAACACATTAACTAGATCAAAGTTGATAAAGTTAATATCAGCATCCGCCAGGTCCGATGAAATGCGTTGTTGTAGATTATCTTGCAGGCGATACCAAGTAGGTGATTGATAACTAGCCCCTACGCGTAATGCGTCAGTTACCTTAGCAATAAGGCCTAAATTTAATGAGAATCCCGTACCTTCTGAGAACAAGCGATTGTCAAATGTGGTTTGTGTAATTTCAGAACCTACATCGTAGTTATTTTCTGTGAATTCATCATTTCTAGTGTAGACTATGCTATGAAAATTCAAAGAAGCTCCCAAATGTAATTTTTCAGCATACTGTGAACCTACGGTAACTGTAAATTTACTGTTGTAACCTTGCGTTATTCTTGACAAATTTTGATTTACATTAGAATAATTGGCATTACTAAGGTAGTTCGTATTTGAATCTTCCATATTTTCGGGATCTATAATACCTCCAAAGTACCCTAAAAAAGCCTGTTGATCGGCAAATCCCTGTTCAGAACCAATATCTAAATAGGCATCTTCTATAAATTCTCCATCACGTAACGTAATATCTCCGAAAGGAACTCCTTGAGCAAAATTTAAAAAGTAATTGTCAATTCCCTCAGTATTTTGACCAGAAATGCTCAATTCGTTATTAAAATTATTCACAATGTCGTAGTTAACGGCTACTGCAATTTTTCCCCACTCAGACGATGGTTCACTACTTTTAAATACTAAAACACCACCGGCTTGATTGATATCTAAGTATCCAGGGTATGTCCCCGTGGCATTTCCGCCATAACTAATTTCATTACTTCTTCCGTAATGCGATACTGAAACAACACCTTGATTATAATTAAATACGGAAACACCTGCAGGATTGGCATTTAGGGCAGATAAGTCTCCACCTAGGGCTCCGAATGCTCCACTCATGGCTTGAAATCGAGCAGTTCCTATTGTAT
The DNA here is from genome assembly GCA_937944485.1 of uncultured Flavobacteriaceae bacterium. GTDB lineage: Bacteria > Bacteroidota > Bacteroidia > Flavobacteriales > Flavobacteriaceae > Maribacter_C. The sequence continues at coordinate 45,468 of CALDYU010000011.1, read as the reverse complement.
TTTCGCTACTAAAACGTAATACATCAATACTGTTTTGGGCAGTAACAAAAGTGCATAGTAATAGCGTTATGAAAGTTAAACTTCTTTTCATTTCAACAGAATTTATTAAGTTCGAATGATTGTCTGATTATTGTCTTCTACTGCTAGATGATCTACCTGAAGATCTTCCACTTGAAGAGGATCTTGAAGAACTGCTCGAGCTTCTAACACTACCTGAACTTCTAGAACTACTACCCGAACTTCTGTAGCTGCCAGAACTTCTTGAGCTTGAACTTCGACCTGATGACCTGTAGCTGCTAGATCGAGGCGCAGAACTTCTGTATGATTGCGTACTTCGTGAACTTCTGTACGCTCCAGTATTTCCAGTTCTGCTTCTAGAACTTCTATAACTTGAAGTCCTAGGTGTCGTAGACCTTGAACTTCTATAGACCGTCGAACCACCTCTGTAGCTGCTGCTTCTTGGTGCAGATCTACTGTAGTACTGATTATTTCTAGAAGAACGATTGTATCTCGGAGTTGCTCTAGTGCTACGACTTGTTCTGTATGCTTGATTACGATCAACCCCAACCGTTCGCCGCGAAGCAATACCGTTTCTGCTTGTTCTAGTACTTCGTGTAATAGCATTTCTATTAGCAATTGACATTCCTGAACTCGTTCTGTATCTTGAACTATTGGCTCTCGATGTGTTTAGGTTTGATCTGCTACTTCGTGCTGCAAACCCATTGTTTCTAGAGACTGTATTTCTGTTATAATAGCCACGTCGACCTGCGTTATAGGCATAGCCATATCCTCTATTTCCAAAGCCTCTATTATTAAATCCGTAACCATATGGAGGGCACCAAGCATAGCCGTAGCCACCCCAGCCCCAATTGTTCCAACCGAAACCATAACCAGCCCAACCCCAGTTATTCCATCTATTCCAACGATTCCATCTATTCCAACCCCATCCATAACCTCCAAATCCATAACCAAAGCCGGCTCCCGCCCAGCCAGAATTATTCCAACCATAACCGAAACCACCCCAATTATTCCAGCCATTATCGTAAACATTAATAGTTACATTTGATGGATTATCTCCCCAGTTACCATTACCAACATAATCATTATCTGGAGTGTAGTAATCTGTTAAATTTTCTTCAGAAATACTATCGTTCTGCACTTCACTAGCATAAGAATCAACATCAGTAAAAATTTCACTTTCGAGTATTTCGCTGTACTGATCTGCTTTTTGTCCAAAATAATCAGCATAGGTATTTTCTCCTTTTTGCTGTTTTTGTTGTTCCACTTGTTTTGGAGCTTTATCTACAGAAACACGTTGCCCATTACTGTAAATACCATCATTGTCATAGTAAGAAGCAGATTGGTATGTACCGCATGAAACAGCTAAGAATCCTATAAAACTACATAACACTAGAGCGCGAATATTTTTGAGGTGCAGGGATTGTATCATCAGTTATAATTTAAATTGTTGAACATTATAAAAATAGTTAGTTTTACCAAACTATTGCGAAAAGATTAACACAAGATTTATGCCAAACTATATAAATGGGTAAAAATTTAACGAAGAGAGACGAAGATTATTCTAAATGGTATAATGAACTCGTTGTAAAGGCTGATTTGGCGGAGAATTCAGGAGTTAGGGGCTGTATGGTGATTAAACCATATGGTTATGCTATTTGGGAAAAAATGCAAGCGGGTTTAGACAAAATGTTTAAAGAAACGGGGCATGAGAACGCCTATTTTCCACTTTTTATTCCAAAATCTTATTTGAGTAAAGAAGCAAGCCATGTAGAAGGTTTTGCTAAAGAGTGTGCTGTTGTGACACATTATCGATTGAAAAATTCAGATGACGGGAGTGAAATTATTGTAGATGAAGATGCGAAATTAGAAGAAGAATTAATTGTACGACCTACGTCTGAAACTATAATATGGGATACGTACAGAAGATGGGTGCAGTCTTATCGCGATTTACCATTACTTATTAATCAATGGGCCAATGTCGTTCGGTGGGAAATGCGAACACGTCTTTTTTTACGTACAGCAGAATTCTTATGGCAAGAGGGTCATACGGCTCATGCTACTGAGAAAGAGGCCATTGAAGAAGCAGAACAGATGATGCATGTGTATGCTACTTTTGCCGAAGAACATATGGCGGTACCTGTAATTAAGGGGTTGAAAACGGAAAGTGAACGTTTTGCTGGTGCGATAGAGACCTACTGCATCGAAGCTTTAATGCAAGACGGTAAAGCCTTACAGGCAGGAACGTCACACTTTTTAGGACAAAATTTTGCAAAGGCTTTCGATGTTAAATTTGCAAATAAAGAAGGTCAAAAAGATTTTGTTTGGGCAACGTCATGGGGTGTTTCTACCCGTTTGATGGGAGCCTTGGTAATGACCCATAGTGATGATAACGGACTGGTGCTTCCGCCAAAATTAGCACCAATACAAGTGGTAATTGTTCCGATATATAAAGGCTTAGAACAACTAGATATAATTTCTGAAAAAATAAAACCTTTAGTAAAAGAATTACGTTCTAAAGGAATTTCTGTAAAATTCGATAATAGAGATACGCATAAGCCAGGTTTTAAGTTTAATGAATACGAGCTAAAAGGGGTGCCAATTCGATTGGCTGTTGGGCAACGCGATTTGGAAAATGGCACTTATGAGATTGCTCGTAGAGATACTCTAAAAAAGGAAATTGTTGCTGCGGGTGATGTGATTGAAAAAATCGAGTATTTGATGGAGGATATTCAAAAGAATATTTACCAAAAAGCCTTTGATTATAGAAAAGAACATATTACAGAGGTTGATTCGTATGAATCATTCAAAAAAGTATTGGAAGAAAAAGGTGGATTTATTTCAGCTTACTGGGACGGAACAACTGAAACAGAAGATCGTATAAAAAAGGAAACGAAAGCCACGATTCGTTGTGTGCCCATTGACGTAGAGAAAAAAGAAGGAAAGTGTATGGTTACGGGAAAAAATGCCCCGTATCGCGTACTATTTGCAAAGGCTTATTAAAAGATGAAATTGTTCTTGTAGTAGTCAAAAATAATTGTATTTTTGCACCCGCCTAATGACGTTTTTTGTTGATGTTCACTGGGTTGTAAACAAAAATTAAGTAATGGTCCGTTCGTCTAGGGGTTAGGACGCCAGGTTTTCATCCTGGTAACAGGGGTTCGATTCCCCTACGGACTACGAAATTTAATGATCGGTATAAATTGTTGATTTTATAATACTATTGAATTGGCAATTTTCACTTATTAATTAAAATGGCCCGTTCGTCTAGGGGTTAGGACGCCAGGTTTTCATCCTGGTAACAGGGGTTCGATTCCCCTACGGGCTACAAAAGTTCGATTGGTATCGACGAAAAAACAGAATAGAATTATAATTAAGAAGTAAAAGATGGCAAATCATAAGTCAGCATTAAAGAGAATCAGAAGAAATGAAGCAGTACGTCTTCGTAATAGGTATCAGCACAAAACAATGCGTAATGCCTTGAAGAAATTGCGTTCTGAAGAAAAGAAAAAAGATGCTGAAGCACTATTGCCTAGTGTGGTTAGCATGATTGATCGCTTGGCAAAACGCAATATTATTCATAACAATAAAGCAGCTAATTTGAAAAGTAAATTAGCAAAGCACGTTGCTTCAATGTAAATACATTGTATGAAGCTTATAAAAAAACCTAACGAATTTCGTTAGGTTTTTTTATGCTCAAAAACTACTTTACGATAAAGTTCGATTAAGAAAAGTAGCGTCGTTTACCTTTAATAAATCCAATAGTGAGGATGGCGTACATGATGATTATAAAGATTCTCAGTATTGTTTTTAAATGATACGCTTCCCAAATCTGGTAATTTGTATAACCAATTAAAAATAAAATAGGTAGTACAGAATAGAATATTAATAGAGCCAGACTAAACCAAAACATTAAATTCTTCGATTGTATTAAATTTTCATGGTTATGGTATTTCTCTAATACATACAGACTTATGCAAAAAATTAATACCCATGAGCCAATGGCCGTGGCATAAAATAGATTCGTTCGTTGCGGATCTTGAAAAAATGAGCTTACAATATACGAGAGTAGCACTAATAACCAACCCGCTACAATCCACTTTTTATAGTTGCCGTTTTTTATTAGTTTCCAGTACACATAATAGAAAAATGTAAATGAAATTAGAGCATAGATATTATATAGTATTTCAGTATAATGACTAAAGTCTACATTTATATATAAATGATATTTCGGGTATCTCAATACTAAGTACCCTAAAAGTTCATTTAAAAAGGTGTACGTTATGAGTATTGGAAAAAACCTTAAGCATGTGTCAAAGTACATTCGATAATAAGTTAAGGAGGCTATTAGGGTTATGCCATAACTTATTAGAAAATAATTTTCTTCAGCAAAAAAGATCATTTCCTCCCACATTATTTAAAAATCAGTATGAGGTGGTGGCCCTCCGTTTCCGAAATTCAATGTTAAACTCCCCCCTCCTTGGGCATTACTAGTTGAAAAGAAATTGGTTAATAAACTTGCCTCGTTCATTTTACGTTTTGACAATGTCGACCCCATTCCTTTCAGCATTTTAGCTTTCCAGTCTTTAATTAATTCTGCTTTTCCATTGCTACCTATATAAAAGCCATAATTACCTTTATTTTCAGCCAAAGTGGGCAGTAAGAAAATGGAATTTTGTCTAGGATGAACAACTTTTTTTCCATTTGAAAAATGCTTTTTATTAGGATAATTACCAAAATACATACGCAATTTTGTAACTTCTTTTACACCTGCTTTTGAGGCTTCTTGGTCAACATATGCTATGTAATCTTTAATCATTTGATAGTCGAAATCTACAAAACGGGCGGCCTCAAATTTTTCTGAAGGAGATCGCTCTTGAGTTTCGTAGTTTTCAATTGCGGCGACACGATGTTTGGTGTAATTCGCATAAATAGAATCAGCTTGTTCTAAAGAAATAATGTTTGCTGGGGCTTCAACCGTTATCGGCACAGGCTCATTATTTTGTTCTGGTTTTTGTTTTTCCCCTTGACAGCTGCTAAGACCACCAGCTAATAATGAAAACAAGGCGGCATTCAACAATAATTGTTGCGAGTTTTTCATAAGATAATGTATTTAATTAGGTATTTGTTTTACGTAAAAGCCGGGGGATACATGATGCTTTTACGTGTTAAAGATATCTTAAAAACTGAAGAAACCAAAAAAAAGAAAAAAACTAGTAATTAGAAATAAGAATCCCCAAACATTAAATCTCTTGATTCTAATAATTGGGGATTTCGTTATAAAGTTGCTCTCTAAACTACTGATTCATAGTCATTAAAAACTCTTCGTTGTTTTTGGTTTGTTTAAAACGTTGCTCAATAAATTCCATCGCCTCAACAGGGTTCATATCTGCTAAATATTTACGCATAATCCACATGCGTTGAATAATATCTTTATCTAACAACAAGTCGTCTCTTCGTGTACTTGAAGAAGTAAGGTCAATTGCTGGGAATATTCTTCGGTTCGAAATCTTACGATCTAATTGCAATTCCATATTACCAGTTCCTTTAAATTCTTCAAAAATAACCTCGTCCATTTTCGAACCTGTTTCGGTAAGGGCCGTTGCAATGATAGATAACGAGCCACCGCCTTCGATATTTCTGGCGGCGCCAAAGAAACGTTTCGGTTTGTGTAACGCATTCGCATCAACACCACCACTTAATACCTTCCCTGAAGCGGGCTGTACGGTATTATAGGCTCTTGCTAAACGTGTAATAGAATCTAATAAAATGACAACATCATGACCACATTCGACGAGTCGCTTAGCTTTTTCAAGTACGATATTAGCGACACGAACATGTTCTGTAGCTTCTTTGTCAAAGGTAGAAGCAACAACTTCACCTTGAACATTTCGTTGCATATCAGTAACCTCTTCTGGTCGTTCATCAATTAATAAGATAATCTGATATACTTCAGGATGATTTGCTGCAATACCATTGGCAATATCTTTCAATAGCATGGTCTTACCCGTTTTGGGTTGCGAAACAATCATTCCTCTTTGCCCTTTACCAATTGGTGAGAATAAATCAATAATTCTAGTTGATATAGAAGCTTGACGCTCAGCCAATTTGAATTTTTCGTCAGGAAATAATGGTGTTAAATGTTCGAAAGAAACACGATCACGAACAATTTGAGGATCAATACCATTAATTTTATTTACTTTAATTAAAGGAAAATATTTTTCTCCTTCCTTAGGTGGTCGTACATTGCCTAAAACAGTGTCACCAGTTTTTAAACCAAACAAACGAATTTGAGATTGTGATACATAAATATCATCTGGTGATGACAAGTAATTGTAATCTGATGAGCGTAAGAAGCCATAACCATCTTGCATGATGTCTAATACGCCTTCACTTTCTATAATACTATCAAATTCAAACTCCGGTTCTTTATATCTATTTTTAAGGTCTTTGTCAAAGTTATTTTTGTCTTCTCTACCTTTTTGATGCTGTTTCTTATGCTGGTTTTTATGCGGTCCGTTATTTTTTTGATCGCGCTTACCATTGCCGTTGTTTTGTGGCCTTGGTCTTGGTCTAGGTCGTGGTGTTTCTTCTCCTTCTGTTTTAGCAGTTGGTTCTATTTTAGAGGTCGTTGTTTCAGGTTTTTCAGGTATTGATTCTTCTTTTTTATCCTCTTTTATAACGCGAACACGTGGCCGCGGTTTTGGTTTTTCATCTTCCGTTTTTGTAGGAGCAGGAATCACTTCAGCCGCAGCTTTCGGATTAGATGCTTGAACATCTAAAATTTGATAAACTAAATCTAATTTTTTTTGTGTTTTGTACTTTGGTACGTTTAAGCCTTTGGCAATTTCCTGAAGCTCAGGAAGCTTTTTTGATTTTAAATCTGAAATCTCAAACATTAAATATGGTATAAATTATAATCTTTAGAAAGTACTATAAAGAGGTATGTTATGTAGAAATATTATTTGGAAAAGATTTTCCCGAATGGTAGGTGTTTCACTAATAACGAAGCAATATTACAAATTATTTTTAGTATTGCAGCAATATTTTTTAAAAAGACACGTATTTTTGTTTTCTGAAGCTGTTAAAATAGGAAATGATTCAAAGAATTCAATCCGTATTTCTCTTAATTGTGGCACTTTTAAGTGGTTTAGTCCCATTGTGGCTTCCGTTATGGAATACCATGGATAACGATGCGTTTTATGCCCATCAAGATGTGATGATTTCTATTATATTCTATAGTATTGCAGCTTTGGCGTTAATAAGTATATTTTTATTTAAGAACAGAAAAAATCAATTTGTAATTAATAGATTGAACCTGATATTAAGTCTTTTTTTACTAGGATTTTTCGTTTACCGATCGCTAAATTTATCCGGAGAGGCCTTGGTTTCTGAGAAGGGTATTGGGATGCTCATTCCTGTATTTTCTATCGTTTTTTTAGTTCTGGCGAACAGAGCTATTAAAAAGGATGAAGATCTTGTAAAATCTGTTGATCGCTTGCGTTAAACCTAACATCTTAGTTTTATTAGTGCGTGAAACCCGGGGTTGTTCCCGGGTTTTTTATTTAACCTGAACTTGTTTCAAGATTTCAATTTGATTGCGTTTGAGAGTCTAAAAAATTTGTTTTAGTGTCTATTTTCCCATTTCCAAATCCTACTCAGAATCTACCGCTTGCCTAATTCAATAATTTCCAAATCTTTTACATCTTCTCCATCAATTACAAAGCGTAACATAGTTCGTACTTGATGAAAACCGTGTTTTCCGCAAGCACCTGGATTCATGTGGAGCACTCCCAGCGGTTTATCCCACATTACCTTTAAAATATGCGAATGGCCGCAAATAAAAAGTTTTGGCGGATTTTCACTGACCATTTTTTTGGTCCGACCATTATACTTTGGAGGATAACCCCCTATATGTGTCATGAAAACATCAACGCCCTCGCACATAAAACGGTTGTTAAGGGGAAATTCCTTTTGAATAATATGGTCATCGATATTTCCATAAACAGCGCGGAGGGGCTTAATTTTTTGAAGAGCATCGGTAACTTCTAAACTTCCAATATCTCCCGCATGCCAAACTTCATCTGCTTGCTGAACATATTTCAGAATTTTATCATCTATATGGGAGTGGGTATCTGAAAGCAGAAGGATTTTTTTCATTTCTGGCGGAATTGTTAATACGACCTTTAGAATTCCGAAGGGTCATCTATCTTTGCAGCAAAGCTAGAGAATACCATTGAGATATTTTATTCAATTTTCATATAACGGAAAAGCGTATCACGGTTGGCAGAATCAACCCAATGCGATAACGGTACAGCAGGTTCTAGAGAACGCTTTTTTTACACTATTACGTAGTGATGTTTCACTAATGGGGGCGGGTCGCACTGATGCAGGAGTGCATGCTAAACAAATGTTCGCACATTTTGATAGTAATGAGATTAATGATATTACAGATTTAATTTATAAACTGAACGCACTATTGCCCAATGATATAGCAGTGCAGCAAATTATAAGTGTGCAACCAAAGGCTCATGCTCGTTTTGATGCCACTAGTCGTACGTATGAATATTGGATTGTTCAAGATAAAAATCCGTTTTACGATGATGCAGCGTATTATCTTAAACATCCTTTAGATATTATTAAAATGAATCAAGCGGCTGCTCTTTTATTACAGTACGAAGATTTTGAATGCTTTTCAAAGTCAAATACTGATGTACATACCTATTTATGTAATATCACTAATGCGAAGTGGACTATGGAATCTGAATTGTTGGTATTTACAATTACTGCAAATCGATTTTTAAGGAATATGGTTCGAGCTATAGTAGGAACCTTATTAGATGTTGGTATTGGCAAGCGAACGGTTGAAGATGTTAAGGCAATCATAAATAGTAAAGATCGAAGTAATGCTGGTACATCAGTACCTGCAAAAGGCTTATATTTGACTGAGATTACTTACCCAAATAGCTCACTTCAATAAATGGATAAAGATTCAGGAAAAGCTTTTGATAAGCGTTTGTTTAAACGTTTGTTAATGCATACAAAACCTTATAGAATTACGTTTTACGGCGTTGCTCTATCAGCCGTTTTGATTTCGGGTTTTGCGATTCTCACCCCCTTGTTATTACGAGAAATTATTGATGATGCGATTAAGAAAAGTAATGAAGAAAAATTATTTTGGTTAACTCTTGCCATGCTTGGGGTTCTTTTAGCTCAGGTAATTTTTCAATTGCTATTTAATTATTATGCCAATTGGCTTGGAGAATCAGTAATAAAAGATATTCGTGTCAATTTATTTAAGCATATGCTGGGCTTTCGAATGAAGTATTACGATAATTCTTCACTCGGTGTATTGGTTACACGTGCTGTTGCTGATATGCAGCGTATTGGTGAGATTTTTAGCCAAGGTTTTTTCGTAATTGTTGCAGACCTCTTGAAAATGTTAGTTGCAGCAGGAGTCATGCTCATAATAAATTGGAGGCTGGCATTAATTGTTTTTGCCATTCTTCCTGTAATTGTTTACGCAACTCGCCTTTTTCAACAGGCTATGAAAGTAGCGTTTATTGAAGTACGTGCGCAAGTGTCGAATTTAAATTCGTTTGTGCAAGAAAGAATTGCAGGTATGAAAATCGTTCAACTGTTTACTAGAGAGTATCTAGAAGGTGAGAAATTTCGAAATATTAATGAAAAACACCAGAATGCTTGGTTAAAAACGGTTTGGTACAATTCAATCTTCTTTCCTATTGCTGAGATAGTTTCTTCTATCGGAGTTGGACTTATCGTCTGGTACGGTGGACTCCAAAATGTATCAGGGCTTGCTCAAGAAGAATTCGGTACTATTTTCGCTTTTATTCTTCTAATTGATATGTTATTTAGACCGTTACGGCAAATAGCTGATAAATTCAACACCTTGCAAATGGGAATGGTGGCTGCAAATCGTGTTTTCAAGATTTTGGATACCGATAGTCATATAAAAAATGTCGGCACCTTTGTAAACGAAGCTATGAAGGGCAATATCACTTTTGATAAAGTTCATTTTGGCTACTTAGAAAATGAAGAAGTTTTACACGGAATTTCTTTTAAAGTACAAGCAGGAGAAACCATTGCAATTGTTGGGGCCACGGGAGCCGGTAAATCTACGATTATCAATTTGTTGAATCGATTTTATGAAATTAATTCTGGTAGCATTTTGATTGACGGAATTGATATCAAAGCGCATACGTTAACATCCTTGCGTAAACACATTGCCGTGGTTTTACAAGATGTCTTTCTCTTCGCAGATACAATTACGAATAATATATCTCTAAAAGATGCATCCATTACAGCCGAGATGATTAAGAAAGCAGCTGAACAAATAGGGGTAGACGAGTTTATTTCTAGTTTGCCTAAAGGCTATGAATATAATGTAAAAGAGCGCGGAAGTATGCTTTCAAGTGGGCAGCGTCAATTGATTGCTTTTTTAAGAGCCTATGTTAGCAATCCGAGTATTTTGGTATTAGATGAAGCAACGTCATCGGTAGACACCTATTCAGAACAATTAATACAAAGAGCTACTGAAAAAATCACGGAAGGAAGAACCTCAATTATTATTGCACATCGCCTAGCTACTATTAAAAAAGCAGATAAGATTATTGTTATGGATGCTGGTAAAATAGTGGAGACAGGCACGCATCAAGAACTACTTAAAGCGCGCGGATATTACCGCGACTTATACGAGGCACAATTTTTAGCTGAGGAAGTGGCTTAGTGTCATTTACTAGGTGCAAAGTCTTGAAGTGAAATTTCACCAGTAGCAAAGAGAATGATATAAAAAAAAATGATCACACCAAAGTAACCAATTACCCATAGAAAAATATAAAGTAACGATCTTGAAATACGATTTAAGAACTTAAAATAATGAAGCCTGTTAGCTACATACAGCGCATAAAATAACATAAGGAAAAGTATGGGCATGGATAACGAAAAATAACTTTCAGGAGCAATCAATAGAAAAAGAATACTAATCGGAAAAGAAATAATGCTGTATGCTGCTAGGCTATAAGCTGCGGTAACGAATTGCTCCGAAAAATTGTAATCCCTTTTATTAAAAGCTGCCCAACCTGCAAATGCAAAAACTGGTATATAAAGTATGAAAATAAAAGAGCTGTAATCAAAAGTTGTAGACATTATTTTATTACCCACTTCATTATTCAAATTATCACTGCCGAGTACACCAGATAAATCGACTCCGCCTTTAAAAACTTTACGCATTAAAAACATAGTAATACCTGATAACGTTAATGCAATAGCCATAAAGTTAATCGGGTTCAAGTACTTTTTACGTACCCCATCTATATAACCACTTATAACCAATTCTGGTTTGATAATTAAATGCCATAAAGTCTTAAAGAACGTGTTATCCATATTAAAATAGCGCTCCGTAACATCGTGCCAAAGGTTTTTAAATGTTAACCTGTTTTGTATTATTCGAGCTCCACAATTAGCACAAAAGCTGTAATCGATTCGAAGCGGCTGTTGGCAATTTTTACATTCCATAAGCGATAATTAAAGTAAAGCTTCTTGAAGCAATTCTGAAAGTTCTTTAAGGTCTTTAAAAGGAACGAACAAGCCATTCTTGATATAAGAAATAATTCCTGTTTCTTCACTGACTACAATAGCTAAGGCATCTGTTTTTTCGGTAATACCTACAGCTGCTCGATGACGTAAACCATAATGCAGCGGTATGCTACGTTCATTACTTACTGGCAAAATAACACGAGTAGCCACAATATAGTTATTGACAATAACTACGGCACCGTCATGAAGCGGACTGTTTTTATAAAAAATACTTTCAATAATAGGCTTCGTAATTTCTATATGCATTTTATCACCAGACGATTTTATAAAATCTAATGAATGTTCACGTTCGATAACAAAAAGCGCACCTGTTAAGGTATTGGCCATATTTTCGGAAGCCTCTAAAACAGCATTAATATTGATGCTAGGGGATAGATTTTCTTGACGGAGAAATTTAAAGTATTTAGCGAAGTTGCGTTTATTAGCAAAATTTGTCGAACCTATCATCAACAAAAATTTGCGTATTTCTTGTTGAAAAACCACGACGAGAGCTATTAGTCCAATTTCAAGAAAAGGACCCACAAGACTACTTATCATATCCATTCCAAGAAGTGCGGTAAGTTTCCAAAACCCCCATACTATGACAATTCCTATAAAAATGTTAATGGCAACTGAACCTTTAACAAGTTTATAAACGTAGTACAATAAAATTGCTACTAATATAATATCGATGAAGTCGGTAATCTTAAGATCGATAATATTGAAAAAATCCAAGGTGGTGCTGTTTTGGTAAAATTAGCAAAAATTGATGAACCAAATGTATAGGCTGGTCTACATTAATTTTTGAATAAGCTTTGTGCACTCCAGAGCTTCTTTAACATCATGGGCACGAAGTATTTTTGCGCCTTGCTGTAAAGCGATCATATGTAAGGCCGTCGTACCATTAAGAGCTTCATCGGCCTCAATTGCTAGCGTTTTATAAATCATTGATTTTCTACTGAGACCTGCAAGAATGGGTAAGTCTATGTTTTGGAATAGATTTAATTTTTTAAGCACCTCATAATTTTGATCTAGTGTTTTAGCAAATCCGAAACCTGGGTCTATAATAAGATCATGAACACCCAAAGAACGTGCTTTAGCTACACGTTCAGAAAAATATAAAAGCAAGTCGCTAACAATATCACTATATGAAGTTTGTTGCTGCATATTTTCAGGATTGCCTCTCATATGCATCATGATATAAGGAACTTTGTATTGCGCAATTATGGCTAGCATTTTATCATCGAGCATGCCTGCTGAAATATCATTAATTATAGCGGCTCCTTCGTGTAAACATTGCGCTGCAACAGCTCCTCTGAAAGTGTCAATGGAAAGTAAAATATCAGGAAATTCATGAACTAATAATTTAATTATAGGTAGTATTCGATCTACTTCTTGTTGTTCTGAAATTGGTGAAGCTCCAGGCCGCGAACTATAGGCCCCTACATCTATAAAAGTAGCTCCTTCCTTGAGCATTCTGGCCACCTGTTCCAAAATATCATTCTCATTTTTATACTTTCCGCCATCATAAAAAGAATCGGGCGTGATGTTGAGAATACCCATTACCTTCGGCGATCTTAAATCAACTAATTCCCCTTTGCAGTTAATCGTCATGCGGCTGTTTAATTATTATTTAGAATTGATGTAGTACAACTATTTCTTATGAACTTTGACATTCACATATATTTAGACGAAATTTACGCAAAATAGACAGATAAATATGCAGCTTACTTCTGGGCAATACGATGATGTAATTACAGTGTGTCGTAATCTCTTTCTTAAAAAAATGACAGACTACGGTGCTGCATGGCGAATATTACGGTTGCCATCTCTTACTGATCAGATTTTTATAAAGGCACAACGTATTCGAGGGTTGCAACAGAATGAGGTGCGTAAAGTAGATGAAGGACAAAATTCAGAGTTTATTGGTATCATTAATTACGCTATTATGGCATTGATTCAGTTGGAGTTGGGAGTTGCCGAACAACCGGATCTTGACCCTGATAAAGCCATTGATTTGTACGATAAACATGTCGAAATAACCAAAGGTCTGATGGAAAATAAAAATCACGATTATGGTGAAGCATGGCGTGATATGAGGGTAAGCTCTCTTACCGATTTAATATTGCAAAAATTATTGCGGGTCAAGCAAATAGAAGATAATAAGGGAAAGACCTTGGTAAGTGAAGGCATCGATGCAAATTATCAAGATATGATTAATTATGCTGTTTTTGCAATGATTCATTTGAACGAAAGCACTAAAAACTAGTATGAAATATATCGTTGGTATTAGTAGAATTTTTGTTGGTATTCTTTTTATAATAAGCGGATTTATTAAATTAAACGATCCTGTTGGCTTTTCTTTTAAACTAGAAGAATATTTTAGCGCAAGTGTCTTAGATTTGCCTTTTTTTGAACCGCATGCTCTGAAAATTTCGATTCTCATTGTCATTTTTGAAGTTTTAGTAGGAGTATTGTTGATTATAGGAGTACGAGTAAAGTTCACCGTTTGGAGCCTCTTAATTATGATTATCGGCTTTACTTTTCTAACATTTTATTCGTGGCATTATAATAAGGTTACTGATTGTGGTTGCTTTGGCGATGCTATTAAATTGACCACATTTCAATCATTCTTAAAAGATGTTATTTTACTGGTTCTTATTGTTTTTCTTTTTTTAGGAAAGCGATATATCAAGCCTTTTTTTAGTAAAAAAGTGAATCGATTGATCGTCTTCTTCACCGTAGTGTTATCAAGTTTTTATGTGTATTACGTTCTAAATCACTTGCCTGTCATTGATTTCAGACCCTATGAAATAGGAAAGAATATTGAAGATGGTATGAATGTGCCAGAAGGCGCTCCAGAGGCTATCTTTGAATATGCTTGGAAATTTGATGTTAATGGTAAAGAAGAAGTTATAGTAACGAACGGTAATTACCCAAAGGTTGATGGAACATTTATAAGTGTTGAAACTACCGAGATTCAAAAGGGCTATGAGCCACCAGTTCATGATTTTAGTATCGAAAAAGAAGGGGAAGATTTTACACTAACTTTATTGCAAGAGCCTAAATTACTAATGGTAATAGCATATGATTTATTTAAAACCAATAAAGAGGTTTATGCTGAAATCAAAAAAGTAACCGATAGGGCCATTAAAAAAGGATATAAGGTTGTAGGAATGTCAGCTTCAAATGAAGGGCAAACGGATCAATTAATCCAGGAAAATTCATTAAACTTTCAATTCTATTTTACCGATGAAACAACCCTTAAAACAATAGTAAGGTCGAATCCGGGAGTTTTGGTTTTGGCAAAAGGTACGATTCAACAAAAAGTGCATTTTAATGATTTAGATACCTTAACTTTTGACGAATAGCATTTTATAAAATCAATAAACATAGTTTTAATTTAGTATAGTAGTATGAGAAGTAAAATAGTTGCGGGAAATTGGAAAATGAATAAGAATTTACAAGAGACAGAAAGTCTGCTTGCAGAACTTTCTGCTAAATTGCCAGATACAGGGGCTGAGGTAATGGTGGCTCCTACTTTTGTAAACCTTACCAATGCGGTGCGTTGTCTGGGTGCTTCAACGATTCAAGTAATTGCCCAAAATATGCATTTTGCTGATAATGGGGCGTTTACTGGTGAAATTTCTGCTGAGATGTTATTGAATATTAAAGTTGATACTGTGATTATAGGTCACTCTGAACGCAGAGCATATTTTGGAGAAACTGATGAAGTTTTGGCGAAAAAGGTAACCGCTGCATTGACAAAAAACATGAGGGTCATGTTTTGTTTTGGAGAAGAGTTGGAAGATCGAAAGTCAGGAAACCATTTTAATATCGTTGAAAGTCAACTTAGAAACGCTTTATTTTCTCTCGATGCAAAAGCTTGGGGTAATATTATTTTAGCTTATGAGCCAGTATGGGCTATCGGCACAGGTGAAACAGCTTCGCCTGAGCAAGCACAGGAAATGCATGCTTTTATAAGAAAGACAATAGGTGATGTTTATGATGTAGGAATCGCAAATAATGTTTCCATACTCTATGGTGGTAGTGTCAAGCCGGCGAATGCTGAAGAAATTTTCTCAAAACCTGATGTTGATGGTGGATTGATAGGTGGTGCTTCTTTAAATGCAGATGATTTTGTAGCAATTATTAAAGCCATATAAGTTTAAGTGCTATTTCTATTTGCTTGCGTTTAGTCTTGATTCGCTTACTCAGGCCAATACTGCTTCCATGCCGAACAATACCTATATTCAGTATACTTTTACAATCGATCCCTTGCAACCTGCGTCAGATATCTTGATGGCAGAATTGGGTGAGGCTGGTTTTGAAAGTTTTGTAGAGCATGAAGATGGGGTATTGGCTTATATCCAAAAAAAAGATTGGTCTGAGCATATACTCGATGAAATAGTTATTCTTAAGAACGATAGTTTCAAAATTGCTTTTCAGGCAGAAGAAATTGAGCAAGAAAATTGGAATGCTACTTGGGAGCAAAATTTTGAGCCCATTCAAATCGATCAAAAATGTTATGTTAGAGCTCCTTTTCATCAAAAATCTACGGCTCTATATGATATTGTAATCGAACCAAAAATGAGTTTTGGTACTGGTCATCATGAAACTACCCATATGATGTTACAGCATATTTTAGATCATGATTTTGAAGATAAATCTGTACTTGATATGGGTAGTGGTACTGGGGTGCTAGCGATTTTAGCCGCTATGAAAGGGGCTCGTAGCATTGATGCAATTGATATTGATCATTGGTGTTATTTGAATGCTCAAGAAAATATAATTAGAAATAACTGTAAGCATATCAATGTTTTTGAAGGCGACTCAAGCCTTTTAGAAAAGCAAAAATATGATGTGATTATTGCGAATATAAATAGGAACATACTTCTGGCCGATATTCCTAAGTATGCTAAATGTCTTACTAATAATGGGATGCTTTTTTTAAGCGGTTTTTATACTGAAGACCTGGCATTAATATCTGACAAATGTGAAGATGTCGCGTTAAATTTTGAAAAAAAAATAGAAAAAAATAATTGGGTTGCGGCAAAATACGTATTTTAGAAAGCGTTACAACGTAGTAAAACCACAAAGTAGCATGAGTACACAAGAAAAAATAGCAGAAGAATTACTTCTAGATGAGGAAACTGTAGACCTAAATGAAATTGTTCTATTTAACGATGAGGTAAATACATTTGACCATGTTATTGCTACCTTAATTCATGTATGTGATCATGTGCCCGAACAAGCTGAACAATGTGCTTTGATAGTTCATCATAAAGGAAAATGTACAGTTAAAACAGGAGCATATAAAGATTTAGAGCCTCGATGTAGTAAATTACTGCAGGCTGGGTTAAGTGCTGAGATTGTTTAGTTTTTACTGCCTTTTTAAGTTCGATACTGCTTTTCACAAAATACACTTTTTGAATTTTAAAGCTGTTTTTTTATTTTTCTTCATCCTTGCTGCTCAAGGGCAAGAAAGGCCTCCTATTGAGAATTTTACACCAATAGACTACGGAGCCCAAAATCAAAACTGGGGTATCTCACAATCCAAACAAAAAGACATTTATGTTGCTAATAATGGTGGTTTATTGGCATTTAATGGAGCTCATTGGAATTTATACGGGTCTCCAAACGGTTCGGCTATACGCTCTGTAAGAGCTTTAAATGATTTAGTCTACACCGGCTGCTACATGGAATTTGGATTTTGGAAAAAAAATGAGAGCGGTATTCTCGTATATTCTTCTATAAGTCAATCTGTAGAAATTCCTTTGCTTGAAGACGAAGAATTTTGGAATATTCTTGATTTAGATGAATGGGTACTATTTCAGAGTTTAGAGCGCATATATATATACAATACAATAGATCAGTCGGTTAATGTGATAGATTCAAAATCGACCAAGGCTCACATGTTTAATGTAAATGGAACGATCTATTTTCATCGAATCGGTAAAGGTCTTTTTAAAATAGATAAGGGAAGGTCTTTTTTGGTGTCTGACGACGCTATAGTGCAACAAAATGTGGTTTCTGGAATGTTTGAATTGCAAAACAAAACCTTATTGGTTACTGAAAACGGTGCCTTTTATTTTATTGAAAACGATGGTCTTCGGGCTTGGAAAATAACTTCTGATGAAGCATTGAATGCTGTAAATGTATACAGCAGCTTACAGCTCGCAGATGGTAGTATTGTTCTGGGTACAATCTCTAACGGTATTTTGCATATTGGTGTTGATGGTGAAATGCTACAAGAAATTAATCAAGAACGAGGGCTTAACAATAATACGGTACTGTCCATTTTTGAAGATAAAGCCCATAACTTATGGTTGGCCATGGATAATGGCTTAAGTGTAGTCAATTTATACGCTCCATTTAAAGAATATATTGATAAAAACGGAAAGATCGGCGTTGTATACGCTTCGGCATTGTTCGAAGACTATTTGTACTTAGGTACGAATCAAGGTCTTTTTTATAAAGAGACACGTTCGGATGATAACTTTAAGTTAATGGCTGGCACCGAAGGTCAAGTATGGGTGTTAAAAGTACATGATAACACCTTATTTTGCGGTCATAATAATGGCACTTATGTTGTTAATTCTACGACAGCTAGACTCATTTCAGAATTTCCAGGAACCTGGAATATAAAACCAATTCCAAACCGCAAAGACCTTTTGTTGCAAGGCAATTTTAATGGACTCAGTGTACTTAAGAAAAATGATGATCAATGGCAATTGCGCAATGAAATATCAGGATTCGATATTTCTAGCAGGTTTTACGAGTTTGTTGATGCTTCTCGATTGTTGGTCAATCATGAATTTAAAGGAGTTTTTACACTTAATTTGAATGCAGATTATACAACCGTAAAAGAAGTAAAAAATGAGGCTCCTAAGGGCGTTGGCGCGAGCCTAGTGAAGTACCTCGACAAAATTTTATATACTTGTGACTCGGGTATTTATGCCTACGATCAATCAACGGAAGCTTTTGCTATTGATAGCGTACTCACGAAGTTTTTTTATGCTGGCGATGACGATCCGATTGGTATTTTTAATTCAGACCGGACGTCAAAAAGGCTATGGTGTTTTACGAGTGATGATATAGCCTATGCTACGCCTAGTACATTTAATAATGAACCTAAAGTAAATCGTATTTCAATTCCGTCACAGGTTCGCAAAAACTTAGGAGTCTTGGGCTTTGAAAGTTTAACAGCGATGAACAATGACAACTATTTAATAGGCATTTCAAATGGCTATTTGAGAGTTGACTTAAATAAGCTCGATAAAAAGGAATATACGATTCAATTGAATACAGTAGCCCTTAAATCTTATGACACGGAACTAAAAAATATTCCTTTAGCGGATAGTGCTCTCTTGAAATTTGAAGAAAATAACCTTTTCTTTTCCTACCATGTTCCAGAATATGACAAGTATACTGAGGTGGTTTATTCGTATCAGTTAAAGGGTATATATAATGACTGGAGTGGGTGGACGAACACTTCATATGTATCCTTTGATAATTTGCCCTATGGCAATTACACCTTTAATGTGAGAGCTATGGTTGGTAATGTTAGAACCATAAATACCATGTCATATCAGTTTAGAATTGAAAGACCTTGGTATCTCTCCAACTTGGCTATATTCATCTATGTATTGAGTTTAACCTTGTTGGCGTTGTTAATTCATAAACTATATAAGAATTATTATTCAAGACAGCGCGAACAACTTTTGCGCGAAAATAAAAAGAACTTAAAACGTAAAAAATTAAAGGCTCAAAAGAAGATAGTGCAAATTAAAAATGAGAAGCTACAAGAAGAAGTTGCAAGTAAAAGTAGAGAGTTGGCAATATCGACTATGAGCATTATTAAAAAGAATGAATTTTTAAATGCGATTAAAGAACAACTTAAAACAAGTAATGATAGTCCTCAAATTAAGGCAGTGATACGTACCATTGATAGAAATATTAATAATGATGACGACTGGAAATTCTTTGAAGATGCTTTTAATAATGCGGATAAAGATTTCTTGCGAAAAATAAAAAGTGTCCATCCTGAATTAACGGCCAATGATTTAAGGTTGTGTGCCTATTTACGATTGAACTTATCTTCTAAAGAAATTGCACCCTTATTGAATATTTCTGTTCGAAGTGTTGAGGTTAAGCGTTATCGTTTGAGAAAAAAGATCAATTTACCTCATGAAAATAGCCTTACAGATTATATAATGGAGTTGTAACTTCCACTACATAGTTGTTTATAACCACAACATTACCTATACAAAGCTGCTTATTAAAAGTTATTTGGCTGACTACCAACGATTTGTCAATTTCGTTATAATCCCCTTATTTCATTATGATTTTGATTGATTTCTAATATGTTTTTTGTATTGTATGTTTTTTGTATGGGCTCATATTATTGATTTCATTATACAATACAATATCTTGCAGAAGTGGTTTGTAATAAGGTCTTGAAACTGAGTAAGTTTAATTATGAAACACATTTGTAAAGAAGTAAAATCAAATTAACTAAATAGAAAATCTATGAAAAAGTTTAAGTACATGGTAGTAGTATTACTTACAATCGCTTTAGGTTGTGAAGACGATATTGACTTTCCGGTTGCAGTTACGCCAAGTAACCTAACAGTTAGTTCACAGAATGGCGCAGATGGGGTAGTAAATTTTACGGCATCGGCTAATGATGCTACTTATTACCACTTTGATTTTGGTGATGGGTCAACTGGTTTGACCAGTACAGGTATGATTTCTAAAACATATACAGAAATTGGTAACAATAACTATACAGTTACGGTAACCGCTGGGTCAGGAGAACAAAAGACGATTGCTGAGACCCTACAAGTTGCAGTATCAATTGCCTTTTCAGACCCTGAAACGGTGGCTTTATTGACTAGTGGAAGCTCTAAAACATGGTATTTAGCTGCTGATCAACCTGGCCATTTAGGATTGGGGCCAGCAAGAGAAGGAATTGATGGTGACTGGTGGTACCCGAAATGGTTTGTTGCTTCTGCTTTTGAAAAATGTGGTAGTGACGATTCTGATTGCTTATGTGATGATGAATTAACCTTTACTACTGATGGTAATGGTGGATTGACCTATACTTTAGATAATAAGGGGCAAACTTATTTTAATGTAGCTCATAGAGATGTTGTTGGAGGTGCAGAGGATATGGATTTTTGTTATGACTTTGATACTTCTGGTGCGAAGACTGTAACGCTATCGGCTGTATCAGGAAATGTTCCCGAAGAAGAAACGCGAGGAATTCAAATGAATTTTTCCGATGGTGGTTTTATGGGGTATTATGTGGGTTCATCTACATATGAAATACTATCGGTAAGTGATGATTTATTATATGTTAGAACTTTTGATACGCAAAACCCCGATTTAGCTTGGTATCACAGGTTTTCTTCTGAGCCAGCTATGCAAGGAGGTGGTTCAGAACCTACAATGGCTGCTCCCACGCCAACAGCGGCTGAGGCTGATGTTATTTCTATGTTTAGTGATGCCTATACTGATGTAACGGTTGATACTTTTAGAACAGACTGGTCACAAGGGGTTTTAGAAGATTTTGATGCTGGTGGTAATGCGACTAAGAAATATAGTAGTTTGAGCTTTGTTGGTATTGAAACGGTTTCTAGTCAATTAGATGTTACGGCAATGACGCACTTTCATACGGATATTTGGACGGCAGATGCTACTGAATTTAGAATAAAATTAGTTGATTTCGGACCTGATGGTGCCTTTGACGGTGGTGATGATACAGAGCATGAAGTTGTCATTGCAAATCCAGCTCAAAACCAGTGGGTGAGTTTAGATATACCATTAGCTGATTTTGCAGGTTTGACTACCAAAGCGAATATTGCCCAATTAATTTATTCAGGAGATCCTTCAGGAGCTTTAACAGTTTTTGTTGATAATATTTATTTTTACAATGATGGTGCGATGGGTGCTACTGCTCCTACAACGGCTGCTCCTACGCCAACAGTTGCAGAAGCTGATGTTATCTCTATGTTCAGTAATGCCTACACGAATGTTACTGTAGATACATTTAGAACAGATTGGTCAGATGCTACCTTAGAAGATGTCATGGTTGAAGGTGATGATGTGAAGAAGTATAGTGCATTGAATTTTGTTGGAATAGAAACTGTAGCGAATCAAATTGATGCAACCAGTATGACACATTTTCATACGGATATATGGACAGCAGATGCAACAGAGTTTAGAATCAAATTAGTTGATTTTGGGCCAGATGGTGCTTTTGATGGTGGTGACGACGTTGAACATGAAATTACGATTGCAAGTCCTGCTCAAAACCAGTGGGTAAGTCTAGAGATACCACTTTCTGATTTTACAGGATTGACAAATAAAGCAAACATCGCTCAGTTAATATATTCAGGAAACCCTTCAGGTGGCTTTACTGTTTACGTTGACAATATATATTTTCGTCAATAGACCTTTAATAAAGAAGATAGAATTAGAGGGTTTGCTAAAAACCCTCTAATTAGTATTAAAAGACCGCTATATAATTAAATTAAAAAAAACACTATGAAAAGAATGAAGTATTTTTTGATAGCAGTCATGGCAGTAATCTTTAGCTGTGATAGCGACGATGTAGCAACTCCGAATGCTGTTGTACCATCAAACCTTTCGGTAAGTTCTCAAAATGAAGGAGATGGGGTAGTTAATTTTACGGCATCTGCTACAAATGCAACCTATTATCATTTTGATTTTGGTGACGGAACAACAGGTTTAACAAATTCAGGTACTATTTCTAAAACCTATGATATGATAGGTGACAATACGTATACAGTTACTGTTACAGCAGGAAGTAGTGGTCAAAGTCAAACAATTTCAGAATCTATACAAGTAGCTGTGTCATTAGGCTTTTCTGACCCTGAAACAGTAGCTTTTTTAACCGATGGCAGTTCTAAAACATGGTTCGTTGCTGTTGCGCAGCCAGGACATTTAGGCGTTGGACCAGCACGTGAAGGTATTGATGGTGAATGGTGGTTTCCAAAATGGTTTTCTGCACAAGCTTTCGAAAAGTGTAGTGAAGAGATATCAGACTGCTTTTGTGATGATGAGTTAACTTTTAGTACTGATGGTAATGGTAATATCTCATATACTTTGAATAATAATGGTTCAACCTTTTTCAACGCAGCACATTTGGCTGCAGCAGGAGGTTCAGGTGATGAAGATTCTTGTTTCGAATTTGATACCTCTGGTACTAAAGAAGTTGTTTTATCTCCAGTTTCAGGTAATGTACCAGAAGGCGAAACAACGGGGATTCAAATGGATTTTTCGGATGACGGTTTTATGAGTTATTATGTAGGATCCTCTAATTACGAGATTTTATCAATTTCAGAGAACTTATTATATGTTAGAAGTTTTGATTCTGAAAACCCTGACTTAGCTTGGTATCTTAGATTTTCAGCTGATGCCAATTCTGGTGGTGGCGAAGAGAATTTAGTAACTCAGTTTAATAATTTGGTTTGGTCTGATGAGTTTGATGTTGATGGTGCTCCTGATCCTGCAAAATGGACCTACGACTTAGGTGCTGGTGGCTGGGGTAATGGTGAAGCTCAGGAGTATACCAATAATCCAGAAAATGTAAGGGTTGAAGATGGTGTATTGAAAATTACGGCTATAGGTTCTGGTACGTCTGGTAATGTACTACATTATTATGATGATGTTATGTTAGTCAATAACACTGATTCTGCAGTCTTACAAGATTTTGAAGGAACAGCTCCGGCGTTTACCGGATTTGGAGGTACAACTACAGAAGTTATCGATAATCCTGATGCGACAGGTGATAATGTTTCTTCTAAAGTTGCTCAGTCAACTAAACCAGTGGGAGCAGAAGTTTGGGCAGGTTCATTTTTTGACTTAGATACCCCTCTTGATTTAAGTACCTATAATAGTATTAGCATCAAAACATGGTCTCCAACAGTTGGTGCTGTAATTAAGTTGAAAATTGAAAATTCGAACAATTCAGAAGAAAGTCATGAAGTTGATTTAATGTCTACTGTAGCCGAATCATGGGAAACTTTAACTTATGATTTTAGTGGGGCACCCGATTTTGTTTATGACAGAGTTGTTTTATTCTTTGATTTCGGAGAAAGCCCTCAAGGTGATTCAGCATATACTTCAGCACGTATAAAAACGGAAAATTTATATGAGTTCACTTACGGTAGAGTAGAAATTAGAGCGAAACTGCCATCAGCAGGCGGTACTTGGCCAGCCTTATGGACGCTTGGTGCTAACTTTGATGAGGTCGGATGGCCTGCCAGTGGTGAAATGGATATAATGGAGCATGTTGGCAACAATTCGAATGTAACATCGAGTGCCTTGCATTATCCTGGTAATTCAGGCGGAAGTGCAGTAACTAATTCTACTTCAGTTCCTACGGCTACTTCAGAATTCCATAATTATACTATAGAATGGACAGCCGAAAGCATCAAATTTGTAGTCGATGATGAATTAATACATCTTAGTTTTACAAATGCAGCGGATACCCCTTTTAATGCTGATTTCTTCTTCATTATGAACGTCGCCATGGGGGGTACTTTAGGAGGTACTATTGACCCTGCATTCACTGAAGACACAATGGAGGTAGATTATATTAGAGTATATCAATAATTAAATTGATAATTAACAAAGCCAATGGATGTCCCCCGCCATTGGCTTTTTTCTTCCTTAAGTTATAAAGTGCATAGAAACTTGTTTCCGAGCAAGTAAGTTTCGCCAAAATAATTTTAGAAATAAAGACTGACCCTCAACTATAGAGCGGCTCGAAATACGTATGACGAAGTTTAGTATGAATATTGGAGATGGGAAAGCGCACTTTGATGTGTCACCTGTAGCAGGACGATTGATAGCGTTCGAGAATGAAAACTATTATAAAATTTCGAATAGCGATACCATGCGTCCATTTTTTATGAGTATCGTTAGTGATTCAAATCACTGGATGTTCATTTCGAGCAATGGCGGATTAACTGCTGGAAGAAAAAACGCAACGTATGCTTTGTTTCCCTATTATACAGATGATAAAATAACGGAGTCAGCAGATATAACAGGAAGTAAAACCATTATACGAGCCAATTCTAAAGGGAAAACCAAACTATGGGAGCCTTTTTCAGATCGCTATTTAGGCATCTATGACATCACGAGAAATCTCTATAAAAATAGTTATGGGAACAAAGTAATTTTTGAGGAAATTAATCAAGACCTCGGACTGATATTTAGATACCAATGGAGTTCTAGTGATCAATATGGTTTCGTTAAAAAGTCAAGTCTCTTGAACACGAACAGCGAAGACCTTGCCGTGACAATATTAGATGGTATTCAAAACATAATGCCTTATGGTGTAGATACTGGTCTGCAAGCAATGAGCAGTAATCTTGTTGATGCTTATAAGAAGAACGAGTTGCAAGCTGAAGTGGGCATGGGTATCTACGCATTAAGTGCCGTTATTGTAGATCGAGCAGAACCTAGTGAAGCCTTAAAAGTAGCAACAGTTTGGTCGCTGGGTATTGAAAACCCAACATATTTGGTTTCATCATTGCAACTTGATAATTTCAGAAGGGGCGGTAATGTGGTTCAAGAAGAAGATGTTAGAGCTGAAAAAGGGGCTTATTTTAATGTGTTCAATACGGTTTTACAGCCTGAAGTAACAAAGGAATGGATGCTTGTCGCCGACGTAAATCAATCCATTAGTGATGTGTCCAGAATTTCTCATCAAATTAAGAATGATAAAAATTTAAAGTCCAAATTATTAACAGATATTGAAAAAGGAACAGCAGAATTAATTGCGCTAAATGCGGCAGCAGATGGTATACAATTAACGGCTGACAAACTTCGAAATACGCGGCATTTTGCGAACAGTCTTTTTAATATAATGAGAGGCGGTATATTTGATAATAACTATCACATTGAAAAGGCTGACTTTAAGAAATATATCGAAAAGGCTAATAGCAAGACCTTCAAGAATAATAAGGCACTTTTAGCCGAATTACCTGATCTTTTTACCCTAGCTGATTTAAGAAATACTACGAAAACCTTAGGGGGTTTAGAAGAAGACAAGAATTTTAAAAGATTTTGTTTCGAATACTTACCCTTAAAATTTAGTAGAAGACATGGTGACCCAAGTAGACCTTGGAACAAGTTTTCAATCAACACCAAAAATGAGGATGGGTCTAAAATTTTAGATTACCAAGGCAATTGGAGAGATATCTTTCAAAATTGGGAGGCTTTAGCGCATTCGTATCCCGAGTTTATGGAAAACATGATTCATAAATTCTTGAATGCGACCACTTTTGATGGTTATAATCCTTATCGCGTAACGAAAGATGGTTTTGATTGGGAAACTATTGAACCTAATGACCCATGGTCTTATATTGGTTATTGGGGCGATCATCAAATTATATACCTACTCAAGTTTTTAGAATTTATAGAAAAACATGCGCCGAGTACTTTGGCAACATATTTTGATCAAAATCTTTTTGTTTATGCCAATGTTCCTTATAAGATTAAGAGTTATTCAGATATTCTAAAGAATCCTAAAGACACGATTGTTTTAGATACTAAATCTGAAAAAGAAATTAATCAGAAACGAAAAGAAATCGGTGCTGATGGTGCGCTTTTGACTGTCAAAAGTCAGTTGATTTATAAGGTCAATCTTATAGAAAAATTGTTAGCCACTGTTTTGGCTAAAATGTCAAACTTTATTCCTGAAGGTGGTATTTGGATGAATACCCAAAGACCAGAATGGAATGATGCCAATAATGCGTTGGTAGGTAATGGCGTATCTATGGTTACCTTATACTACTTGAGAAGATTTTTATCCTTCTTTGAGAATGTTGTACAAAGTTCCACTAATGAAAGTCATCAAATATCTAAAGAACTGCTGGTATTTTTCGATGGAATAACGAATACGCTAAACGAAAATATAGCGATACTATCTGGAAAAATTTCTGATACGCAAAGAAAATCAATACTCGATAGATTAGGAAACGCGGGTAGCGACTATAGAAATACGATATACGAAAGCGGATTTAGCGGCGATAAAGTGGTACTATCGAAAACTGAATTAGCTTCTTTTTTAACCGTTGCCAAAAAGTACTTAGACCATTCTATCAATGCGAATCAACGTACTGATAAATTATTCCACGCCTATAATTTAATGACGGTTGAGAACGATTCTGAAGTTTCTATTTCTTATTTACCTGAAATGCTTGAAGGACAAGTAGCTGTTTTAAGCTCGGGCTACATTGACGGTAAGGCTTCCTTAGAAGTTCTGAATGCCCTAAAAAATAGCGCCTTGTTTCGAGAAGACCAATACAGTTATATATTGTATCCGAACAAAAAACTACCGCGATTCGTTGAGAAAAACACCATTCCTACCGCCAAGGCTGAAGCCTCTCAATTATTGCAACAACTGGTGAAAGATGGAAACCTTAGCGTGGTTGAAAAAGATGTTAACGGAAAGTATCATTTTAACGGTTCTTATAATAATGCTGATAGTCTAAGCCAGGCTCTAAAGCAATTACCTGCTGATAAATATGGAGCGCTGATAGAAAAAGACAGTCAGTTCTTGTTAGATATTTTTGAAGAAATGTTCGACCATAAATCATTTACAGGTCGATCAGGTACTTTCTACGGTTATGAAGGTTTAGGTTCTATTTATTGGCATATGGTTTCTAAATTGGCCTTGGCTGTTCAAGAAACCTGTTTGGCTGCTATAAAAGCTAATGAAGATGCAGCAGTTTTAGGCGGACTTTTGGACCATTACTATGAAATTAACGAAGGTATTGGGGTACATAAATCTCCTGAGCTATACGGAGCCTTTCCAACAGACCCTTATTCTCACACTCCGGGAGGAAAAGGAGCGCAGCAACCAGGAATGACTGGGCAAGTAAAGGAAGATATTCTTTGTCGATTTGGAGAATTGGGTGTATTCGTATCTGAAGGATGTTTAGTTTTTAACCCCATCTTATTGCGCAAAGAAGAGTTCTTAAAAAAACCAATGACTTTTGAATATCGCGATATAAATGCAAACATCAAGAGCTTACAGCTTCAGAAAAACACCCTTGCATTTACGTATTGTCAAGTGCCTATTATATATGTTCTAGAGGATAAAACTGGAATGCAAATAAGGTTCAAAAATCAGGAGAATATTGCAATCGATGGTTTAAAAATCGATACCGTTAATAGCAGTAAAATTTTTAGAAGAACAGGAGAAATAGACCATATTACTGTTTCTGTAAACAAATAATTTATGTTCATGAAGATTATTAATAAAATAAGATTTTTAGTTGGTATAAGTTTGGTGATATTAATGACTTCATGTGGCGATACAGCAACAGTAGTACCTAGTAAATCAGCAGCTGATATTTTAGGAAATCCCAATTATTTGGCAATCTCTTATGGTGGATATCGAAAAAATTCCCGTGATGTTCAACCGACCCTTGAGGAACTTAAAGAAGATATGAAACTGCTTGCGGCAATGGGCATAGGTATAGTACGCACCTACAATGTGCAACTGCAACAGGCTTCGAATTTATTAAAAGCGATTCGTCAATTGAAAAAAGAAGATCCAAGATTTGAAATGTACGTGATGTTGGGTGCTTGGATAGATTGCGAAAACGCGTGGACTGATAAACCGAATCACGAAGCTGAGAGCGCCCAAAATACAGGTGAAATAGAACGTGCTGTGGCTTTAGCGAAACAATATCCTGAGATTGTC
The DNA here is from genome assembly GCA_937944485.1 of uncultured Flavobacteriaceae bacterium. Lineage (GTDB taxonomy): Bacteria > Bacteroidota > Bacteroidia > Flavobacteriales > Flavobacteriaceae > Maribacter_C. Next base: position 17,105 of record CALDYU010000011.1, on the reverse strand, counting down.
AAAATTATCGCGGTGGGTAATGAAGCCATGGTTCACTGGGCACAAGGTTATTTTGTGCGACCCAAAGTTATATTGAATTGGGTGAATCATTTACAAAGCCTTAAAGTTTCGGGAGAACTACCAAAAGATCTATGGATTACAACATCAGATAATTTTGCCGCATGGGGTGGTGGTGATAAAGTGTATCATACTGAAGATCTTGAGAAATTGATCAAAGCTGTTGATTACGTATCGATGCATACCTATCCTTTTCATGAAACGCATTACCAATCGCAATACTGGCAGGTGCCTGAAAACGAAGAAGATTTATCGACCCTAGAAAAAATAGACGCGGCCGCCTTACGAGCTAAAAATTATGCCATGTCTGAATATAAGTCGGTGGCTAATTATTTAGAAAGTTTAGGAATTGAAAAACCAATTCATATAGGCGAAACTGGTTGGGCAAGTATTTCTGATGGTTTTTACGGATCTGAAGGCTCTAGAGCTGCCGATGAGTACAAACAAGGACGTTACTATGCTCATACTAGAGCATGGACAAAAGCAGAAGGTATTTCTTGTTTTTATTTTGAGGCTTTTGATGAAAACTGGAAAGATGCAGCAAACCCTATTGGTTCTGAAAATCATTTCGGTTTATTTGAAATCACCGGAAAGGCTAAATTTCCCTTATGGCATCTTGTTGATGAAGGCCTTTTTGAAGGTTTAACGAGAAATGGTAATACCATAACCAAAACATTTGATGGTAATAAAGAAGAACTTCTAAAGGCTGTCTCCCCTCCAGTATCATTAGGAAAAGAAAATAGAAAATCAGAATTGGTCAGTGCCAATTAATCGAATTGAAACTACATTCACTAAAATAATATATTATGGAAAATGCTACTAGGGTAACAAATCAAAAGGTGCCAATGGGTCAAAAAATTGCCTTTGGTATCGGAATGTTGGCGAACCAAATGTTTCCAGCAGCGTTACAGATATTCATGATGGTTTTGGTAAAGGGATTAAATTTTCCTCCCGTGCTATGGGGTATTATATTTTTTGCTCCCAGAATATTCGATGCATTTACTGATCCGATAATGGGTTTTATTTCAGATAACACAAGATCAAAATGGGGCAGGCGTAGGCATTTTGTATTCGCTGGGGGTATTCTGATGGGCATTGCTTTTGTCGCTATGTGGCAGTTATACCCTGAAAATGGATTGACTTATAACTTTATTTATTTTTTGGTTTTGTCTTTTATTTTCTACATCGGACTTACCATTTTTAGTATTCCTTACGTTGCAATGGGCTATGAAATGAGTAATGATTTTCATGAGCGTACTAGTATTATGGCAATCGCTCAGATGATTGGGCAATGGGCTTGGGTAATTGTACCATGGTTTTGGGTTATCTTATATGATCCTGAAATGTTTGAAAGTGTTCCTGCTGCAACTAGAGAATTATCCTATTATGTGGCAGCATTTTGTACCCTATTGGCTCTTGTGCCCGCTATTTTTATTAAGAGCGAGTCTACACTTGATAGAAATGATTTTGAACCGATCAACAGAAGTAATATTTCAAATAGTCTTAAGAAAGTATTGCAAAGTTTTAAGGAAGCTTTTCGTATTCCGCAGTTTAAAATTTTATGTACGGCGACTTTTTTAATTTATAATTCGTTCATGACGATTTCTGCCTTTTCTTTTTTCATAATTGTTTCTTATATGTTTAACAATGATGCTGGGGCAGCAGGTATATGGCCTACATTGCATGGTAGCGTAGGCGCTTTGGTTACCACTTTTTTGGTTATTCCTATTATTGATAGAATATCTAAAAAATTAGGAAAGAAAAAGACGTTTATGTTGTCTCAGGGCATTTCTATAATCGGATATATTTTGTTCTGGTTCTTGTTTATTCCTGGTAAACCGTATATGTTTTTATTTGCCTTGCCATTCTTTTCATTTGGAATCGGAGGTCTTTTTACATTGATGATGTCAATGACTGCTGATGTTATCGATTTAGATGAGTTGAACACAGGGCTACGAAGAGAAGGTGCTTTCGGTGCTATTTATTGGTGGATGGTTAAATTCGGATTTGCTATCGCCGGACTTTTAAGTGGTTTGTTTATGGCTTGGGTAGGCTATACCCCAGATGCGCCTACACAGCCTGAAGGTGCTGTTACGGGTATGCGTTTGTTTTATACATTTTTCCCTATTATAGGTACCCTGGCTGCTATGTATGTTATGCGTAAATACGATATTACCGAAGAGCGGGCCAACAAAATTCGAGCGGTATTAGAAAAACGTAAAAACGAATCTTCATAGGTGCATTAATGCGGCAGCTTCCCTCTGAGCAGTCCGTAAACGAAGGTACCTAAAAGAGCCGCTGCAATAACAATCAGTATGCTAGAAGCACCTGTGCCCAAAAGAATATACATTGGGCCAGGGCAGGCACCGGCTAAGGCCCAACCTAAGCCGAAAATAGTACCTCCTAAAATATAGCGTGTAAAACGCTTTTCTTTTTGCGGCACTTTAATCTTCTCACCTTCAATATTTTTTACCTTGAATTTTCTAAAAATCCATAGAAACAAAATACCTAATCCTACGGCTGTACCAATAATTCCGTACATGTGAAACGACTGAAATTTGAACATTTCAAAAATGCGGTACCACGAAACGGCCTCTGATTTCACAAGTACGATTCCGAAGAAAATACCAACCAATAAGAATTTTAAAAATTTCATATTTAGAATATTAGAGGAAATAAGAGATGGGTCATAATCAGCCCACCAACAAAAAATCCGATGACTGCTATTAATGATGGCCATTGTATATTACTCAAACCCGTGATGGCATGGCCTGAGGTGCATCCACCAGCATACCGTGTTCCAAAACCAACTAGAAAACCAGCAATGACAAGAATAGCTAGTCCTTTTAAAGACATTATATTGCCCCAGTCATATAGTTCTGCTGGTAAAAGTGATTTGCCGACATTCTGAAATCCGTAGGCATTCAAATCAGCAATGGTCTCATGGCTTAAATCCATAGTTGAACCATCAGATAAAAATTGTACTGCAATACAGCCACCAATGATTGCCCCTAGAACAACGGTTAGGTTCCATCTTTGGGTTTTCCAATCAAACTTAAAGAAATCGGCATATTTTCCTGCCCCGCCAATACTGCAAAGGGTTCGAAGATTTGAAGACATGCCAAAGGTTTTTCCGAAGAAAACCAAGACGGCCATGATTAAGGCAATAAGGGGGCCAGAAACATACCATGGCCAAGGTTGAAGTATATTTTCCATGTGCGGCTATATTTAATTCAAAGGTAATTTGAAATTTAGAAAACACCAGTAACTTCGGTTACCAAACTAGTTCTTTGTGAAAACTACGCTCTGAAAACCAGGGAGATTTTCACCAATTTGACGTGTTAAAGTTGTTTCATTAAGAAGGTAAATTGTAGGTTCGAAACTTCCGTTAAGACTCAGTTGGTTATTATTGAATGTCCAAGTACCACTACTATTATCTGGATCTCCGCAAGAGAAGAAGAACTGTCCGCCCGTAATACTACTCACATTTATTCGAACTACATTTAGGCGCCATGATCGATCTGTATTTACGGTTAGCGTACCCGTAATACAAACCATTTCATCCAACAAATTGGTAGAAGCCGTGCCATCATCATTCTGATCTTGTGCTGGATTAACGTTAACGGCAGCTAAAGAATACGTACCTATAACAAGAGCGCTATCGTCTGTTTCCGGAGCATTATCATCCGAAGAACACGATAATGTTATGAGCACCACTAAGATGGAAAGAAATATTTTTTTAGTCAAAAGCATTTTTTTTAGTAAGATACTATTTTTTCTCGATAGGCGAATCGTCACATTTTAAATCTCCAACCACATATTGCAACCCATCTAATAAAAATTGCAAAAAGGGTGCATTTTCTAAACTTTGAGCGTTGTGAGAAGGTGCGCTATAGAAAACACGTCCTTTACCGTATTTTTTAATCCAAGAGACATAGACAATTTCTTCTACTACCTTTCTTTTAAGTCCTTGAAGATCGGCAACAGTCATATATAGTAAAGGCCTAAAATTATAGTCTGCATAAGCGTTCTTGAAAAAATAAGGCTCATCAATATGCGAAAAACCTTCACCATTGAAAGCCTGTACGAGTGGATGTTTTTTATCAACTTCTTTCAAATGAATCTGTTGCTGTTTCGGGTGATAATCAAAACTGCCACCTGTCATTTCACTAAATTTCTTTGAATTATTTTGTACCGTAATTGCCCCATGGAGTATGAAGAGTCCGCCACCTTTCTTTACATAATGCATCAAATTTGCTTCATAAGCATCCGCTTTATTTTTAATTTCTTGTGCGTCAAGAGTAGTATTTTGCTGCAACAGATCAGCAAATAAATTGCGATTAGGACCATTTGGGTTTGAATTGTTCAAAATAACAGCATCATAAGATTTTAGGCTTTTTTTGTCAAAATTTGCAAGGTCATACCCGATATACATTTCGAAAGCCCCAGATTTTTTGGCTAGAATTTTAAGCATTTCAATATTGTGAGGAATCACCCAATGATCAAAGCCTGTTGCTTTAGAGAATACCAGTATTTTTGATTTTTTATGAAAAGGAACGCGAGTAGCCGATGGAGCATTCGCTTCAATATGTGATAGCCAAACCTCATTGATTTTGATGGGGTCTAAATTTTGACCCCAACTGAAAACGGAGCAGGCACAGCCGCAAACAAAGAGAATAATACATTTCATATTCCTAAAAGATAATAAAGCAAGCCAAAGTTAATTTGACAGAATTTAAAAGTAGTTGTAAATTACAAAATACAATATATAACAGGCGACCAAACAGATGATATACGACCAACAATGAGTGACTTATTTTCAATTAAAAACAAGCGCTTTGTCTTATCAGGCGGTACAGGGGTTTTAGGAAGTTCTATTGCAAAGTATCTTGTGCAACAACAGGCAAAAGTAGTGCTATTAGGTAGATCGATAGATACCTTAAAAGCTAAGCAAAATGAACTAAATGCGTTGACAGAAAATAGTACTCATATTTTTTCTGTAGATATAATGGATGAAGCGGCACTACGTAAAGTTAGAGACGCTATATCTCAAGAGATAGGAACTATTGACGGTTTAGTAAATTTGGCTGGGGGGAATATTCCGGGAGCAACTTTACAACCTGATCAATCTATTTTTGATATTCAAACGGATGATACCCGTAAGGTGGTAGATTTAAATTTATTCGGTACGGTACTGCCCACCATAATCTTAAGTGAACTTATGGTGCAACAGAATTTCGGCGCTGTGATTAACATTTCTTCAATGGCTTCAAAACAAAGCCTCTCACGAATATTAGGTTACTCTATGGCGAAAGCTGGTGTAGATATATTTACGAAATGGATGGCTAATGAAATGGCGTCAAAATTTACTGATAAGATTAGAGTAAATGCAATCGCTCCTGGGTTTTTTATCAGTAATCAAAATAAAAAATTACTCACCAATAAAGATGGCTCTTATACTGAAAGAGGACATGATATTATCAAGAATACCCCAATGGCACGTTTTGGTGATGCTTCGGAATTGAATGGAATGGTACATTATTTACTTAGTGATGCTTCAAGTTTTGTGACAGGGAGTATCTTTGAAGTAGATGGCGGATTTAGTTCTTTTTCGGGCGTTTAATTTAATAAATGCTCAAAACCCCGTAGCCTCATTTAACCTATTGTTTTTGAATGAATTATACTAGATTTTTCATATTGATAGCCCTAATCAGTTCTTGCCAGAGGGCTTTTGACGAACCTGAAATTTCGCTGAAAGATTATCAAATTGAAGCAGGTTTTGATGTAGAAGTTATTGCTTCAGAGCCTTTGCTTATTGCACCTGTAGCTATTGATTTTGATGCTAAAGGCAGAATATGGGTAGCTCAAATGCCCGGTTATATGAATGATTTGCTAGGCTCTGATGAAGACAAGCCCGTTGGGAGTATTAAAATTCTAGAAGACTTAGATAATGACGGTATTATAGACCATGCCAAAACATTCTTAGACAGTCTGGTCATGCCCCGCGCATTGGCGCATGTCTATGGAGGTCTGCTGTATGCGGAACCTCCTTATTTGTATTTTACAACTATTGAAAATGACAAGCCAGTTAACCGGGTGATCGTTGATTCATTATATGCGGCCGATGGCAACCCTGAGCATCAACCAAACGGACTATTATTAAACATTGATAATTGGATTTACAACGCCAAATCAAATTTCAGGTACCAACGCAAAAACGGAGTTTGGAAAAAAGAACCTACGACCTTTAGAGGGCAATGGGGTATTTCTAATGATAACTTTGGCAGGTTGTATTACAATAACAATTCACAACAATTGTTGGGCGATCATGTACTACCCAATCGACTGATTCGCAACCCACATTTTACACCGAAACTTGGGGTGCGTCAGCGACTGACAAAAGATCAACGCGTATATCCGTTGCATGAAACTTTGGTAAATAGGGGGTATTCCCCTGGGGTGTTGAATGCCGATAGCATTTTAGTAAATACGACGGCTGCTGCTGGTTTAGCGGTATATCGCGGAGGAATTTTCCCCGATGGGTATCAGCAAAATGTTTTTGTAAGTATTCCTGAGGGTAATCTGATCAAACGAAATGTACTTACTTTTTTTGGTGACTCAACTGGTGCCGAACAGGCTTGGACGGACAAAGAATTTTTAGCTTCTAAAGATGTTGGTTTTCGACCAGTAAACATAAACAATGGCCCTGATGGTAATTTATATATCGTTGATATGCACCGTGGAGTCACTGGGCATCATGCCTATTTGAGTCCGTATTTCAAGAAAAAAAACACAAAAATTCGCTTAGATACGATTACCAATTACGGACGCATTCTCAGGGTACAACCTACTAATGCTGAGCAACAAATGGCTATTGATTTCGATGCATTGAATGCTGAAGCATTAGTGCGTTTGTTGGAATCTAAAAATGGCTGGATTCGCAATCGGGCGCAGCATCATTTGATGTATAAAAATAAGACGGAAGTACTTGCTGAAGTAAAACACCTGGCCTTGCATTCAAAAAACGAATTGGCAAAGATTCATGCCCTTTATGTTTTAGAGGGATGGAACGCTTTAGATTTTAATTTCTTACGTACAGTTTCAAGAAATGGAACCTCGCAAGTGATTGCCCATGCCCTCATTTTGATGGAGTCTTTTGCGGAGAAAGGCAATGTGACTGAGACAAAAGAACTTTTCAAAGACTTAATAAGTAAAGAAGATACCACTATTGACCTCTACCTATGTAGTGTTTTAGGAAGCTGGATGAAGGTCAGTCAAGAAGCATTTCTGCAACATTGGTTAACACTGTGGCAGCGTAAAAAGAAGCGACCTATTTACAAAGAAGCTCTTTTAAGCGGATTAGATGGTATAGAAGTTCATGTGAAAGAAATGTTGCAAACAAGGGCTTCTTTTGATGATCCTGAGTTGCTCAAAACTTTGAATGGGATATTACAACGCAAAGAAAACAATACGGTGAATGCCATTTTTACTCGAAAATCGCTTTCTGAAGATACCAGAACAGCAGGGGCTAAAATGTATTTTCAAATATGTGCCTCCTGTCACGGATCGAATGGCGAAGGAATTCAAGGTTTGGCGCCGCCACTTAACAGATCTGAGCATGTGGCCGATCCAGAAAGATTGGCACTCATTATATTACACGGCCTACAAGGACCAGTGCATGTTGGTGGTACAAAGTATGAGTTCAATTTGGCGATGCCCGGACTCTTGCGAAATGATGAAATTTCAGATAAAAATATCGCCGACATTATTGCCTATGTGACCAATGCTTTTTCTGATGACCCGAAAGGCTTAAAACAACAACAAATAAAGAAGTTACGAACTGAAATCCCTAAAAGTGGTATGGAGTACACGGAGGCGGAGTTACTCGAGTTTGTTAAAAAATAAAATGCTAAAAATACTATCTTTAAATTCTAGAAAAGTATTTGTTTTCAATGGCCACAAAGACATCCATAAATTATATTCAAAATCTCAAGAACAAGATTTTATCATATACGCCCATTGACGAAAAGGTACTTGAAGAGCAGGTAAAATTTTATAAACGTCAAGAGCTTAAAAAGGGAGAGGTTCTGATTGCGCCAGGGCAAAGGGTCAAACATTTCTATTACGTAGCTAAAGGATGTATTTACTATTACAAATTAGAGGAAGGGGAACATAAAGTGCTTGAATTTTATACAGATGATGTTTTCTTTACCGATTTGCCGGCCTATGTGAAAGGTATTCCTTCAAATTATTTTCTCAAAGCCTCAGAAAACACAATTGTGTATGCCATTACCAAATCAGATGCTGAACATTCTTTTGAACAATCGCATCAGTTAGAACGTTTTGGAAGATTATCAATGCAAGAGGCTTTTATGAAAATCTTTACACGCGTTGAAAGGCGCAATAGTCGCACGAATGAAGAGCGCTATATACGTCTGCTTGAAAAACGTCCTGATTTATTTCAACGCGTACCACAGTATTTAATAGCCTCTTATTTAGGACTTACCCCCGTCGGATTATCAAAGATTCGTAAGCGCTTAGGAAAGCACTAAATTACTTCAAAGGATAAGAAATAAGATGTGATCTTAGGTCTAATAGGGCACTAGTTCTTCATGACGCAATAGGTCAATTTTATTGATACAAAACATAACGTGGAGGTACAATACCTTTTAATCGCAAGGCAACAAGCATCTGCGCTCGGTGGTGCGTAATGTGGTCAGCCAGTAACATTAAAATTTGCCTTTTCGTTCTGGCTAATCCGAAATAATCTAAAGAATCATCAAGCTGATTAATATCAAAATGTTGTATCAATTGTATCGTTTTATCGAAGGTTTCTACGATTTTTGCAATCATTTCTTCTTTTGATTTATTTCTTGGCCGAAGTTCGGTATCTGTTTGCCAATCTCGCGGTTCGCGTCCGCCCAATAACGACTGACTATGCCAGTCCATAGCCCAACCTATATGCATTAAATTTTCTGCAAAGCTTTTCGATTCTGGAGTTACTCTAAATTCATAATGGTCTTCAGGCATATTTTCAGCTATGAGCATTAAATACTTTTTCGAATTTTCGAGCCGCTCTAAATATTCACTGATATACGCGTTTTCTTGCCCGAAAAGAGGTGCCGAGAAAGCAGCAAATAAAAAGAACATAAGAACATGGTGCTGTTTTACAATAGATAGGCTAGATGTTGTTTTTTCGTTTGCTTTTTTCATAACTAAGGGTGTTTTTATTTCTTATTCTTGTACTTCCCATATACTATTGAGATGGTGGACCTCTAAATTACTGAAATTGCAGACACCCGAATCAGCAAATAAGGAAATAGCACTGAATTTTTCTGAGGGAAAGAAAATACTCGTAAAGCTCAATGCTCCCTCATTAATAAATATTTCTATCGAAGCCGCATCTATTATTAGGCGCATGTTCATTTTTTCTTTGTTAAAATCAATGGGTGCGGCATGAACATTCTTAAAGAATTCATCTGAAAACTTATCCTTACGAGAATTGGTTCGATCAACGAACATTTGACCTTCCTTTTTATCAAATTTAATCACAAGCTTTTCTCCCAATTCATTTTGAAGTTTAATTCCAAAGGCACTTGCCGTTGTTTGTTGCAGATCAACACTTAAGTCTACTTCTGCCTGCGAAGCCGTAAACGAACCTTCTATAAGCTTTTCTTGGGTGATGGTCATTTGTCCAAGGGCAGTAGTTGTATTTCGTAACTGTTCAAACTCACGTACCAGCGTACTGTGCAAAGCATAATTTGAAGCAGACTTTACTAGGGTTAATTCTCTAGGCAAGGTCATCGTACTTCGCCAGTTCACCGTGGGAACAATTTGGGCATATTGCCAATTAGACATCCAACCAATGCCTAGAACGCGACCATCGTCTTTGGGCACATTATTCCAAGTCACAAAAGCATAATTGTCTGTGCCCCAGTCAAGCCATTTTTGACTTTCAACCTCGCTATTGAATTTAATTCCATCAAATTCACCAACGAAATACGAAGTAGCGGTGCCATCATTGGGGGCATTTTTTTGAATACTGACGAGCAACACCCACTTATATTCATTACTATCTGCTACTTTCATTTGAAACAAATCTGGGCATTCCCATAAGCGATGATCACCTTCAATACCAAAATCGGAAAGAAATTCCCAATCTGTGAGATTAGCTGATGCATAAAATTTCACGCGATCATAGGCGGCCAATACCAAAATCCACTTTTGAGATGCTTCGTGCCATACCACTTTAGGATCTCTGAAATCTTTGATTTTTTCTTTATTTGGTATAACGGGGTTACCCGAATATTTTTGCCATTCATAACCACCATCTAGGCTGTAAGCAATACTTTGTTTTTGAAAATCATTGGTTTTCGCCTTTTCACCAACAAAATCATGATGGGTAAAAGCTGCTATAATGGGTGGGTTTTCGGCAGTACCTAACTTTGAGGTATTATAGGTATCAACTACAGCACTGCCTGAAAAGATACACCCTAAAGAATCAGGGTACAAAGCAATGGGTAACTCTTTCCAATGCACTAGATCTTTTGATTCTGCGTGCCCCCAATGCATGGGTCCCCAAACCGTGCTGTCAGGATAATACTGGTAAAAAAGATGGTATTTACCTTTATCGTAAAACATTCCATTGGGGTCATTCATCCAATTGGCTTGCGGACTAAAATGTAATTGAGAGCGATGAGGTTCTTGATAAAGATTTTTTGCAATAGAGTCAACGGATTGTTTCTTTTGCTGTTTGTTTTGACATCCTAAGAAGGAAATGAATACAATGGTAATTACCGTGAAAACCTTGAAAATATTAGACTGTTTCATGTTGTGGTATATTGTTTATTTTTTTAATGAATCCAAAACGGTTATAGAGTATTAGTAAAAGTTGTTTCTTTATTTTTAAGCAAATCAATTATCTGATCAATATTGTATTCTCCTTTATTAACATAGTAATTACCGTTTTCATCAATCAATACGAAACTCCCACAAGGATAATGCAGAGGTAAAAATGTTTTTTCAATAGTTCTGAACTTATCTTTAATCCACTTCAGTTTTTTTCCATAAGTTTTAATTCCTTCATCAGATTTGTACATGAAGAAGTGACTCGTACTTGCTATTGAATTTATTTTTTTCAAAAATCTTTTGTATTTCACGGTGACATATGATTTGTTGACCGTTGAGATACATCTGTCTAATCCGTGATGATAATTAATGACTAAGGTATTAGCTTTAGGGATAGGTTTTCCTGATAGCTTAGCAAGTTCAGATTTTAAGGAATCCAACATTACTATTGAAATTTTTCCTTTCTTGATTCTTTGAACTTGTACATTGGCGATTGCTGTATCTAATTCAATGCTCAGGTTATAGAATGTATGGGGTTTATTAGGGTTATTAAATTGTCTTTGACTAATTGGTTTCAAATCATCGTTCAGATAAATTTCACTTTTTTGGGCGTAGATTGAAATGCTTAATAAAACAAATGCTATAATAATTAATTTTGTCTTCATTAGTGTATTTGCGAGTTGCCTGCTAAACAAGTTCGCTGATTTTTAAGGAAATATAATAAAATTGGCTAACTATAGGTTGAAATTCGTATCGTATGTACTTTTTAATATGGAAGCCTCAACTGCAGTAGCCCTCCTAAGTCAGTATTCGTTCCAAACATGCGCCTAAAAAGGCTTATTTTATGAGCGATTCTTGTCACACCAGCCTCCCTTTCTTGTTAGAGAAGATTAGTCGCGATAGATGTCATTCAGTACATTTAGTTTTCTCTTATCGTAAATCCTTTCGGAGCTTTAAGAACGCCAGAATCATACATATTGATGTAGATTGACACGGTATCTTTTGCTCCTTCCCAACTGACCCTGTAATTATCTAGCATTACGGAATTTCCGAATAGTGCATTATCACTTTTAATGGGGCAACAGCTTCCTGCCCTAAAATAAGTAAGAGCTTCGCCATTCGGTCCGGCCAAAGCATTAAGATATCTTCTTTCGTTTTTTGGACCACTGTCTTTACCACCAACTTCAACAGGGTTTTTAGGCGATAACCCATACGATGGGTCTGTTGAAATTTCGGTCACCTTAAACGTATAATCATTTATAAGCGTCTGTTGAACATTGTTTGAACTAATCTTATTTGCAATGTTCTTTTTAGCTGAACAAGCCATTAAACTAAAGATGGCGCCCACAATGAATAACTTATTTTTCATGTCAATTGAATTTTACCGTATCGTAGTATCATGACCACTTCGACTAATTTTCATGAAATATAGTAAAATGCTTTTAGATGTATGCTAGCGAGAAATACTAGAAACCTCTAATTCATTGTTCTCCAAAGCTTTTTGCAGATGGGCCCTGACATAGGTAAATGTGTTGAAAAATTTCTTGCCATTCAAAGGTTTAAGTTTTGCGGTACCGTCTTGGGCTATGGCCTCAATTTTAACTTTCTTTTGATCAAGGGCTTTGTAGTTGGCTAGGCCACCCCGTTTCATGATAAAATTGGACCGTTGGAAATAGAGATGCTCAAAAGGGGTATTCGCATCTTTGGTAATGGTTAGAATATCGCCAGGCTTTAAATTTTTAGAATCGGCTTGACCGAAAGCAGTTACAGAAAATAAAAAAATGGCAAATACTATGATTGAAGTTTTCATACCCTATATTTTTACGTTGCTTCTCTAAGATACGAATTATTGTTGTTGCCTGCACTCGTCACACCTGTCCGCCGAAACCACCTCAGTGGTGAAGGGGGAGACGAGCACTAGCGGATAATGATTAGGTATTGACGCTTGTTTTAAATATTCGATAGCAAAAAAATTTAGATAAGAAAGATTCTAGGTAGCTAATGGCTTTATTATTTGATTTATGTGATGCTCAAAATGTACCACATAGTCTTCCATCAAATATCTCATATCAGACATGTTACCTTCCCGATATAATTCAATAGGTGTAGCTAGCGTTTGAGCGTTTTGTAGCAACATTATATTTTTTACTCGTGCATTTATTGCCATTAAAAAAGCCAAAAGCTCTTCAATTTCAGCATTCTGATAATCATTTACTTGCACTAATTCCGCTTGTTTCATTGGTAGTATTCTATAGGGCTCTTTTTCAATTTGAACTCTTGTAAAACGTTGTATATTATTAATTCCAGAATCAATTAAATGGCCCATAATTTCCTTTTTTGACCATTTTTCAGAACTAGATTTATGATTTAATTCTGCCCTTGAAGCTTTAGAAATGTACTCCCTTGTTAGATTCAAAAGTGCGTCCAATTTATTTGTAGTTGCTATCATAATATTTTAGTTTTTAATATGATTTTTAGTCTTATTTCGGAGTAAAAAAATAATACTATAAATAGTATAGTTACAAAACTAATTAGAGTATCCTAGTTTTGCAATAACGGTCAAAAAGGATAGTTTAATATTATTTAGAAATATGTACAATTTTAGCGGAAAAGAATACCCTTGCTGTTCAAGTTTAACCATGGGTATTATTGGCGGAAAGTGGAAAACACCCATCTTGTATTATTTGATGAACGAAACATTACGATACAATGAGCTAAGAAAGAAAATGCCAACGGTTACGGAGCGCACGCTAAGTTTACAATTGAAATCACTAACCGATGATGGCATAATCAAAAGAAAGGTATATTATTCAAAACCGCCACTTAAAGTGGAATATTCTTTGACCGATTTTGGCAAAACACTATTACCTGTAATTCAGCATATTGCTGACTGGGGAGCAGTTGTTAGTGAAAGAAAAATAAAATAGTTTTCTTAATACTTCGCCTTCAAAATATTGTAATGATGCTCAGTATGATAGGCGTTCCACATCAAGATTTCGCGCACGGTCATTCTTCCCATTAGTGGGTGTGGCAACAAATAGGTATCCAAAGCTTTGTCACTCCATTTATCAAGCTTTTTGAGCAATTTGGTTTTTTCTTTATCTAATTTTGCGATATAAATACTTTTGTTGGCTGGTGTGATCTCAGGCATTGTTCTAGACATGGGTCCAACTACGCCGGGGTTGGCAGCTAGCTTGTCTTGGTATTTTTTGACAACCTGTTCATACGAACGATTTTCTCTATTGTTTGTTTTGAACTTATATTTCAAGTAAAATTTTGGAATACGCAGAGCCTTGTTCAAAGCGGCCTCACTTTGAATCAGATGCACAATGTGCTCTCCTGTATTCCATTTGCCTTCTGGGCCTTTGGCCCAATTTTCATCAGGGTGATTTTGAAGCCAATCATACAAGGTTTGATGTTTATTCGTATTGATATCGGATATTTCTTTTTTGGTCATCATTTGAAATTTTAGTTTTCTAGTTGCCAAAGGGCAGACGCTCACTATCAGAGGATTATAGTTTCCCAGTTTAGGGCAATTTATTCTTCTTAGTCATACTCACTCTATCTTTGATTTTCACTAATTCAAAGCCAAATTCATTTTCAGAATGCTTGATTGCGATAATATTCCCAATCTTAAATTTATTGATCTCTTCAAGATAAAATACTATTGACTTTAGCAGACTATCAACAGATTCGATTTTTTCATTTGAATTATCTAGGAAGCGAGAAAAAACATCACTTTCTGTAATTTCACTTGTTAATGTAACTACTCCAGTTTCAAATTCTTTTCCTTTCCTGATTCCCACGAACCGAACTGAACCTGAATTATTGTTGACAAATAGGAAGTCTTTGAAATCTTTATGTGGGACACTTAAATCAATGGGACTAAGTATTTTTCTAGTCCTAATCTTTGGGGAATATGTTTTTTTCTTCTTAAAGAACAATGTGGGTTTGTTTTAAGTACTTCATAAAAATACACAAACCTTATTAGTAATTCCCGAAGCCCTTAATTACTGCTTGCAAAGTTGTTTATTCAATACGGCACTCGTCACACCTGTCCGCCGAAACCACCTCAGTGGTGAAGGAGGAGACGAGTGCTAGCTGGGAAGTATCCAATAATCAGCAATTACTTGTTTTTAACAACTGAAATCCAAGATTTGTCAAAACCTATATTTTCAAAAACAAAATCTTTACTAACCTTTTCCGGCTTTTTTATTTTGATTAAAATATGTTGTTCTGGAACTTTTTCAATAATTGTAAATTGTTTGCCTCCAGATTGCCAGGTAAATTTATGCACATCATCTTTTTTGTAAAATCCTTCCAAATTATTTCTTTTATTCCATTTCCAATAAAATAGCTCAGGGTCATAGCGAATAGTTTTCTGCTCGAAGACAACGGATTCTGTTAAGTCATATGATCTTATTAAAACTATGGTTCTTAAGTGCTTATGGGTCTCTCTTATTTTTGATACTCTTTCATTATATATACTTAATACCAATTCACCAGTTTCGTTAGCTTTTTCCCCTGGTTTTGCTGTTTGTCCAAAGGAAAATTGAAGATCATTCCTGCCAGAGATTAAACGAATTGACTTTTGTAAAGCAGGTTTTCTGTATTTCACAGATTTGGCACCCCAAGCTGTATTTCCTTTAACAATGTCGTCTAAGCCGACATTAGAAGGTTTCCATTCTGCCTTTATAGCATTCGCAAAAATTTGCTCCCATTCTTTTCCTTCAATATCAGTTTTACCACGTGTAGCTAAAATATAAATTAGCTGCTCACCAACTTTAAAGGGAAAATCTTTTGGGAACCTATTTTCTGGAAACGGAGCAACAGATTTACTAACCGTTCTTAACTTTGGAGATTGTTTTTTACCCATTGTTAACTGGCGTTGTATTGCAAGTCATATTCTCTCAAAACAACTGTTTGATCTATTCCAATTGCAATGTATGGTAGAAGTTTGAGAGCAACAGCTTTTATCATATTAACGGGGACAGCATTGCCAGCTTGTTTCCTAGCTTGACCATCACTAACAACAATTTTATATGTATCCGGAAAGCCCTGTAATCTTAGCATTTCTCTAGAAGTCAACCTTCTCTCTCCATTAACCAACAGATAATTATAAGATGCCCCAGCTCTTAAGGCACAAGAATATGGATAAGAACAGATATTACCAGACTTGTTCTCATGCCAAATTGAAGGATAATAAGATGATTTATGACTATTTCTTCTTTTTTCTCGAATGTAATCTGATGCAAGATGTTTTTTGTCGACCTTTTTTTCAAGAATTTCAGATAATGGTTTGTACGGCTTTTCTGGATTAGGGTAAGTGAACATTATCGGTTCTTTATGACCAACAATCACAACTCTTTCTCTTTTTTGTGGTAACCCAAAGTCTAGAGCGTTAAGCACGCTATATTGAACATGATATCCAAGTTCCATTAATGATTTTAATATTACATTAAGTGTTTTTCCTTTATCGTGTCCTACTAGTTGTTTTACATTTTCCAGAATGAACGCTTTAGGCTCTTTTTCCTTTATAATCCGAGCAATATCAAAAAACAAAGTCCCTCTGATATCATTCAATCCTTTCATCTGTCCTATTATGCTGAAAGGTTGACAGGGAAATCCAGCGAATAAAATATCGTGGTCAGGAATATTCTTTTCGTCTATTTTAGTAATATCTCCATGAGGTCTATCTCCAAAATTTGCTTCATATGAATCTTGAGCGAACTTATCTATATCGGAAGAGAATACACATTCTGTAACCACATTATTTTCTTGACAAGCCTCCTCAAAGGCTATTCGAAAACCTCCAATTCCGCAAAAGAGGTCTATAAATTTTAGTTTTTCTTGATACATAATTCAAATATAGTCATCTAATTCTTAGTTTTTTTATCAATATATATATTTAATGAACAGCACTGTGTTGATTAAATTTAGGGCTGTTTGCTAAATTAAGATTTGATTCAAAAAGCTTATGTTTTTTCAATTAAGCAATAGAATGCAGCAAATACTTCGATGTAAAAACCTACTATTTTAACAAGAAGTAGAAATAAATATATAATCCAACTTTCAAGTGCTTTATTAAACCAGTTTAATGACTTTGCCCAAAAGATCGATTACCTTGTTAGCACTTAAAAATGAAGCACATGGCGAATCAATATGTCGATCTAGAAACCCTGAAATTTTTATTATATCAA
>CALDYU010000010.1 GCA_937944485.1 uncultured Flavobacteriaceae bacterium | reverse complement strand
CGAACATTAACGAATCCTACTTCACAGGTTCTAGAAATTAAAAACCACTTATTTCTTATTGATTGTGGTGAAGGTACTCAAGTGCAATTACGAAAACACAAAATTAAATTTTCAAGAATAAATCACATTTTTATTTCTCATTTGCACGGCGATCATTTTTTTGGCTTACCTGGTTTAATTTCGACCTTTCGCTTGTTAGGTCGTGATAAAGAAATGCACATTTATGGTCCTAAAGGAATTAAAGAAGCAATAACCTTATTATTAAAATTAGGAGATTCTTGGACGAATTTTCCATTAATTTTTCATGAATTGACTTCGAAAGAGCCGGAAGTGCTTTTTGAAGACGAAAAAATAACTATTTCCACCATTCCGTTAGATCATCGAATTTACACCAACGGATTTCTTTTTAAAGAAAAATTGGGGGAACGGAAATTGAACATTGAGGCCGTTGCTAAATATAAAGTTGATAAGGCCTATTTTCACAATATCAAAAAAGGGAAAGATGTTATGCGCGATAATGGTCAGAAAATAGCTAATCGTAGTTTGACATTTGACCCACCAGAACCACTTTCATATGCCTTTTGTAGCGATACGATCTATGATCCCAATCTTCCAGCACTGATTAAAAATGTTGCTGTATTATACCATGAATCTACCTTTTTGAATAAAGAACAAGCTTTAGCTAACAAAACAAAACATTCCACTGCCCAAGAAGCCGCTCAAATAGCGAAAGAAGCAGGTGTAAAAACCTTGATTTTAGGGCATTATTCTACACGATATAAATCCCTTGATCTATTCAAAGAAGAGGCGCAGACCGTTTTTGACAACATACTTTTGGCTGATGACGGAGCTGTTTTTGAGTTTTAGTCAATCTAGCTTCCCAAATTGGCATCTTTTGTTGAACTTTGTATAACTTGAAGGCTTAAGTGCTCGCTCATGCAAAAAGATTTAGGAAATTATAGAAAATCGTACAAGAAAAGTGCGCTGATGGAAGGTGCAATTACTGATCATCCCATGGTGCTTTTTGAAAAATGGTTTGATGAGGTGGAAGCTTCTGGTGCTATAGAAGAACCAAATGCCATGACTTTTTCTACCATTGGTTTAGATGGTTTTCCGAAAAATAGGGTCGTGCTTCTGAAACAATACACTAATGAAGGATTTATTTTTTACACGAATTATAATAGTGAAAAAGGAAAAGCTATTAAAGAAAATTCGAATGTAGGAATATCATTTTTTTGGCCCCATCTAGAGCGTCAAATAATTATTAAAGGAAGCGCAAAAAAAATACCCAAAGCACAGTCTGATGCTTATTTTGAATCGCGACCTGATGGTAGTAAACTGGGGGCAATCGTATCTAATCAAAGTGAAGTTATTCCTTCAAGAGAAGCATTAGAACAAAAGTTGGCGATGTTAAAAGAAAACTACAATGGTAAAAAAATTCAAAGGCCCGAATGGTGGGGCGGTTATCTCGTTCGACCTGCTTCTATCGAATTTTGGCAAGGCAGACCCAACCGTTTGCACGATCGGATTCGTTATACCCTGCAGCATGAAAAGTGGAAAATCGAACGTTTAGCGCCTTAAATGAAGAACTATGAAAACACTAATATTAGTACGACATGGTAAATCTTCATGGGAATATTCTGTTGGGGATAAGGATAGACCGCTTTTGCTTAGAGGTATTCGCGATGGTATTTTAGTGGCAAATGATTTTAATGAAAAGATGCCAAAGGTTGATGCGGCGTACTCAAGTCCAGCCAATCGCGCTCTTCATACAAGTATGATTTTTATGCGACAATTACATTTTCCGCTAATGCATTTTTCGGTAGTCAATGAGTTGTACGATTTTTCTGGAGATCAGGTGCTACAATTTATAAAAAGGCTTCCTAATAATTTAAAAACAGTTGTAATTTTTGGCCATAATCATGCCTTTACACACATTGCTAATTCCCTTGGAAATACCTATATTGAAAATCTCCCTACAAGTGGTTTAGTACAGATAGAATTTAATGATGTTGATTGGTCTTCCGTGACAAAAGGCGTAACAAAACAAACAATTTTTCCAAAGGAATTAAAACAATGATTAAAACAAAAAATCAATATATAAATCGTGAAATTAGCTGGTTATGGTTTAATGAACGCGTACTCCAAGAAAGTGCAGATATCAATGTTCCTTTAATCGAACGCCTCCGCTTTCTTGGTATTTTTTCAAATAACCTTGATGAGTTTTTTAAAGTTAGGTATGCTACTGTAAAGCGTATTGTTGAAGCAGGCAAAAAAGGGAAAAGTGTACTAGGGGGTGAGATTGCCAAAGATTTACTTGAGCAGATTACCAAAATTGTGATCGATCAACAAGCTAAGAGTGTTGAGATTTTAAAACATATTCAGGGGGAATTAGAAGGCCAGAATATATTTATCATAAAAGAGTCACAACTAAACGATGATCAACGTGATTTTGTGAAAGATTACTTTGTTAAAAAGGTGAGACCGCAATTAATGACGATCATACTTAATGATCTTACAGAATTCCCAACCTTAAAGGACACAGCAGCGTATTTGGCGGTAAAAATGATTATTATAAATGATCAGGAAACTGAAGAAAAAGAAAAGCGATATGCCCTAATTGAAATACCCAAAGGCATAGATCGTTTTGTGGTGTTACCGAAGAAGGATGATAAAAATTATATTATAATTCTTGATGATGTCATTCGCTATTGCTTGCGCGGTATTTTCACCATGTTTGATTATGAATCAATTTCTGCTCATATGATCAAAATCACTCGTGATGCCGAATTAGATATTGATAATGATTTGAGTAAGAGTTTTATTGAAAAGATATCTTCAAGTGTTGAACATCGTAAGGTTGGTGACCCCGTTCGTTTTGTATATGATAAAAGTATAGGAAAGGATACGCTTAATTATCTGAAAGAAAAAATGAATGTAGAAGACACGGATAGTGTTATACCCGGCGGTAGATATCATAATCGTAGAGATTATATGGGTTTTCCGAGTCTCGGCAGACAAGATTTACTCTATAATAAAATAGAAGGGCTGCCAGTAAAAGGCTTTAGTTTAGAAGGAAGTCTTTTTGAGCAAATAGCAAAGAAGGATTATTTGCAGTATACGCCCTATCATACGTTCTCTTATATTATTCGATTTTTACGTGAGGCTGCTTTAGATCCGAAAGTAAAGTCGATTAAAATAACAGTATATCGTCTTGCGAGTAATTCGCAAGTGGCGGCATCGCTAATTAATGCAGTAAAGAATGGAAAACAAGTAACTGTTCAAATTGAGCTGCAAGCACGTTTTGATGAACAGGCCAATATCGAATATGCGGAACAATTACAGGCAGAGGGTGTTAATTTGATTTTTGGTGTACCAGGGCTTAAAGTACATACCAAAATTTGTGTCATCGAAAGAGAAGAAGAAGCTGGTTTAAAAAGATATGGTTTTATTAGTACGGGCAACTTTAGTGAAACTACCGCCCGCATATATACCGATTACACCTTATTTACAGCCCATGATTCCATTTTAAAGGAGTTAAATAAAGTATTCGACTTTTTTGAAACCACCTATAAGATTAACAAGTATAAGCACCTCATTGTTTCGCCTCATTACACCAAGAGTGTTTTTAGAAAGCTTATAGATACTGAAATTGAAAATGCTTTAGCTGGTAAAGAAGCTTTTATTAAGATTAAAATGAACAGCTTTACCAGTTATAAAATGATCGACAAACTGTATGAGGCGAGCCGAGCCGGAGTGAAGATTCAGTTAATTATACGCGGTATATGTTGCTTGGTTCCTGGGGTAAAGGGGATGAGTGAAAATATTGAAGCCATTAGTATTGTAGACAAGTTTTTAGAGCATCCTCGTATTTTTATTTTTGGTAATGATGGGGATACAAAAATGTATATTTCTTCTGCCGATTGGATGACAAGGAATTTAGATTATCGTGTAGAAGTGGGCTGCCCGATTTATGATAAGGACGTAAAACAAGAATTATTAGACACTTTTGAGATGTCGTGGAATGATAATATAAAAGCCAGAATCTTCAATGAAGAACAAGATAATAGCTATCGTAAAAATAATAAGATAGGTTTACGTTCTCAGTTTGCGATGTATGACTATTATAAGCAAAAACTGTAATCCTTAAAAACAACAAATGACACTAAATTTTTATTCGTACACTTTGAAGTGCCGTTTCGTTGCTATACTATTTCTATTTATTACTTTTAATTTATTTGGCCAATTCTCTTCTCATGGCGTAACTGGAAGTGCCGATATCATAGTAACTGGAACTTTAGAACCAATAGCTGGTTTAAAAGCCATTCCGTTGAACGAAATAGAATATACGGGCAGTCCTTTTTTGAATGAGGAGTATGCAACTTGTGAAATAGTATTTAACGGTAAGAAAGTAGGGACTATGTATTACAAGTATAATGCTTATAATGAAGAAATTCAAGTAAAAAAAAATAAGTATACTAAGGATTATTCTGCTCTCCGACGTGATAAAAAAGTAGCTCTTATTAGCAATGGAGTAGCACTACAGTTTCACGTGTTTTATAATAAGAAAAACGAAAAATTGTTAGGATACATGTTTAACTTAATATCTGGAAAGTATTCGCTTTACAAACGTGTAAATGTTAAGTTTACAGACCTAATAAAAGCGCAAACTTCATTTCAAAAAGACATTCCCGCTAAGTTTACCAAGTTCGATGCTTATTATTATCAAAGTGGTAATGGTAAAATAAAAGAAATTGAATTGAAAAAAAAGAAACTTCTTAAGTTAGTTGATGCTAATAGTAAAAATTTACTTGATAACTGGACTGATTTCAAAAATAAAAAACGAGAAAGATCTTAAAGAAATATTTGATTTCTTAAATGGGAAGTAAAAAAGTATGGACTTTTTAACCGTGTATCGTTTTTTGGTTCCCTAAGTTTTTCATTATTTCTGCTTCATATTCTAAAAGCGATTGCCATTTTTGATCAACTTCTTGGCGATCACCGTATTTACGGGCAAAATTCAAAAACATCGTGTAATGACTTGCTTCACTAATCATCAGTTTATGATAAAACTGTGCAAGGTCTTGATCTTCAAGTTGTTCTGATAATAAACGAAAACGTTCACAACTGCGGGCCTCAATTAAGGCGGCATATAATAAACGATGTACAAGTTGTGTTGTGCGACTACCTCCTTTAGGAAAAAAAGTAACCAGTTTCAAAACATAGTCATCTTTACGATCTCGCCCTAGAGTCTTTCCACGGGCTATAATTCGATCATGTACCATTTTAAAATGTCCCATTTCTTCGCGAGAAAGTGCGATCATTTCGTCAATAAGCTCGGTGTATTCAGGAAAACTAACAATTAAAGAAATTGCAGTACTGGCAGCCTTCTGCTCGCAATAGGCATGATCGGTTAA
Source organism: uncultured Flavobacteriaceae bacterium (assembly GCA_937944485.1). GTDB lineage: Bacteria > Bacteroidota > Bacteroidia > Flavobacteriales > Flavobacteriaceae > Maribacter_C. The sequence goes on along the minus strand of CALDYU010000010.1, from coordinate 68,510 downwards.
AATTTCATCAATATTTTTCTCTACGATATTTACCCATCTCGGGTCAGTGGGTAGTTTTAAACCTAGCATTTTTTAGTTCTTTAACTACAAAAATATAGAATCAAAAATAGAAACGAAGTCTTACATTCGCAGCAATTGCACAAAGACCTTATTTTCATATGCTAGGCCTGTTTTTATCATACAATAATTAGCATTATTTTTGGTTAGTACTTTGGATGCTCAATTTGTCCTCAGAATTAATTTCACCCACTTCGTTAACCCAATAAAAAACCTAATTAATGCAGTTTGAGAATATTGATCTTCAGCTAGCAAATAGTGTTGAAATTTCTATTAGAAAAGAGGTTCTCGAATGGCTTGATACGGAGATTATTAGGATTATTGCAGAAAAGTCAACAAAAAAACTCTATTTAACCTATAGTTTGTTGGGTACTAAAGTACCTAAATCAACATCGCTCAAAACGAAGGAGGCTACTTCTTTAAGTGCCTATATACTTATCCAAAAAGGAAATGCGCAACAAATAGCGCGCGTATATTTTTTGAGGCAGATATTAAAAGCCGACAATGATTTTTTTAGTCCGAAAGTGGCAAATATTATTCAAGTAGCCGATACAGGAGAACTAGAAACCTTTTTGAAATTTTTAATATTATTACCTGATCCTGAAAAGTATAAAAATACTGCGGTTGAAGCCTTACGCACAAACATCGCAACTGTTTTCAATGCAATCGCTCATTACAATCCTTATCCCTCGTTGTTTTTTAATGACCAACAATGGAATCAAATGTATCTCAAAACCGCTTTTATGCAGGGTAATTTAAGTGCGATTTTAGATATTGATAAAAGAGCTAACAAAGATTTAGCAAGAATAATATCTGATTACGCACATGAACGATGGGCGGCGGGAAGAGAAATTGACCCTGATTTTTGGCGACCAGTTTCGAAATTTATAGGCGAAGCACTTTTAAAAGACATGGAGCGACTACTAAATAGTAAAAATATTGCTGAAAATAGAGCGGGAGCCTTATGTTGCTATTATTCAGAAAATAAAAAGGCGAAGCAGCTATTGAATGTGCATCAAGACTTGGTACGAAATATTGAAAATGCAACCCTAACATGGGAAACTTTAAAAGAAGTATAATGGAAGATAAAATGATGTTTATTGATCCTCATGTTCACATGACCTCAAGAACGACTGATGATTATGAAGCTATGGCTAAGGCAGGAATTGTAGCACTTATTGAGCCTTCATTTTGGTTAGGGCAACCGCGCACGAAGGTAGGATCTTTTCAAGATTATTATAGCAGTTTAGTAGGTTGGGAACCCTTTCGTGCAAGTCAATTCGGTATACAACATTACTGTACCATTGGTTTGAATTCAAAAGAAGCAAATAACGAGGCCTTGGCAGAACAAGTGATTGAATTGCTGCCACTTTATGTTCACAAAGAAAATGTAGTTGCCATCGGTGAAATTGGTTATGATGATCAAACTGATGCCGAGGACAAGTATTTTAGAATTCAGTTAGAACTGGCCAAAGAATTAGATATGGTGGTTCAAGTGCATACGCCACATAGAGATAAGAAAGCAGGTACGATACGAAGTATGGAGGTTTGTTTGGAACACGGTTTAGATCCAACCAGAGTGATTATTGATCACAACAATGAAGAAACTGTTGAAGAAGTTTTGAATAGAGGATTTATAGCGGCTTTTACAATTTATCCTAATACAAAAATGGGAAATGAACGTATGGTTGAGGTAGTTAAGAAATATGGAAGTAAAGATATTATAGTTGATAGTTCGGCAGATTGGGGGGTAAGTGATCCGCTTGCGGTTCCGAAAACGGCCTCTTTAATGTTGCGAAGTGGCATCTCGAAAGAAGACGTTACAAAAACCTGCTATCAAAATGCCTTAGATGCTTTTGGTAAAAATGGTAAAATGAAAGAATCAGATTGGTTAAATGCCAAAGGTGTAGATCAAACCGAGCTTTTTAATAATAATAGCGTACTCAGAGGGCAAGACCCAAGAATAGAGAAAACTGATAAAATTCACTAATGAATAGTGTCTTAAAGGGGTATCTGCAATTAATGCGTCCTGCAAATTTACCAACTGCGGCGGCTGATATTTTGGCCGGTGCAGCTATCGCTGGAATTTTACTAACTTCTTTTCCGTTACTTCCCTTATTATTTTTGGTAGGTGCGTCCGTATTGTTGTATGCAGGAGGTGTTGTTTTAAATGATGTTTTTGATTTCAATTTAGACACAATTGAACGACCCGAACGACCTTTGCCAAGCGGATTGATTAAACTAAGATCTGCGGCTATTTTCGGAGGGGCACTGTTAGTAGGTGGAATTTTACTAGCCTTTAGAGTGAATGAATTATGCGGTTATATTGCCGCTGTATTGGCATGTGCTATAGTTACTTATGACGGCTTTTCTAAAAACTACAATTTTCTAGGGCCACTAAATATGGGTTTTTGTCGAAGTTTGAATTTGTTTTTAGGCATGGCTGTTTTAGGAGAGATTACGGCATGGTGGTATGGTATTATTCCTTTAGTCTATATTTTTGCAATTACATTGATAAGCAGGGGTGAGGTTCATGGCAATAATAGAAATCATATTATTTGGGCAGGTATTTTGTACGCTCTGGTCATTTTTGGCGTTCTAACTATGGTGTACTTTGATGCTAATCATCTTTGGCAAGCTGTGCTGTTTTTATTACTGTTTGCTTTTATGATATTTAGGCCCTTAATTAATGCCTATCGTAAGAATTCACCAAGTAACATTAAAAAAGCGGTAATTGCAGGTGTTTTGGCACTAATAATTTTAGACGCAGCTTTAGCTGTTGGTTTTTCAGAATGGTGGTACGGAGTATTGATTTTGTTATTATTCCCCTTATCGTTATTATTAGCTAAACTATTCGCCGTTACTTAAATTAAAGTTGAAAATTTGAAACCTATAGAACAATCTTTTTCAGTGACTTATGCGTATAAACTATATTTTACGCAGGGCTTGTTTGATCTCGAGAATGAGCTGTTTTATACTATTTTAAAGACGTATAAAGGAAGGGGTAAAGTCAAACTCCTTTTTGTAATTGATGATGGTGTGGCTCGTCATCATGCTCCTTTAACTAATGAAATAAAAGCCTATTGTAAACAATTTCAAGAAACCCTAGAATTTGCTGGCTGTCTTGAAATTATTGGGGGCGAACAATGTAAAGTTGATACAACTGGCATTAATCAAGTACTAACAGCTATTAATGATTTACATATTGATAGGCATTCTTTTGTTATAGCTATTGGCGGTGGTGCTTTAATTGATATGGTTGGTTATGCTGCTGCTATTGCTCATCGCGGTGTCAAATTAATACGAATTCCTACTACGGTTTTGTCTCAGAATGATGCTTCGGTTGGAGTTAAAAATAGTATTAACAGCTTCGAAAAGAAGAATTTTCTGGGCACCTTCGCGCCACCATATGCCATTATAAATGACAGTGACTTTCTAAAAACCTTAGAACAGCGTGACTGGATTGCTGGTGTCGCTGAAGCCATCAAAGTAGCTTTAATTAAAGATAAAACCTTCTTTGAATATCTCGAAGATAACGCTGAGAAGTTGCACGCTCGGAATATGGAAGTCATGGATTACGTAATTTATAAATGCGCAGAAATGCATATGCATCATATTGCGCAAGGTGGAGATCCTTTTGAGAATGGTTCATCACGACCCTTAGATTTCGGACACTGGGCAGCCCATAAATTAGAGCAGATGACCAATTATAAGTTGCGTCATGGGGAAGCAGTTGCAAAAGGTATGGCCTTAGATGTTACCTATGCGCATACACAAGGTTTAATTTCAGATCAGGATTTAGAGCGAATTCTGAAAGTAATGCAGCAGCTAGGTTTCGATTTGCACATTCCCGTGACAACAGAAAAAGAAATCAAAGAGTTACTAAATGGCTTGCAAGAATTTCAAGAACATTTAGGAGGTGAACTATGTATTACCTTAATCAAAGGAATAGGTTTGAAGCACGATGTCAACGTAATTGATACAGAACAGATGAAAACGGCAATAGGTATTCTTTATAAAAGATACGCTATAAATACGATGTCTTAGATGCAAATTAATAATACTTTTCATCTTAGCTATTGCACGAATATTCACCCAGGGTCGAATTGGGAAAGTACTTTTAGTAGTTTGAAGACCTACGTTACAAAAATTAAAAAAGAGGTATCGCCAACAGCTTCATTTGGTCTTGGTTTGCGCTTGTCGAATAAAGCCAGTGAAGAATTAAATGAAGGTAATCATCTGAATGAATTGAAGCAATGGCTTCAAGAAAATGACGTTTACGTTTTTACAATGAATGGGTTTCCCTACGGAAATTTTCATGGCGAGTCTATCAAAGAAAATGTGCACGCCCCCGATTGGACGACCATAAATCGACTGATATATACGCAAAGACTTTTTGAGCAATTAGCACAATTGCTTCCTGAAGGAATGTCAGGAGGTATTTCAACTTCCCCAATTGGTTATAAACCAGGGTACACAAGTGATAGTCAAAAAAAGGAAGCTTTTATCTCGGCAGCTAAACAGATGGCCGAAATAGCCTTGCAATTGCATCAAATAGAACAAAAGACGGGGCAATATTTGCATCTTGATATAGAGCCAGAGCCTGACGGACTTATTGAAAACAGCGAAGAACTTATTTCTTTTTTTGAAGATTATCTAGTACCAATTGCTAATGAACTATTACAATTGAAGTTGGGGCTAACGGCCACCATAACTGAAAAACTAATAAAAAGACACATCGCGGTATGTTATGATATTTGTCATTTTTCTTTAGCTTATGAAGAGCCTTCTTTGACATTTCAAAAATTTAAAAATGCTGGTATTCAAATTGGAAAGATTCAGGTAAGTGCGGCTCTGAAAATTTTATTTGATGCAAATAATAAAGATGAAATTTGGAATACTCTGGCTCAATTTGACGAACCTACCTATCTGCATCAGGTTACTGAACTTGTTGATTATAAGGTAAAAACGTATAATGATTTACCCATAGTTTTGGCTAATAAGAATGACTTCTCAGAATTAAGGGCCCATTTTCATGTTCCTATATTTTTAGAGAAATTTGGGAAACTCCATTCTACCCAAGATCATATTTTGAAAGTGATAGCACTGTTGAAAGAATATGTTGTTTCAGAACACTTAGAAATTGAAACGTATACATGGGAAGTGTTGCCCATCGAACTAAAAAAAGACCTTTCTAGTTCAATAATTCGTGAAATTAATTGGTTAAAAGAAAGGTTATAAATTCGTATGCAAAAGACAGTTGTCATTAACGTGGTTGGCTTAACAAAGCGTTTGATAGGTGATTATACGCCATTTATTGCTTCTTTTCTTAAAAGAGGTTCTTCGAGCTATATTACACCTGTATTACCTGCGGTTACTTGTTCTGCGCAGTCCACTTATTTAACAGGGAAGTACCCTCAAGAACATGGCATCGTTGGTAATGGTTGGTATTTTAAAGACGAGTGCGAGGTTAAATTTTGGCGACAATCGAATAAATTAGTTCAAAGTGAAAAGATATGGGATGCCTTGAAGAAAGAAAATCCTGAATTTACATGTGCGAATCATTTTTGGTGGTATAACATGTATTCTTCTGCCGATTTTAGCCTTACACCAAGACCAAATTATTTAGCTGATGGCCGCAAAATTCCTGATTTTTATGCGCATCCAGCAGCACTACGGGATACATTACGAGAAGATTTAGGTGAATTTCCGTTATTTCATTTTTGGGGCCCTAAAACATCCATAAAATCGAGTCAGTGGATTGCAGATGCTGCCCTACGAACCGATGCATTACACGATCCGACCTTGACCTTAATTTATTTACCCCATCTTGATTATAATTTACAGCGTCACGGACTTAATTTTGATATTATTTCGAAAGACTTACAAGAGATCGATACGGTTGTAAAGCAGTTGGTGAATTATTATGAGCATCAAGATGCACGGGTTATTTTACTTTCTGAATACGGCATTACCGATGTAACTAATCCGATTCACTTGAATCGTGTTTTACGTAAGGAAGGCTTGCTGAATATTCGTTTAGAAAGAGGCTTAGAACTGCTCGATGCTGGTGCAAGTAAAGCCTTTGCAGTTGCCGATCATCAAATTGCACATATTTATTTAAATGATAAGCGTTTGCTTTCTAAAGTTAAAGCATTACTAGAAAAAGTTGACGGTGTCGAAAAGGTATTGTCAGATTCAGAATTAGATAAATTTAAATTAAATCATGAACGCTGTGGTGATTTGGTTGCAGTAGCTGATGCAAAATCGTGGTTTACGTATTATTTTTGGCTTAATGATAGTGTAGCACCAGACTATGCGCGTATGGTTGATATACATAAGAAACCGGGTTATGATCCTGTTGAAATGTTAACAGACCCGAGAGATCCTTTTGTGATGCCTAAGGTGATAGGAAAGTTGCTAAAAAAGAAACTTGGTTTCAGAACAGTTTTAGATATTATACCTTTAAAGGCAGAATTGATTAAAGGTTCACATGGAAGAATTCCTGAATCTAAAGAAGATTATCCAGTTTTTATTACAAATACTGCAGAGTTAATTACTAATGAAATGATCAAGCCAACAGCGGTATTTCAACTCCTTCGAAAACACGTTACTTCAGAATAAAAAAATAAATCAAAATATATGAAAGCCTTGTTTAACTTTTTAGCCATTATATTCGGAATTCTATTTATAGTTTCCGCCGCTTTACAGTATAATGATCCCGATGCCTTAATCTGGATGATTATATGGGGCATTGCAGGTGTTATTTCACTTACTTTCGGCTTAAAAGGAATTTCTTTTTCAATACCCTTAATCGCTGGTGTGGCAGCTTTAATTGGTTTTTTTTACACCTATCCTGAGGAGTTTGAAGGTTTTACAATTGGTGTTGGTGAAATTAAAAATGTAGAAGAAGGTCGTGAAGCTTTCGGACTTCTAATAATAGCAATCGTACTTTTGATATTAGGTATTAGAGGTTGGTGGGTAGCCCGTCAATCAAAGGTCTAAATCAAATTCTTTTCGCAGCAGATCAATCGCCGGGTTTTTTTCTTTTAATTTTTGGTATTTCTCCTCTGGAGTAAATGCGAATTTTTTAGCTGTCGCTTCGTTTACGGTTATCTGTAAAACAATAAAATAATTGTTCAATTTCGATTTTAGATACTCCATTAAATCATACTGCTCTCGCTCCACCTCTTTTTTCATGGTGTCATTGGGCAGTTCGATCCATATCGTAGTCTCATTTCTTAATTTCGGCACATCTGCATTCAAATTAGATGCTAATATTTTTTTTCCGGCGTCATCTAATTTTTGAACGAAATCAGCCCAGTGTTCTTGCATAGACGCCTCAGTAAAGACCTGTTTAGGTAATTTACTTTCATCAACCGAATCATCTTTTCGATTTAATTCGTGCGCTTTTTTTGCCTTCAAACTGGATATGGATAAGGCAGAAACTCTTTTTTCAGCAAGACTAATAGCAGGAGGCTTGGGTGTTATCGGTTTCTCAATGTTAATCGGTTTCGGTATTTCCTGCGTTTCTGTACTAGAAGTTATCGGATTTACAACTGCTATTTCCGATTGATCTTCAGCTAATTTTGTTGATGTATCAGTATCTAAAGCTGGAGTTTTAGAAATTGGTAGTACCGCTTCACGGCTTGTTTGGCTGACTTCTTGATGCGTACCGGTTTCCTTAAGCTCTTCAGCTGTCAAAGCTTCAATCATCTCTTTACTGTGGTCATAATTTTCTTTAGGAGTTGCAACTACTTCTTGGCTCGAAGAACTCGATATACTTGCCTCGCTCTGTATTTCTTTTTTTTCTTCGGATACCGATATTTCTTCTAATTTCGGTGGAGGTACATTCGCGTAAAAAGATGCCGGAGCAATGAAATCAGTAGTAGATTTTATTGACTCAAGGTTTTTTTTTTCGCCATCAAAATTGATGGACGCTAATTTCATTAAAGTCAACTCAACCAAAAGACGTTGATTTTTACTTGTTTTATATTTTAAATCACAATCATTTGCGATGTTTAGCGCTTCCAATAAAAAGGATTGAGAAGTTTTTTGGGCTTGATCGAAGTATTTCTTTTTAGCAGCTTCACCTACTTCTAATAAGGTGATGGTGCTTTGGTGCTGGCAAACCATCAAATCTCTAAAATGTGAGGCCAAACCATTAATAAAGTGATGGCCTTCAAAACCTAATGCTAATATTTTATTGAATAAAAGTAAAAGATTAGGAATCTGGTGGTTAAGAATGAGATCTGTAGCATTAAAATAAACTTCAAAATCAAGAACATTGAGGTTTTCTGTAACTGCTTTTCGAGTTAATTGTTTGCCAGAAAAACTAACAACACGATCAAAAATAGATAGCGCATCACGCATCGCGCCATCAGCTTTTTGAGCCATAATATGTAGGGCATCGTCTTCTGCTTCAATACCTTGCTCTTTAGCAATATACTTTAAATAATTAGCCGCGTCATTGACGGTAATTCGTTTAAAATCAAATATTTGACAACGCGATAATATGGTCGGAATAATCTTATGCTTTTCCGTTGTAGCTAGAATAAATATGGCATGTTTCGGTGGCTCTTCTAATGTTTTTAAAAAGGCATTGAAAGCTGATGCTGAGAGCATATGAACCTCATCAATAATATAAACTTTGTATTTTCCTACTTGAGGCGGAATGCGTACCTGATCAATTAAGTTGCGAATATCATCTACAGAATTATTTGAAGCAGCATCTAATTCGAAAATGTTGAAGGCAAAATCTTCATCGTCATTTTGAGAACCATCTTGGTTGATTTGCTTCGCTAAAATTCGCGCGCAAGTTGTTTTGCCAACGCCACGGGGACCACAAAACAAAAGTGCTTGAGCTAAGTGATTATTTTCGATTGCATTTAACAGCGTATTTGTTATCGCCTGTTGCCCAACTACATCTTTGAATGTTTGGGGTCTATACTTTCGAGCTGATACAATGAAGGGTTCCAAATAGCCTGTTCTTTATCTCATAAATGAGTGCTTACAAATATAAAAATAGCTACCTACTATTTTAGAATAATCTAGAGGTTTGAATGACTTTTTATCAACAATTATGGCGTATTGAGCTACCTTTGCTTTCAGCAGGTCACCTTATCGCCGTGTACTGAACTAGTTTCAGTAACTGTTGTGTATTTTCGAATATACATTCAGCGCCCGAATCAAGTTCGGGACAAGGAGGAAAGTCCGGACACCAAAGTACAGCATAGCGGGTAACACCCGTCCGTCGAAAGATGCGGACAAGTGCAACAGAAAGCAAGTACAGTTCGGCTGTAGTGAAACCAGGTAAACTCTATGCGGTGAAACGTCATGTAAATCGATGTTTGAGGGTAGTACGCCCGAGTCGAAGGGTAGGCGGTTAGAACTTTTGGGCAACTAAAAGGCGAGATAAATGATAAGGAGCTCAGTAGTGAGATACAGAATCCGGCTTATGACCTGCTTTTTTTAAATCATTTTATTGTTATTCCTGAGAAGATAGGTCGATATTGTATTTGTATGTTTTTCGAGAAAATAATTTCTTAAATTTTGATGGAAGTTCTTTTTCAAAATACAGTGAAGCAGCTGTGATCGGATGTATAAATTTTAAAGAAAAAGCATGTAAATACAAACCCTTGCCTTTTAATAAGAATTGATCGATTCCGTAATTTGCATCACCAAGTATTGGGTTTCCAATGGCTGATAATTGTTCACGTAACTGATGCCTTCGCCCCGTTTCGGGTTTGAGCCTTACAAGGTTCAGATAGTTGAATCTTTCTGATGGTATGGTTTGTAATACTTCGAAGTTGGCAATAGCTTCTTTGTGATCAACTTGCGTGTTTAAGGTACCGTGATTATTAATAGTACCGATGGCAATGGCGTAGTAGCACTTTTCTATTTTTTTGTTTTCAAATTGCCTGTTTAGTGCTGTAAGCGAGCTGCTCGTTTTTCCAATAAGCAAAAGGCCACTAGTTCCAAAATCTAATCGATGTGCTGGTTGTGGTTTAATGGCATCGACCTGCTTACTTTTTTTGAGATTTTGTAATAAGGCGTTGGCGATTGTTTTAAACCTATTTCCGCTTACTAAAATTCCCGAAGGTTTATGAATAACCGCTAGGTAATCATCTTCATAAATGATCTCTAGCTTCAGAACAAAGGGTCTTTTCAATCGTTCTTCTGGCGGCGTATTAAACCTAATGACCTCACCGCCATAAATGAAGGTTGCCGTTTTAGCGAGTTTACCATCAATTGAGATTAGCTCTTTTTTTAATGCCTTTTTTAACGCCGATTTTGTAGTAATAGTAGGAAAAATACCAACCCCGTATTCTTGTAACCTAACAGGAGTTTTTTGGGCTTTAGCGATATGGATTTGGTTTTTATTTCCCACTAGTTTTCGTGGCTTTTTCATAGCGTTTTTCGCCTCCTACATACGTTTGTAAAACTTGAACATTACGTATCTCAACAGGATCAATTTTAGTAAGATCATCACTTAGAATAACGAAATCGGCTAACTTACCTACTTCTAAGGTTCCTTTTCTATTTTCTTCAAATGAGGCATAGGCAGCATCTTTGGTATACGCCTGTAATGCTTCTTCAACAGTTATTTTTTGTTCCGGAACCCAACCATTAGGATTTTTATCATCTAACGTTCTACGTGTGACGGCGGCATAAATTCCATCAATAGGTGAGGCTGGGGCTACGGGCCAATCACTACCAAAGGCGATCTTAACATTGGCATCCAATAAAGATCTAAAGGCATATGTGGTTTTAATACGCTCGGCACCTATTAATTTTTCTGCCCAGCGGCCATCATCAATTGCATGATAAGGCTGCATACTAGCAATAACATTTAATTCAGAAAAACGTTGAATATCTTCAGGCGCGAGATGCTGCGCATGTTCAACTCGAAATCTTCGATCCCTTATTCCATTTTTTGTGCTGACGTGTTCGTATATATTTAATAATGTATGAATGGCTCTGTCTCCAATACCATGAACTGTTATTTGAAACTTAGTCTTATCAGCTTCTGAAATCCATTGATTTAAATTTTCTTCCGAGGTGATAAAAAAACCGCTATCTCCATCCACATCAGTATAATCTGAATGAAATGCTGCGGTATGAGAACCTAAAGACCCATCTACAAAACCTTTAAGGAGTCCTGTTTTGATCCATTTATTATTTTCGGTGCTCATTCCGAAGTCTTGATTCCACCGATTTAGTGGTTTAGCTAGATACATACGAATTTTCAATGCCCCGGATGCCATTATTTTTTTTGCCGCATTATAGGTTCCTAAACTATCTACATCATGAACAGAAGTAACTCCGTTGCTAAGTAGGTAATTCTGTGCAGCTTTTAGAGCAGTGAATTTTTGCATTTCGGGCATTGGAGGAATCTTATTCAAAACTAGATTCATAGCACTTCCTTTCAGGATTCCCGACGGAGAGCCATCAGCATTACGTACAATTTCACCACTATTTAATTTTAAAGTGTTTTTGTCAATACCTGCAATTTTAAGGGCTGCTGAATTCGCTAAAATCATATGCCCATCAAGACGGTACAGGGCTGTGGGTTTATCTTTAGTATACTTATCTATCCATACCTTATTTGGTAATTCTCCACCCCAAAGAGTATGATCCCAATTACCTTCCAGAATCCATTGACCAACTTCTAAAGTTTCTGCATAGTTAGCAATACGTTTTGCGAATTCTTGCGGTGTGTTAGCATCTCTAAGTTCAACACTTAAAAGTGCATTACCACCCATCATTAAATGAACATGGGTATCTATAAACCCAGGTACTATAAACTTACCTTTAGCATTAACTACTTTAGTTGAAGTACTTTTCAAATTTTCAATTTCTTCATTTGTTCCAATAGCAAGAATAGTGTCTCCTGCAATGGCTAAAGCTTGCACAGTATGCGATGGGTTTGTACCTGTCCAAATGGTAGCATCGGTTATAATAAGATCGGCTATTCCTATATTCTTTTTACAAGAAGCTAGGGCATAAAGTATAAAAATGAATGCTAAGGCTATTACTTTTTTATCGAAATACTTCATAGCTCTTTAGTGTGGATTAAAATTATTTCGCAATATTTAAACGGACTCAAAAAAACTAAATACATTGCTTCCATATTTTCGTTTTTCAGAGAAGTTGGGTAGCGAAGAAAGATCGGTTTGTTTACCATGTTCGATGACTAGGAGTCCTCCTTTATTTAATAATTTGTTTTCAAATATTAAATCTGGAAGTCGTTGAAAATCTTCTAAACTCATATCATAAGGCGGATCGGTAAAAATAATATCAAAACGCGCATTCGTTTTTTCAAGGAATAAATAAGCATCACTTTTTATAGTAGTGATAGGTAAACTAAGTTCTATTGCCGTTTTATCAATAAACTGAATACAGCCGAAATCAGCATCAACGGCTGTTAGTTTTGTTGTTCCTCGAGATCCAAATTCATAGCTAATATTACCAGTGCCTGAGAAAAGATCTAGTACCGCAATTTCATCAAAATAGTATCGATTATTTAAGATGTTAAAAAGAGCTTCTTTCGCCATGTCTGTGGTTGGGCGAACAGGAAGTTTCGATGGGGCAAGAATACGTCTACTTTTATAGATGCCAGAAATGATGCGCATTTAAAGTGTATTTAGCACAGTAAAATCAATTGGTGCGTTTTGATGATCTATAGGATAAGCCGATAATGGTGGTTTATGAATACTTACATTTTTTATATACTTATGGCATGTCTTGTAGTAGATGTCATCTTCTTTAATGGCTCCAAAAAGCTTAAGTTTTATACTTTCATTATCAAGCTGTAACTGTTCAAATGTGAAAAGAACATAATAGATAAAATCTTCTTTTGATGAAAAAGTAAAGCTATTATAAAAGATTAATTTTTTCTGAGAAATAATAGTAATTTCTAGCTGACTATCGGCAACATAAACATAACACATTTGATTTTTATCATGTCGCTGACCGTGTAGAGAATTAATCATTACGCTGCCAGAGTGCATAAAAGTAAAAGCTCCAAAAAGTTCAAAAATGTAATTGTTCACATTCGCAAACGGCACATATACATTGACGATATCTGAATTATCTAGCTCGTCATAAGCCAAATGATCATTAGCTAATATCTTAGTATTAAACTTTAAATAGTTAGCCAATTCGTCCTCATTAAAAAGAGGCTTTGGTACTAGTGAAAAAAATCTATTTCGATGTATAACAACAATTTCACAAAAGGTTTGATGCGAAAGGTTGTGTTTTTTGAATAGGGCAACTAAACCTTTTTCAAGGCCATATGGAGTCCGTTCTTTTTCAAAAACTAGATGATCAAAGGAAACAACGGTATTTTTAATAGTGTCTACAATACAAAAAGAAAGTCCATTCAAGCTAACTTGAACGGACAGTTTATTGTATTCGTGGTTTGTTTTTGTGTTTTGACTATTATTGGTCACCTTTTCTATCGTAGATTGGAGGCCAATTTCCACTTGTACTAACTTGAGTTAATGAGCCAACGGTTATGAACTTACCATTCACCTCATCAACACCAATTTGCGCATTTTCACGAGATTGTAAATCTTTAGGTTGGTCATATAAAATCACTTTTTTGTCAACTTTGGCCTCAAATACAGGCACTTTATACCCCCCTTTGTCAATAATATCTGCTTTCATAGTGAACTTTTCTCCATTGGCAGCACCAGGAACATTCATCATGGTTTTATAACGTGTATCTTTTTTAAATAAAGAATCAATCACAGCGACTTGTCCAAGGGTATCTATAAGAATGGTATCAACTTGTACAGTAATTCCATAAGCCTTATCCAAACGCATGAATGAAGAATCTCTTTGCTGCGTAATGGTATACTTTCCGTTTTCAACAAATTTCACTAGTTGGTCAAAACTACTTGTATATTGCCCCTTAACACTTTTATGTGCTTCTTGTGAGCGTCTAATATCTTTTAGATTGTTAATAGCTTTTGCAAAACGTTTTTCTTTTATTTCTTTAAAAACTATAGGTGCATTGATAGATTGATAAATCAGATAAGCAAATAGAATAGATAAAAGAACAAAAACAATTGAAACAATAGGTTTCATTTTTTGTGGTAAAAATTTATCCACTAACATTACAACCCCAATAGTAACAAGCACAATGGCAATTACCATTAATATCATCATTATCATATCTATATAATTTTTAAGTTTGGCATAAACACAAATTTACATTTTTTTTTGAATCGCAAAAGGTTTTTGCCCAAAAATACTGATTATCTTAGCGCATCTATGAATTCGCTTTCAGACGCGTCATTTTACGCCATTTTATCAGATAAATTCCCGCATGATCCTACACTCAAACAAGAGGTAGCATTAAAGCAATTAGCTTCTTACATTTTAAGCAACAAAAAAGATGCCATTTTTCTTTTAAAAGGTTTCGCCGGAACTGGTAAAACGACTTTAGTTGGAACTTTAGTGAATAGTCTTTGGAAAACCACAATGAAATCGGTCTTGATGGCTCCAACGGGTAGAGCCGCTAAGGTGATGTCAAATTATTCAAATGCGCAGGCCTTTACCATCCATAGAAAAATATATTTTCCAAAAAAACAAAGTGGTGGTGGGGTTCAATTTGTATTGGCGCCTAACAAGCATAGAAATACTGTGTTTATTGTTGATGAAGCTTCAATGATACCAGATACACCCGCAGATTCTAAGCTTTTTGAAAACGGATCGTTATTAGATGATCTTTTAATGTTTATTTATTCAGGTCACAATTGCAAACTCATATTAATTGGAGATACAGCTCAACTACCTCCGATACGATTAAATTTGAGTCCTGCACTCGATGCAGATAAGTTAGAGCTGAATTATAACAAACAAGTTATACGCTTAGAATTAGACGAGGTTGTGCGCCAATCTGAAAATTCAGGAATACTAATGAATGCTACGCTATTGCGAGAGCAGTTACAAGAAGAATTTTATGAAAGCTTTCAATTTAATGTCAACACTTTTAAGGATATAGTACGTCTAATTGATGGTAACGAAATTCAAGAAGCTATAGATACTTCTTATGCTAAAAATGGGAAAGAGGAAACCGCTTTTATAGTACGCTCAAATAAGCGTGCAAACCTGTATAATGAAAATATTAGGCAACGTATTTTATTTTTAGAAAATGAAATTGCTGTTGGTGACTTTATGATGGTTGTTAAGAATAATTATTTTTGGTTACAACCGAAGTCTGAAGCCGGTTTTATTGCCAATGGTGATATCATTGAAATCTTAGAAATTTTTTCAATTAAAGAATTATATAGTTTCAAGTTTGCCGAAGTAAAAGTGCAATTGGTTGATTACCCAAATATTAAACCTTTTGAAACGGTTTTACTTTTAGATACGATACAGGCAGTTACGCCTTCTTTATCGTACGAAGATGGAAATCGTTTGTATCAAAACGTGATGGAAGATTATGCAAGCGAGATTTCAAAATATAAAAAGTTTTTAGGTGTAAAATCTAACAAGTATTTTAATGCTTTACAGGTTAAGTTCTCATATGCGATCACATGTCATAAATCTCAAGGTGGGCAATGGAATACCGTTTTTGTAGAACAGCCTTATTTGCCCAATGGGGTTGATAAAGAGTATTTAAGGTGGTTATATACCGCAGTAACTAGAGCCAAGCAGCAGTTGTATCTTATCGGATTTAAAGATGATTTTTTTCTTGATGCAGAATAGATTAAATTTGAGCTTTAAGGCGTTTTATAGCGCATTCCTCAAAGAACTAAAACATAAGGCTTGACCACCGAAACAGTACTCAGTATATTTCTAGGAATCGGACTTGCAGCATCCGTTGGCTTCCGCGTGTTTTTACCCTTATTTGCTTTAAGTCTTACATCTTATTTTACCGATTTTGATCTTAATGAAAGTTGGCAGTGGATTGGAAGCCTCGCTGCAGTAATTACTTTAGGGGTTGCCACTCTGGTAGAAATTTTTGGGTATTACATTCCCTGGGTAGATAATGTTTTAGACAGTTTGGCTGTGCCACTTGCTGCCGTTGCAGGTACTGCGGTAATGGTAAGTACAGTCGCCGGTTTAGACCCCGTTGTAACGTGGTCATTGGCTATAATAGCTGGCGGTGGTACGGCAACTGCAATTAAAGGAGCCGGCGCAACAAGCAGATTAGCCTCTACGGCTACTACTGGTGGTGTGGCCAACCCGATAGTCTCCACCGTTGAAACAGGTACTGCAGTTGCGGTAACAACGGCCTCAATATTTGCACCAGTATTAGGAATTATTTTAGTAATTCTAATACTTGTGATCATATTTAGTATTTATCGAAAATTAAGACCGAAGAGAAATAGTTAACTCTTTATAAAAACAACATAGTGAAAACAATTGCGATGATCCCGGCTCGTTATGCAGCGTCAAGATTTCCTGCAAAATTGATGCAAGATTTGTCGGGTAAACCTGTAATTCTAAGAACTTATGAAGCTACGGTACGCACCAATCTATTTGATGAGGTTTATGTAGTAACGGATAGCACTGTTATTTTTGATGTAATTGTTCAAGCAGGAGGTAAAGCTATCATGAGTATAGAAGAACATGAATGTGGTAGTGATCGCATTGCAGAAGCGGTCGCCGAAATGAACGTTGATATCATTGTTAATGTTCAAGGCGATGAACCATTTACTGATCAGGAAAGTTTAGCTAGCGTTTTAAGGGTGTTTGAGAACGATACCAATAAAGAAATTGACCTAGCGTCCTTAATGGTTAAGATTACTGATAAAGATGAAATTGCTAACCCGAATACGGTGAAGGTTATAGTAGATCATAGAAATTTCGCCTTGTATTTTTCACGTTCACCAATACCTTATCCTAGGGCAAAAGAAAAGATAATCACTTATTACAAGCACAAAGGTGTATATGCATTTAGAAAAAGTGCATTGATGGCTTTTAAGAGATTACCCATGTTAGTATTAGAAGAGGCCGAAAAAATAGAAGCGATTCGTTATTTGGAATATGGAAAAAAAATAAAAATGGTAGAAACTACCGTTAGTGGCATTGAAATTGATACTCCTGAAGATTTAAAACGGGCGCAAGAAGCATGGGGTTAGATTTTAGTGATATTAAGGTTATTGCTTTTGATGCTGATGATACCTTATGGGTTAATGAAACGTATTTTAGAAATGCCGAGGAAGAGTTTGCTTCCCTTCTAGATAGTTTTGAAACAAAAAATAAGATTGATCAAGAACTATTTAAAATGGAAATGAAAAATTTAGCGACGTATGGATATGGAATCAAAGGTTTTACGCTCTCTATGATTGAGTCGGCCTTAGAAATTTCAAATAATAGTGTTTCGCAAGCAACGATTTCGAAAATTTTGAATCTTGGAAAAGATATGATTCTCAAGCCTGTAGAATTACTTGATGGAGTAAAGGAGGTATTGCAAGTTCTTAAAAAAAAGTATAAACTTATAGTTTTGACTAAAGGCGATTTGTTAGATCAAGAACGAAAAATTAAGAACTCTGGCTTGACAAAGTACTTCCACCATATAGAGGTATTAAGTGATAAGAAAGAAGAAAACTATCTAAATTTACTAGATCATTTAGAAATAGATGTAAAAGAATTTTTAATGATAGGTAATTCTCTAAAATCTGATGTTTTACCCATTGTCAATATTGGTGGTCACGCGATTCATGTGCCTTTTCATACCACTTGGAAACATGAAGAAGTTGCGGTAAATAAAAGTGAGGTTAATTATCTAAAAATAAATGCTTTAAAAGAAGTGTTGAACTACTTGTAGTATGAATTATGGATCTAAGTAGAGAACATAAAAACGTCGAACTAAAAAATACAAAAAAGGAAATTTTTAGGAACTTTCCCATGGTGCCGCGTGTTTTATTTGGAAAAGGTAGCTTTGACCAATTGGGTGATATTTTGCTCACAAAAAGACGTCATTCAGACGCTCCCATTATTTTTTTGGTTGACGATGTTTTTGAAGGTCATGATGTAGCCAGAAGGATACCTGCTATTTTTAATGATAAAATTGTTTTTATTTCCGCTGATGAAGAACCTAAAACATTGCAGGTTGATGCACTGGTAAAGCAAATTTTAAAAGAGTTTACTGAATTACCATCAGGTATTGTAGGTATTGGTGGGGGTACTTTATTAGACTTAGCCAAAGCCGTTGCAATAATGCTGAATAATAAGGGTGATGCTGCGGATTATCAAGGTTGGGATTTGGTTCAAAAGCCAGCGATTTATCATGTTGGCATACCAACAATTAGTGGAACCGGAGCAGAAGTTTCTCGTACAACAGTGCTTTTAGGACCTGATAAGAAACTTGGCATTAATTCAGATTACACCACATTTGATCAAGTGATTTTAGATCCAGATTTAACTATAGGCGTATCAAAAGAGCAATGGTTTTATACAGGCATGGATTGTTATATACATTGTATAGAATCTCTTCACGGAACTTTTCTGAATGCCTTCAGTCAAAGTTATGGCGAGAAGGCCTTAGCTTTATGTAAAGAAGTGTATTTAAATGATCTTTCTGACGTTGATGCTCGTGATAAATTAATGATGGCCTCATGGCATGGAGGAATGAGTATTGCTTACTCTCAGGTGGGTGTAGCTCATGCATTAAGTTATGGATTATCCTTTAGTCTTGGTATCAAACACGGAATTGGTAATTGTATCGTTTTTCAACATTTAGAAGAATTTTATCCTGAGGGAGTTTTGTTGTTTCATGAAATGAAAGCAAGACATAATATTGAACTCCCAACAGGAATTTGCAATACGTTATGTGAAGAAGGTTTTGATAAAATGATAGAAGTTGCCCTTAGTATGGAGCCCTTGTGGGAAAATGCTTTGGGGAAAAATTGGCGTGATACGATAACTCCCGAGAAACTAAAATCAATTTATCGGCGACTATAATAGGCGTACTTTGATATTCTTCCGTATATTCCTCGCGTGCAGCGATTAGCAAAGTTTATTTATTTTAAAATTATGAGATGGAAGATTGTTGGTGATTTTCCCTTTCATATAAATAAGTGTGTGTTTATTGTTGTTCCGCATACGAGTAATTTAGATTTTTTCTTGGGATTATTAATTCGTAAACTCTGGAATGAACAAATTAATTGGATTGGTAAAAAGAGCTTGTTTAAAGCTCCTTATGGATGGTTATTCAGATGGTGGGGAGGTGCGCCTATTGACCGTACCAAGAATAACGACACTGTTAGTGCCACCGCCGCTTTATTCAAAGAACGTAAAATATTCCGTCTAGCTCTGGCACCAGAAGGTACTCGTAAAAAAGTTACAGCATGGAAA
The DNA here is from genome assembly GCA_937944485.1 of uncultured Flavobacteriaceae bacterium. Lineage (GTDB taxonomy): Bacteria > Bacteroidota > Bacteroidia > Flavobacteriales > Flavobacteriaceae > Maribacter_C. Next base: position 49,136 of record CALDYU010000010.1, on the reverse strand, counting down.
ACAGGATTTTACTTTATCGCAAAGGCCGCAAAAGTCCCTATCGTTTTAGTGGCTTTTGATTTTGGTAACAAGCAAGTTAAATTATCAAAACCACTTTATACAACAAACAATAGAATTGCAGATTTTAATAGCTACAAAGCTTTTTATAAAAATGTAAAAGGCAAAATACCTGAAAATAGTTTCTAATCTCTTTTTATCAACTTTTTTGATTTAGGAGCTTCTTTTTTCTTCGTATTTCCGGGGAATACCAAATGAGTACTGGAGTAAGAGCTTCCAAAAGTTATACTTGCCGCGTATACTTGTTCGATCGCATCTAATACTTGGTGGTCACTTAATTCTTGAAGAGGATGAATGAAAACCGACCACATAATTTCATCACTGAGAGCATACTTGACATCTAATGCTGAATGAAAATTAGCAACCAAAGCATTTAATAGTTGCTCTTCTTCTAAATCTTTAGTTTCCACAATCGGTGAAATGATTCGCATACGATTTGAATTTTCATCATAAACACAAATCAAGGGGCGCTCTTTGTAAAAAAAATGCAACGAATTACCATTTGTAATTACGGTATCGGAAACCTGAGTGATGAGGGTAGATAACTTTTCTGAGTTCATTGCTTGCGACCATAAGTTAGATGATAGGCAAAGGCATAGAAATATAAAGAAACAGGTTCGTTTGTACATGATTGTTTTTTATTTAAGTCGTAGCAGTTACGAACTATTTACAAAAGAACTAGAACTATCTCGATATGACTATTACATAGTCAATTTTGGTTATTCATCGATGAAATAATACATTTTATCGATACTACGTCATACTTTTTTCATTTTGAAGACGTTGTTAAAAAATCAGAAAAATCTTACAAACAAATAACAACCATCAAATGAAACAAATAAAAATTTTAGTAATTACACTTTTTTTTACCCTAATTGGAACTGCCCAAGATTTAATAATCACAGAAATAATGTACAACCCTAGCGGCACTGATACGAATTGGGAATGGGTGGAAATATATAATTCAAGTACGGCAACTATCAATTTAAACGGTTACGTTTTTGATGATAGCGCAGCAACCCCATTAGCTGAAGCTAATATTACGAACGGAAGTATTGATGCACAAAGTTCAGCGGTATTTTTTAATGGCAAAAATATTTCAATAGAACAATTTAAGGAGGTATGGGGTGACGTGAATGCAATTGCCGTAAGCGTTTGGCCAACGCTGGGAAATGGTGGTGATTCCATTGGTATATGGGATAGCTTTGAAAGCTATCAAGGTGATAATCAACAGCAAACAAATGCTATTGAACAATTGACTTATGATAATACAGATAACGGATGGCCAAATGATGATGGTAAAGCTTCTGTTTTTTTAACCGACCTCGAAGCCGATAATAGTATCGGTTCAAATTGGTCTCTTAGTATTGCAGGCCTTGATACCCCTTTAAATACGGTCTATGTCAGCATGCCCTTACATGGTAATTCAGGTGTAGATGTTGGGTCTCCTGGTAATGGAATGAATATCGATGATACAGAAAGCCCTTTAATTACATGTCCAGAAGATGTTATGATGATGTCTGATGTCGATAATTGCGGTGCTACTTTTCCTCCAGAACTGCCAACAGCCACAGATAATAGTGATGGTATTATAGTATTTGAAGGCGTACGTAGTGATAATTTAGATTTGATATTTCCATTTCCAGTAGGAGAAACTATAATTACTTGGGTGGCGATTGATGAAGCAGGAAATGTTTCCGAACCATGTACTCAGCGTATACTGATTAATGACGATGTGGCACCAGAAATAATTTGCGCCGACAATATTGCAACAATCACTGAAGATGGAAATGCTATTCTCGTTGAGGTGATACCTCCTCAAGCCAGTAATGTTTGTGAGGGAGAGTTAACAGTTCGCGGTGAAAGAAATGATCAACTGGCAATCGATGCTCCTTACCCTATCGGCGTAACTACAATACTGTGGCAAGCTATTGACGCCGCAAATAATACAGCTGAATGTGGACAAACGATAACGGTTGATTTCAATCCTTCAGATGAGAATGCGATAACGGCATTTTCCATTGCCAATCAAATAGGTGAAACAAATATCGATTTGGCTAATCAAACCATATCGTTAACGATGCCATTTGGCACGGATACTAGTCGACTGATTCCTATGTTTTCTATTTCTGACGATGCAACCGTTTCACCAAGTTCAGGGGTGATTCAAGATTTTAGTGATCCGTTTGTATATACAGTTACAGCGCAAGATGGTTCTTTTGAACAATGGACTGTAGTGGTGGTTGTTGAAGACGATAATACAGATCCTACGATTGAATGTCCGAGTAATATTGTGGTTCAAAATGATGTTGATGCCTGTGGGGCAATAGTTGAATTTGAAATTGTATTTTCTGACAATCAATCTGAAGCAACTTTAGAAACTTCTCACGAATCTGGTTCTTTATTTCCAATAGGAATAACTGAGGTCTTGGCCACGGTAACTGATACCCGTGGAAATACTAGCAGCTGTAAATTTCTTGTTACGGTAGAAGATGCTACACCACCAATATTAGTTTGTAAAGATCTTACGATTCAATTAGATGCTAACGATACCGCCACTGTTGCGATTGAAAATTTAATTGAAAGTAATACAGATAATTGTGAAGTTACCGAAATTGAAGCAAGCAAATTACAGTTTGCAATCGAAGATATTGGAGAAAATCAAGTAACGCTGACAGCCACTGATAATTCTGGAAATGAGACGTCATGTAATGCACTGGTCACTGTTCTTCCATTTGAAGAAGTACCCCTATTAATTGTTCAAAGTTTTACATTAATTAATGCGGATACGAATGAAGATTTATTTGACATAGAGTCGGGTATGCGTATTGATATCAATCAATTACCGACAATGCGTTTAGACATTCGAGCAAATACAAGTGATGCTGTAGAAAGTGTTCGTTTAGCTATTAGCGGAGCTTTAAACAGTTCCAGAACAGAGAGTCTTATTCCTTATGCCTTATTTCAAGATTTGCCTATAGGTGACTACATGGGAGCCAATTTTGTAGTTGGTAGTTATGAAGTAACGGCTACTCCTTACGCTATAGATGTTTTGAGAGGAGAAATGGGCGAAGCCTTCAGTTTGAATTTTGAATTGTTTGATCCTTGTGAGAATTTTAGAATTCAGCCAGAGCTTATTTCTGAAATACAAACTTGTGATGGCGCGAATGGTGCTATTACAGTAACAGTTGTCAATGGAGTTGAGCCAATTCACTATTCCTGGAGCCATGATGTTTCTTTAGATAGTGATACAGCAACTGGTTTGGGTCAAGGTGAATATATAATAACTGCGACAGATGCCAATAATTGTTCTGCAGAACTGATACTAAATTTGAAAAACCCAGAGCTACCCGAAGTAAACTTGCTGCCTTTTGAAGCGATATTTGATACAGATGAACCCATAGTATTAATTGAAGGATCGCCAGCAGACGGAATTTATAGTGGAATAGGTGTAAATGACGGGCAGTTTGATCCGTCCTTAGGTCCAGGCCTTTATGAAATCACCTATACGTATACTGATGAAATTACGCAATGCGAGAACAGCGTCACTGGTCAGATAGAGGTGTTTGCCACACAAGAATTAATTGTAGAAAGTTACACTTTGATAAATGCAGATACTAATGAGGCTCTTTTCGAATTAGCAGAAGGTATGCGCATTGATATAAATACCTTACCTACATTGCATTTAGATGTTCGGGCTAATACAACAACAGCTGTAGAAAGTGTCCGATTAAGCATTGAAGGAGCATTAAACAATTCACGTACGGAAAGCTTATTGCCGTATGCTTTTTTTAGAGATTTACCTATTGGTGATTATATAGGTGCGGACTTTCAATTAGGAAATTACATGGTCTCTGCAGTTCCTTATAGTGAAGATAGCTTACAAGGTAGCGCAGGTGATACATTTAGTTTAAATTTTGAACTATTCGATAGTACTTTAGCGATTACCAATTTTGTATTGGTAAATGCAGATACAAATGAAGATTTATTTTTGTTAGAAGAGGGGATGGTCATTGATATTAATAATTTACCAACAAGCCATTTAGACATCCGCGCAAATACGACAGCAGACGTAGAAAGTGTTCGTTTGTCTTTAGTGGGAGCGTTGACCACAGCACGCACAGAAAGTCTTGTGCCTTATGCATTATATCAAGATTTGCCAATTGGCGATTATAAGGGAATCACCTTTGTTTTAGGTAATTATACAGTTTCGGCGACACCTTATTCTGGGGATAGTTTGCTAGGAGAAATGGGCAACTCCTCATCGTTGAATTTTGAACTTATTGATTCGACGCTTGATAGTAAATCAGCAAACGCAATGGTAATATCACCTAATCCGGCAAATAATCGAGCCAATTTAAGTTTCAAATTACCTACGTTAGTGCGTACAATTACAATTTATGATGCGCAGGGTCGCCTTGTAAGAACCTATGATGGTGACTCGGTTAAGACCCTTGATACCTACAGTTTAGAAATTAAGGCCTTACAAACGGGCAACTACTATATTACAACTATAGATAAAAATGGTAAATCATCTTATGCACAATTGATTATAAAAAAAGAATGATAGTTCTTTGAGTATTGAAAACGGCGGTCTGCAAAGCAGATCGCCGTTTTTTGTTTTAGAATTAAACCTTCGATTAATGTATCACCGTTTGATGTTATTTGAAGGAATATATGGACGCTTCAACGATAATTAAAAATAAGGAAATTCTGACCTATTATATTTGAAGGCGTTAATATTTTTAATAATGAGAAAGAACACTCAAAGTCCTGGATTTTTTTTATTGTTTTTATTTTTAGTTACTCCATTTCTTTTTTCTGCACAAGAGCTAGAGCTCCGAATTAATACCGGAGGTTCAGAACAAAATTATGAAGGAGAAACCTTTGCTGCAGATTCTTATTTTGATACAGGTCTTACTTTAGATCGACCTCAAACCGGATTGCCAGAGCCATTCCAGACATTTCGATTCAGTCGTTCGCAACAGATGAACTATGACATTCCTGTACCTGATGGAGAATACATGGTAAAATTATACTTTGCAGAATTGTGGTTTGGGGCAACAGGTGGAGGCTCTGGCGGAGTAGGTAGTCGTGTTTTTGATGTCACTATGGAAGGAGTTTTAGCAGAAGACAATCTCGATATATTCGCTGAGGTTGGGCCTGATGCTATGTTGGTGAAATCACATACAGTCACAGTAACAGGTGGTATTTTGAATGTTCACTTTGATTCAAGAGATGAAGTAGGTGGCGAACGTCACCCCGTTATAAATGCCATTGAAATTATTGGTAATAGTGCTTCAGAACCAATGATTGTTGTTGAAGACATTAATGATCAAACCAATGAAATTGGTCAGCTTGTAAATTTAAGCATTAATGCAAATGAAGGCGGATCGAGTGAAGGACTTGTATATAGTATTTCCGGACAACCGTCGGGTGTTACTATAAATGCAACAACAGGCGAATTTAGCGGAACTATTGATCCTAGTGGTGTTACTGGTGGAACAAATGGCGATGGAGTACATGATGTTACTGTCGTAGTTAGCAAAACTGGGGTGCAAAGCGTTTCTATTGCTTTTCAATGGTATGTTATTGATAGTTCTCTTTGTGATTTTAATGCCGTAGCAGACGCAAATATTGAACGTTTTGAAGCGATAAGTCAAAAAATAGGAGATAAAATATATGTATTAGGCGGTTTTACATTCCAGGTAGCCGTAGTACCCGAAACTGAAATATATGACGCGTCTACAGATACTTGGTCGATTGGCGCATCAATGCCAATCCCCGTAACCCATACCGCTGCAGTTGCTGCTGGTAATGATATTTGGATAATTGGTGGCTTCGCAGGCGATAACCCTGGTGTTGCTACTGATGCTGTTCAGGTGTACCATACGATTTCAGATAGTTGGAGTGTTGGTCCTATGCTACCAAAAGAAATAGGTTCAGGTGCTGGTGCTCGTGTTGGTAATAAAATACACTTTTTCGGTGGTTTGCTTGCTGATCGTCAAACAGATGTAGAAGATCATTGGGTGTTGGATTTAGAAAATGTAAATGCAGGATGGGTCGCAGCTGCCCCAATGCCAAACCCGAGAAATCACCATAGCGGTATTGCTGTTAATGACATTATTTATGCGATTGGTGGTCAAACGGGGCACGACATCGAAAAAGAAGATACACAATTGGTACATGCTTATGATACTACAACAGACACTTGGACCCGCTTAGCCGATTTAACAAGACCCCGTTCACACTTTAAAGCCGCTACTACTGTTCATAACGGTAAAATTATAATTGTTGGTGGAATCGATAATGGTCCTATTGTAAGTGATATCACGGAATATGACCCGCAGACCAATGCTTGGAAAGAACTATGTAAACTACCAGGTGAAGGATTAGAAGAAGCTGCTGCCCAAGCGATTGGAGATCGACTTTATATAGCAGGTGGTAGGCCTGTAAAAGACGCTAATGTAATGCTAAAAGAAACAAAATGGCTGCAATTAGAACCGAATATATCACAGCTACCATTAGTAAACGCAGGAGACGATACTACCATCACTATACCTAATAATAGTGTCACTCTAAATGGTTTTGGTACAGATCCAGATGGTGGTGAAGTGATTTTTAGATGGTCACAGGTAAATGGGCCGAATCAAGCAAGCCTTTCTAGTTTGTATAGAGAAGATATTACCGTATCAAATTTAATAGAAGGCGTATATACCTTTAGTTTGACAGTAATAGATGATGAAAACAATTCTGTAGTCGATACAGTACAAGTAACTGTAAATGAAGAAGCTATCGTGCCTGATTTTGCACTGAGAATAAATGCTGGAGGAACAGCAACCAATTATCAAGGCGAAAATTTTATAGGCGATCAATACGCAAATACAGGTAATACATTAGATCGACCGCAAACCGGATTGCCAGAACCCTTTCAAACGTTTCGTTTTAGTCGATCACAGCAAATGAGTTATGAAATTCCAGTTCCAGATGGAGAATATACTGTGAACCTTTATTTTGCGGAATTGTGGTTCGGAGCAACAGGTGGAGGCTCTGGAGGCGTTGGAAATCGTGTTTTTGATGTCACTATAGAAGGAATTTTAACAGAAGACAATCTCGATATTGTCGCCGAGGTCGGGGCAGATGCAATGCTCGTGAAATCGCATACAGTCACAGTAACAGGTGGTATTTTGAATATTGATTTTGATTCAAGAGACGTAGTGGGTGGTGAAAGGCACCCCGTTATCAATGCGATTGAGATTTTGGGACAGACTGCCGAACCCGAAGAGCGGCCGTTTATTACTACATGGAAAACAGATAACCTTGGTTCTTCTAATGATAACCAAATTACGATTCCTACATTTTCTGGAGAAACCTATAACTATACCGTGAATTGGGGTGATAGCACATCAAATTCTGGTGTAACGGGTGACATAACCCATACCTATGCGACTCCTGGATCGTATCAAGTTTCAATATCAGGAGATTTTCCGAGAATCTATTTTCAATCAGGAGGAGATAATGAAAAGTTAATTTCAGTTGATCAATGGGGAGATATAGATTGGGAATCGGCAGAAGGGGCGTTTTATGGCTGTAAGAAAATGAATGTACTGGCGAGCGATACTCCTGACCTTTTGAATGTAAATAGTGCTGCTGGAATGTTTGCTCATTGTAATTCGCTGGTAGGTAATGATTCATTCGAAAATTGGGAAACTAAAACCTTAGTCGACATCTCAAGCATGTTTTCTGAAGCAGAATCCTTTAATCAAGATATTTCAGATTGGGATGTATCTTCAGTGCTTGACATGAGAAGTATGTTTTTTGGTACGTTATCCTTTAATCAAGATATAAGTAATTGGAATACTAGTAAAGTTAATTACATGAGTAATATGTTTGCTGTGGCTATTTCTTTCAATCAAGATTTAAGCAATTGGGACACCAGTGCAGTAATTGCTATGAGTGATATGTTTAGCAATGCAAGTGCCTTTAATCAAGATATTAGTAGTTGGGATACAAGTTCAGTCGAAACAATGTCAGGAATGTTTCAATTGGCAACTTCTTTTGACCAAGATTTGGGAAATTGGAATATGGGTAATGTTAGTGATTTAAATGTAATGTTTGACCAAGTAAGGTTATCTAAAGAAAACTATGATGCCATTTTGCAGGGGTGGAGTAACCAACAATTACAAAATGGGGTTATCTTCGATGGAGGCAATAGCGAATACTGCCAAGGCGAAGAAGCCCGTCAAAAACTAATTGATGATTTTAGCTGGGTGATCACTGACGGTGGTAAAACTGATGATTGCGAAGAACCTGAAAGTGCCGTGGTTTCTTATTTAACCATAGTTGGAGGATCGCAATTTACAGAAGAAATTATTATGACTGACGGGTTGAGGATTATTAATGATGAAATTTCCTATTTTCCAACGCTTGTTATTACTGCAGTTGTTAATAGCCAAACTGTAAAAGTGAATTTTAAAATAACAGATATTGAATCGGGCAATATGTATGAAAAAAATGATTACGAAGCTCCATTTGATTCTAATGATGTGCTTTATGAATTTTTTGGAACGGCAATAACTGGAAAATATTTATTAGAAGTAACCCCTTTTGACGAATTTGATAATGCTGGAGAAATATATCGCATTAATTATGAAATGTATAATAGTTGCATAGAGAGTATCGATCAGATCATTATAGAAACAATAGATGCTACTTGTGATACAAATTCTGATGGTATTGCATTAATAGACGAAGATTCTGTTTTTATGGTACCCGATGGATTTGTTTATGATTCTTCAATTAGTAAATATAAAAGAGAAAATTTAGCTCCAGGTGACTATACGGTTTATATTGATCGCTTTCCATTATGTGCTAAAACTTTAGAATATAGTATAGGTTCAACTAACGAGTGTACAAATTCAGACGATATCTGGCTTGAAGCCGAATGTGCCATAGTAGGAGCGAACTGGAGTAGCACCAATGATGCTTCAGCTTCTAACGGAGCATTTGTTTTGCCACCGGCTGGTTTTAAGGCTAGTGCTTCTAATGACCCAGCTAATATCGTAAAGTTTGAGTTTGATGCTACCTCAGATGTATATAAAATATATGTACGCACAAAAACGCCTACAACAACTGATGATAGTTTTTATGTGCGCGTAAATGGAGGTGCATGGCGACGCTGGAATAATATTCCTCAAGTGAATAATTTTCAATGGAATCAAATTCACGATCGAGAATTGGTCAATGTGCCATTAACTTTTGTTTTACAAGAGGGTGGAAATACCCTTGAATTTGCCAACCGCGAAGATGGCGCGGGATTAGACAAGATTTTTATTACCAAATCAGATACAGTACCTTCTGATTTTGGTCAATCAGGTACCAATTGTAGTTCTAACCTAAGTGCGAGGAGTTTTGTTGCGAACCCATCACGTTTGTTTCCAAACCCTGTTGTGAATACGACCACTTTAAGTTTTGAGCAACCTGTTAACTTGACAAAAATTAACGTTTATGATATTACAGGTAGATTAGTGCATTCTTATAAGGGTATGGAAGGTCAAGATCAAGGCACCTATATTTTAAGTGTAAATGCCTTACCCGCGGGCACCTACTTTTTGAAATCTCAAGATGCTCAGGGGCAGCAATACCAAAAGCAAATGGTGATTAAAAAATAGCGCGGCAATAAATAAATAAAAATAGCCTCTTAAAATGAAGAGGCTATTTTTTTTAATATATCTAAATTAAAAATTATTATTCTTGCATCGTGTGATAAACGTTTTGCACATCATCATAATTACTTTAACAATTTGATTTATATCTATTTATAAATTCAAAAAACAAATTAGTTTGTTATTTGTTCGAATTTAGCGGAAATTCTATACGACACAAAGAACATCGTGATAGAAGGCCTCATCGATATCGTCGCACAGCGGTTAAGTTAAATAAATTGATGTCCCAAAATGGCATGCCCCTTTATTCTATGTGCCTTTTCTTATTCCTGTACAGAGAGAATTCTGATATTATGTGTTCTAGCGGATTTACTTTTTTATTTCACTCAAATCTGAACATAAAACTCTAATTTTCATAGATTCTAATCCTAGGGAACCTTGTTTATCACTCCATATTATAATACTAATCAAATAGTAAGTAACAGGTAAATGATTTCATCATATTTAATTTATTATTAAATATCAAATAATAAATCTACTTCTTTTGGTGGTAAGCACTGAGAGTCATTACACAGCATAAATTCAACAGCTGCCTTTATACTAGTTGCATTTTCACTTTTTAATTTAATCCGTTGTTTAAAAGTAGCTTTTTCTATAAAATATTTAATTTTCATATTGAATATTTTATCATGGATAGTAATTCCCTCTTCTTCTCTAGTATTACCTTTTTTTAAATAATTTGGATTATTTTCAAAAGTAAATATAGTCGGTATTGGGCCATCTTCGGGCACAAATTGCGAATACAGGTGCCAGTCATCTTCAATAGTAGCTGTAACTATCAATTCAACTTCTTTGGATGAAATTTTCTTTATTGAAGTGTCCCACTTTACGGGGTCATATATTTGCGAAAAAGCACTAAAACTTATAGTTAACACTAAAATTGGTATTAATTTTTTCATAAAAAATCTTTTAATTTTAAATAGCTGAATTCTTTTAAAGTTTCGGCCCAAAATACTTAAGGTAAAATTTATAATAAACTAACTTAAGACGACCATAGGGCAATGATTCGTTTAAAAGCGTATAACTATTAAGTAAAGAGCAATAGTGATTTTTGAAAAGAATAGAAGCAATTCTTACATTTTTACAAACCAAGTTCTATCATCTCCTTTTTAAACCGTTCAATCATAAATTCTCCTCTTTTACCCATTTCATTAAACATTTCTAATGCTTCTGTGTAATATTCTCTTGCCTTTTCTTTGTTTCCAAGTTTTGCCATAAGCATCCCAAAATCAGTAACCACATAGGCATTCTTATAATCTTTATAGGCTATTTCGTTATATTTTATGCATTTTTTCAATTCCTCAATAGACGGGGTGCCCCTATCCTTATTCAGCATTACTCTTGCAGGCATTAAGTAGTCTATAGCACTAAGTTCGTTTTTTTTAAGCTTTAGTATTTTTTCGTATTCCATCAAATAACCATCATAATCTCCTTGACTAATTGCATATTCTGATTTGCCAAAAGCGGTTAGAAATGCAATTGCTGGTAATTCTTCTTCGTCGTTGAACGAATAGGCTCTTTTAAGTATACCATTAATATCATCTAAATAACTTTGATAAAGGCTTTCATTGCCAAGACTGGCTGCCTTTCGAATTCCCATATAGTTAGCGTTCATTAAGAATTTTCCTAAATCTTCTTCATTAGAAGCTACATCTTTAAAATCGTTATAGTGTTCAATAATATACTCTGTTAAAGCATGCCCCCTATAAAGCTCTTGAGACCAAAAAACAGATTCTTGCTTAAGTACTTCAATATCTTTGGTATTGACAAATGAACTTGGTGAACGATTCATAAAAAGTGATATGGCTTTATTTTGAAGCTTATCGGCTTGTTGTCTCTTTTCTTTATCTTCTATTAATCCCATTGCTTCACTTCCCAAGAGAATAACTGACCTCAGCGTAGGTAAAGAAGTATCACCTTTTTCGTATTTTTCTAATACAGACGTGAACGTTGAAGTCATATCAGTTCCCATAGCTTGTTTTCCCGCTTTTATAAACACATCTTCAATCATGAAACCGACAAACTTTGAAACCAGCTCACCTTTAAAGTTTAAATATAAATATGTTGGAAACGCTCCAACTTTGTACCTTTCGGCAACATTAGGTCCATTGTACGTTGTATCTTCTGCGTCAATTTTATAATTAATAAAGTTTTTATTGTAAAAGTCACCTACTTCTTTAAGTGAGAAAACATTCTTCTCCATTTGTTTACAAGGAATGCACCATTTTGTATAAATATCTACAAAAACCAACTTATCTTGCGCCCTAGCTACATTCAGAACACTGTCTAATCGACCTTTTTCAAAATCAATTCCTTGGGCATTAGTGGTTAAGAACGTATTCAAAAAGCAAACTGCAAAAACTAGAAATGTGTTTTTTATCTTTTTCATAATGGTAAACTCTATTTTTCAAATAAATTAGCTAAATCCATGTCTAAATCAGTATCGGTTCCTCTTCCTGAGCCGTATCTACCAATAATAACTCCATCAGGATTCATGAGTATTTTGGTTGGTAAAGATTCTATGTTGTAACCATCACTGATATCAGTAGACTTGTCGTTGAAATCAATTCTTCCATCTTTAATTTTAAGTCCTCTCAATACATGATGCCAAATTCCTATCTGGTCTTTTTCTACGGCTTTTCGCCAAGCATCGTGATCGCGGTCATCATCTGAAACACCGACTATTTCAAACCCTTTTGAGTTGTATTTTTTATAAAGCTCAATAAGATGCGGGTTGCCTTTTCTACACGGAACACACCAACTAGCCCAAAAATCTATAAGTAAATACTTTCCTCTGAAATCAGATAGTTTTATGGGTTTTCCATTGATGTCGATAGTATCAAAATTACCCGCAATGGCACCTGGTATTCCTTTTTTCATATTTTCCATTTCTTTAAGCAATCTAGCACCAGACTCAGTTTTTAAATACTCAGGATTAAATTGACTAACAATAGTCTTTGCTTCATCATAGGTCATGTCACTTAGAAGAGAGCCTAAAAGTTCCACGCCAAGATATGTTTTTGGGTTTTTCTTAATGAAATCAAGTGTAGCTGCCTTTTGCTTTTGCCACATTGGCGCTAATCCTTCACGAGCATCATTATATTTATACTTAATTTTTTCTAACTTATCTTTACTGTCGCCAGCTTTAACAACGCTGTCATATTCTTTACCAACAGCAAAAAACCTCTCTCTTTCCGTTATAAAATCTTCAGCAATTTTGTCCTTGATTTCATCTAGTTTGTACTGATTTTCTTGGGTCCTTGACCCTGTTAATCTGGAATTGGAAAAATTGGTATAGTCTAAGCTAAGTTCCATAACAGAAGGCTCTAAATAAAGAAGTACTCCTGTTTTTGGATTCATATTTCCGTTGGCCTCTTTGCTTAAATAAACGACCTGAACGGGTTCTAATATTTTCTTCTCAAGTTGAAATTCTCCGTTAGTGACTTTAATTGTATCAATAACAGGAAATTTCATCAAATATATTTCTCCTTGTTCATTAAGGTCATTTACTCTGCCATTTATACGGTATGTGCCTGGCTCTAATTGCTTTTCGCAACTGTAAATACTTGTGATTGCAATGAGTACACATATTAATTTTAACATTTTCATATTTAATTGATTTGTATGAAGTCTCGCACATAAGTGATTCAAGACCTGATTAGATAATTAAATCTTACTTTATTAGATTTTGAAAAAACTTGTATAAGTAAAACTTTTTCTATCGCTATCATGATGATTTTAATAAGTTTTCTACTTTTTTTAATGCAATGTTTTTACCATTTTGTACAGCAAGTATTGCTTTGTCTAAGTCTGGAAAAATTATCTGTTGTTTGGCTTTGAAATTAGTACTCAACATGTCACTTTTTTTAAATATAAGAGGTAAGAAAATTGATAAAACAATTATTGCTACCACAGCCAATCTCCTCCAGTGAGAAATGGGATTATATCTCTTAAGCTTTTCTTGATCTTCGGTAATATGGTTTAGAAAATAAAACTTAGTTCTTGCAGAATTAAATTTTGAAATATCGAAAGCTACAGCATAATTTACTTTATCTAATTCTATAAAATTCTTCTGATTACCTTCAGCTTTTGCCCATTCTGACGAAAGTTCTTGGGCATTGGCAGATATGGAATTAATTATATGCTTAACCTTTAAGTTTTCAATTTTGTTTTCCCTCATTTTGTAGAATATCTAATTATTATTACGAAGCCAATTATAATAACCCTAGTTCAATCTTACTTTTTATGATTGTATTTTTTGAAGTATGTTGTTTTTTAGGTTCTTAGACAAGGATGAAGGATTTTCAACGCGCTATCCGACCTTTAGAACTTACTGAATAATATTTGGGCAATACTAGCGGGTTTCTGTTTTTCGGGGGTATCATGCGTATACATGAAGGATTGTATCGTACATTTAGTTTGAAATCGATGATAGTCAGTGATTTTCACCTTTATATATTTCTTTAGTTCATATCTCTTCTAGCGTATCTATAGCTTCGAAAATCGTGTCAGGAAAGAGAATGTAACTCATTAGATCGGTTGACTGTCAAAGTAAGGAAGAAGTTCGGTATACTAGGTGAGGCCAAATAGTTACCGTGGCAAGAGTTTTTTATAACGGTTAAGCTATGGACTATTATGATAACTCTACCTGTGATGTACTTTTTAAAACGGTTGGAGCCAGAACGGATAGGATGGTTCACTTTAAGCCGCTGCAGGCGGTGTACTTTATCCATTTTTTGCAAGTAGCAACAATTTTATAGAATACAGAATTATAGACTACAAAAGTGCATTCTGTTGTTTGAAAATTTGAAACACTATGATTTAGCAGTTATATCAGGATGTTCAGTCTAGATTATGTGGAGCAAACCTTACCTATTTGGTTTACTAATCTTAAGCATTGCACATTTTCATAAATTCCGAATTGCTAAGCGGTTCGAAATAAATAAAACAATATTAATTTTATTCTGTTAGCAATACTCTTGCGAAGTAACCGGAATCCTCTGGTTATTTGAGCTTCGACTGCTTTTACCGATATGTTGAGATGTTCGGATATTTCAATATTGGTAAGCCCTTCTGTTTTGCTTAGTTCGAATACCTGTTTGCATTTTGGTGGGAGATTTAATATACCCTGTTTGACCAAAGCTATTAGTTGTTCACGAGTTTCATTATCCTTGTCGACAACCAAGGCATCGAGATATTCGATGTATTTTTTTTCAATCTTCATTACCGACTGTTTTTTTCTGTACTGATCAATGAACTCATTGTATACCGATTTGTAAAGAAAATTTCTCATGGAATGATCGGGATTTAACTTTTCTCTTTTTTCCCACGTGCATACGAATACATTTTGTACAATATCACTTGCTTCCATATTGCTTTTGACTAAATTATTGGCATACACACAAAGTTGATGGTGGTATAAATCCACCAAGAAGGTAAAGGCATCCTTATTTCCCTTTCGCAGATTATTAATGAGATATGAATTGTCGCTAAAGTCTTTCATTTAATCAAAAATTAACTTTGGATTTATTAACAATATTAAAAAAAAAAGTTAATGATACATGGGGTTTCTATTTTCTAGATCGTTATTTAAATAAGAATATTGATGATATAATGATTGATAAAAATATTGAGAAGTTAATAATTAAGTTCATTTCAAAATCCATCACAGAGCAAGAACTGGATAAACTTTGCGATTATTTGGAATCTCCTGAAAATGAGAAGTTGTTCAAAAGATATGTACATCTCAACTATGCTTTGGACTTCAATTTAATGGACTTTGAAATAGAAAAAACCAAATTGATACTTCGAGTACAAATGGACGGTAAGTCCTTCAAATCGGGATACCGAAGTACACGAATTTTCTATAAGTATGCCTCGGCAGCGGCAGTTTTAGTGCTCCTTGGCTTTGCTTTTTTCTTCCTTTATCACAATTCTTGGGATAACCACAAGTCTAATACCTTATCGGAGTCGGCTATTGTTCCTGGAACCGATAAGGCCGTATTGACCCTGGAAAACGGAAACCAAGTTGTTCTAGAAAAGGGCTCACAATTTAGTGCTAGAGGTGTTGAGAGCGATGGTGAAAGTTTGTTGTACAATAATTCAGAGACACCACATGAGACTGAAATTAGCTATAACTACCTCACTGTACCTCGTGGCGGGCAATTTTACATACAGCTTTCAGATGGAACTAGAATATGGTTAAATTCTGAATCTAAGCTAAAATTCCCTGTAGGTTTTAATCCCAATGCCACAAGAGAGGTTGAATTGGTTTATGGTGAGGCATATTTTGATGTGACACCACATACTGAGAATAATAATACCCCATTTAAAGTGCGTACGCAAGTTCAGAATGTAGAAGTTTTGGGAACCGAGTTTAACATATCGGCCTATCAGGGAAGTGAAAATATTTCTACAACTTTGGTCGAAGGAAAAGTATTGGTGAGCAATGGCGTTTTTGATGAAACCTTAATACCTGGAATACAATCCCTAGTAAACATCAAGGAGGATAATATAGAATTGAAGAAGGTGAATCTGGCGCACGTTACGGGCTGGAAGGATGGATATTTCAGGTTCAATGAAAAACCTCTCGACGATATGATGGAGATTTTGGGCAGATGGTATGATGTTAAAATTGAATTTCGTGATTCTAATAAAGAGCACTTGAGATTTTCTGGAGTTCTCAGAAGAACGGAAGACATAACCAATCTTTTAAACAAAATAGAAAGAACCAGAATGGTAGAATTTGAAATAAGTAAAGGAAAAATAATTGTAAAATAAAAAAGGATAAAGCCCTAACCTTCCACAGCGCAGGCTAAATCCCTTTGTAAAGATTAGAATTAATTAAACCAATGTTTAACCAATCATAAGCAAATATATGATAATTGAATGCAAAAAAATCTTTGTTTTCTGCAAACAAAGATTACTAAAATTGATCATGCGAACTTTCGTTTTCTTATTTATGACTTCTGTATTTGGTCTCGGCCCAAAGGTTGGGCTTGCCCAGAATGCAAATATCATTATAGACGAGGATAGAACTGTTTCTTTGGAACAGGTTTTTGAACTAATCAGCCAACAGACAGGTTATGAATTTGTTTATAACTCTGAGCTGATAAATGACGCTCCGCTTATGGAATTGAAGGAAGGAATCGTAAAAGCCGGGACCTTATTGCAAAAAGGTCTATCGCCGATATTCTGCACTTTTGAGTTTACTGGCAATACCGTAATCGTAAAGCAAAAGATGCACCCGACTTTGGGTGTTCCGCTGCAAGAAACATTTACTGTTCAGGGAATTGTAACAGACAAGAATGGGGTGCCAATTCCGGGGGCAACAGTTTTTATTTCAAGCACGGAACCTATAGCGGGAGTCAACCCCTCTACAGACTACATTGTTAGGGGTACATCCGCCGATTTCGACGGTAAATTTACTATTGTTGCAACTTTGAATCATTTTTTGGCCGTATCAACATTAGGGTATGGGTTTTACTATGAACAAATCTCAAGTAAGCAAGAATATTATACCATTACATTGCTGGAAGAGGCGAACATTTTGGATGAAGTACTTGTTGTTGGTTATGGTAGTACTGTTAAGAAGGATCTTACGGGTACAGTTGGTTCGGTAAAAGCAAAAGAGATAAAGCAAATTAGGACTCAAACAATCGATCAGGCTTTGGTTGGTCAAATTTCTGGTGTCTTTGTTTCTGGAAACGGAGGTGCGCCTGGAAGTGGAGCGACTGTCAATATTAGAGGACTTAGTCAAATACGGGGTGATAACCAACCGCTATACGTTATTGATGGGGTACCTATTGTAGTAAATCCAAATTTTGATGGTTTGGGTCTTGGGGTTTTGGGTAATAGAGAAAACCCATTGTTGTCAATTAATCCAGATGATGTCGAACGAATTGATGTACTAAAAGATGCATCAGCTGCAGCCATATACGGTTCAAGAGCTGCAAATGGAGTAATAATAGTCACCACCAAAAAAGGAAGGAGGTTTCAAGAACCAAAATTAAGTTTCTCTATCAACTCAACAATTCAAAACCCCATTAATGAACTAAATTTTTTAAATGCATCTCAATACAGGGCTTTCGCTTCTGAGCAAGCACAGATAGCTATAGATAATTTCGCAGGCCCAGCTGGACTTATACCGATAATACTTCCAAATGAGTCAGCTATTGTCAATGATCCAGATAGTTTTTTTAGAAGTGCAGATACGGATTGGCAAGATTTACTTACAAATAACAATGCGTTATGGAGTAATTATAACTTGAGTTATACTGGTGGTTCGGAAAGTACCAATTATTTAATTTCTGCGACTGTTAACGATCAGGAAGGAGTTCTTTTGGGGAATAAATTCCAGAGGTATAGTTTTTCTGGTAATGTAGAAACTAATACTTCTAAAAAATTTAAAGTAGGCTCTTCGATTCTCTACAACTATGCCGTTAACAAGACTTCTGGTATAAGTGGCTTGGGGCGGGGAAATTTTAGACCAGATTTAGGTTTACTCAATGAAGATGGGTCATTTACCTCTAGTAATATATTTTTTGGTCGGATTAATGTTTTAAATCCCGTTGAAGGCTACGGTAAAGACATGAATAAAGCCGTCTCCCAAAATTTTTTAGGATCTATTTTTGGAGAATATGAAATTGTTGATGGGTTAAAATTAAGGTCGCAATTCAGCGCTGGTATAACTTATGATAGGTCGTCGAATTTTTCTCCTTCCTTCAGCTCGACAACTAGATTAAATAACTTTTTTCAGGGTATTCCAGACAGAGCCGAGCTGGTTCGACAAAACAATTCAGGTTATACCACAGCATGGGAAAGCACCTTGAATTATAACAAAGTATTTAGTGATAAGCATAATATTAATGCGGTTGTAGGTGTTTCGTATAACAAGAACCGACTGGATTTGGATGAACAAGCTTTTGCTAGTTTCCCTGATAATTCTGATTTAATTAACTCTGGAAATGCCACTAACGTTTTTAGGTTCCGAAGTGATGCTACCCAGAGTGTTTTGAATTCAATTTTTGGACGGATCAACTACGGGTTTGATGATAGATATTTATTGACCTTCACCGCTCGCCAGGATGGTTCAACAAAATTTGGACCAGGAAATCGATACGGTTTTTTTCCATCAGGAGCAATTGCTTGGAACGTTCATAATGAGAAATTTTTGAAGGACAGTAAGTTTATCAGTCAACTAAAATTAAGAGCAAGCCTCGGCCGGACAGGATCGGATAATTTGCCTGACTTCACATATAGAGCTCTTTATGGTACTTTGGATAATAATGATTCATTTTATAATGGACAAAACGGTATTGTGGTTGATGGTGTAGTCAATGAAAATATTCGCTGGGAAGAAACGGATCAATTAGATATTGGTCTTGAGTTCGGATTATTCAATAATAGGGTTAACGCTGAAGCGGTTTATTTTGAAAAGAACACTTCAGGTATTATTTTATTGACACCAGCTCCATCGCAGACAGGGGAACTTCGTTTCAACTCAAATATTGCTGATGTTTCCAATTCGGGGTTTGAATTCACTTTGAGCGGAGATATTTTACGCACTGACAATTTTAGATGGAACTCTTCCTTTAATATAACCTTTGTTGACAATAATGTCAATAGTTTAAATGGATCGCAGGTTAATTCGTTTGGAAGCCGAGGAATCAGAGAGGGTTCTCCCATCGGTACTAATTTTGTTTTCGATGTAATTGGAATTGCACAAACTCAGGAGGAAATAGATGCGCTTAATGCCGGATCACCAGATGGAACTTATCATTTTGCTCTTCGACAACCAGGTGATTATATCTATAAGGATGTCAATGGCGATGGTCAAATTACTAATGCAGAAGATCAAATAGGTGTGGGGGATATTAATCCTGACTATTTTGCTGGTTGGAACAACACCGTTACCTATAAGAACTTAGATTTTTCTTTCAACTTGCAGATGGTTGAAGGAGTTGAGCGATACTGGAGTCGTATTGATGGCCTTTTTGGAATAGATGGATTTGCTACAAATTATACGGACTTGGTAAACGACACTTGGACACCAAACAATACAGATGCGAGATATGCAAGATTTGGTTCATTTTCACACTCCCAAAGTTCAAGATCTGTATTTGACGCCTCCTATATTCGATTGAGATCGGCTTCCATTGGGTATAGCTTTCCCGAATCTGTCATGAAGAAATTAGGTGTTTCTGCAGCACGTCTAAGCGTAAGTGGTAATAACATCTTTACAATTACCGATTATCCGGGAATTGATCCTGAAAGTGTTGGCCCCCAAAGAGGTGGTAGCAGTGTCGACTTGCTAAATGATGAAGATTCTCTTGCATATCCACAGACAAGAACATTTACCATCGGATTAAATGTAAGTTTCTAATTAACAATTCAAAGAATAGAAGAGAATGAAAACATATTTAAAAATTTTAGGACTAATCACAATTACCTTCTTCACTTATGTGAGTTGTGAAAAGATAGAAGATGTTGAACCATTATTTGCATTAGATGCTGAAGAAGGAATATCTGATCCTAATACAGCAGAACTGGCATTAATAGGTGCTTATGCCACCTTTAGGCAATCAAGCTTTGATAGAGGAACACCGGAGCTCTTTATTATACCTTCGCTTTTCAGTGGACAGGCAATAACTCCTGGTAACGATAACGAGGCCATTTCTTTTGTAGCAAATGATCCAATTGTTGATGGACGCATAAACTTAGGTGCTTATACTAGAATGTATGATTTGATTAATAGAACCAATTGGGTGCTTTTTGGAATCTCAAATCTATCAGAAGCGGATTTTGAAAACCCCGGTCGGCGAGATGAAATCATAGGAGAGGCAAAAGCGCTACGGGCATTAGCCCATTTCTATTTGCTCCGACAGTGGGGACAGTTTTACGATTTAGAGTCTGAGTTTGGTATTAACATTAGAACAGAGCCTGTAAGATCTCCTGAAGCACAGCCTCGTAATTCAGTGGAGGAGACATATGCTCAAATTATACAGGATTTGGATGACGCAATTATGATGGCTCCCGTAACTTCTAATAAAATAGTAGCCAATCAAACTTTTGCCAGGGCACTTAAGGCTAAAGTACTATTTTATCAAGGTGATTATTCTAACGCGGCTGCCCTTGCTAGAGAAGTCTTGGATAACCCGAATGGAGATTTTGCTTTGGCACCTACCTATTCCGAGATATTTGATGGTAGTTCACAAGCTCTTTTCAGTAACAGTGAGCTACTTTTTGGGACTCAAGGTGATAATATCAACAATGAATTTATTGGAATAGGTAACTTCTGGGGATTTTATGCATCCGTGCCACCGAGTTACGTAGATTTTGCAACTACAGGAGCGCTGAATTTGAATGGACAAAATATTTCTCACGATGGTGATAGAGTAACCTCGATTTCCATACCTCAAGGCCCATTTTTATTTGATAATGGCAAGTATGTTTCGGATTTTACGGAAACTTATGAATTGATTTACCATATGAGGATGGCAGAACTCTATCTGATTTTCGCGGAAGCGCATGCTCGGGCTAATGGAAGTGTTACTACGGATGCTTTGAACGCATTAAACGCAGTTCGTATTAGAGCAGGTGCAATTACAACAGGTGCAGATGGTTTTGAAACTTATCCGGCCACGATTTCGTTAACTCAATTTTTAGAAGCGGTTAGAATAGAAAAACTTATTGAACTTGGCGGTGAGATTGGAGAGGATTGGTTCGACTTAGTGCGCTACAGTTTTGTTGATGGTTTTGATATAAGTTCAGTAAAACCAACGGCAACTGACATAAATAAATATATTTCACCTATACCTGTTCAATCTATAAATGCCTCCAATGGTGTTGAAATTCAAAACCCAGGTTATTAGAAGTAGCGAAATAAGGATTGATCTTGATTTGATTTTTTTAAATGGTTGATCCTTATTTCTTATCAGATTGTCAGAAGAAGAGACTTTTTTCAATGGCCCAATGTTATATTTTATAAGCATGTGAATTGCAGTCATTACCTGCAAGCATGTCGATTCTAAATTTTGTAGGAAGAGTGTAGGTACGTACTGGTTGTTCTGATATTTCGCAAAAGTTCAAATTCACGCAATAACAACCCTTTACTGAAAACATATTTATTTTCTATAAAACGATAACAGTAGAATATAACTTGGTGGATATATTTTGAATTGAAAACGCTTCAACAAAATGGCCATAGATGAAATTGCTCCTGAATTTACCCTCAAAACTAACAAGGGTGAAGACTTCACTTTATCGTCACTAAAGAATGAGAAAATAGTATTGATAGATTTTTAGGCTCGTTGGTATATGGCTTGGCGTAAGTTCTATCCTCATTTATAAAAGCGTATGACAAATATAGACCCAAAGGATTTGAAATTGTGGTGGTGACCAACTCATAGTCATTAAATTAGACTCCTTAGATAAATCGGGTAGCCATTGCGAATCAATCAAAAAGTAAAAATTTGGCTTTCTTAGACATAGGGTCTAACGAAACTGATCCGTTATATAAATAGTTATATAGGTTTTGTTAAAACTTATGTTATTTGAGTTAGTTGCAAAGGGCTGCCATTGGCAGTCCCTTTTGTGAAAACAGATAATTCTTAACGTAATAATTCGAATAAGATGAAACTAAAATTCTTTGTTTTTTTTATTGCGTTTCTTGGTTTTTTTCAAAGTAAATCACAGACATATGATCCCGTAAAATGGTTTACATCGGTAGAGGAGATTTCCAACGGCGAATATGTGCTAAAGGCGACTGCCCTTATTGAGCCAGGTTGGCATTTATATTCTCAAAATGTTCCAGAGAAAGGCCCACTTCCAACCATGTTCTGGTTTGATGTTAAGGAAGGGATCATAGAATTGGTCGATTCCACTAAAGAGGAGGAAGGGATCACAATTTTTGACAAAGTTTTTCAAATGCAAATCAAGTATTTCGAAAACAAGACGATTTTTGAACAAAAGGTGGTTGTTTCTGAAGAGGTTGATTTGGTGTTTGGTTACGTTGAATTTATGGCTTGCGATGACCAAAAATGTCTTCCTCCAAAGGAAGAAGAGCTGAGATTTGGTCTCAGGGATAAATCTGAAATTAATGGTGAATCCACGGAAACTATTTTGGGCAATGGGAATTCGCAGAATGCGATAACTGAAATCTCTGATGAAGTACCGCATGACGATGATACTAAAGGTTTGTTTGGCATATTTTTCATTGCTTTCATTTCTGGTTTTGCGGCCTTATTAACACCTTGCGTATTCCCAATGATTCCATTGACAGTAAGCTTCTTCACCAAACAGAGTCAAAATCGTGCGGTGGGTATCCGCAACGCAATATTCTATGGGATATCCATAATTATTATATATGTACTTCTAGGAACAGCTGTGACTGCGATTTTTGGTGCGGACTCGCTCAACGCTCTGGCCACAAATGTTTGGTTTAATATCATTTTCTTTCTATTGTTGGTAATCTTCGCTATCTCGTTCTTGGGTGCATTTGAGATAAGTTTACCAAGTTCATGGGCTAATAAAATTGATGCCCAATCCTATAAATATGGAGGTTTAATAGGTATCTTTTTTATGGCGCTGGCTCTAGCCATAGTTTCCTTCTCTTGTACAGGACCTATTGTAGGAACCTTATTGGTGGAAGCCGCCTCCAAGGGAGGTATTGCTCCAATAATTGGAATGCTGGGATTTTCATCGGCGATAGCCCTACCATTTGGTCTTTTTGCCGCATTCCCAGGGTGGTTGAACTCCTTGCCAAAATCAGGTGGTTGGTTGAACACTGTCAAGGTAGTTTTGGGTTTTTTAGAGCTTGCATTGGCATTCAAGTTCTTATCTCAGGCTGACCTAGTGCTTCAATTACATTTGTTGACGCGGGAGGTGTTTATTGCAATCTGGATTACAATCTTCGGGGCACTTGCTTTTTATCTTTTGGGTAAGATTCAATTGCCCCACGATTCACCATTGACCCATATTTCGGTTGGTAGATTGGGATTGGCTTTGCTGACTTTGGCCTTTACAGTTTATATGATTCCTGGGCTTTGGGGCGCTCCACTTAAACTGATAAGTGCTTTTCCTCCACCATTGGAATATAGTGAGTCGCCTTATGGTGTCGGTTACTCCAAAACTGGCGGGAATTTATTGAGCACTGACCACGGGGAGCTACCAGATGGTGGGCATTTACTACCTCCTCACGATATTCTTGTTTTCAATGATTATAATAAGGGGTTGGCCTATGCTAAAAAGGTGAAAAAGCCTATTATGATTGACTTTACCGGTTGGGCCTGTGTAAACTGTAGAAAGATGGAACAAAATGTATGGCCAGAACCTAAGATACTGGACATTTTGAAGAACAAAGTGGTATTAATATCTCTCTATGTTGATGATAAAAGGCCCTTGAATGAAGATGAGATAGAGGAGTCCAAATTAAGACCTGGTAAAAAGTTGAAGTTTATTGGTCAAAAATGGAGTGAATTACAGACCATCAAATACAGAGCAAATTCGCAACCGTTCTACGTACTAATGGATCATGATGAAGAAAACCTGATAGATCCCGTTGCCTATACTCCAGATGTCGATGAGTACTATAACTGGCTGATAAATGGAATTGAAGAGTTTAAGAACCCCGGTACCCATTGAACACCTGATTATTTGATTGATGAAAAGGGTCTGAGTGGGTTGCATAGACCCTTTTGATAAATACTAATTTTTATGAATAACGAATTTGATTTGAAACAAAAAACCTTAGTAATAAATGAAGACTATTTTGAAGAGTTTGGGGAAAATACAATAGGCGGAACCAATCATTTTAACTCCTGGCACAGTTCCTTTTTTTAGTCATTCCTTTGATCTTGATAGGATTTCCAATTCTGAAAGCGTTATAATTTTATCAGAGGTTAATGAATCTTTTTTTGTTTTTTTAGAAAGAGAAGACGTTTTGTAGAACCTTCTTTATTGTTGAAGTTGAACTTCTGAACTTAAATCGTTAGGAATTTCGAGCTGGCTGTCAGTTTTTGGTAAAAAAGGGTGCCTTTTCATTTTTTTCTTCATGTCGTTCCCTTGTTTCTTTTTTAACTGAAATCCTTGAATCCACGTATTGCATCTCTTTTTGCGAGGTCTCCAATTAGAGCCTGATCAATTGGGTACCTTTCACTTTTAATTAAGAGGATAAATAATAGTTGAAATTCATCCGATTAGTTCAATATTAGTTTGTAATCATACCATGATATAAACAATTATAAAGGAATATTAAAATAGAGTACTTTAGACTTGTTTTTGGGAATTTAAGGAATTATTCCTGCATCGTGTGATAAACGTTTTGCACATCATCATCTTCCTCGATCTTTTCTAAAAGTTTTTCAACATCGGCCACTTGTTCTTCAGTGAGTTGTTTAGTCACTTGAGGTATACGTTCAAAGCCAGAAGAAAGTATTTCAATATCACGTGATTCTAATTCTTTTTGAATGGCACCAAAACTTTCGAAAGGCGCATAAATTAAAATACCATCATCGTCAACGAACACTTCTTCAGCACCATAATCGATCATTTCTAATTCCAGTTCTTCTGGGTCAATTCCTTCCGTAGGAATTCTAAAATTACAAGTGTGATCGAACATGAATTCAACGGAACCAGAAGTCCCTAAATTACCATTACATTTATTAAAATAACTTCGCACATTAGCTACCGTACGGGTGTTATTGTCTGTAGCTGTTTCAATAAGTATGGCAATACCATGGGGGGCATAGCCTTCAAATAAAACTTCTTTAAAATCTCCTAGATTTTTATCACTAGCTCGCTTGATTGCCCGCTCAATATTGTCTTTAGGCATGTTAACAGATTTGGCATTCTGTATAACAGCCCGCAATTTTGAATTAGAATCCGGATCAGGGCCACCTTCTTTTACCGCAATAACAATATCTTTTCCAATGCGCGTAAAAGCTTTGGACATCGCTGACCAACGCTTCATTTTTCGTGCTTTTCTAAATTCAAAAGCTCTTCCCATAATTATATTGTGTTTAACTTAAAATCTAAATTACCAAAATCAAATATAAACTCAAATTTCAAATACAAACTCAAATTTCTTTGATGTGCTATTCTGAATTTGGTTGTGTTTTTTGCATTTGTATTTTTCACTCTCCTTCTATAATATCTTCAATAGTATGCGCTAGTTTGAAATCTTTTTCAGTCACACCCCCAGCATCGTGGGTATTTAAACGAATATGTAGATTTTTATAAACATTGCTCCAGTCGGGGTGATGCTCTTGCTTTTCGCATTCAAAAGCAATACGCGTCATTGTTGCGAAAGCTTCTTTGAAATTGGCAAACTCGAAAGATGTTTCGATGGCTCCATCTACATACTCCCAGCCGTCTAACTTACTTAAATATTCTAAAATCTGTTGTTCCGATAATTTTTCCATATATAAATACTTTATTTTATTTCCCGCAAATGCAGTCATCTTTAACAATACGTTTTTAATAAGTTTAAGTTGCCATATGATGGTCGACAATGTCTTGATGTGTAAATTGTAGATTTTTAGGCAAGGTATTGTCCTTTGGTAAAACCGCCAAATAACGATCATTATTTGTTGTAAATACCCTTTTGTAAATAGGAGAAAAATCTCCAATACGTTCTACAATAGCTTTTATAAAATCTTCATGATGTACTAAATCTTTACTGCCCAAATGAAAAATACCTGATTTGTTTCGATTGATGAGATAATGTACTTGTTGGGTCAGTTTATCGTCATTAGTTACATTTAATATAAGGTTTGGAAAGACTTCGACGGGTTCATTAGTCCATATATTGTTTTTAATATTTTTAATTCGTGGAGATGCATTTCCAAAAACCATAGGCACTCTAAGTATTGCCATTTTTTCTTTAGGCAATCGAAGCAACATGTTCTCAATTTTTATTTTTAAGCGACCATAAATACTTTCAGAAAGCGTTTTGTCATTTTCATAAGAGGGATATTTACTGTATGCATCGAAAACATTAGCAGATGAAATAAAAAGAAGTTTACACTTATGTTTATTGATATACTCGATAAGGTGCAGATGTGTTTGAACTTGAGCGGCGAATTTTCCGCGAACTGCTGAAATAATAATTTGAGGAGCTACCCTATCTAGAATTCTAATAATATCATCATCTTCCATATTGTAATGAAAGAACTGTTTATTGCTCTCCAAACTTCTACGAGCCGCATTGTAGGTTGCGTAGGTATCGTAATAGTTGCAGAGTTCTTTGTAAATAGCGCTACCTATAAAACCGCTTCCACCGAGAATAAGTATTTTTTTTGATTTAGTTTCCAAATATTAAAATATGGATTGTTTTGTTGCAGTAGTTAGTTTTTCTAACGCTTTCATTCCAAGTTTCGAATTACCCTTAATATTTAACCCAGGAGACCATGTTGCCACACAGTAGCGGTTTGGCAGTAAGGCTACAATGCCTCCTCCTACACCACTTTTGCCAGGCAAACCTACTTCAAATGCGAACTCACCGGCCTCGTCGTAAAACCCACAAGTAAGCATTAGGGCATTAATGCGTTTCACCTGAGATAGATTGAGATAGGTTCGACCTTGTTGACAGGTGCCATGATTCATAAAAAGAAAGAAGGTTTTGGCTAATTGTGAGCAACTCATTTCAATAGCACATTGATGAAAATAGAAATCTAAAACAGTTTCGACATCATTCTTTAAATTTCCATAAGATTTTAGCAAGTTTGCGGCTGCATAATTTCTAAATCCTGATTTTTTTTCTGAATTAGCCACATCTAGATTAAAATCAATACTCGTATCATTGGCTAGTTTTCGAACATAATTAAGAAAATCAGCTTTCGGATTTTCCAAGTTTGATACAAGTATATCTGCAATTACAATAGCGCCAGCATTTATTAATGGATTACGAGGTATGCCATTTTCCATTTCTAGCAGTGATAAATGATTGAATGGGTCACCAGAAGGCTCTACATTCAATCTTTTCCAAATAGTTTTTCCGACTAGACCTATTGCATGAGCTAAGGATAATACCTTTGAGATACTTTGGATAGAAAACTTATGTTCGGCATCACCTGCCTGATAATTATTCTTACCCGAGTCAATTAAATGTATTCCGAATTTTGAACGTTCTATGTTGGCCAGTTCAGGTATGTAGCTGGCCACTTCGCCTCTGTCCTTTGATGAAGAACAGGTTAAAAAAATCGTGTTCAGAATTTTTTGGTAATCCATCCATCAATTTACTTTATAGAACGGTAATTTAACAACGGTAGCTGGAACCGCATTTTTGCGTATTTGTATATTTATTTTACTTCCAATTTCAGAGAAAATGCTAGGAACGTATCCTAAACCAATTCCCTTGCCCATCGACGGAGACATGGTACCCGAAGTGACAACACCAATCTTTTTTCCTTGTCCATCTACAATATCGTAATCATTTCTGGGAATTCCGCGCTCATCCAATTCAAAAGCGATCAGTTTTCGTTCAGGTCCACGGGCTTTTTCTTTTGATAGTGCCTCACTATTGACAAAATCTTTGGTGAATTTGGTTATCCAACCTAATCCTGCTTCAAAAGGGGATGTCTCATCATTAATGTCATTTCCATAAAGGCAATATCCCATTTCTAAACGCAAGGTATCTCTTGCCGCTAATCCTATGGGTTTGATGCCAAAGTCAGCACCGGCTTCCAAAACCTTGTCCCAGATTTGTTTTACTTCTTCGTTTTTGCAATAAATTTCAAAGCCTCCTGAGCCCGTATAGCCTGTTGCAGAAATGATCACATGTTCAATACCAGCAAAGTCTCCTACCACAAAATTGTAAAATTTGATAGCTGATAAATTTTCTGAGGTGAGACTTTGCATAGCCTCAACAGCTTTCGGCCCTTGAATTGCCAGTAAAGAATAGCCTTCAGAAATATCGCGCATTTCGGCATTAAATTCTGCATTGTACTTCGCAATGTGATTCCAGTCTTTTTCAATATTAGAGGCATTTACCACTAAAAGATATTGCTCTTCCTTTATTCTGTAGACAATTAGATCGTCAACAATACCGCCATTTTCATTAGGGAAACAACTGTACTGAGCTTTGCCAATGCTTAATTTAGACGCATCGTTCGAAGTGACTTTTTGGATTAATGCTAGGGCATTAGGTCCACTTATCAAAAACTCACCCATATGAGAAACGTCAAAAACGCCTACGCCTTTGCGAACGGTTTCATGTTCAATATTTACACCTTCGTAAGAAACAGGCATATTGTACCCTGCAAACGGAACTAATTTAGCTCCAAGAGACTCATGCGTTTCGGTTAATGCGGTATTCTTCATTGTTGTTCAATTTTAGGTGCAGCAAATTTATTGAATTAATTGGGCATACCATGCAAACGAACTACTATGTTTCATATATTTTTTATGATTTTATTTGCTAGAATGTTGCTCAAATAAACTATTTTTCTTCTTTAAAATCCAGAGAGATGTTCAGAAAAATTTTACTTTTTACAGGACTACTAATTTTTTCAATTCAATTAAGTAGTCAAGGTACGCCAACAGATTTTTTAACAGCAGATTTTCATAAAGAACGAAGAGAGGCTGTTCGAGCAATGTTACCCCATAATAGTGTGGCTGTATTTTTTGCAAATGCTGAGCGAAATAGGGCCAATGATGTGGATTATATTTACCATCAGGATCCAGATTTTTATTACCTAACAGGTTATAAAGAACCCAATGCAGTTTTGGTTATATTTTCTGAAAATCAAGTAAATACCGAGGGTAAAGAATTTAATGAGATGTTGTATGTTCAAAAGCGTGATGCGAGCGCAGAACAATGGAATGGAAAACGTTTGGGGATTGAAGGAGCAAAAAAACAATTGGGCTTTGACATGGCTTTTAATGGAGACGAGTTTTCGAAAATTCCGATTGACTTTAAGACTTTTGATATGGTCACTTTTTTTGATTTTAAGCATGACTATAGAGATAAAAGAGGAGATGCAGATCTTTTTGACTTGATAAAAAGCTTCAAGGAAAAGACCAACTATCCCTCAGATTATAATGTGACTAAACAACAATTGTACAGTATGATAAAGTCAACTACGGTTGAAAACAGGGCCAATGTTGCGCAAACTTTGGGAAGATACCTTAACTACTATGAAGAATTGAAGGATGATGAACTTCTACGAAATTTTGTTGAGGCCAAAGATGATAAAGTGATTAGTGATATAAAAGAAAAGGTTTCTTTGAAATTAGAGGCTCATAATCTAGATTCTAATGTAATTGCTGAAATCATGAACACTTTACGTGAGACCAAAACAGAGGAGGAAATGGTGCTTCTAAAAAAAGCAATTGAGATTTCCGCAGTTGGTCAAAATGAAGTTATGAAGGCCATGCACCCCAATATGTCTGAAGTCGAAATTCAAGGGGTTCATGAATATGTTTATAAAAAATACGGAGCTGAGTATGAGGGCTATCCATCAATTGTTGGAGGTGGAAATAACGGCTGCATTCTTCACTATATAGAAAATAATAAAACTAAAGTGGGTAACGATTTAGTTTTGATGGATTTGGGTGCTGAATATCACGGTTACACTGCTGATGTTACTAGAACAATACCTGCGAATGGCAAGTTCACTCCTGAACAAAAACAGATTTATGATATTGTTTACAAGGCTCAAGAAGCAGGAATTAAAGCAAGTATTGTCGGTGCTCCTTTTCGCGCGCCTGGTGAGGCTTCAAGCAAAGTAGTCGCGGAGGGCTTGATATCTTTAGGAATTATAAAGGAGACTTCAGAAGCAAGAACATATTTTCCTCATGGTACTTCTCATTATTTGGGATTGGATGTTCATGATAGGGGTACTTATGGTCCTTATAAGGCCAATACCGTAATTACTGTAGAACCGGGAATTTATATCCCTGAAGGAAGTGACTGTGATAAAAAATGGTGGGGTATTGCCGTTCGAATCGAAGACGATATTTTGATAACTGATGAAGGTCCGGTGAATCTTTCAGCAATGGCTCCAAGAACAACTGAAGCTATTGAGGAAATGATGAAACAACCAAGTCCATTAGACGATTTTATCTTGCCAAGCCTAGACTAATTTTTTAGTAAGAAGTCCTTTAAATTACTATAGGTGGCAATAGAAATAGATTTTTTCTCTCTTTTCATAACTTTTTGAATTTGAGGAGGAATAGGTAATTTCTCTTTAATTGTTTTTTCAACAACGTCTAAAAATTTGACAGGATGCGCAGTTTCTAAGAAAATGCCGTAGGTGTCAGAATGCGCTTCTTGATATTTTTTCAAACCTAAATAACCTACTGCGCCATGAGGATCGGCGATGTAGTTTGAATTCTTGTATATTGATTTCATTGCTTCTTTAGTTTCTGCATCTGAGAAGGTAAAGGAAAAGAGCTTTTGTTTTAGATTTTCAAAATCATCATTGCATAAATGTCTAATTCTGATAAAATTACTAGGGTCGCCCACATCCATGGCATTAGAAATAGTAGCCGTTGATGGTTTTGGAAGATATTTGCCAGTTTTCATAAATTCAGGTACGGTATCATTACTATTCGTGGCAGCAATAAAATGCTTGACTGGCATGCCCAATTTTTGAGCTACCATACCCGCACATATATTGCCAAAGTTGCCTGAGGGAACGGAGAATACAATTTCTTTGCCAAATGACGCCGCTTGTTTATAGGCAAACAAGAAGTAAAACAGTTGCGGCAACCATCGCGCAACATTGATAGAATTTGCCGAAGTAAGCTGCATATTATGCAATAGCTCTTCATCTAAAAAAGCTGTCTTTACCATTTTTTGACAATCATCAAAAGTGCCATCAACTTCTAAAGCGGTAATATTTTGATCTAAAGTAGTCAATTGTCTTTCTTGAATATCACTTACTTTTCCGCTTGGATAAAGAATGACTACATTTACCCCCTTTACACCGAGAAATCCGTTAGCCACAGCTCCTCCCGTATCACCTGAGGTGGCGACTAAAACCGTAACTTCTTTCATTTCTCCTCCCGAAAAATATCCTAAGCAATTTGCCATAAAACGAGCCCCTACATCTTTAAAGGCCATAGTAGGGCCATGAAACAATTCGAGAGTTGCTACATTTTCTTCAATTTCAACTACAGGAAAATCAAAATCTAATACATTGGTCAAAATTCCTCGTAATTTCTCATTCGGAATGTCATCACTTACAAATTGATGAATGGCATTAAATGCAATTTCTTGATTAGAAAGCTCTTGAATTTTTTCAAAAAAAGAAGGCGGTAAAGGACTTATACACTCAGGGAAGTATAAACCTTTATCAGGTGCTATTCCTTGAATAACAGCATCTTTGAAAGATACTTGTGGGGCTTGTTTATTGAGACTGTAAAAGTTCATTATTCATTGATTGACGGATGACAGAATGACCGAAGATTAATTTATCTGATATTTTTTTAAATACATTCATCATATTCATTAAATGAAATGCTTCGTCATATAATTTTTCAAATTCTTTTTCTGTAATATAATTTCTTCTTTTTGCCTTGAATAAACAAGTCACAACTTCAGCTAAGGAACGAATTGAGTAGCCTATAAATCTTTTCTGTTCAGGATTTGATTGACCAATAGAGCCTTCGGAAATATTCAAAGCTACGGAATCAGATGCTCGACTAATTTGAGAAGCTAAATTAAATTTTTCTCTATCTGGAAAACTACGCGCGATTTTGTCGATTGCTTCCCCAAAATCCATCGCTTTTTGCCAAATATTTAATTTTTCAAATTTGAACTTTTCCATTTTATTAATCTTTAAGTCATCAGTCATCAGTCATCAGTCAATTTTATATTTTTCGTACCCCTTCTAAATTCACCTTTGAAACATGAATATCATAATCAATCCCAATATTCTTATAAATTTCTTTCATCGCTTGTTCTACTTTTTCAGCGATTTCAAGCCCTTTGCTAAACGCAAAAATGGATGGGCCAGAGCCTGAAATACCACATCCTAATGCTCCTGATTGAATAGCGGTTTTTTTTACATCATCAAATGCAGGAATTAAAATAGAACGAATGGGTTCTACAATGTGATCTTCTAGAGAGCGACCAATGAGATCATAGTCATTGGTAAAAAGTGCAGCAATTAATCCGCCAACATTACCCCATTGTTTTATGCCATCTGACAAACTGATGGTCGTTTTTAATATTTTTCTAGAATCAGATGTTTTTACTTCAATCTGCGGATGAATAATGGTAGCGTATAATTCATTCGGACTTGGAATAGGAATAATATCTAAAGGCTTATAACTACGAACTAGTGTAAAACCTCCAAATAGGGCAGGGGCAACATTATCGGCATGGGCCACGCCACTGGCCAAGCGTTCGCCTTCCATTGAAAACTGTACTAATTCTAGAGTTGAAAAAGGCTTATCTAGTAATTCATTCATTGCCCAAACCGCACCTGTCGAACTTGCTGCGCTGCTTCCGATTCCACTACCTGCTTTTATTTTTTTATAGATTTCAATTTCGAATCCGCCTTTATAATCACTGGCGGCTAAAAAAGCCAATCCTGCCACTCCAGCTACATTTTTTAAGGTTGCCATGGGTAATTCTTGGCCATCAATTTTTGTAATACGAATACCCTTTTCTGAGGTTTTCCGAACAGTCATTTCATCACCAACGGCGTCTAAAGCAACACCCAGTACATCAAATCCACAAGAGATATTGGCTATAGTTGCAGGACAGAATACTTTTATTTCATCGCTCATTGTTACATTTATTTAAAGTTACCACCTCTCTCTGGAGAAGGGATTAAGGGGTGGTACTCTTAAAAATTTCCGATTCGAATGATATCAGCAAAGATACCTGAAGCCGTAACGTCTGCTCCTGCACCTGCACCTTTTATGATCATAGGTTGGTTGGGATATCGTTCTGTATAAAATAGAACAATATTATCACTTCCTTCTAAATTGTAAAAATCATGTCCTTCCGGAATTTGCTGTAAACCAACACTTGCTTTACCGTCTTCAAATCGCGCAACATACTTCAATTTACTATTGTTATTACTAGCATCAGAATATAATTTTTGAAAGCTAGCTTCATATTTAATTAAAGAAGCAAAGAAATCATCATTGCTATTGGTGTCTAAACTTTCTTGTGGAAGAAAAGATTTGTTTTCAATATCATCAATTTCTAGTTCGTTACCACTTTCACGGGCTAAAATTAAAATCTTTCGCATAACATCTACACCACTCAAATCAATTTTTGGGTCAGGTTCGGTATAGCCTTCTTCTTGCGCTTGCTTCACCACATCGCGAAATGTTGTTTGACTATTGAAATTATTAAAAACAAAATTAAGACTGCCAGATAGTACGGCTTGAATTTTTAGAACTTTGTCTCCTGAAGTAATCAAATGCTTTAAGGTATCTAAAATGGGTAGGCCTGCTCCAACATTAGTTTCGAAAAGAAAAGGAGCATTATAGGTACGTGCTAATTCTTTTAATTCTCTATAATTGGAAAAATTTGAAGAACAAGCAATTTTATTACAAGTCACTACAGAAATACTATTTTTGAGATAGTTATTATAGCTTTCAGATACTTCAGGACTCGCAGTATTGTCAACAAAAATGCTATTTCGATAGTTGAGTTGATTTACCTTTTTGAAAAACTGCTCTTTGTTGGCTTCATTTCCTTCTGACAAGCTGGTCTTCCAATTTTTAAGAGGAATTCCATCTTCATCAAAAACCATAGTTCTCGAGTTTGATAAACCAATCACTCGAAGATTGAGCTTTAAATTTTCTATAAGATAGTTTTGCTGCTGAACAACTTGGTTTAAGAATTTGGCACCAACATTACCCACACCCATCACGAAAAGATTGAGTTGTTTGATATTTTCTTCAAAAAAGGCCTCATGTAAGGCGTTCAAGGCTTTCTTTACATCATCTTTATCAATAACTGCCGAAATATTGCGCTCAGAAGCGCCTTGTGCAATTACTCGAATATTAACATTGTTCTTTCCGAGGGTACTAAACATTTTGCCGCTAAGTCCTTGATGGCTTTTCATATTGTCACCAACAAGGGCAATAATAGCAAGATTTCTTTCAGCAATAACTGGTTTTATTTGATTGCGTAAAATTTCGTATTCAAATGCAGCATTTACAATAGTAACTGCATTGTCAATATCATCGGAAGAAATACCCACACAAATCGAATGTTCTGATGAGGCTTGCGTGATTAGAACCACACTTATTTCAGCTTGTGAAAGCACTTCGAAAAATCGTTTTGAAATTCCTGGTATTCCCACCATTCCTGGGCCTTCTAAAGATAATAATGCAATGTTTTCTATATGACTGATACCACGTACCGTCTTACCATTTTCATTTTGATTTTTGGTTATGATCGTGCCAGCATCATCAGGATTAAAGGTGTTTTTTATTTCAATTGGAATTTCTTTCACCAATACTGGTTGAATGGTCGGTGGATATAAAACCTTGGCCCCAAAATGAGATAATTCCATCGCCTCTTCGTACGAGATACGTGAAATTGCCTTTGCCTGTTTTACTAATTTGGGGTTAGCCGTAAACATACCACTGACATCCGTCCATATTTGCAATACTTCAGCATCAAGGGCTGCAGCAAATATTGCGGCAGTATAATCAGATCCGCCACGACCAAGCGTTGTAGGGTTGCCGTTTTCTGAAGACGCAATGAATCCACCTGCAACTATTATTTTATGTGAAGTTTCTTTGAAAAATTTACGACAATTGGCATTAGTGATATTAAAATTAACAGCTGCCTTTTCATTAACATCATTCGTAATTATAAGTTGACGACTATCTATATGAGTAGCATCCAACTGTTCATGCTTGAAATATTCATTAATGATATAAGAAGATAGCATTTCGCCATAACTAACAATCTTGTCAGATAACTGAGGGGTATTCTCGCCAATTAAAAAAGCACCTTCCAATAGGTTTTCAAGAGTATTTAGTTCACTTTTGATTTTACTTAAAACGGTGCTTTGAGCTTGTACAGGAATTAAGCTTTTAATCGTATCTATATGTTGTTCTTCAATTCTTTTTAGAATCGTTTTATAAGAATCATTTTGCTTTGAAGCAAGCTGAATGGCTAACAATAAGTTATCTGTTACACCGTGAAAAGCAGAAACAACAATTATAGTTTTAGGGGCTATGTTAGCTGCTACTATATTTTTTACTAAACTAATATTATTGGCGTTGGCAACAGAAGTACCACCGAATTTTAAGACTTTCATGATCGTAAATTAGAGTGAAATTTTCTTGAAAAGAGCCTAAATAGGCATTCGGATGTGAAATAGTTCAAATTACCCCAAAGGGGTTGTGGTACCTGCAGTATATGTGCAGCCACTAGGAATAGAAAAATTAGATGCTATGTTCGTTATATTAAAAACCATGAGTCTAATAAAGTGGTAAAAGTAGTACTTTTGGCTTCTCAATCAAATGATCATTTGAATTTTTACGGATTCAGTAGTAAAACCGAATTTCAATTATTAATTATTAGATTTCAGCTTTAATTGCTAATCAAAACGCAAGAAAAACACCATGAAACTTTTTAGTGGAGAACAAATATACGCTGCCGATAAATTTACAATTGAAAAGCAGCAAATTTCTAGTGATGTTCTAATGGAACGTTCTGCTGTTCAAATTTTTAACTGGATTCATACCCGAATGCAAGGAGCTCCTGTAAAGATTCATTTGTTCTGTGGGATAGGAAATAATGGCGGTGATGGGATCGCTTTGGCGCGACACTTACAAGAACATGGCTATAATATTGCGGTTTATGTGGTTAATTATAGTAAGAAACGTTCAAAAGATTTTTTAATCAATTTAGAACGCTTAAAGCAACGAAAAGTATGGCCAGAGTTTTTAGATTCTGATTGTGAAATGCCCGTTATTGGTAGAGACGACATTATTGTTGATGCCATATTCGGAATCGGATTGAACAGACCACCAGACCCTTGGGTGTTGAATTTGATGCATCATCTTCAAAAAACAGAAGCTTTTATACTTTCGGTTGATATTCCTTCGGGATTGTTTACAGATAAGGTGCCTACCGCTGAAAACACGGCTATTAAGGCAAACTTTGTGCTAAGTTTTCAAACTCCGAAGTTGGTTTTCTTCCTTCCAGAAACAGGAAGTTATATGGAGCAGTGGGAGGTGTTAGATATTGGTCTGGATCCGGAATATTTAATGAGCACAGAAACAGAATACGAATTGATTGGGAAACATGATGTACTACCATTTTATATTCCTAGACAAAAATTCTCTCATAAAGGCACTTATGGTCATGCTTTGATAATTGGTGGGAGTAAAGGCAAGATAGGGGCAGTGACTTTAGCATCGCGAGCTTGTTTAAATTCTGGAGTTGGTTTGGTAACAGCATATATTCCTGAATGTGGATATAACACTTTACAAACTGCCTTACCTGAGGCCATGGTGCTTACCCAAGGTGAAAATAGAATTACGAAAATAAGCTACGATTTTGAACCTTCAGTAGTAGGCATTGGAATGGGTCTCGGAACGGACTCTGAAACAAGCAATTCGTTTGCTGATTTTATAGAAAAAAACAAAACCTCGCTAGTTATTGATGCAGATGGATTAAATATCATTTCGAAAAATAAAGAAATACTTGAGAGGCTGCCATCACAAACTATTTTAACACCGCACCCGAAAGAGCTAGAACGATTGATTGGCAAATGGAAAGATGATTTTGATAAGCTAAAAAAGGTCAAGGTTTTTTCAAAAAAATACAACTGTATTATTGTTATTAAAGGTGCACATTCTATTACAATTTATGGCGACCGCGGTTATATCAATACCACAGGAAATCCGGGTATGGCGACGGCTGGTAGTGGTGATGCTCTGACCGGAATTATATCTGGAATGATTGCCCAAGGTTATGAACCTTTAAAAGCGGCAATTTTCGGTGTTTATTTACATGGAAAGGCTGGGGATATTGCAATAGAGCAAACAGGGTATCAGGCGCTTACGACTTCTGATATTATTGATGGAATTGGAGACGCCTTTATTGATTTGTTTAAAGTGCCTGAACAACAAAAGGTGCAAGAGCAAGAACAGAACCAGCAGTAATTAATTTTGTGTTTTAAGGTATTGAGAAGAAGGTTGCTATTTTCCTTTAACTCGCCTTTTTACCCAAGCTAGAGCATTCTCATATTTAATAAAAAACTTCATCTGCTTTTTATAAAATAATTTCTCGATTTTGAAATTATGCATGTCAATTTCCTTAACCGAAACAATAGCAAATGCTTTTAAATTCTCTAGACCTCTGAGATAGGTATATACTGTAGGGTCAACGGCATAAGAGTTTTTGCGCATACTGATATAACCGAAGTCTTTATTTCTAAAATGAATTTCAGCAATACCAATAATTTGATAGGCTCTTTCTAAAGTTAAGGTTGATCCTTCTTCAAAAGTTGATACCATAAAATTGTCGTACACTTGAACGGTACCAATTTCTAATATGTATTCTTTGACAATGACTGTCTTTTTCTGTCTACTCACGTTCATTTCACTTAATAATAGTGTCTGAAACGAAAGTATGGAGACCTTATAATTATTTGAAAAATATTAGATGAACAACTAAAATATCGTGTATACTACTTTTATTTAATCGCCCTTGTATTTTTTTCTTACACATCTGATTTTTAAGTATAAAAAAAGGAATCCATTTTTCAGAACTCCTTTGAGGTTTTTTTCTTACTTAAATGCAGTTATGCTTTAGTAGATTTTGGCGCTTTTTTAATCTTAATTGTAAGCTCCTCTTTTTTCTTGTCTAGATCCATACGTATACTGTCCCCTTCATCAAGTTTAGCATTCACAATTTCTTCTGCTAGTGCGTCTTCAATATACTTTTGAATGGCTCTTTTTAGAGGTCTAGCACCGTATTGCTTATCGAAACCTTTTTCAGCAATATAATCTTTAGCTGCTTCCGATAAACTTAAGTCATAGCCAATATCTTTAATTCTATTAAATAATTTTGCCAATTCGATATCAATAATTTTATGAATGTCTTCACGCTCTAAGGCATTAAATACAATGACATCGTCAATGCGATTTAAAAATTCAGGTGCAAAAGCTTTTTTTAAGGCATTTTCAATAACGCCTTTTTGATGCGCATCGGCTTGCGATTTTTTGGCTGCCGTACCAAAGCCAACACCTTGACCAAAATCTTTCAACTGACGCGCGCCAATATTTGATGTCATTATGATTATCGCATTTCTAAAATCTATTTTTCGCCCTAAGCTATCCGTAAGGTAACCATCGTCTAAGACTTGAAGCAGCATATTAAATACATCTGGATGTGCTTTTTCAACTTCATCTAAAAGAATTACTGAATAAGGCTTTCTGCGAACTTTTTCAGTTAGTTGCCCCCCTTCTTCATAGCCAACATAGCCTGGGGGTGCTCCAACCAATCTAGATATGGCAAATTTTTCCATGTATTCACTCATGTCAATACGAATGAGTGCATCTTCAGAATCAAACAATTCTTTTGCTAAAACTTTAGCCAATTGTGTTTTTCCAACTCCTGTTTGACCAAGAAAAATAAATGATCCGATAGGTTTGTTCGGGTCTTTTAAACCAGCTCGATTTCTTTGAATGGCCTTAGCAACTTTAGCAACG
This sequence comes from uncultured Flavobacteriaceae bacterium, assembly GCA_937944485.1. Classification (GTDB taxonomy): domain Bacteria; phylum Bacteroidota; class Bacteroidia; order Flavobacteriales; family Flavobacteriaceae; genus Maribacter_C. The sequence continues at coordinate 9,705 of CALDYU010000010.1, read as the reverse complement.
GCTTCATCTTGACCAATTACATTGGCCTTAATCAATTCTGGTAATTCCGCAAGTTTATTACTTTCAGTTTGCGCAATTCGATTAACAGGTATTCCACTCATCATAGAAACTACATCAGCAACATTGTCTTCAGTTACTGTTTCTTTATGAAGTTTACTATCATCTTCCCATTTTACTTGTGCAATAGAAAGTTCTTTTTCGATACGTTTTTCATCATCACGAAGCTTTGCAGCTTCTTCATACTTCTGTTTTTTTACAACGCTATTTTTTAATTCACGAACATCATCTAACTGTTTTTCAAGCTCCACGATTTGTTTCGGAACATCCATATTCACTATATGAACTCTTGAACCTGCTTCATCTAAAGCATCAATGGCTTTGTCTGGCAAGAAGCGATCTGTCATATACCTGTTCGTTAACTTTACACAGGCAACAATAGCATCATCTGTATAATCAACATTATGATGCTCTTCATATTTGCCTTTAATATTTTGAAGTATTTCTATGGTTTCATCTACGGAGGTAGGCTCGACAATCACTTTTTGGAATCGTCTTTCTAAAGCACCATCTTTTTCGATGTATTGTCGGTATTCATCTAAGGTGGTTGCACCAATGCATTGAATCTCACCTCTTGCTAGAGCAGGTTTAAACATATTTGAAGCGTCAAGGCTTCCCGTAGCGCCACCAGCACCCACGATGGTATGTATCTCATCAATAAACAAAATGACATCATCATTTTTCTCAAGTTCATTCATGACTGCTTTCATGCGTTCTTCAAACTGGCCACGATATTTTGTGCCTGCTACTAAGGAAGCAAGATCAAGAGTTACTACACGTTTTCCGTAGAGAATGCGAGATACTTTTTTGTTGATAATACGAAGTGCCAAACCTTCGGCAATGGCACTCTTACCAACCCCAGGTTCACCAATTAAAAGTGGATTATTCTTTTTTCTTCTACTCAAAATTTGAGAAACCCGTTCGATTTCTTTTTCTCTGCCAACAACTGGGTCGAGTTTATTTTCCTCCGCCATTGCAGTAAGGTCGCGTCCGAAGTTATCGAGTACAGGAGTTTTTGATTTTTTATTTCCTTTTTGATTTGATGTGTTACCAAAAGTGCCTTCTTTTGATTCATTTGAATCTTCATTTTCACTTGGAAAAGATTCTGCACTCGGAGCATCAACGATGTCATCATCACTTGTAATCATAAATTTAAATTGCTCTTTGACACCATCATAATCTACTTTTAACTTGTGTAAGAGTTTGGTGGTCGGATCGTTTTCATTTCTCAAAATACAAAGTAATAAGTGAGCCGTATTAATCGAAGAACTCTGAAAGAGTTTTGCCTCTAAAAATGTTGTTTTTAAAGCGCGTTCGGCCTGTCTAGTAAGATGTAAGTTTTTCTTGTCTTTTTGAAGGCTGCTCGGATTTGGGTTGGAGGGGCTCAGAATTTCTACTTTACGCCTCAAGTGATCTAAATCAACATCAAGGGCATCAAGTATACTTATTGCTTTGCCATTTCCATCTCTCAAAAGACCTAACATTAAATGTTCTGTACCTATAAAATCATGACCCAGCCTTAATGCTTCTTCTTTACTATAAGCAATTACGTCTTTTACCCTAGGAGAAAAATTATCGTCCATAAATTGTTCGTATCAGCACTAAAATTAATAAATATCAGGTAAACAGTAAGCAAATAGTATACCCTAATTTGATAAACTTTATTGAAATGAGAAAAAAAGCTTCTAATTACAAAATATTTAACATTGTAATCATGAACTATCTACAACGTTAAAAGTGTTGATAAATTGTTCACTAAAGAATTTGATATATGCTTTGAAGGTATCGATTTTGCGTATATTGGCATACTTTTTTAACACATAAAAACAATAGATTTTATAAGATGGCAGAAGGTGAAAAATTGATTCCGATTAACATCGAAGACGAGATGAAATCTGCTTACATTGATTATTCAATGTCGGTCATTGTGTCACGTGCCCTACCAGATGTCAGGGATGGACTAAAACCTGTACACCGACGCGTGCTTTATGGTATGCATGAATTAGGTGTTAGATCAAATAGTTCTCATAAGAAATCAGCGCGTATCGTTGGTGAGGTTTTAGGTAAATATCATCCACATGGTGATACCTCTGTATATGATTCAATGGTGCGAATGGCGCAAGAATGGAGTTTGCGGTATATGTTAGTTGATGGTCAAGGAAATTTTGGTTCTATAGATGGTGATAGTCCAGCGGCAATGCGTTATACTGAGGCGCGTATGCGAAAGATTGCTGACGACATGTTGGCAGATATTGATAAAGATACCGTAGATCACCAGCTCAATTTTGACGATTCCTTAGAGGAGCCAACCGTTCTTCCAGCTCGAGTGCCCAATTTGTTAGTAAATGGCGCTTCTGGTATTGCTGTGGGTATGGCGACCAATATGCCGCCACATAATCTTTCTGAGGTGATTGATGGTACTGTGGCCTATATTGAGAATAATAATATTGAAATTGATGAGCTGATTACCCATATTAAAGCACCCGATTTTCCAACTGGGGGTATCATATATGGTTATGACGGCGTAAAAGATGCATTTCATACTGGTCGCGGTAGAGTGGTGATGCGTGCCAAAGCGACTTTCGAAGAAGTTCAAGGAAGAGAGTGTATTATAGTGACAGAGATTCCTTATCAGGTGAATAAGGCAGACATGATTAAAAAGACGGCTGATGCGGTCAATGAGAAGAAAATAGAAGGTATTTCTAGTATTCGTGATGAATCAGATAGAAAAGGAATGCGTATCGTATATATTTTAAAACGCGATGCAATACCGAACATAGTATTAAACACCCTCTATAAATACACAGCGCTTCAATCATCTTTTAGTGTAAACAATATTGCTCTAGTAAATGGCAGGCCACAACTCCTTAATGTAAAGGAGATGATTCATTATTTTGTTGAGCATCGTCATGAAGTAGTGGTGCGGCGTACAAAATTTGAACTGAAGAAGGCCGAAGATCGAGCTCATATATTAGAAGGATTAATAATTGCTTCTGATAACATCGATGAGGTCATTAAAATCATCAGAGCATCATCGAATGCTGAGGAGGCCCGAGCGAATTTAATGGAACGCTTTAAACTTTCTGAAATTCAAGCGAAAGCTATTGTGGAGATGCGGTTGCGTCAATTAACTGGTTTAGAACAAGACAAACTTCGTGAAGAATATGATGAAATAATAAAGACTATTGCTGATTTAAAAGATATTCTAGATCGGAAAGAGCGTCGAATGGATATAATTAAGACGGAACTTCTTGAGGTTAAGGATAAATATGGTGATGAACGAAGATCTGAAATCAATTTTGCGGGAGGCGACTTGAGCATGGAAGATATGATTCCGAATGAACAAGTAGTAATTACTATTTCTCATGCGGGCTATATTAAACGGACGCCACTGACAGAATATAAAACCCAGAATAGAGGTGGGGTTGGTCAAAAGGCTTCTTCAACCCGAAATGAAGATTTCTTAGAACATTTGTTTGTTGGTACGAACCATCAGTACATGCTTTTCTTTACCCAAAAAGGGAAATGTTTTTGGATGCGTGTTTACGAAATTCCTGAAGGAAGCAAAACATCGAAGGGTAGAGCTATTCAAAACTTGATTAATATAGAGAGTGATGATAAGGTAAAAGCATTCATTTGTACCCAAGATCTGAAAGATGAGGAATACGTAAACAGTCATTATGTTATAATGGCTACTAAAAAAGGAACAGTTAAGAAAACTTCTTTAGAGCAATATTCTAGACCTCGGCAAAATGGAATTAATGCTATAGGAATAAGGGAAGATGATGAATTATTAGAGGCAAAATTAACCACAGGGACAAGTCAAATTTTCTTAGGTCTAAAATCAGGTAAAGCCATTCGCTTTGAGGAAAGTAAAACGAGACCTATGGGTCGTAATGCATCTGGAGTACGTGGAATTCGATTGGCGGATGATAATGATGAAGTGATTGGTATGGTTTCAGTGCATAATTTCGAAGATGAAATACTAGTAGTTTCAGAAAATGGTTATGGAAAAAGATCCAGCATTGATGATTATCGCGTAACTAATCGTGGAGGTAAAGGTGTAAAGACTATTTCAATTACAGAAAAAACAGGCGGATTGGTGGCCATTAAAAATGTTTCCGATTCGGATGATTTGATGATTATTAATAGATCTGGCATTGCCATTCGAATGAGTGTAGAAGATCTACGTGTCATGGGTAGAGCCACCCAAGGAGTTAAATTGATCAATATTAAGGGTGATGATTCAATTGCGGCAGTTGCAAAAGTAATGAAGGAAGAGGATGATTTAGATGAGGTTGATATACTTGATATTGAGGTAAATACAGAAGATGGCACGGCTCTTGATAAGAAGGGTAATGGAGCAGAAAACGAAAGCTCTGAGGAAGAATAATTTAAATATAATTAACACTAATTTTAAATACATTGAAATGAAAACTAAAATGTTTATTCTGGCAGCCATGTCTTTTACTATGGTCGGATTTGCTCAGAAAAATGAATTGAAAGCTGCTGAAAAAGCCTTAAAAGGTGGTGATGCAATGGCAGCTAAAACAGCTTTAGAAGGTGTTGCTGGAATGATTGATGGGGCCGAGGCGAAATATCAAGCTCAGTATTATTATGTGAGAGGTAAAGCATATTCAGAAATAGCTAAGGGAGGTGATAATACCGCTTTTGCAGAAGCTGTTGCTTCATTTAAAAAAGTAGTTGCCCTTGAAGAAGAAAGTGGAAAAGCTAAATATACTACTGACACAAACCAACGAATGGCAGTCATAACAGGTGATTTAGTTAACTCTGCTATTGAAGACAATGGTAAAAAAGAATTTGAATCAGCTGCTAATAAACTTTATATGGGCTATCAATTAAGCCCCAAAGACACTATTTATTTGTACTATGCCGCGAGTAGTGCAGTAAACGGAGCGCATTATGAACAAGCGCTAGGGTACTACAATGAATTACAAAAATTGGGGTATAATGGTAGTGAAGAGCTTTTTAAGGCAACTAATATTGAGTCTGGTGAAGTTGAAACAATGGATAAAACTACAAGAGACCTATATGTAAAAGCAGGTACTCATAAAGATCCGCTTGATGAAAAGACAGAATCTAAAAGTGCTGAAATAGTAAAAAATATTGCTCTTATTTATGGCCAACTAGGTCAAGATGATAAGGCTTTAGAGGCTTACGCAGTGGCAAGAGCTAATAACCCAGATGATGTAAACTTAATTTTGCAAGAGGCCAATCTTCATTATAAGTTAGGGGATAAAGAAAAGTTCAAAACTTTGATGGCAAAAGCCTCAGCAATGGAGCCGGATAATGCTGACCTCTTATATAATATAGGGGTAATTAATATGGAGCAAGGCAATATAGAAGAAGCGAGAGCTGCTTATCGAAAGGCTTTAGAGGCAAATCCTAATTATACGAATGCACAATTAAATTTATCGACCACATATGTAAATGAAGGTAATAGCTTAATTGATGAGATGAATACTTTAGGAAATTCTCGGTCAGACGCTGCGAAATATGACGCATTGAAACAAAAGAAAGATGATTTGTTTGCTCAGGGTGCGCAAATACTTGAAGATGCGTTAAAATTAAATCCTGATAATCAAGGGGTATTATCTCAGCTAAAAAATATTTATGGTGCTATGGGAGATAATGATAATTTCATGCGAATAAAGAAACTTCTCGGTGAATAAGATTTAATTTTATTCTAAATTAAAAAACCTCTTCAGTTTAACTGAAGAGGTTTTTTAATACAAAGAAGTATCTAGCTTTTCTCTATAACAATTGCTGAAGCACCACCACCACCATTGCATATAGCTGCTGCACCAATTTTTGCATTGTTTTGATGAAGCACTTGAATTAATGTAACCAATATTCGAGCACCTGAGCACCCAAGAGGGTGGCCCAAAGAAACGGCTCCACCATTAACATTAACATTATCATCCTTCAAACCTAATAACTTCATATTTGCTAAACCTACTACAGCAAAGGCTTCATTGAATTCAAAGTAATCGACATCATTAATCGAAATATTCGCTTTGGCTAATGCTTTGGGTAGGGCTTTAGCCGGAGCTGTTGTAAACCATTTGGGTTCTTGAGCAGCATCAGCATAGCCTCGGATTGTGGCTAAGGGTTTTAGATTTAATTCTTTTGCCTTTTCGGCACTCATAAGCACTAAAGCCGCTGCTCCGTCGTTTATAGTAGAGGCATTTGCCGCAGTTACGGTACCCTCTTTAGTAAAAGCAGGTCGTAATGCAGGAATTTTTTCCATTTTCACATTTTTAAACTCCTCGTCTTCAGAAAATAATATAGGTTCTCCTCTTCGTTGTGGTACCTCAACAGTAATTATTTCTTCTTTAAACTTTCCGGTATTAGAAGCTTCAGCTGATCTTTCGTATGATTGTATGGCATACTTGTCTTGATCTTCACGACTGAAATCATGTTCAACCGCACAGGCGTCAGCACAGACACCCATGGCATTTTGGTCATAAACATCAACAAGTCCATCTTTCTGCATACCATCTATCAGGGAGGTGGCTCCAAATTTTTGTCCTTTTCGTAGGTGTACATAATGAGGAATCAAACTCATGTTTTCCATACCACCAGCAACAATAATAGAAGCGTCACCTAATGCGATTGATTGCGCAGCTTGCATAACAGTTTTCATCCCAGAAGCACATACTTTATTAATAGTAGTACAAGGAACAGTATCAGGAATTCCTGCAAAAATGGCCGCTTGTCTAGCTGGAGCCTGTCCAGTTCCTGCCTGAACTACGTTACCCATTAAAACTTCTTCGACAGCTTCAGGAACTAAACTAATTTTATCTAAAGCACCTTTTATGGCAATTGCCCCTAACTTTGGCGCAGGTATATTAGATAAAGATCCCATAAAACTACCAATGGGTGTGCGTACAGCTGATACTATTACTACTTCCTTCATAAAAAAAATCTTAGTTTTTGAGACTACAAAAATAATGAAATAAACCTGAAATTATTTTGAATGTTAGTTGTTGACTAGTTCCTATGGCACTATATATGCACTCGTTCATTAGATTTCTAAGGATCAAAATTCCAAAGGCGAACCTGTATTCCTTTATAATTTTCTATTTTTGGGCAAGATACTTTCTTTATGAGTTCATCTTTAGATCCGCTGTATAAAAATCAATCACTTATTTATAAATATTGTTTATACATAATCTCATTATGCTGCATTGTTTACTTCTTTCCTAAAGGAGGTCAATTTAAATACGAATTTCAAAAAGGAAAGCCCTGGCAGTATGAAAATTTAAGAGCTACTTTTGATTTTTCCATAAAAAAACAAGCTTCGCAAATTGCCGAAGAAGAACAACGTATCAAAGACGCGCAACTAGACTTCTATCAGTACAATGTTGACCAAAGAGATTTTGTATACCTAGAATATGAAAATAAGTTCAAAACGATTTTTTCTTCTGATCAATATGATGAAGATCAGCTCAGTATACTTTTGAATTTAGGTAAGTTGGTACTTAATGAGCTCTATAAAAAAGGGGTTCTCGAAAGTGAAACCAAAGAACCGAGAAAGCACTTTTACTTAATTACGGGTAACGAAGCAAAACAAGTAAGTGAAAAGGAGATCTATCAACTTTCAGATCTTGCTATGGTAATCGATGGGGTTTTAAAACAACGCCGGCTAGAATCTTTGAACAATAAATACCAAGAGCTGTTTTTGAGTTTGTCATTGCCAAATGTTACCTATGATCGTGAATTGACAACCAAAGCCTTGAATGATGAGCTTTCGAAGATTTCTCATACAAGAGGTACTATAGAAGAAGGTGATTTGATTATTGCAAAGGGAGAAGTTGTCGAAGCAGAAAATTATAATGCACTTAATTCTCTTAAATCGGAATACCAGTCGGAAGTATGGAATTCTAAAAATCAATATTTTATTCTCGCGGGGTATGCGGTATTAGTAGCATTAGTATTAATGATGCTATTTCTTTTTTTAAAGAAATATCGCGCTGACATTTATCATAATAATACCAAAGTAACTTTCTTAGTATTTAATATTGTACTAATGGTTTTTATAACCACTTTGATCGTAAAGTATGATGAAAGTTATGTTTTTGCAATACCTCTATGCATATTACCGCTAATCGTTAAGACATTTTTTGATGCCCGCTTAGGGCTTTTTGTTCATGTTTTAACTGTTTTAATTTTAGGGTTTGTTGTACCGAATAGCTTTGAGTACGTGTTTCTACAAATCGTTGCAGGTATTGTTACGGTGTTAACGGTGTCAGAACTATATAAGAGAGCTAACTTGTTTATTTCTGTGGCGCAAATTACCACAATATATATTGTAGGTTATCTGGCATTTCATACTATTCACGAAGGTAATTTAGAGAATATCAAATGGATAACTTTAAGTATTTTTTTGCTTAATGGAATGATAACGCTTTTTGTACAACCATTGATTTATATCTATGAGAAACTATTTGGTTTGGTTTCAGATGTTTCTTTGTTAGAATTATCTGATACGAATTCAAAATTGCTAAAAGAACTTTCCGATAAGGCGCCAGGCACATTTCATCATTCATTACAAGTGTCAAACTTGGCAGAGGCAGCAGCAAATGAAATCGGAGCAAATGCCATGTTGGTACGTGTCGGCGCATTGTATCATGATATAGGTAAAATGACCAATCCCACTTATTTTACAGAAAATCAAATTACTAATGTGAATCCTCATGATGAAATAAGTTCTAAAGAAAGTGCTGCAATTATCATTAAGCATGTTATTGAAGGTATTGAACTGGCGCGAAAAAATAACATACCTGATCGTGTTATAGACTTTATTCGAACACATCACGGGACTTCATTGGTGTACTATTTTTATAAGAAACAACAAGAAATTGAATCTGACCTTCAAGAAGATGATTATAAATATCCAGGGCCCATCCCGTTCTCCAAAGAAACTGCAATATTAATGATGGCAGATGCCGTAGAGGCCGCGTCTAAAAGCTTAAAAAATCCCACTTTTTTAATGATTGATGAATTTGTAGATAGGATAATAGCAAGCCAAATGGCTGCAGAACAATTTTTAAATGCGAACATTACTTTTAAAGAAATTCAAATCGTAAAAAAAATCTTCAAGCAAAAGTTGACTAATATTTATCATTTAAGGGTAGAATACCCTGAATGATAATATGTAAATATCTAGGAATATAGCATTTATATAAGTTACAATTCCGTTCGTTAAATTTAGTTTTGTTTAGTGTAAAAAAAGTCGATAAATCTTGCTTTGTACTATTGTAAAAATGTACATTTGCAACCGCTTTAGAGCGATGTTCATTTAAAAAAATAGGAGAGGTGCCTGAGTGGCCGAAAGGAGCGGTTTGCTAAATCGTCGTACCCTAACAAGGGTACCCAGGGTTCGAATCCCTGTCTCTCCGCTAGTTTTGCGAGGGCAGACAGTATTGTATTTACCTTCTTTTTAAGGAATTGGTATTTTATTAATTTGAAGTTTTTATGCTACGGGGTGTAGCGTAGCCCGGTTATCGCGCCGCGTTTGGGACGCGGAGGTCGCAGGTTCGAATCCTGCCACCCCGACAAAGTTAAACCGTTCATTTTCAGTAAAAAATGAACGGTTTCTTGTTTCTACACGTCAGGGGTCGG
>CALDYU010000009.1 GCA_937944485.1 uncultured Flavobacteriaceae bacterium | reverse complement strand
TGGCGACGGGGCACACCCCTTACCATTCCGAACAGGGAAGTTAAGCCCGTCTGCGCCGATGGTACTGCTACACCAAGTGGGAGAGTAGGTAGCCGCCTTCTTTGAGGTCCTTCATAGAAATATGAAGGACCTTTTTTTATGTATGATAATAGGGTAAACAGGCTTAATGAAGTAACCTAATTATTGAATACCGCTTTTTAGTATATTTAGATAAAATAAATTAATACTATGCAAAAAGCACTACTTCCAATACTTTTTCTTCTATTTAATTCGATACTTCTGGCTCAAGAAAGCAATACAAAAGCGCTGGTCGGTGGTACATTAATTGATGGTTTTGGCGGAACTCCTATTCGTAACAGTGTTGTGATAATTGAAGGAGAAAAAATTAAAACTGTCGGAACCATAGGTACTGTAGAAATACCTAAAAGTGCCAAAGTAATCTCTACTGAGGGAATGACGGTTTTACCCGGCTTATGGGATATGCATGTACATACTATGATTACGGGACATTCTGATTATACATACTGGGATAAAACATATCCGCCACTATTTGAAGATGTAATTATGCCCGCATCGGCAAGGCAGTTATTAATGGCGGGAGTTACAAGTGCTAGAGATTTAGGGGCACCGCTAAAAGAAAGTATTGCCGTTCGTGATGCGATAAATAATGGTGAAATTCCAGGAGCAACACTATATGTTTCTGGTCCTTTTATTCAAAAAAAGCCTTACCCAGGCACGGAAGCTTTTCGTTGGGGGATTAATGGCATTGAAGATGCTCGAAAAAAAGTTAGAAAGTTAGCTAAGGCTGGAGTTGATGTTATTAAAGTTGTAGATCAGGATCAAATGACTGCTGATGAATTTAAAGCAGTTATTGAAGAAGCACATAAATATAAATTAAAAGTAGTTGCGCATAGCCATCGACCTGAAGAAATTCGAATGGGTCTTCGATACGGTGCAGATTGCTTTGAGCATACAGGTTTGTCTTCTGCGCCACGTTACCCTGATGATATTATGAAAATGATTACGGAACGAACAGCAGACATGAGTCAAGGGCCTCTCTTTTGGTGTCCTACCGTAGAAGGACTCTATAATTATGAATATGTGCGTGATAATCCCGAGAAATTAGATAATGATTCTTGGCACTTGGGGCTTCCTGACTCAGTGATTACAGATATCAAAAAAAGTATTGCTCATCCTGATAGATTACCCTATTTTCAATTAACTCCTTCAAGAAAACCAACCCTTGAAACTAAAATCAAACAACTTTTAGATGCTGGTGTGGTTCTCATGATCGGAACGGATAGTGGTATTCCCATGAAATTTCACAGTCAATCTACCTGGAACGAACTAGATGTTTGGGTTAATGAATTTGGTATTGACCCCATGTATGCCATACGAGCAGCTACGTATTGGCCGGCGCTCTGGATGGGTGTCGCTGATGAAGTGGGTACAGTTACACCGGGGAAGTACGCCGATATTATAGCAGTTAAGGGTGATGTGCTCCGCTATATCAATCTACTAGAAGATGTTGATATGGTTATCAAACACGGTAAACAATACAAATAGAACAACTAGTCGGTGATGTAGTGAAAAAGAATAATGCAGTTCAAAGGGAAGAATTACTTAATACCATTAGTCATGCCATTGGAGCAATTTTTGGCATTTTTGGTTTGTTTCTTTTGTTAGATAAAAATATAGGCAAAACCCCATATGCTACTTTCAGTATTGCAGTTTATAGCTTGACCTTCATTGCTATGTTTTTAGCTTCATGTTTGTATCATTATTTCAAAAAGCCTGAACTAAAAAGAAAGCTTCGAATTGCAGATCACATAAGCATTTACTTTCTCATAGCGGGTACTTATACTCCCGTATGTTTAATTGCCCTTATTCAAGGAGTAGGTTGGAATATTTTTTATATTATTTGGGGAATTGCATTTTTAGGAACTTCACTTAAGCTTTTCTTTACTGGAAAATTCGAAATAGTCTCGTTGGCCTTATACCTCGGAATGGGTTGGCTGGTTATTTATTATTTTGATATTGTTGTAGAAAGTGTCTCGGGCGAAGGCATACGATTACTATTCCTTGGTGGGGCTTTTTATACTATTGGAGCTATTTTTTATGCAGTTCGAAGAATTCCTTACAATCATTTTATTTGGCACCTTTTTGTACTTGGTGGAGCATTTAGTCATTGGTTAATGATGTACTATTACGTTGTTTAGTTTTCAAAAACGTCTAAAATTCATGACGTAATTTTTAATTCTTCTTTATTAAATATTATAATAAATAGGCCATACTAATTCCCATAATTATAACAAGAAGTTTACGTAGATTGAATTTATGCCCTTCTGAACTTTCAAAAAGAATGACAGTGGAAATGTGCAAGAATACGCCAATAACCAATGCTGTAATTGGTGCATAATAGTTGCTCATAGTATCTGACGTATTGGCTATAAAACTACCTAAAGGAGTCATTACTGCGAAAAGTAGAATAAAAAGAATTGCTTTGAATAATTTTATTTTCGACCCCAATAAAAAAATACTTAAGATAATTGCTATGGGTATTTTATGAATTAAAATTCCATAGATGATCGTACTATGATTTTCGATGGGAAAGCCCTCTAAAAATGCATGAATGGAAAGGCTAATGAATAAAAGCCAAGGAAAATTGCTGTTTTCACTATCGATATGTACATGACCATGCTCCGCTCCTTTAGAAAAGAATTCCAAGAAAATTTGCAATAATATACCTAACATTACAAAAACTCCAACCGTTTTGGTGTTAGCATTTTCATAGGCCGAAGGCAGTAATTCGAATACAGTTAGCGCTAAAAGAAAAGCTCCGCTAAAAGCCAAAAGCAATTTGAAATTTTCTTTGCTTTTAGGCTTGAAAATCCATACGAATATAAAGCTGCATAGCACCCCTAATATGGGAAGGAGGTAGGTCATTTGGTTTTTAGTTCGATTATTGCCAAGTTCATTTTACGTAAATATAGTAGCGGGATAAAATTACTGTATTTTTGCGGCAATTAGTTGTGAAAAGATGAACAATAATTTTAAAATGGTAGCCAAAACCTTATTCGGTTTTGAAGAGTTACTAGCTAAGGAAATTAGAAACCTAGGTGGAGGACTCGTCAAAGAAGGGGTTCGCAGTGTTTCTTTTGAAGGAGATACTGGTTTTATGTACAAAGCGAATCTATGCTTGCGAACTGCAATAAAGATTTTAAAGCCCATTCATTCATTTACGGTTACAAATGAGAGTGAATTGTATAAGAATATCTATCGCATGGACTGGACAGACTATCTCTCTATCGATACTACTTTCGCGATAGATACTACTGTGAAATCAGATAATTTTTCGCATTCTCTTTATGTTTCTCAAAAGGTAAAAGACGCTATAGTTGATAAATTTAGAGATACTGAAGGAGAGCGCCCTAGTGTGGATGTAAAACACCCTGATTTAAGAATTAACATTCACTTACATAAAGATAGATGTACGGTATCGCTTGATAGTTCGGGACGATCTTTACACCAAAGAGGATATCGTATTGCCACAAATATGGCACCTATCAATGAGGTGCTTGCTGCCGGATTGTTACTATTGAGTGGCTGGGACGGACAGAATGATTTTATAGATCCTATGTGCGGTAGTGGTACGCTGCTAACAGAGGCCGCCATGATCGCATGTAATATTCCTGTAAATATTAATCGTAAAGAATTTGCTTTTGAAAAATGGGACGATTTTGATGAAGCTTTATTTGATAAAATAGTCGAAAGCCAGCTAAATAAAACAAGAGAGTTTCATTATAAAATTGTTGGCTATGATAAAGCACCTTCTGCTATTAGAAAGGCCAAAGACAATATTGAAAATGCGAATCTTTCTGACTATATAACGGTTGAGCGGAAAAACTTTTTTGATACGAAAAAACCAATGGATGGAAAACTGCACATGGTTTTTAATCCGCCATACGGTGAGCGATTAGATAGAAGCGAGTTAGAATCTGATTTCGATGTTGAAACTTTTTACCAAGAGATTGGTGATACTTTAAAGCAAGAATATCCAGGCACTGAAGCTTGGTTTATTACTTCGAATTTAGAGGCGTTGAAGTTTGTTGGTTTAAGACCTTCACGAAAAATAAAGGTTTTTAATAGTCATTTAGAATCTCGTTTCGTGAAATATGTGATGTATGAAGGTAGTAAAAAGAGGAAATTTCAAAAAGAAACGCGCGAGTAATTTAGTTTGCTGTTTCTAAAACTGGAGCACTTTTTTCTTTTTTGATTTTTTTGGCTTTCTTGTATAGCGGTACGAAATAAGAAACTGAAAAATTATACCCAACTCCGAAAATACTGGCATCCGTAACTTTATTGAATCCAGGAATGAAAAGATCGTTAAATGCTCCGTCTTCTATTTTAGAACGGGTAATTAAAGCTCCTAAACGAACACTACCTCCCAAATAAATATTAGCGAATAATTCTGTTTTAATCCCCATTACAAACTCTAACCAAGAAGCACTTCTGTTATTATATTCAGCAGGTGCGGTAATTCCTTCAGCAAAACCATCAGGGCTCCAATAGCGATTGCTATTGAAGATTTGATTATTATTTAGGGTATGACTGAAGGTGCTAAAGGCATAACGTCCTCCAACATAGATCAAATTTTGTTCTCCGTACCAGTTGGAATAGGTATTATAATCTATTCCTAATTTAATATAGCTACCAGTGGTATTGAACTCATATAAATCTTCTTGACGAGTTAAATTTTCATTGCCTAACTCAGCAGCGAGGTAGTATTTTTGACTAATTCTATAGTCTCCTACAAATTCAAGCCCTGTATAATTATCTTTAAAAACTGACGTGACCGGTCTACTTAAATCAACGCCTACACGCAATCCATAGGCTTGTTTATAAACTATGGTGTCTTTAGGTTTTGTATCTATGGGTTTATTTTGCGCATTTCCTAAAAAGAAACAACAAGCAAAACAGATCTTAATGAAATACTTTAACATGGGCTGTTACTGTTTCTTCGGTTTGTACAATCGTTTTTACAACTTCTATACTTTGAATCCAATCTTCAGAATTAGTTATGAAATTAGAATTTAGGTTTTCATAAACTGCTACAAAACCGCATGCTCGAGATTCAAAACTTTCTTTGACTTCGTAATTAAATGTGATAGTATCTATGTTTCCAGTTTCCATCGCATCTTCATCATCTCCTGAATTAATAATAAAGTCAAACGATGATAATGAAGTATTTGTAATTAGTGGTATGCCAATTGAATCGAGCGTGCTCGAACGATCTACAAAAGTATCTACCGGAGAGCCGTTGCCGACACCAATAACACGTAGGTTCGGTACAGCTTTAAAAGCAGTTGGATTCTCAGCATCATAAAAACGAATAATTAATAACGCGGTATCAGCATCAACACAAATATCATCTTTTTCACAAGCGGAAAAAGAAAATAACATTATTGCAAAAAGGAAAAGAATTTTAAGCTTTCTCATAGATTTATCGCTTTTCTAAAAGTACGATATTTTCAACATGGTGCGTTTGGGGGAACATGTCAACGGGTTGCACTTTGGATACCTTATAAATTTCTTTCATCAATGCTAAATCCCTAGCTTGAGTTGCACTGTTGCAACTTACATAAACCACTTTTTCAGGTGCTATATTTAGTATTTGTTGTACCACGTCTTTATGCATGCCATCTCTTGGGGGGTCCGTAATAATAATATCTGGAGTGCCATTAATAGCTATAAATTCTTCATTGAAAACATTTTTCATATCGCCTACAAAAAAGTCAACATTTTCGATTTTGTTATTGATAGCATTTTCTTTGGCATCATGAATGGCCTCAGGTACCGATTCAATACCAATTACTTTTTTAGCTTTTTTGGCAACAAACTGAGCTATAGTACCTGTTCCTGTATAGAGGTCATAAACCAGTTCTTCCCCCGTTAAATCCGCAAAATCTCTAGTAAGCTTATACAATTCGTATGCTTGTTCAGAATTGGTTTGGTAAAACGATTTGGCGTTGATTTTAAATTTCAAACCTTCCATCACCTCATATATATGATCACGTCCCGAAAAGCATATCACCTCTTGATCATATATAGTATCATTTTGTTTTGAGTTGATGACATAAAGAAGTGAAGTAATTTCAGGAAAAGTTGAGTGCAAATGATTTAGTAATAATTCACGTTTTTTCTTTTCATCTTCAAAGAACTGTACCAATACCATTATTTCACCTGTTGATGAAGTGCGTATCATTAAGGTACGAAGCGTTCCATGCTGATTTCTTGGATTGAAAAAAGTGATGCCGTTTTTTGCAGCAAATTCTTTGGTTGCTATTCTAATACTGTTCGAAGGGTCGGCTTGTAGGTGACATTTTTTAATGTCTAAAATTTTGTCCCACATGCCGGGTATATGGAATCCTAAGGCGTTTTTATCCTCGAAAATCTGGTCAGATTGCAGTTCTTCTAAACTCAGCCATCGGCTATCCGAAAAAGAAAATTCCATCTTATTACGATAAAAATATTGCTTTTCAGCACCTAGAATAGGTGAAACTTTAGGCAATTCAAGATGTCCAATGCGTTGAAGATTGTTTACGACCTCTTGTTGCTTATAAAACAATTGATATTCATAATTCATATGCTGCCATTTACACCCGCCACAGGTGCCAAAATGTTGACATTGAGGTGTTACGCGCTTATCAGAAAGTGTATGAAAATGTATGGCTTTACCCTCAAAATAGCTTTTTCGTTTTTTCGTGGTTTGAATATCCACAATATCACCGGGTACAGTATTGGTCAAGAAAATTACTCTTCCATCAGGAGCTTTTCCAATAGTTTTACCTTTTGCCCCAGCATCAATTACTTCAATGTTTTCAAAGACTTGCCTTCTCTTCTTTTTGCGCATTGGGCAAAAATAGGAATTGGATTGTATTTATTCCGCTAACTTTAAAAGGAATAACATTATTTTAAGGAAAAAAATGAACCTTTTCAATTACTGGTTGTCTTTATAATAGTAGCTTATGAACGACTCTAGTAAAATCTTTGACGGACTTTTAGTTTTGCAGTATCGCTCTGGTAACGAAAAAGCATTTGGGCTTTTAGTGAATAGATACCATACTAAGTTGTGCAAATATTCATATGGATATACGCATGACATTGAGGCTTCTAAAGATATAGTTCAAGATAGTTGGCATATTATTACTAAGAAAATACATGGCCTGAAAAACCCCAATCTTTTCGGCAGTTGGGCGTTTCGAATTGTAACCCGTAGGACTTTGAATTATATTCAAAAGGAAAAAAGGGAATTGGTGAAATTGCAGGCGTATTATGATACAACCAATGGTATAGAAGATTTAGGGAATAAGGGTTTAAACATCAAAAGGATGCTTCAAGCTATACAATCTTTGACGAAAGATCAACAAGTAGTGATTCGTTTATTTTATACTGAAAACTACTCGCTGAAAGAGATTAGTACCATTTTACATATTTCGTTAGGTACTGTAAAATCAAGATTGTTCCATGCTAGAGAAAAATTAAAAATATTATTAAAAGAATACTAACAGATTCTTGACTTGTTGAGAATACAATAAAATATAAGATGAAAAAAGAAGAAAAAATAGACGAACTTATAAAGGAGGCTTTAAGTGCTGAAGAATCAAAATTTTATGATGAGTTGGGTGAACAGAATCTATTACAAAAATTAGGAGAAGTTCATAAGGGTAGAACGGGGTGGTTGGCCTCGCTAATAACGATTATACATATGTTGGTTTTTGTTGTTTTTGTTTTTTGCCTGATACAATTTATAAACGCTGAGGCCACCAATGATCTTATAAAGTGGGCTTCTGCAGGTTTTCTTTGTATGATTTTCATGGGAATGATGAAATTATATATTTGGTTGCAAATGGATAAGAATGATATTTTGAGAGAATTAAAGAGATTGGAGCTCCAAGTCTCGGCCTTATCACATAAAACGGATAAATAAAACAGTTGTTGAATAGGCTTATGATTAATTAAAATATTTATTAATTTTGCGCTTCTACGAGGATGATTTCTCTCCTACGCTGAATTTTCGATACCTCGAAAGGATAAAGGTGCAGAAGGAATTACTGAAGTTTTATTTAAAGTAATTTAGTCATGTCAGTTTTAGAAAAAATCACTTCTGAAGATGCAATAGCATTGGAGGATAAGTATGGAGCACACAATTATCACCCGCTTCCAGTTGTATTGAGCAAAGGAGAAGGGGTATTTGTTTGGGATGTTGAAGGGAAAAAGTATTATGATTTTCTTTCAGCTTATTCCGCAGTAAATCAAGGCCATTGCCATCCTAAAATTGTAGGCGCTATGGTACATCAAGCACAAACTTTAACGCTTACCTCAAGAGCATTTTACAATGACGTTTTAGGAAAGTTTGAGCAGTATGCCACCGAAACTTTTAAGTTTGACAAGTTGCTTCCCATGAATACGGGAGCCGAAGCTGTTGAAACCGCATTAAAATTATGCCGTAAATGGGCTTATGAAAAGAAAGGTATTCAAGAGAATGAAGCTCAAATAATTGTTTGTGAAAATAACTTTCATGGGCGTACAACTACTATTATTTCTTTTTCAAACGACCCGGTAGCGCGTAAAAATTTCGGTCCCTATACGGAAGGATTTATTAAAATAGCATATGATAATCTTCAAGCTTTAGAAGAAGCCCTTGAGAGCAATTCAAATATTGCCGGTTTTCTAGTAGAGCCTATTCAAGGAGAAGCAGGGGTTTATGTGCCTTCAGAAGGTTACTTGGCTGGTGCCAAAGCACTTTGTGAAAAACACGATGTATTGTTTATTGCCGATGAAGTGCAAACAGGTATTGCTCGTACAGGTCGTTTATTGGCTACCTGTGGTAATTGTTCTTGTACAGATAAACATTGTAGCGGAACTCCAGAAATAAAGCCGGATATCTTAATATTAGGAAAAGCCCTTTCAGGAGGCGCTTATCCCGTTTCTGCTGTTTTAGCTAATGATACTATTATGGGTGTTATCAAACCTGGCAATCATGGTAGCACTTTTGGTGGAAACCCGATTGCAGCGGCTGTGGGAATGGCAGCTCTTGATGTTATAAAAGATGAAGAGCTGGCTCAAAATGCTTTTGAATTAGGAGAATTATTTCGGTCTGAATTGCAAAAATTTATTGAGACTATAGGTATTGTGAATGCGGTTAGGGGCAAGGGCTTATTGAATGCCATTTTAATAAATGATGCAGAAGATAGTTCTACTGCTTGGGATATTTGTATGACTTTGAAAGAAAACGGTTTGTTGGCAAAGCCAACGCATGGCAATATTATTCGTTTTGCGCCGCCTTTGGTGATGAATAAAGAACAGTTGTTAGATTGTATTTCTATTATTAAAAAGACGTTATTACAATTTGTTAAGTAAACCTAATTGATATAAACTAAAAATGCCCATGTTCTTGAACATGGGCATTTCTTATTTTGCTCGTTTAGTTAGAAATCACCACCTTCAAAATTACCATTTGAAATCATGGCAATAATGACGCCAAAATATACAATGGTTAATATTAAAAATATTACTGAAAGAGCGATACCGATGTAAGACAGGATACGTCCGGTTTTGACATTTTCAAGTCCCGAATACAATTCCGGATTTTCTTCAAATGCTCTTTCCGCTTTTTTGGCATTTGAAAGGCCAATAATGCTAAATATGAAACCAAAAGGGCCGCAGCAAAAAATTGTCAATGCGATTGAAAGAATGCCAAATGTAAGCGCATTACTAGCGCCAGGTAGTTGTTGATTGCTCATAATTTACTTTTTTAGTTAAACAGTTCTTCCATTCGTTCTCTGATCAATTCTTCATCTCCACTTTGAATTACATCCCATCCCACTTTAGAAATTGCCCATATAAAGAATAGAAGGATTAATATGTTTAATACTAAACCAATAATAGCGATAATTTTCCCTGTCTTAAGACTACCATAATTGCTGTAGTTTTCAGGGTTTTGATCATAAAGTTTTTTCGAGTTTCCAGCGATTATAATCGCAACCGTTGCAAGGATCAAGCCCAGCACGCCATAACACCAGCAAAGTAATATTGATGCGATGCCAAGTCCAATTACGACACCAGTGCTAGGTAGTTTTTGTTCTTCCATAATAATGTAAAGGTTTATTGATTGTTATATAAATTTACTAATATAGTTACTGATAATTAGTGAAACACTAATTATTACAAGGGTAATTATTATTTTATTTGCGTGCTTTATTTCGATAAACAGCGTTGCTAAATACAATCCAATTAAAGGAATAATACTAAAAATTGCAGGATACATTTCCCATGCAGCCAAGAAATCACCTTCAAAAATAAATGCGAGAGATCGCTGCAAGCCGCAGCCAGGGCAATCGAATCCTAATAGTTTTTTAGAATAGCAAGGAAGCATAAATTTTTCCATTGATTGCAACGAAAGTTGATTTTAATTAAAAATGGAATTTATTTAAAGAGGGAAAATACCACTATTTTTATGGAATTAAAACAAATAAATGTCTGTTTTTAATATTGGAGAACACGTCGAGACTTTAGATGATACCATAAAGGGTGTAGTTATTAATATTAATGCTGATCTCGTAACCATTGAAAGTGAAGAAGGTTTTATGATGTCGTACCATAGCAATGAGCTTGTTAAGGTTGGTGAGAAATTTAAGGTAAGTAATTATGAAATAGCCAAGGTGAAAAACGAGAAAGACCTTCCGAAAAAAAAGAAAGCACCTTCAATGAAGTCAAAAGATAGAAACATTCCTAAAATGGAAGTTGATCTTCACATACATCGGCTTACGTCTTCAGACAAAGCAATGCATAACCATGATAAGTTAAATTTACAGATCGAGACAGCGAAAAAGCAATTAGAATTTGCAATACGTAAACGTATTCAAAAAGTAGTGTTTATTCATGGGGTAGGAGCTGGGGTTTTGAAAGAAGAACTGAAGTATCTTTTTGGACGGTATGATAATCTTAAATATTATGACGCTGACTATAAGAAATATGGGTTAGGGGCAACCGAAGTGTATATTTACCAGAATAAAAATTGAGAAGGGGAACCTGTTTATTCGATAGCAGTAGTAACAGTGCCAAAATTATCGATTGCCAAGTTAGTTATTCGTGTATTTTCAGAAGTTACGAATGAGATGGTGTTCAGCTGAATAGTATGCTCAAAGGTAAGCATATCATCACTCAAAGTGGTTGCTATCAAAACCTCACCGCCCTCTCCAATAATTTCTTCTAATACCACAGGTTCAGTTAACGGAACATCATTACAAAAGTAAGTTGAAGTAACATTGTCTGAAAAAGTTCTATACGTAATTTTTGTAGACCCCGAGGCGGTAACAAGGAATGAAACGGCGCCATCACTTACTTCGTTTTTTATGGCTCCATTGGGTAGCTCTAGTATGAGAGCCTCTGTTGTATTTAATTTAAAAAGGACATTAGCTGCTGTGGCCGATACCGGTTCACAATTTTGAATAGCCACGCTATCGAAATCAATAGTTTCAATTTGTAAATCGCCATCGTCACATGAAGCTATTAAGAATAACAAGAAATAAAATCGTTTCATGACTCAAATTTAAATTAAATAAAAAGGATTAACGTTTAAGTTTACTTAATTTTAATAAATATTAGGTTTGAAAATTAATTAACTTTGTCAGCTGTTTTTTAGATATATAAGCACTATGGAAAGTATATACTTAGATAATGCCGCTACAACGCGAGTAAGGGCTAATGTGATTGCAAAAATGCAAGAAGCGCTTACCAGCTTTTACGGTAACCCGTCTTCTACGCATAGTTATGGAAGATCTGCAAAAACGGGCTTAGAAAGTGCTAGAAAGACCATCGCAAAGTACATGAATGCGCATCCTTCAGAGATAATTTTCACTTCTGGAGGTACTGAGGCTGATAATATGATTTTACGGTGTGCTGTTCGTGATCTTGGAGTAGCAACAATTATTACCTCTAAAATAGAACATCATGCGGTTACTCATACCGTTGAAGAACTAGTGGAAAAACAGAATGTGCGAGCGCATTATGTTAATCTTGATTCTTTTGGTTCACCTGATTTAAAACATCTTGAGGCTCTTCTTGAAAAGAAAGAAGGAAAAACCTTAGTTAGTCTGATGCACATTAATAATGAAATTGGCAATGTACTTGATATCAAGGCGGTTAGTGAATTGTGTCAAAAATATGATGCTTTGTTTCATTCAGATACGGTACAGTCTATTGGTCATTTCGCCTGGGATACCCAAGAAACTAAGGTTGATTTTATGGCTGCCGCTGCGCATAAGTTTCATGGCCCTAAGGGGGTAGGTTTTGCGTATATTAAAAGAAATACAGGATTAAAACCACTTATTTCTGGCGGATCCCAAGAACGTGGTTGTAGAGCGGGCACAGAATCGCATCATAATATCGTTGGTCTTGAAGAAGCATTTATTAGTGCTTACGATAATTTAGAAGAAGAGAAGGCCTATGTGATGGGCTTGAAAAAGTACTTTGTAGATACTATTGTTCAAGAAATTCCGGAGGTGCAGTTTAACGGGCATTCGGCCGATTTAGAGAAAAGTACTTATACTTTGGTTAATTTGCGTTTACCCGTAGATTCTCAAAAATCTCTGATGCTCTTATTTCATTTAGATATTAAAGGAATTGCCTGTTCTAAAGGTAGCGCATGTCAATCTGGAAGTGGAAAAGGCTCACATGTACTTTCTGAGATTTTGACGGATGAAGAAATGCAAAAACCGTCATTGCGGTTTTCTTTTTCAAAATATAATACGAAAGCTGAACTAGATCATACCATTAAGGTACTTAAGGAATTTGTATTGCAATAAGCTTATTGCTTCAACCTTTGCCTTTTTTGCGATCTTTACGCTTTTCTCTGTCGTAAGGGAATTTTCGAGAAGCCAGTTTCATCATTCTGTCAATCATGTCATCGGTGTTTTTTCCAGATTTTTTGTTGATTTCTTTTTCGTACTTCCAAATCAACTTACCAGTAGTCGCGTCACTTATTTTAATTCCTATTCGCCCGTAGTTGGCATCTCCTAAAAAATAGTCTAAAAAACTAAAGTCATCAGGTACTCCTTTCGATAAGAGAATGTTTAAGTCGATATTGCCACTTATAATTCCATCAACACCTAATATTTCACTGAGTTCTTTAATGGTGTAAATATCAATGTTTTCATAGGTGATTTTATGTTGCGCTAAAAGAGCATTAGTGTTCTTTGTGTTCTGAAATTCAACGGTGAATTTTTTCTTTTTCTTGCGTTTCGAAAAATAAGTTTCTAATGCATTTTGTACAGCATAGCCCTCTTTTTTTTCACGAGCTATTAAATCTTCTTTAGAAATATCATCTTTAAGATCAAGATTGGTCAAAAATGGTAATATGGCTAGTACTTTATGTTCTTTGCTAAAAAGATCAAATTTATCGCTCTCATAAATATTCTTCTGCGCGTGACACAAAATGCCTATCATTAAAAAAGTAAGGAAAATATTTTTTTTCATAAATTATAATATCAGCTATACATTTTAGCTTAAGCGCCATAAATAAATCAGAGCGCCCTCATTTAAAATCGAGCACCTAATTTGATATTTAGCACTCTTGAAGTTAAGAAATTTGGAACGGCAAATTGCTGCTTGCTATCCGCATCTCGCACCCAAGTATTAGTGATTGAATTTTGATTGTTAAAAAGATTAAATATCTCAAAACCAATAGTTAACTCCTTAAATTTAGAAAGCCAATATTTTTTTGAATACGGCTTATCCGCATCTGCAAAAATATACGAAATTCCTAAATCAGCACGCCTATAATCCCTTAATCTGTTTTGAAATACATAAGGATCGGCAAAACTTGGAGATCCGCCAGGTACCCCAGTGCTATATATAAGATTTAAGTTCATTCTTACATTGGGTATGCTAGGAATATAATCTTGAAAGAGAATAGCGAATTTGAACCGCTGGTCTGTAGGCCTTGAGATATACCCCCGATTAGCACTATTTTCTTCTGTTTTTAAATACCCAATGCTAACCCATGATTCTGTGCCAGGCACAAATGCACCATTCATGCGCAATTCTCCACCGTAGACATAGGCTTTGGCATTATTGTTTGCAACGTAACGTATGCGAACATCTTCTATAGTGTAGGTATTTACATTTTCTAAATCTTTATAATAGGCTTCACTGGTCAACTTAAAAGGTCTGTTCCATAATTGAAAACTGTATTCATTTCCAATTACAAAATGAGTAGCTTTTTGAGCTTTTACCTGAGGTTGAATAGTACCTGTATTGTCTCTTAACTCTCTATAAAAGGGGGGCTGATGATATTGCCCTACTGAAAGTCTAAAAAGCATATCACGATTCCAATTTGGCTTTAATGCTACCTGAAATCTAGGACTAAATACAATTTGTTTTGTTTTGTCAATACTCCTGCCAGTAACAGTCCAACGTTGCGATCTTATGCCAAGGTTGTAGTACAGATTGTTTCCGTTAATCGTATGACGGTTGCTATATTGTACATATGCAGAAATACGGTTTGTTTTCACAAAATTGGTGGCCATAAGCGACTCAAAAGGCACCAAAGGAACGTTGAATGGTACCTCAGGTTCATTATTCGTAAATTCTGAAAGGGGTGGTCTTACGAAAATGCCAGCAGAATCAATAAATTCAGATTCACGTAATTGATCTCGAATATCTTCATGTGTATATTTAAATCCCCATTCTATTGCTTTTGATTTTTCACTGTATTTTCCTTTGTGCGATAGGTTCAATATCAAAGCATCAAGATCGTTTCGTGCACGGTTAAACTGAGAACCACTACCTCTAGATGCCGTTGGTTCTCCTAAATTATCACTTCCTAAGTTGGTGTTTGGCGTTCCTAATTCGTAGGCGGCTATAACATCAGAGCGTTCTTCCTCTATAGTATGATAGACGGAAGAAATAAATTTGAGCGTCGTATTTTCATTAATGTAATAATTTGCTTTTAAAGCACCTAATATGGTATTGTACTGATTCTCTTCCTTTCCTTCATAGTTAATAAGTAAGGTTCTAGGAGTATCTAAAGTGCCGAAATTTGTTTGTCTGTTAATGGGTTCGTTCAAATATTTATTAATAGCAATATTTCCTAAAAAATTGAGATGAAAATTAGGGGTTAGGCTATAGGTTAAAAAGGTTTGAGCATCTAAAAATGTGGGATTGAAATTGGAATTAGTCTGCTGACTATTTACCAGTAATGCGTTATTTCTATACCGAATTCCTGATACACTGCTGAACTTTTTTTCTTTGGATAAGGTTTCAATGGCGGCACTAGCCCCTAAAAAATTCAGATCGAATTGCGCACCAAATTTAACCGGATTTTTATAAGTAATATTCAATACTGAAGATAACTTGTCGCCATATTTCGCTTGAAATCCTCCCGATGAAAAGTGTACGTCTTTTACCAAACTACTATTGATAAAACTCAAGCCTTCTTGTTGTGCTGATCGAATTAAAAATGGACGATATACTTC
This sequence comes from uncultured Flavobacteriaceae bacterium, assembly GCA_937944485.1. GTDB lineage: Bacteria > Bacteroidota > Bacteroidia > Flavobacteriales > Flavobacteriaceae > Maribacter_C. The sequence continues at coordinate 46,524 of CALDYU010000009.1, read as the reverse complement.
AATATCATTCACATAAACTAAATTCTCGTCATAATTCCCACCGCGCACCGCATATTGTGTACTTAGTTCGTTGTTTGATGAGACACCGGGGAGTAACTTCAAGATATTTTCGACACCGGCATTCGCACCAGGAATCTTTCGAATAATATCTTTAGAAATAGTAGTGATGCCTTTGACGCTCTTATCACCTGTTGCCGTAACAGTCACGCCATCAATTTGCAAGGTATTTATTTTCATTACAGGGTTGAATTCAAAGGTTTCATTAGTGATTAAGACTAAGTTCTTAAGAACCACATTTTGATGGCTTATATGTGAAAATGTAATAGTTTGGTCAGTATCTGCTACTATTTGCAAGATATAATACCCATCACTATTTGAAGTGGTACCTGTTTTGCCAGATGAAATATTTACATTTTCAAGAGGCTGGTTTTGTTCATCTAAAACAATTCCAGTAATTGACGCTGTTTGCCCAAACAGCTGTGATAGTTGACAGAGAGAAAATAATAATAAGATGTACGTTTTAAATTTCAATCCGTATTATTTACGATAGAATGTGCTCCTGAATGTTGTTGTATTGCCCACATTATCGGTTACCACTAAAACAAGTTCGTTCTTAGTTTCTTTTAATTCTTTATCGGCAAAATTATAGGTGAGCGTATTTTTCTTAGACTCATATTCCATTAGAATCCATTCACCGTTTAAAGTAGCACTGTAGCTATCTACACCACTTAGATCATCTGAAATGAGAACGCTTAAATAACGGTAATTATTTAGCCATTGTTTTTCCTTAAAATTTTTAGATCTTATTTTTGGTGCTATGCTGTCTGTTACTAAGGTGTAAGTACCTAATGTTTTCGTTTTTGTGGTAAACGTATTTCCCCGTTTATAGGTGGTGCTATAATTGGCCTTAAGCTTTTTATCTAAGCGGGCTATGAATAATTGCTTCCGCTGTTCTTTAGTGTATTTAGAAACATCAAAACTAATTGTGAAATTGCGATGGGCAGCAACTTTTTTGTCATGTATTTTTACCGTGTCTTTTCCTTTTTTTAGATGGATATAAAAATTTTCATAGAACGTATTTGCTGGAAAATATACATCAGCGGCTTCTAAATCATAGCTATTCGGTTTTTTTGCAATAATATAGGAGTCAGATTTTTCAATTTCTTTCTCAAATTTAATAGTCCCTTTCTTTCCTTCAATGGGTATCGTCGCCTTGGTCGTATTCCCAGCAAGGTCTTTCAAAATGAGCTCTACCGTATAAGAGAGTCCTTCTTGGATAGCTATTTTACCTTCATTCTTAGAAATGTTATAAAGACTTAAACGATTACCTGGAGCTATAAAACATCGTTGAATTTTTTGACTATACCGACCATAATGTTCATAGTCAATCAAGGTATTTATATAGCGCGTCTCTGAAAAAGAAAATTTTTCAAAGTCATAATTAAAATAGGCTTCTCCGTTTACATTTAATTGAACGCTATAGACTCCATTTTTATTAGCTGCCATATCTTGGCGATCAAAGCCTATAAAACCTAAACCGATGGTTCCTGAAGCATAGATTTTTTCTGCTAAAAATGTCCCGTCTTTTTGTTTTGAAAAATTAACTTCAATTTTATTTTTACTCTGATTTATCTGCGCTTCTTCAGATAATGGATAAGCAAAAATTTTGCTAAGAACAGGGTTAGTGGCATCTCTTACTTCTAGACCATATAATAGCGGATTTGTAGGTTTTTCGGAAATACTGCTGCGAATTTCAAAATGCAAATGCGGCCCAGACGACCCGCCGGTATTTCCACTAAAAGCAATTACTTCTCCTTGCGTAACTTTTAAGGCTCCATAATCAGGAAAAACTTCAACTTCATATGCTTTTTTTTGGTATTGAATCTTTTTAATAAAGGCTTCGATTTCAGGCGAAAACTTCTTCAAATGCCCATAAACTGAAGTATAACCATTTGGGTGCGCGACATATATGGCCTTTCCATAGCCATAGAGCGAGACCTTTATTCGGGTAACCATTCCATCACCAATAGCATATATTGGTAGCCCCTGACGCTGTTGCGTTTTAATATCGATGCCTGCATGAAAATGATTAGAGCGCAGTTCTCCGAAAGTTCCTGCAAGAATAAGCGGAATATCTAGAGGAGATCTAAATGCGTCTTTCGGGTAATTTTCTTGCCCAAGAGCATGAAAAGAACTAATGAAAAAAAGTATAATTAAAAATTTATTTATCATTATCAAAAGGGTTGGTCAAAATGTAAAGGGAGATTTCGCATGTAATGCATACCTATTCCCATTCATAAGTTTATTATGTAATAAGCAAAATTAATGAGATGAATATAAATAGCAGCATGCATGACCTAAAAACTATGATGACTACATTTGAACGCAGGCCATATTAAATTTTCGACGAGTGGTTCAGGTATTCGGTAAAGAATAATTGAAAAAAGAATTGCTAAGTCCTTTGCTGTATCTTAACTTTGTGTTCAATGCATTGCATATAAAGGATGAGTGAATTAGTCAATATTATCGATTCTTTGGAGCATAAAGTCGCTAAGTTATTGCAGAAACTAGAACAGATTCAGCAAACCAACGAACAATTAAAGACTGATCTTAAAGAGGCTCAAAGTAGCCATGATCAAGTTCAGAATATGATATTAGATTGGAAGGAAAAATACGATTCGCTTAAGCTTGCAAATTCAATGCTTGGCAGTAATACTAACAAAACAGAAGCCAAACTTAAAATAAATACATTGATCAGAGAGTTAGACCATTGTATTGGTCAACTTGCAGAATAATTTAAAGAATGTCAGAAAAGCTCAAAATAAAGCTTACCATAGCTGATAGAATATACCCTTTGACTATAGACCCGGTACAGGAAGAAGGTTTAAGAAAAGCAGCTAAAAATATTGAGCAATTGGCAAAGAAATTTGAATCGAGCTATGCCGTTCGAGATAAGCAAGATGTATTAGCCATGTGCGCTTTACAATTTGCCTCTAAAATAGAACAAAAAGGTATAGATCAATCTGAAGATACTAAGGCATCTATAGAACGATTAAAAGTGCTAGATGACATGGTTAATGATAAGCTTGGTTAAATAAATACGTTCATTAAAATACCCAAAGTTACTGCCCACATTGGTATTAATTTTTGACAAACTCAACGTTAATTAGATTTAAAAAGGGTGAGTTTAAATTGTAAAAGCAGGCCTTACTTGTATAAGGATCCTTGATCAGTTTGTTAGCCCTAAACCTGTTTTTTAGGAGTTTGTACAAAACTTCGCTAATGTGGGTTTTTTTGTTTAGTATGGAATTAATTGTTTCAAAATTAGACTAAGTTTTACTTAGTAATTTAGATTTTAATCGTAACAAACTATGGATAATATAACTAGCATAATAATAGGTTTAGTCGGACTCGTAATTGGCTTTGTGATAGCAAAGTTTATGGAAAAAGGAAAAGCTTCTAAAACCATTTCTAATTCCAAAAAGGAGGCAGATGCCATATTGAAAGCTGCAAAAATTGATGGCGAAAACATCAAAAAAGATAAGATTTACCAAGCTAAAGAGAAATTTTTAGAATTAAAGGCTGAACATGAGAAAGTCATTATTGGTAAAGATAAAAAGATGGCGGAAGCCGAAAAGCGTACTCGTGATAAAGAATCTCAGGTTTCTAGCGAGTTGGCAAAAAGTAAGAACTTAAATCAGCAACTTGAGAGTAAGTTGAAAGATGTTCAGCATAAGTCAGAATTTTATACAAAGAAGCAATCAGAACTTGAAAAACTGCACAAGAGTCAGGTACAACAATTAGAGGTTATATCTGGACTTTCTGCTGATGAAGCTAAAGGGCAGTTGATGGAATCTCTAAAGGAAACCGCCAAGTCTGATGCCATGGCGTATTTACAAGCAACGATTGAAGAGGCAAAACTTACGGCGCAACAAGAAGCTAGAAAAATTGTGATTAACACAATTCAACGAATAGGCACCGAAGAGGCCGTAGAAAACTGTGTTTCTGTTTTTAATTTAGAATCTGATGATGTTAAAGGTAGAATTATAGGAAGAGAAGGTCGAAATATTCGTGCCCTTGAATCTGCAACGGGTGTTGAAATAATAGTTGATGATACCCCAGATGCTATCATTCTTTCTTGTTTTGATTCGGTACGCAGAGAAATAGCTCGGTTATCTTTACACAAGTTGGTAACCGACGGAAGAATTCATCCAGCTCGTATCGAAGAGATTGTTCGCAAAACGCAAAAGCAAATCGAAAGTGAGATTGTTGAGATCGGTAAGCGAACCATTATTGATTTAGGCATACATGGTTTGCATCCTGAGCTCATAAAAGCTGTTGGACGAATGAAATACCGTTCTTCTTACGGTCAAAATTTATTACAGCACTCTAGAGAAGTTGCTAAATTATGCGGTGTAATGGCAGCAGAAATGGGCTTGAATGCAAAAGTGGCGAAACGCGCTGGTTTATTGCATGATATTGGTAAGGTTCCGAATACGGAAGCTGAGGTAGAAACTCCTCATGCTATTTTGGGCATGCAATGGGCGGAGAAGTATGGTGAGAAGCCAGATGTGTGTAACGCTATCGGAGCACACCATGACGAGATCGAAATGAAAACGCTAATTTCTCCAATTGTTCAAGTATGTGATGCTATCAGCGGAGCGCGACCAGGAGCGCGACGTCAGGTTATGGATTCTTATATTCAGCGATTGAAGGATTTAGAAGAGTTAGCCTTTAATTTTAGTGGCGTGCAAAAAGCATATGCGATACAAGCTGGTAGAGAATTAAGAGTGATTGTAGAAAGTGAAAAGGTAAGTGATGATAAAGCTGCGGAATTATCTTTTGAAATATCTCAAAAAATTCAAACAGATATGACTTATCCAGGTCAAGTGAAAGTCACTGTAATTCGGGAGACTCGGGCAGTGAATGTCGCTAAGTAATATTGTAAAAAAGTTTCAAGTGTATAAAAAAAGAGCCGCAACCGCGGCTCTTTTTATTTTTATGTTATTCTTCTTCAGAACTTGCTAGTTCAGTACTAGCTTCTTCAACTTCCTTGTTTAGATTGTTCTCCATGATGTTTAACTTTTTCAGTTTAGCTTGCCAAGTATCTAACGATTCTTTGTGCGCTTCAACCTTTTTGATAACATCTTTTACTAATGGATTGTCTTCTGAGGCATTGGAGAAAAACTGTAAGTTGTTTTCTAATTGTCTAATCTCTGTTTTGCTTTCATCTATTTTCCGACGAATGAAGGTCCGTTCGTTCGAAATTGCTCGTTCATTATCTTCTTTAGCGAGGCGTTGAATTTTATTGCCGTATTTTAGTAATTCAGATTCTTGTCTACTGACATCTAGTTTCTTGAAAATAGCGTCGAGAATTTTATTGAATTTTTGATCAATACTTTTTTTATTGAAAGGCACTTTACCGATGGTCTTCCATTCTTCGATAAAAGCTTTTATAGCGGTTAGATCTTGATCCTTATTACCTGTCAATTCAAATGTTTTAAGCCTTTTTAGAATAGCCTCTTTTTTTACAAAGTTCTCCCCTTCTGCTGCGTGCGCTTTATTTTTTAAGGCATGCAGACGATCGAAATAGTGATTACAGGCGCTTTTAAATTCTTTCCATATTTTATCAGAATATTTACGAGGTACATGTCCTATATTCTTCCATTCACTTTGAATTCTTTTAAATTCCTGTGTTGCGGAATCCCATTCTTCACTTTCTTTTAGTGCATTAGCTACGTCTAGTAAGGCTCTCTTTTTGTCTAGGTTTTCTTGCTGTTCTTTTTTGAGGCTTTTATAAAATGCATTTTTATTGCGATTAAATGCTCTAACGGCTTCTTTAAATTCAGCCCAAGTTTTTTCATTTACTTTTTGAGGCACTTTCCCAGCTTTAAAAAAGGCAGAACGCTGCGCTTCAATTTCTTTTATTTGTTGCTGTAAGCCTTTATGGCTTGTAGCTGAAGCAGACGCAATAGTTTTTATTTTAGAAATAATCTCTTGCTTTACGATTAGATTTTGCTCGTAAACTTTATCCTGTTCTTTATAATAATCTTGCCGTCGTTGGTGTAAGGCTTTTGTAGCTTCGCTAAATAATTCCCATATTAATTCGCGATGCTCTTTCCCAACCGGACCGATGTCTTCCTTCCATATTTTGTGCAACAACTGCAACTCTCTAAAGGCTTTGCCTAAATTGGGTTCTTTAACCAGAGCTTGAGCCTTCACTACCAATTTTTGCTTTTCTTCAAGATTGTGTTTGAAATCTAAATCTCGTAATTCGCGATTAAGATGTAGAAAGTCATAAAAAATTTCAATATGATGCTGATAGGTTTTCCAGAGGTTATTGTAGTTCGCTCTTGGTACAGCACCTGCATTACGCCAGCGCTCTTGAACGTCTTTGAAATTTTTATAGGTTGTATTAATATCTTCCTCTACATTAACAAGACTTTTTAATTCGTCAATAATTGCTAATCTTTTGGCCAGATTATCTTTTAAGTTTCTTTCTAAATTCTGATAGTATTGATTACGCTTGTCTCTGTATTCGTTATATACCTCGTTGAATTGCTTCTTAGTAACAGAATTATATCTAAAATCAATTTCATTACCACCTTTTGAAACAAATTCTTCTTTCTTGTGCTCTATAAACTCCTGAAATTTGAGATCAAATTCATATTTAATACCATCTACATGTTTCTTGATCGCTTGAACTTTTTCATTCTTGACAAGCTTTTGTAACTCACCAGTCAAGTTTTCAATAGACATCGAATGATAATCTAACAATGGTATTACATGGCGATGATGGTTATCATTGTCTTCAGCATCTTCAGCATTATTATCATCAATTTCATTAATTACGGCATCTTCAGTAGCATCTTCGATCTCTTTTTTAGGCAATTCATCAGTTTCATTAACTACTGGTGTAGTTTCGTTTTGATCGGCTTCTTGTTCATCGCCAATTTGAGCAATATCCATATCACTATCGTTGCCATCTACTTCGATAACCTGAGAACTTTCATTCACAACATGATCTTTTTCTAATCCCTGTTCTTTCTCTTCTGACATTCGTTATATATTGGTTTTGCGTCGCGATTGCAATGGTAATATAGTAACAACCTTGGTAACGGCAAAAATAATTAAGCCCTCTTTTTGGAAAGATGAATCACTTAAAATATGTTCTCGAACACATTGATACCGACCTTAGTTTAAAAGAAGGAAAATGCTTACGCACTTAATTATTCCAAATTTCCCAAGATTTCTCTGCTTGAAATTCTAGCATTGCTGCTCCGTTACAGATGCTTGCCCCTTTTGATTCTCCTTGCAATAAAAATTCTGTTTTTGAAGGATTATATATTAGGTCAAATAACAAATGTTTCGGAGTAATATATTGGTAAGGTATATCTGGTTTTAATGCAATATTAGGGTATGTGCCTAATGGCGTACAATTGACCAGAAGCGTATATTTTTGAAGAATATCTTCTGTTAAATCACGGTATGTTAATCTTCCCTTACTTGGGTTTCTTGAAACGTATTGGTAAGCAATACCCTTGGTGTCAAAAACATAAGCAACGGCCTTTGAAGCCCCCCCTGTACCCAATATTAGAGCTTTGGTGTGATGCTTTCTAAGATGGGGTTGAATCGCTTGCTCAAAGCCGTAAGCATCTGTATTAAACCCTACTAGGCCCTTATTTGTAAACTTTATAGTGTTTACGGCCCCAATTTGCTTTGCGACTTCGTTTAACTCGGCTAAGAACGGAATAATTAGTTCTTTGTAGGGAATCGTAACATTAAGACCTTGAATTGATTTGTTACTATCAATAACCTCAGAAAACATTTTTATATCTTGAAGATCAAAGTTTTCATACGAATGTTGAGATAAATTTAAAGTCTCAAATTTTTTGGTGAAATAGCCCTTCGAGAATGAATAAGAAATATCTCGGCCTACTAAACCATATTTATACACTTTGTTTTCTTTTTTTTCCATACCAATCTAATCCCAGAAGAATAACAAAACCTAAAATCACAAAAAATAAGGCCCACCAAGTTTCCGTCAATGTAAAATTAGGCCAAAATCGTTCATAATTACTAATGATTTCTTTCCCATTAGAATCATATATCAATTGCCCAGATGAACTCGTTTTATAGATGGTTGTTTTCCATGGCCAAACTACGCCTAGAGAACCAGTTATGAAACCAATAATTACTGCTGTAGTTATATTTTTGAAATGTTTGAGTACATAGCTCAATACATGAGAAAGTGTAACTAAACCTACCGCGGAACCTGTGGTAAAAACTGCTAAAATTTTTAAAGTATTCAATCGATCTTCATTTTTTGAAAAACTAAAATCTCCTCGAAAAACTTCTGATAAGGTATCGTATAAGGCATTCACAGAATCGACTAGCAATAGTACGTAATTGCCTAAAAGAATAAGAATGAACGAACCTGAGAGTCCGGGTAAGGTCATTCCTGAAACACTAATTATACCGCATAAAAAAATGAAAAGCAGGTTATCGTTTTCTTTAGCGGGGTTTAGAAAACTGATCGAAATTCCTATTACAAGCCCAATAAGGCCAGCTGTTATGGTTGTCTTTTTCCAATGATTGAAATCTTTACCAATGTAGTAAATTGAACCAAGTATCATTCCGAAAAAGGCCGCCCAAACAAAAAGCTCTTTTTGCTCTAAAAAGTAATCTAGAATTTTCGAAATACTAAAATAACTCACGAGCATTCCAAAAATTAGTAACGACAGAAATGAACCATTAATATAGGCGTGAAAACTTTTAAACCGCCCCCGAAGTAGTAATTTAAATGCTTTGCCATTTATTTTTTGAAGAGAATATATAAACTCTTCATAAAAACCACCTACAAATGCGACAATACCACCAGAAACTCCAGGCACCTTATTGGCCGCACCCATGCATAGGCCTTTTACAACCAAAAAAAATTTATCTGATAACGAACGTACTTCGCTCATGTGGATTTTCTTATTCTTTTGAGGCAACTCTTTCGAGTATAAAAATAAGGGAAAAACCTAGGATGCCTAGAAGTACGGCAAATAATAGTTGATTGTCACCTTCGAATGCAAATGGTGAGATGTTTTGTTCCTTAATAGGGATAATTTTTTCGCCAAAAGTTTTGACCTCTAGTACTTTTTTCCAAGGCCATATTTTGGGTAGCGAACCTAATATAAAACCAGTGAGCACAGCCAAGGTGGCATTTTTGTAATTTTTGAACATCCATTTTAATATTCGCGCAAAACTGAGTAAGCCAAATATTGCACCTACGGCGACTGTTGCCACTACCTTAATATCTCGTTCATGTACTGCATCTAATATGGTTTTGTAGGTTCCTAATAAAACAAGTATAAAAGCTCCAGAAATTCCTGGTAAAATCATTGCGCAAACGGCAATAGCACCCGACAGAAACAAATAGGGAATGCTATCTATATTTTCATTCGCGGGAAGCGTAGTTATGAAATAAGCGATACCTGTGCCTATAACTAGCATTAGAATGGTTGAAAAATTCCATTTTTCGATCGCTTTACCCACAAAAAATATACTTGCCGCTACTAGGCCGAAAAAGAAAGACCACAACAATATGGGTTGATTTTCTAGCAACCAACTCACCAAAGTTGCCAGAGAAAACAAGCTGATAAAAATTCCAAGAAATAGGGCCACTAAGAAATTGGCATTTAGTTGGTTCCAAAAAGCTTTAAAGCCTTTTTCTTTCCAGACTTTAAGACTATTTAGGTTAATATTATTTATTGAAGTAATAAGTTCTTCATAAATTCCTGATATAAATGCAATAGTACCACCTGAAACTCCAGGGACGACATCCGCTGCCCCCATTGCAATTCCTTTAAGTGTAATAATAGCATATTGCAATAGATTTCTATTTTCCATGAGATAAAAAGTAGCGTTAGCTTGTTACTTTGAAGATTTTTTTATGTTGGCCACGATGTCTAAGGTCCAAGGAATATTAGCATACTGCGGAAACTCTTCTTCAAATAAGAATAATTCGTCGAGATTATTTTTTAAGGCATCAATTAGCGTAATACGAGCATTTATTTTATCGCCTGAAAGTAATTGAAAACCAGCCATTTTATATTGCAATTTTGCATTTTCGGGATAAAATTCTTTGCCTTGCTGAAGAATTTGAACTGCTGCGCCAAAGTCTTTATTCCAATGGGTGGCATCGGCCCATTTTAGCCAGGTGTCTAGTTCATAATTGCCCAATTCAACGGCTTGGCTATAGGCATAATCCGCCTGATCGTAATTTTTAAGTGCGGTATTTATTTTTGCACACCTTTTCCAATAAATTGAATTTTCACCGTCAATATTCAGCGCTTTATTAATATAAAACCAAGCTTTTTTATGATTCTTTTGTTTGATGTAAAAATCGGTAATGGCCAGCCAACCTTTGTCAAGAAGCGGATCTTCATGAACAGTTTGATAGAAATAGAATTTGGCCATGTCATAATTTTTCAAATTTTCATAACACTTACCCATTCGCAAGTATGCATGCGAAGTTGGGTCTTCAATTTCTATGGTTGTTTGGTAGTTTTCAATGGCATCTTCGTAACGCTCCATTTTTTCTAGTACAATACCCTTTTCATAATAAGCCCCCATGAACGTATCGTCTGAAATAATAGCAAAGTCATAGGCAGTTAAGGCTTCAGGATATAATTTTTTAGCATAGTATTGTTTGCCAAGTTGATGCCAAGCGACCTCGGAATATGGATTTCGATCGAGATAATCATTCAAATAATAAATCGCCCCATCATAGTCTTCTAAAAATTCGAAGCAGTAAATTACATTGTATAAAGAAGAGTAGTCATGCTCGTCAAAAGAGACGCATTTAATGAAACTTTCTTTGGCTAATTTGAAATCATCCATGAATAGGTATTCCATACCCAGTAAAGAATATATTTCGTAGCCGTTATCAGAAAGCACCAGCGCTTTGTTTAGAAGATTGATGGCCGCTTCATGCTTGTCTTTTTTAGAAAGTATATTGGCTCGTTGAATATAAATTTCTTCATTGCTACTGTCGATTAATTGCAACTTGTCTAAATATAATTCGGCATCATCAAGCTTATTTTCAAAAACAAGTACTTCGACATCTAACAATTTGAGGGCAATAGAAGCGGTGTGTTGTTGTAGCCCAATTTTGATGGCTTTCTTCGCTAAAGCAATTTTGCCATTGTTCAGGTAATGGTGTATAATATCTTCAAAATCCTCAGCGTCAAAGAAATAGACATCATCTGTCTTGAGCATGGATTCAAACTTGGCAATGGGTCTGCCTGGTTTTTCGTTAGATTCTAACGCCATTGGGATTATTTGGTTAATCTATGGAATTAAAAGTACTCGTTTTGAACTTGATATTAATTGATATTGGCTGCTATATTATTAACAAATTAATTAACAAGTTTTAGTCGGATATACGTTCTAAAATTTTTAAAATTATTTGACAACCTTTGCTAATTTCTGCCTCTGAAATAGTTAGGGGCGGCGTAATTCTAACAGCTTTTGGTTCAAAAAGCAACCAGAATAAAATCAGGTTACTTTTTGCACATTCAAGTACAACTTGATTAGCAATTTCGGCATTTTCAAAAATAAGAGCTAAAAGGAGTCCTTTTCCTCTGATTTCCTTAATAAGTCGATGTTTTAAAAGTTGTCTGAATAAAGTTTCTTTTGTCAGCGTTTGTGGTATTAAATTAGTTTCTGTTAAGACTTTTAAGGTCGCCAAACTCGCTGCTGCAACAACAGAATTACCTCCGAAAGTTGTAATGTGACCTAAACTTGGGTTTTCTTTCAACGAATCCATAATTTTTTTCGAACTCGTAAATGCACCGATAGGCAATCCTGAAGCCATGCCTTTGCCCATGACTAAGATATCCGGAACACACTTAAAATGCTCAAAAGCAAATAAGGCACCAGTACGACCGAATCCGGGTTGAATTTCGTCTAAAATGAGCAATGCACCCACCGCATTACATCGCTCTCGAACTTTTTGTAGATACTCAGTTTTCGGAACAATAAAACCAGCCCCACCCTGTATCGTTTCTAGAACTACAGCTGCTGTTTGTTCTGTTATTTTCTGTATATCACCTTCCATATTGAAATTGATAAAGGAAATATCGGGTAACAGAGGTCGAAATGGGGCTTTTCTTTCTTCGAAACCCATAAGACTCAAACTGCCCATCGTATTGCCGTGATAGGCTTTATGAGCCGCAATAATTTCAGTTCTTCCGGTGAATCGCCGGGCTAATTTAAGGGCACCTTCAATAGCTTCTGTTCCTGAATTTACCAAATAGGTGACTTCTAATGATTCTGGTAATAATGAAGCTAAGAGTTTGGTATATGCCACAGCTGGCGCCTGTACATATTCGCCATAAACCATAACGTGCAGGTAACTTTCTGCTTGTTTTTGAATAGCAGTAACCACCTCTGGATGGCAATGCCCTAGTGTACAGGCAGAAACCCCTGCCACAAAGTCAAGATGTGCTTGCCCTGAAGTATCATAAATGTAACTTCCTTTGGCATGCGACACCTGCATCGCAAGTGAGTGCGTGGTTGTTTGCGCTTGGTATTTTAGAAAGTCTTGTTTCATGTATTCAGTGTTGCCCCTATACACTGCAAATTTATTTTGCCTTTACTTTACGCAAAACACCTTTTTTCTGTGGGTCAATGGCTTTGTTTTCAATTATTGGAATATTGTTAATCGGATCACTGGGGTTTTGATCTCGATCTTCTTCTTCGGCATCGATATCAATCGGATTGTCGACTCCTTTTATTAAAATCAATTTGATATTGTTATCATCTTCGTCGAAGATATCGTCTTTCGTTAAAATACGTTCATCACCGCGCCAAATAAACCCTTTAAGTTTGGTGTCTCCTAAATCAGGATCTGTTTCTGGAAAAATATCACCATCAGGTTGTTTTATAAAGGTTAAATTTTCAATGTCATTATTGGCCAAGGTAATACGAATAGCACTACATATTGTTTTATTGATGCCAATTAATTCTTGATCGTTATTATACATGTAGTAAATAACTTCAGTATTACTTACAAGATCAATAATTTTCAATTCATTTTCTTTAAACTGCCCAAATAGGTTGATGCCTTTAGCTTGGTTATACCCCGTTTTACTTATGCTATCTAATGAAACGACAAAGGCATTTTGTAAAACTTTTAGAGAATCTAACTGTTCCGTTTTAGTGTTTGATAAAATGTGAATACTATCTCCGGTCATTTGATTAACACCATTCCATAATACCGGGTTACGAATCAATTGGGTAATTCCTGTTTTTTGCTCTGAATGAATGGAATCGCATTTTCCACTCATTCCCGTTTTGAAAAATTTAGCATTCCGGAAAGCTCTTAAAATACGTTCATCAGGTTTGCCTGTAATCATTAAAGTATCACCGTGCGTATATAATGAATCTTGTTCTACTAAGCTAATGGCAACCGCACGTTTGGTTGCAAAAACGGAATCTTTTGCCTTATATACCTCAGCATAATGTGCACGTATAATACCTTTATTGATGGTGTCTGTTATGACAATGTTATTGGTTGCAGAGGCAAACTCCGTCGCCTTATCGAAATAAAGACTATCTCCTTCAATAATACGATTGTTATAATCAATTCTGGTGTTTTTAATGCCATAACCTCTTTCAACGGTAGTGTCATAAAAACCGCGTTCGCAATATATTTTGTAGGTGTCTCCTGTTATGGTTGACGGGCCATACATATAGGCGTTTTTAGAAGTTTGATAATAGTCTAATTGTTCAGAATCTAGAATATACTGCGGATTATCAATATGAACGCTATCTAGAAATTGATATTTTTTTGATGCAATAAAGTATTTGCCAATCTGACTGGTTAAGGTATTGGCAGAATCTATAATCGTTCCGAAATCTTGATAGTAGGCTTCTTGTTTTTCTCTATCAAACCGTAGTGTATCTGTGGTTAATGTCATAGCACCTCCTTCTTCCGTTTCAGTTTGTAACATGACGCTCTGGTAGGCTTTGGCGAAGCGGGTATTTCCATCATAGTCCATCTTACCACTCGTCATTTGAATGGAATCTCCTTGCTTTAATTTTATATTTCCAATGGCTTTGAGGCGATTTTCATTTTGATAAAATACAGCAATGTCACACCAAAGATCAGCGCCCTGATGTTCAAATTGTACCTGACGCTCATCTTTGGTCCAAATTTTAGCTCCAGGAAACCGAACTTCATCTACAGTGAGATTAGCACCATGCACAAGATTGATATACTTATTTTCAGTGGTATCATTTTCTTTTTCCTGAACTCGTATCTGTGCCTGTAAATGAGCGGAAATACAAAGAAGTAGCGATAAGAAAAATAGCTTATTCAAAACTTAGACTTTTTGCCAAAAATAGTTTTTTTTTATGGCAGCAAAGAGGCAATTGGCATAGTTTTAATACTATGCACTATTAAAAAAGCCACTAGTAGTGACCCTTTATTTGAACATCCGCTTATGAAATAATTTCTAGAGGTTTTGTGTTTTTCCAATTTCCTCTTGTGAAATCAGGGAATGGCTGCGGAGATCCACCCTGAGCAACAGAAGCTTCGCTTAAAGGACTCACGGCGCTCCAATAACAACCTTCATAAACATTTTGATCAAGGGGCAATCCTTTTTGCAAACACTCCACAATACGATACATCATCATGCCATCCATTCCGCCATGACCAGTATCTTTTGTTGCTTCGTTTAAACGCGTATACAATGGATGATCATACTTTTCGTAGAGTGCTGCAAGTTGCTCGCCTTGTACCCAACTATGGTGATTTTCTGTTATTCCCTCCACGCCACCTTCTAAGGCAACTCGCGTTGGAAAACCAGCTAGAATTCCTTTAGTACCTTGTATTAAATTCAAACGCGAGTATGGTCTCGGACTTGTCTCATCCCATTGTACCATTACTGTTTTACCGAGGTTGGTTTTAATAATAGTAGTGTTCATATCCCCGCCTTTGTAGTCTAGTTGATTCCATTTATGATCAGAAGCATAATTCTTTTCAGCATACATTTTTCTTCCCATGGCTGGAGAAGAAAAAGAAACTAAGCTTGAAAAATTATCATCCGTTCGAGCCAAATTCATGTATTGGGCAACTGGGCCTAAGCCATGGGTAGGATAGAGGTTTCCATTTCTATGGGCATAGTGATGTGTTCTCCAAGAACCTGTTCCTCGTTTTTGCTCTTCCATTTGAAAGCGCAATTCATGAATATAAGCAGCTTCGGCATGTAAGGGTTCACCAATCGCTCCTTGACGACACATGTTTAAAAATAGTAATTCGTCGCGACTATAATTTACGTTCTCCATCATCATGCAATGTTTCTGCGTCTTTTCAGAAGTATCTACTATTGCCCACATTTCATCTAAACTCAAAGCGATTGGTACTTCAACAAAAGCATGTGCTCCTTCTTGCATCGCTTCAATAGCCATTGGCGCATGATTTTTCCAATTGGTAGCGATAAAAACAATGTCAGGTTTTACCTCCTTAAGCATGGTTTTCCATGCATTTTCATCTCCAAAATAAGTCTTGATATTCTGATGTTGTTTTTCGTTACCTATTTCTTTTGCCTTGCCAGCCCATTTGGTAGCTAAATCTTCATATAAATCACTTATGGCAACTATTTCGGTTCCGGGTAGGCTAGCAAAAAATTGCAAATGCCCAGGTCCTCTGGCTCCAACACCAATAAAGGCAGCACGAATAGTCGCTAACTTCGGAGCCGCAAAATCGCCCATATAGCTATGTAAAGAAGGACGTTCCGAACCTAATGGACTATTAGCCAGTATGGGACTCATAGATATTGCAGCCCCAGCTAATGAGGTTTTTCTTAGAAAATTTCTTCTGTCGATTTTTTTCATGTTACGAGTTTAGGTATTGCTATATGGATTTTAGTCTCTCTAATGTACTAAAAAAGTAGGTTTATTGGCGGTTTAAGTTTATGTAATTTGATGCTTTTCAAAAGAAATTTTTCGAACACCGTGATCGGTATCCCATTGTTTGGTTTCTATAAAACCAAATTTTTCGTAGAGGGCTATAGCAGGATAATTTTTTAAACCTGTTTCAACAGTAATCGTTGACGAAACACATCTAGCAATAGTATAATTCAGAAGCTCAGAAGCAATTCCTTGGCGAAAGTAATACGGGTCAACTACTAAACTTTGAATGTGCACGTGATTAGTTAGGCGCTTTACTTCTATTACTCCCGCGATTACATTTGCTTTGTAATATCCATAAAAAATGGAATCACTCTTTAAAAAGTTGACTAAGGTTCGTTGCAAGGGAGGAAAATCAATTGCGTTTAGCAAATCAGCTTCTACAGCGTATGATACCTGAAAAACAGCTTTAATCTTTTCAGCAACGCTTAGGTCGGTGGCATCAAGTTTACGAATCACTGGATGAATTTTATTCCGTAAAAGTGGAATTAAACCTCAAACTGTTTTAGATGGTGGTCTAAATGCTTTGAAAAAAGGGTATTCCATTCTTTATCTGACAATGCCCCGAAGGCATGTGATTCTTTTCCATTAAAATGAGCTGAACCAAGTGCTTGGGTTCTTTCAATATTTTCTATCAGTCTTCTTTTTTCTACCTCAAATTCTCGCTCATCTGCTATAACGAACATAGGTGCAGTACGTATGTTTTTTTTATATGGTTTTGGTCCGACAACCGTATTTTTAGCAAAAAGCTTAATCATGAACTTTTGAAAACCTTTAGGCTTGGGGTATTTGTCAGTGTACACTAAGTCATAGGTAACACTACAATGCGCTAGCATTTGACCAACGTTCATTTTACCCCAAAGCGGTTGCTTATCAGGTGATAGTGCGTTAATACGAGCAATAGTTTCTTGTGATTCCGTTTTGTCAAATATATTCTTCCAGCTCATGCTTCGATTTTTTTATTCTTTCTAAGGTATTAAATTTCTTTCAAGAAGATAGATTTCCATTTTTGGTTTTTACGTAAATGAGAGAATAACGTTACCTGTTTTTTGACCAGAGGCAACATATTGATAAGCTTTTTTAACCTGTTCTGGGTTGTATATTTTATCAATAACAGGTTTGAATTTTCCTTGTGACAATAATTGAGATACTAATAAAAGGCTTTTTTTACAATCGAAAGGCAATGGGAATTTCACACGTTTACCTCCATAAATTTTGGTGATTAAAGGAAGATAAACATTCTGAATATATGGTCCGAGTTCGGAGGAGATATACGTCCCATCGGAAGACAATAAATGTTTACATTTAAAGAAGGAGCTTTTTCCGACAGTATCGAGAATAAAGTTATACCTCTCAAGGTCTTTCGTAAAGTCTTCTTTCTGATAATCAATAACTCGGTCGGCACCTAAAGATT
The DNA here is from genome assembly GCA_937944485.1 of uncultured Flavobacteriaceae bacterium. Taxonomy (GTDB): domain Bacteria; phylum Bacteroidota; class Bacteroidia; order Flavobacteriales; family Flavobacteriaceae; genus Maribacter_C. Next base: position 29,144 of record CALDYU010000009.1, on the reverse strand, counting down.
TTACTAAGGTTATGTTCTTGGTATTGGTTATTGCTGTTACTGTAGCACCAGAATGTTTAATTAGTTGTACTGCCGCGGAACCAATAGCACCAGTGGCACCATTGATCAATACCCTATCATTGGCATTAATGTTCACTTTATTAATAAAATTATTAGCGTAGTGTGCTCCTTCAGCACATGCTACAACTTCCTGATAAGAGAAGCCTTCCGGTATTTTAATTACGGCTTTATTTTCACTAACGGTCATATATTCAGCCTGCGAAGACAAACCATCATCTTGAAACCCCCAAACGCGATCACCGATCGCAAAAGATTTTACGTTTTCGCCAACAGCTTCAATTTGTCCCGCAAAATCAGTGCCTAGCACCTTTTGCTTGGGATTGAAAATTCCTATAAATGCCCGAATGATATACGGTTTTCCGGTGAGCATAGAACAGTCAGTTCTATTCACTGTTGTACAATGAACTCTAATTAATAGTTCGTCATTTTTAGGTATCGGTTTCGAAACGGATTCAACTTTTAAGACTTCGGGACCACCATATTTTATTCTTCTAATTGCTTTCATTTTAAAAGTTACTTATTCATTAGAGCTTAATTGACTAACTCATTGGTGATCTTCATTAAAATTAAAAATTTATTCCAAAGTGAAGTCCAGGTTCGAATAAAAAGTAAGATGGCCATTTGTCTTCTTCTGTTTGAAAGGAGTCAGGTAGGTTCGTATTAATTGGCCAATTTGTAACTGCTATTGAGGGTTCTAAAAAGACCCTATTTTTGAAAAATTTAAATTGATATCCAAGGCGCAGTGAGTTAAACAACTGGAATCCTTTTTGAATTTTTTTATTTTCTAAATCTTTATAGGTCTGTATAAAAGGAGTAATGTGGACAGCTGAATACCAACCTTTCCAAAGAAATCGCTTATATGCTGTGCCGATGCCTAAGGAAGTTACGCTGCCCGGATAGTTTGATCGAGATGCCTCATAGTCAGGTCCATAAGGTCTTCCTAGAGGGCCCTTGTAGGTCCAGGTAATTGCTTCAACAGAAAACACGTCTTTTGGGGTAATACGGTAACCATAGTTCAATTGAAAATAAGACGGAGGATTAGGATCTGGAATGAAATTCGCTATTAGGAATAACGTACTGCCTACGAAATGTTTTTTAGAAACATCACCATGATCTTTTTGAGCAGTGAGTACATTTTCAAATTGTAGAAAAATGATAAATAATGCTATAATTTTGGTTCTCATTTGAATATAATTTTAATGAGCAACAAAATTAGTAGGCACTATTAATTAATCCATTGACTTAGGATAAGAACGACAAAATACTTGAAATTAATAAAACTAAACAGCGGTTTACTTAATAAAAATTCGTTTTCGAATCCGACTTAATGACTCTGCTGTAACGCCTAAATAACTTGCTAATTGATATTGTGGTACGCGATGCAATAGTTCGGGTCTGTGTTTTAACAAGTTTAGATATCGTTCTTCAGGATTTGTTGTGATATAATTGGCTAACATTTCTTGATAGTTGTGAAGTTCTTCTTGTAAAGAATTCCGACTTAAAGATTCAAGCATCGGAAATCTTCTATACATTTCTAGTTGATTAGTTAATGTTATTACTGTAAGAGTTGTGTCTTCAACACAGGATAAATAGTATTTGGCGGGTATTCTGTTCGAAGTACTATTGGGGGCGAAAATAGATTGCCCTTCTGTATAGAAAAAAGTTGTCTTCTCTTCACCATCTACTAAATAATACTGCCTTATACAGCCAGTAACTACTGCATAGCTTTGAGCCGCATTATCTCCTTCACTCAATAGCAACTCGCCTTTTTGAAATTTTTTTATTCCGATTAGGTTTACAGCAGCATCAAGCTCTAGGTCACTAAATGAACCGACTTCAGAGAAGCATTTTCTCATCTCACTTTTAATAGTGTCAATAGCTATCTTTTTGTCAGATGAGTCGGCCATTGTATTTAATATTATTTACCGATGTATGGTTTGCGTACGATCGGGTCCTACAGAAACAACTTTGATCGGTATCTCGAGTTCTTTTTCAAGAAAAGCAATGTACTCATTGAGTTCTTTAGGAAATTCTGAAGGTTTCCTCATCCTTGTAAGGTCTTCTTTCCAACATGCAAATTCAGTATAGACAGGAGATACATTTTCAGGTTCAATATTAAAGGGTAGATGGGTAATAGTTTTGCCCTTGTATTTATAGGCTGTACATACTTTTAAGTGCTCAAAGCCAGAAAGTACATCACCCTTCATCATCATTAATTGAGTGACACCATTTACTTCACAGGTATATTTTAAGGCAACTAAATCTAACCAGCCGCAGCGACGTGGTCGACCTGTTACTGCACCAAATTCATGACCAACTTTTGCCATTTCAGCACCAACATCATCAAATAATTCTGTGGGAAAAGGCCCTGAACCAACTCTAGTGGTATAGGCTTTGAAAATGCCGAAAACATCTTTTACTTTATTTGGAGCAATACCCAAGCCAGTACAAGCACCCGCTGCAGTTGTATTTGATGAAGTTACATAAGGGTAGGTGCCAAAATCAATATCTAAAAGTGAGCCTTGTGCTCCTTCTGCCAAAATTGTTTTTCCTTGCTTTAGGGCTTGACGTAAATATTCTTCGCTATCAATGAATTGTAGTGTCTTTAAGGTTTCTACAGCTTCAAAAAACTCTTTTTCCATATCCTTAAGATCGTATTGAATATCTACATTGTAGTATTCAATCATACCTTCATGTTTATTAGCTAAGGCTCGGTATTTTTCTTTCCAGTTTTCCAACTCAATATCTCCAACCCGTATTCCGTTTCTGCCAGTTTTATCCATATAAGTTGGCCCAATACCTTTAAGGGTAGAACCAATTTTGGCCTTGCCTTTTGAAGCTTCAGACGCGGCATCTAATAGACGATGCGTTGGCAGTATTAAGTGCGCTTTTCTTGAAATAATAAGCTTGGCCTTATAATCAATATTAAATTGATCAAGTCCTTCAAGCTCTTTTACAAAAACTACAGGATCAATTACAACTCCGTTGCCAATAACATTAATTGATTTGTCGTGAAAAATACCTGAGGGAATCGTACGTAGAACGTGTTTTATGCCATCAAATTCTAGGGTGTGCCCTGCATTTGGTCCTCCTTGAAATCGAGCAATTATATCATAATTTTTAGTAAGTACATCAACAATTTTTCCTTTCCCTTCGTCGCCCCATTGTAGGCCTAACAATAAATCTACTGCCATTAATATTTTGGTTAGTTTGTATTTTGATTTGAGCCTTTTTCGTCTTCAGGCGAGTTTTTTGTACCGTAAAAATATAAAGAGTGGTTGTTGATGGTTATGTCAAAAACCTCTTCAATAGTTTTTTTGATTGATTGAATTCGCGGGTCACAAAATTCCATGACCTCACCGCTATCCGTTAGAATAACGTGATCGTGCTGCCGATCAAAATACGACTTCTCGTATTGCGCTTGATTCTTTCCAAATTGGTGTTTTCTAACCAATTTACAATCTAATAAAAGTTCTATAGTATTATAAAGCGTGGCGCGGCTAACTCGATATTTTTTGAGTTTCATATTGATATATAGTGATTCGATATCAAAATGATCATCACTGTCGTAAATTTCTTGAAGTATGGCGTACCTTTCGGGCGTTTTTCGATGTCCGTTGTCCTCTAAAAAGGTGGTAAAAACGTTTTTTACAATCTCTTGGTTTTTATTAACCGCCATAGTCAATTATGATAGACAAAGCACAAATGTACAGCTTATTTAGCGGTATTGGAAGATCGTTTTATCAACATAAAGTGAACATTTAAAAGCCGATTAATTTGGCATTATATTCGTGTCACTTTATCGATACCACTAATTTGTTTTAAGTTAGCGATTAACTTATTCAGAATGGAATTATTTTTTACAACAACTGAAATACTTCCAGTGAAAGTTCCACCATCAGTACTAAAATTAAGATTACGCATGTTTACATGCATATTGCCCGAAATAACATCTGTAATTTTACTTACAAGGCCCAAATTATCGATGCCCGTAAGTTTAATTTCAGAAATAAATTCTTCTTGAGTAGAATCTACCCATTTGGCATTAATAATGCGATAAGCGTAATTCGATTGTAATTGAATGGCGTTAGGGCAGTTTTTCTTATGCACCTTGATTCCTTCACTGACACTTACAAAACCGAAAACTTCATCGCCAGCTATAGGGTTACAGCATTGCGATAATTTATACTCTAGCTTTTCTTCTTCTTTGCCAAAAACTAAAATATCGAACTTTGAGGTAATCTCATCTTTATCAATGTCTTCAGGAACGGGGTTTCGACGTATCTTGTTTTTAAAGAAACTAATAAAAGCGTTGTTATAAGACGATGCAAAATCTTTGATCATCTGATTGTCAATAGCTCCAATACCAACACGATAGAAAAGATCTAAGCTCGTTTTAAGCTTGAAGAAAATGACCATCTTATTTATGCTGTCTTCATTCAAGTTGATTTTTTGCGATTTCAGCTTTCTACGCAACACTTCCTTGCCATCTAAAGCAATCGATTTTTTCTCTTCTTTTAAAGAAGATTTAATTTTTGCTCTGGCTCTTGCAGTTGTAGCATAATCTAACCAGTTTTGATTGGGCTTAGCTTGTTCTGAAGTGATAATCTCTACTTGATCTCCGCTTTGTAATGTGGTATTCAAGGGCACTAATTTCCCATTCACTTTTGCCCCACGAGTACGCATACCCACTTCGGTATGAATGTTAAAAGCAAAGTCTAAAGGCGTTGCTGCCTTGGGTAATGATTTTAATTCCCCTTTAGGGGTAAAAACAAATATTTCTTTAGAATATAAATTGAGTTTGAATTCCTCAACAAAATCTACAGCATTTGCGCTAGAATTCTCGAGTGCCTCTTGCAGTCTATTAAGCCATATTTCAATACCCTGTTCTTTTTGATCACCGTGCTTGTATTTAAAATGGGCAGCATAACCTTTTTCGGCAATTTCATGCATGCGTTCACTTCGTATTTGCACTTCCACCCAACGTCCTTTTGGCCCCATAACGGTTATGTGTAAAGCCTCATAACCTGTAGATTTTGGGGAAGAAATCCAATCTCGTAATCGAACGGGATTGGGTGTAAAATGATCGGTAACAATAGAATAAATTTTCCAAGCTAAAAACTTCTCATTTTTCACCGTTGTTTTATAAATAATTCGAATGGCGAACTTGTCATAAATTTCATCGAAAGTGACATTCTGAGTAGTCATCTTTTTTCGAATCGAAAAGATAGATTTCATCCTTCCTTTGATCGTATAATTGAGCCTTTCTTTTTTTAAGGACTTATCTATAACATCTGAAAATGATTCAATGTAATCTTGTTGTTCCTCCTTGGAATCTTCAATTTTATCATAAATATCTTTATAGACCTCTGGTTCTGTATATTTTAAGCTTAAGTCTTCTAATTCCGTTTTAATATTATATAAACCAATGCGATGGGCTAAAGGGGCATAAATATATAAGGTCTCAGAAGCAATTTTTACCTGTTTGTGCTCAGGCATTGCCTCCATGGTGAGCATGTTGTGATAGCGGTCAGCAATTTTAATAATGATAACCCGAACATCATCATGAAGGGTAAGTAACATTTTTCTGAAATTCTCCGCTTGCTGCGAAGTACTCATATCTTTTTTTAATCCTGCAATTTTGGTAAGACCATCAACAATTCTGGCAACGTTTTCACCAAACATTCGATCGATATCATCAAGGGTATACTTTGTATCTTCTACAACATCGTGAAGTAGGGCAGAGGCAATAGAGGTGGCATCAAGGCCAATTTCAGAAGCTACTATTTTGGCGACAGCGATGGGATGAAAAATATAGGCTTCGCCAGATTTTCTTCGCTGGTCTTTATGCGCATCAACAGCAATTTCGAAGGCAGAACGAATTAGCACCTTATCCTCATCCGTTAAGGTCTGATAGCTAATACGAAGCAATTCTTTGTATTGCTTCGCAATTTCTTTATTTTCTTTTTCTACAGTTATAGCTGTCATTCGTAATTAAAAATACCACAATGTTCACTAGTATACAACAAAAATCGTGCCTATGGTCACTGTTTATCGATGATTGTAATTGCGAAAAGGGAATCTCGTATATTCCTACAACTTTATTTCGTTATACTATACCACACTGCGTTGTCGAACGGCTTCAAAAATAAGAACTGCTGCGGCTACTGAAACATTCATAGAATCTATTTCACCCTGCATAGGTATCTGGATGTTCTGATAAGAATGCTCTAGCCATTCTGCTGATAAGCCTGTAGCCTCCGTACCTACTACAATAGCAGTAGGGGTGGTGTAGTCTTCTTTGGTATAGTCTTGTGATGCTGTCAGGGCTGCACAAAATATATTTATGTTTTTAGATTTAAGAAAAGCGATAATTTCCGTTGTAGTGCCTGTAGCGATCGTAGTCGTGAAAACACAACCAATACTCGAACGTATGGTATTCGGATTGTATAAATCACCCTTTAAGTTTGCAAGCAACACCGCATCAAGATCAGCCGCGTCAGCTGTTCTTAATAGCGCGCCCAAATTACCTGGTTTTTCCGGAGCCTCTGCTACTAAGATTAATGGGTTTTTATTTTTAAAAGTTATTTTCGATAATTCATGTGATTTGGACTTAACAATAGCTAATACCCCCTCAGTAGTCTGGCGGTACGCAATTTTTTGATATACTTCTTTTGATATTTCAATGAATTCTATCTTATGCGATAATTCGCGGGTTTGCTTTTCAATTTCATCCAAAGAAATAATATCCTTGTAGAAAAAAAGTGTTAGAATATTAAAATCGCTTTTACAAGCTAATGTCAGTTCACGTTGCCCCTCTAAAATAAATAATCCTGTTTTTTTACGCTCCCGCGACTTTTCTTTTAGAAGCAGTATTTTTTTGATAATTGGATTTTGAAGACTAGTTATTTTTTTAACTTCACCCATGATTACAAAAGTAAAGAAAACGATATTTGTTCGACAGATATTCCTAATATAAAAAACAGAGACCAATGCATAAAATAATAGCTGTAATTGCCCTATGTACACTAGTAGGTTGTAAAGAAAATGTAAAGCAAGAAGTAGCGCCACTTAAAGCCGAAACGGTAACTATTGATACCACTAAGTATCCTGAGGAACTTAATAAAGTTTTCGATGCTCATGGCGGACTCCTTACTTGGAAATCGCAAAGAACCCTTTCCTATACCATGTCGAATGCAACTGGTGGAGAGGAGCAAATTATTGATTTAAAAACACGCAAAGAGAAAATAAAAAATCAAAGTATGGCTATGGGTTTTGATGGTGAAAATTTTTGGCTAGCTGATCCAGAGAAAAAATATAAAGGCGACCCCATATTTTATCATAATCTTATGTTTTATTTCTATGCCATGCCATTTGTATTATCTGATGATGGCATTCAGTATGAAGTAATTGATGCTTTAAAATATGATGGGGTTTCGTATCCCGGCATTCGAATTAGCTTTGATGATGGGGTAGGGGTTTCGTCAAAAGACGAATACTATTTGCATTATGATGCTGAAACATATCGAATGGCTTGGTTGGGCTATACGGTTACCTATAGAACAGGTGAAAAATCAGATCGCCCTAATTGGATTCGCTACAATGATTGGCAAGAAATTGACGGACTCGTTTTACCGAATGCTATTACTTGGCATCAAGTTGAAGATGGTATAATAGGTGCCGCCGCTAGTACACGTGATTTCCAAAATGTGACATTAAGTAAAAAATCCAAACCGAGCGATTTTTACGAGATGCCTGAAAATGGAGAGCTCGTAACAAAAAAATAACTACAACTTTTATTGTATATGAAAGTACTTCTATTCGGTATAGCAAAAGATATTGTTGGATCTTCTCAGCTTCAATTTTCAGAGGTCGTTCCAAAAACAGTATTAGAATTGAAACAATTGATATCGAAAACGTATCCTAAGTTTGGTGAATTATCATCTTTAGCGGTTGCCGTAAATAGTGAATATGCAAAAGATGATGTACCTTTAAACAGGAATGATGAAATAGCCATTATTCCTCCTGTAAGTGGTGGATAAGAAGATTATAGAAATAGTAGATGTCATTGATACTTCCAAAGTATTCGCAAAATTATCTGATTCGCAAAGCGGAGGTATTTGTGTTTTTGTTGGTGCTGTTCGTGAATTTACGAAAAATGAAAAAGTAATGTCTTTGGAATTTGAAGCCTATGAACAAATGGCTTTAAGGGAAATGGATAAAATTGCCATCAATGCCATAGAAAAGTGGCAATTGAATAGCCTCATTATACAACATGCTGTTGGGTTCAAAAAAGTGGAAGACCCCGTTGTTGTCGTTGGGGCTTCATCGGCACATCGTGATGCCTGTTTTGAAGCTTGCCGCTATTTAATCGACACTTTAAAAGAGACGGTTCCGATCTGGAAAAAAGAAGTATTTGAGAATAAAACGGTTTGGGTTTCTGCCCATCCGTAAGTTTGAAATACGCAATATGAGGTGCGAAGTTTAAAAAATAAAAAAAGATTAAAAGCACCTCCCTTTTCTTCCGCAAGCGGAATTCATTTCCTTCTTTTCCAAAGAGGGAAGCTAAAAATTGATTATGAAAAAACAGCTTTCACATATAGACGAGGCGGGTCATGCTTCAATGGTAGATGTTTCCGAAAAACAGGCGAGTGTGCGCATTGCAGTTGCTTCGGGGAAGGTTATTTTTCCTTCGGACGTTTTTTCGCAATTGGCGGCTCAAGATTTTTTAGGTGCTAAAGGAAGCATTATTCAAACAGCTGTTATAGCAGGAATACAAGGGGTCAAAAAAACTTCAGAATTGATTCCCTTATGTCATCAAATAAATCTTTCTAAAATAAAACTAGATATTACTCCCAGTGAAAATACCTTACAAATCACCTGCAAGGTCAAATGCAATGAAAAAACAGGAGTGGAGATGGAAGCCCTGACGGGAGTTTCGATAGCATCATTAACGATATATGATATGTGTAAAGCCTTGTCTCACGACATTAAAATATCAGAAATTCAATTAGAACAAAAAACAGGAGGCCAGCATGACTTCAATCGCTAAACTTTACGGACTCGTTTTATCAGGAGGAAAAAGTACTCGAATGGGCTCTGATAAGGGTTTGATTACCTATCACGGAAGACCACAACGTGAACATTTGTACGGTTTATTAAGTGCAGTTTGTGAAGCCACCTTTATAAGTTTGCGTGAAGATCAAGAAGCGGAAACCCCTTTTGGTTTTGCAACCATTACGGATCAAAATATATTTAAAGGTCCGTTTAATGGTATATTATCAGCCCATAATCGGTATCCTGAAGTGGCGTGGCTAGTGTTGGCATGTGATTTACCAATGATAGATATATCAGCTTTACGGCAATTGGTTTCAGAACGCGATCCGAACAAATTTGCTACCTCATTTTCGGCTGAAGAAAACCCTTTGCCAGAACCCGTATGTGCCATTTGGGAGCCTCATTCGTTGCAAGCTGCAGTAACATATTTGGAAGATGGTAACGGTACCTGTCCAAGAAAATTTTTGATTAATCAGGATACGAAATTGGTTTTTCCAGAGAATAAAAATGTCATCATGAATGCTAATTCTGAGGTGGAGTATAAGGAAGCTTTAAAGAAATTGGCAGAAAATTAAAAGCTCCGCCCTTCAGACTTGTACTGAGCGCAGTCGAAGTAATAAGGGAAGAACTAAAGAAGTAATAAAAAAAGAAATTGAAGAAAAATCGCTACATAAGACAAACCACCTTAAAAGGCTTTGGCGTTGAAGGGCAACAAAAATTGGCTGCTGCTAAAGTTTTAGTTGTGGGTGCTGGCGGACTTGGAGTTCCAGTTCTAAGCTATTTAAATGCTATGGGAGTGGGAAAGATCGGTGTTATGGATAATGATACCGTTTCAATTGCTAATTTACACCGACAAGTACTCTACGGACAAGGCGATGTTGGTGAATCAAAAGTCATAGCGGCATTAGAAAAACTAAAAGAGCAAAATAACGATAGTAATATTGTTGTTTACAATACCTTTTTAGAACCTAAAAATGCTTTAGCAATCATAGCTGATTATGATCTTGTTGTTGATACGTCTGATAATTTTCCAACCCGATATTTGGTAAATGACGCCTGCGTGATTTTAAACAAACCTTTTGTATATGGGGCCTTACACGGCTATGAAGGCCAAGTAAGTGTTTTCAATTATAAGGGCGGACCAACGTATCGCTGTCTCTTTCCGAATATGCCAAAAGAACATGAAGTACCGAATTGTAATGAGCATGGTGTATTAGGAATCATTCCTGGTATTATAGGAAACCTTCAGGCCTTAGAAGCGATAAAAGTTATTGCTGGAATAGGTGAAGTTTTGTCTGGGAGACTTTTGCTTTTTAATGGATTGGATCAATCGTATCAAAAGATAAACTTTAAGCAACAACCTGAAAACTTAGAAATAGTAGCATTGCAAGAATATTATGAATGGCATGACCCTTGTGCAGTAATTCAAACTGTTACAGCGGATAAAATTCAAAGTTTGATGACTGAAAACGCTCAAATTATTGATGTACGCACTGCAGAAGAGTTTGAAAACTATCATCTTAGCAATGCGATTCATATTCCCTTAGATAGTTTGGAAAATAGTTCAGGTAAAATCAATTTTTCCATTCCCGTATATATACTTTGTCAATCGGGTAAACGAAGCGAAATAGCCGTAAAACAGTTGCGAGAGAAACACCCTGAGAGTACTCTTTTTAGTATTTTAGGTGGCCTAAACCAGTATTTGGCAACATGCTCTTAGGCGCGACCGAACTTATAGTGCTAATGGCTGGCTTTTTAGTCATTGCGATGTTATATTCGTCGGTGGGCTTTGGAGGAGGTTCTAGTTATTTAGCAGTCTTAGCACTTGTTTTTGTTAGCTTTTTCTCCATACGAAGTACGGCTTTAGTTTGTAATCTCGTGGTCGTTTCAGGCAGTAGTTATCTTTATTGGAAAAAGGGATTTCTTGATTTTAGAAAGTTTCTTCCGTTTCTTATAGCAAGTATACCTATGGCTTTTTTGGGAGCCCGATTTCGACTTTCGGAAAACACTTTTTTTATAATTCTCGGAGCAGCACTAATCATTTCAGCATTAACATTAATATATCAGACCCTAAAGGGAAAGAAGTCCGAGGAGGTAAGCACGAATTATCCAACTTGGGTGACTTATGTCCTGGGCGCTGGAATTGGTTTGTTGTCAGGACTCGTAGGAATCGGTGGAGGTATTTTTTTAGCACCAATTTTGAATCATATGAAATGGGATACTGCTATTAAGATTGCTGCTTTGGCTAGCTTTTTTATTCTGGTGAATTCTATTTCAGGAATTGCAGGCTTATTGACTAACGGTACTTTTGAATTTCCTTGGATCGAAGGACTGGGTCTCGTGATTGCCGTTTATATTGGAGGTCAAATAGGGGTGCGCTTAAGCTTAAATCGGCTTACTGGTAATGGAATTAAAATAGTAACCGCTGTTTTGGTTTTTATAGTTGGTATTAGAGTATTACTTCTTAATGGACTTTGATTTTCAAATTTACAAACCGAAATCGTTGCGATAAACAATAAATTCAAAAACCTCCCCCTTTTTGAAATTATCTTTTCCTTGTGGTAAAACCAAAAATCCGTCTGTTTTTACAAGATTAGCAAAATCACCAGAGCCATTTCCATTAATAGGATTAGCCGTTAAAGTACCGTCAGGCTGGCTTTCGATACTTGCTTCTAGAAAGTAGACCAAATCTGGTTTGAATGTAACATCCTTTTTGAGCTTGGCATAAAGAGGTTGTTGTTCAAGACCTAATGACTTTTTTAACCAAAATTGTATGTACATATACGTACACACAAAAGACGAAACCGGATTGCCAGGCAAGGCAAAAATTGTTTTACCATTGGCGGCGCTCCCAAACCAAAAAGGCTTTCCTGGCCGTTGTTGAACTTTATGAAAGTGCTTTTTTACTTTTAATTCTTCAAGCACTTCGGGTAGGTAATCGAACTTCCCTTTTGAAACGCCTCCTGTGAAAATAAAAAGATCGTATTCTTTAAGTAAGACAGAAATGCTGGCTATCATTTCTTCTTTGTTATCGGCTAAGTGCTCCAACTTTGCAGCTACGCCCCATTCTTTTAAAGTGGCTTGAATTCCGTAAACATTCGACCGTCGTATTTGATGTAATTCGGGCGTTTGATTTACTGGTACCAACTCATCTCCCGTAGAAAAAATAACCACTTTGGGCATTTGACGTACTTGTAATTTTGCTTTTCCTATGGTTGCCGCAATGTTGATTTCGGCACTGGATAGCTTTTTTCCTTTGGGAACAATTATTTTGTCTTTGCTAAGATCACTTCTTTTAAAATGTACATTCTGCTTGTGACCTAAACTATTCAATTTGATGGTTGCAGTATCACCGCTAAGTTCTAAATCTTCGTACCGAATTACGGTGTCCACACCAAAGGGCATAATCGCACCGGTCATGACTTCCATACACTTAGAAACATCATTTAGTGTTTTTTGTGGACTACCAGCTGCAGCAACGCCTTCTATTGCAAATTCTCTCTGGCCAGACGCAAAGCTGGAATAGGCGATAGCAATACCATCCATAGTCACGCGATCAAAAGGCGGGAAGTCGCGGTCGGCAATTAAATCTTCCCCAAGGTAAGCACCAATAGCGTCTTCTAAATTTCTGGTTTCAATTGCGAAATCGCCTTTGTGTTCTTCTATTAGAGCAAGGGCTTTTTCGTATGTAATGAAGGTGTTATTCATTTTTTAGCTATTGACCGCTAACTATTAGCATTTAGTCAATTTTTCAACACTTATTATTTTTTTAATTTTTGCCAACTGCCAACTGCCAACTGCCAACTGCCAACTGCCAACTGCCAACTGCCAACTGCCAACTTTTTTACCCCCCAATGCTACTCATGCTTTGCATCGCTTTTCTAGGTGCTTTTCGCATTTTTTCAGCTTCAAATCCGTCTTTGGGTTTAAGGCGAATGATTTCTTTAAACTGCTCTGCTAATTCGATATCTGTAACGCCAGAGCGCATATAATCACGAATATTAAAAACACCGTCGTCGTACAAACAACTTTTGATGTCCCCTTTCGAAGAAATACGAAGTCTGTTGCAGGTGTTGCAAAAGGTTCTTGAGAAAGCAGCAATTACACCTAGATTTCCTTGGTAGCCGGGTACGGAAAGCAAACTGGCAGTGTCTCCATGTTTACTTGGGATTTTTTGTAAATCAGAAAAATGAGCTTTCAAATCGGCATGAATATCTCGTGCTGAATACATTTCAATATTCTTTTTATAGCCACCATTAAAGGGCATTTCTTCAATAAAGCGCACATCAACGGGGAAGTCTTTGGTCAACTCCGCTAGCGGAATAATATCTTGGGTATTTATCCCTTTCATGATCACGGCATTCAGTTTGACTTTGAATCCGTTTTCGATGAGCATGTAAAAAGTCTGTATCACTTTTTCAAAATCATCACGACGCGTTATTTTATGAAAACGTTCTTTGTTTAAGGAGTCAATGCTGAGGTTTATTTTGGTAATGCCTAATGCTCTTAGTTTCGGAATATGTTTTTGCAAAAGCGTTCCGTTAGAAGTGATATGTATCGATTCAAAATCAGCTAAACCAGCTGTGTTTTCTAACAATTGCATAAAATCTTTCCGAAGAAAAGGTTCACCACCTGTAAAGCGTACTTTTCGAAAACCAATACCTCCTAGAATTTTTAAGAGCCGTGTAATTTCTTCATAGCTCAATAAATGCGCTTGTGGTTCATAAGGAATACCTTCGGCTGGCATGCAATAAAAACAGCGCAGATTACAACGATCGGTAACCGCGATGCGCACATAATCTATAGTTCTATCAAAGGAATCGGTCATGTAATTTTCGAAATTGGTATCTTGTCAAAACCAATGCTAAGATAACTAATCTAATTGAGGCAATTGCTTAATATAAATGACGCACGAATTAAAAAAGATCGTTCAAGCCTATCACAAGAATCAGCTCGCCGGACAGCAAAGTGTACTGGCAACAGTCGTTGCTTTAGAAGGGTCTTCATATCGTAGACCTGGCGTTTGTATGCTCATCAATGAGATGGGTGAAATGACTGGTGCGGTCAGTGGTGGCTGTGTGGAGAAGGAAGTCATACGGCAAGCTGCATCAGTCTTTGTAACGGGCACAGCTAAAGTCATGACCTATGACGGGCGCTATCGATTGGGTTGTGAAGGAATACTCTATATTTTGATTGAACCATTTGCACCAAATGCTGATTTTTTAGCCGCAGTTAATGAAACAATTACCAAACGATTACCCATTCAAGTTTCATCGTATTATGAGAAGGATATTGCTCAAAATGAAGGTTTTGGAAGTACCTTTCTTTTGAATGAAAATTGGTATTCAACGCACCCAAAGGTTTCTTTAAATTCAAAATTTTTAAAATTAGAGCGAACCCTTGCACCCTGCTATCGCTTGATTATTGTGGGTGCCGAACATGATGCCGTACAACTTTGTCTTTTTGCCGCTAATATGGGCTGGGAGGTCATAGTTATTGCACATCCAACCGAAGAAAAAAAATTTACAGATTTCCCAGGAGCACTTGAACTGCAGGGTATTATTGCTGAAGATTTAGATGTATCTCAAATTGATCAACAAACGGCGGTAGTTCTAATGACCCATAGTTATTCAAAAGACTTACAATTTTTAATCGCGCTGCACGAAAGTCGTCCAGCTTATTTGGGACTCTTAGGGCCCAACAAACGACGTGAAAAATTGTTGCATGAATTTTTAGAGCATTGTCCAGAAGTAGACGATACTTTTTTTGAAGGAGTTTATGGCCCTACGGGTTTAGCTATCGGCGCAGAAACGCCACAAGAAATTGCGATCGCGATACTCGCTGAGATTTTATCTGTAATGCGACAAAGCACGCCCGTCTCTTTAAGAGAGAAGAAAGGTGAAATTCATACCTAAACTAAAGCTGATTGACTGAACAAATGAAAGTTTGACGAACGGATGTGTTTTGGTTTTTTAGTATTAGCTATTGTTCCAAATACATAGACCATTTACTTTTGAAGTGTAAGATCATTTCTGAAAATTAGGGCTACTATACCTATAGTAAGCAAAATGTGACCTACTACGATGAGTATTCTACTGTCAAAAGCAAAGGCACCCAATCCAATTCCAAAAACTCCTAGAAACACGAGAAGAGATTGTAAAGTGTCTGTTTTTATAAATCGTCCTGCATGTACTGTTAAACCTAAATAAAATAAAGCTGGTCCTATAGTCATAAAAGGCATTCGTATAGATGGTCTTTCCATTATTTGACGGGTCAATTTGTCTACTCCTTCAATATCAGTCCCGTAACTCCACCATAAAAAGTCTATTGTTGCTTGTCCGATTAGGGCCACTATACCCAAAGAAGTTAAAATTGTAGCTAGGTTGCTAAAAATAGTATTTGAAAAGATATAGTTTAATGATAGGCATAATAAAGCTCCTATTAACAATAGCCAATGGACGTAGTCAATTGGTTGTTGATTTTGTATAAATTCATACCCTCCTAAAAGTAGTATTTGATTGATAGTCAAAAAGGCAAGTCCGATTACCGCTGCAAATTTTAATTTCATAAGTCCAATTCTGTTTGTTGAATGGATCAAAATTGGCGTTTTTTTGTGCGTGTAAAAATCTTTTAATACCGAATTGCGGAATAGGGGTGATGGATTGTTAAAATGCTACATAAACGCTTCGGTTTAGTGTAGTGCGGTAGTAACGAAACTTTTTGTTTCCGCCTGCCTGCAGGCAGGCAGGTCTGTGCATGTAGCTAAAGCTTATAGTTTTTCTTTTTCTTTTTTTTGTCCAAAGCTAAATCCATAAGATTTAGCGACTTCATAAACCTGTCTGCCGACAGACATGTAAGCCTGAAGTCCGTATTGTTTATGGGTTTTGTTGTGTGGCGTATTTATATCGCTTTGAAATGAACTTCTACACTAGGTAGTTCAGGTGGGTCATTTTGTCCAGAAACTAATGTTAGAATCAGTTTAGTTTTGCTAATAGATTTAATTCGCGAAGTTACTTTTTCCTTAATTGCTAGTTCAACATATTTCTTTTCAGAATTGTAAGTCCAAATACCGCTTTCATTTTTTCCATCTTCTCGGATTAAATCATATGTTCCATCTTTTTTAAATTTGAAATCGAAATCAGAAGCACCGGGCATTTGTCCAATTTTCATACCATTCATCATAGCATATTCTATTTCCCATTGCTTGCACAAAACATTTTTCAATTCAGATTCGGACAAAGTGATTTCTTGTGCAAAGGAAGTTAAATTCATTCCAATAATTAGTCCGATTACGATTAAGGTTCTTTTCATTTTGTGATTTTAATTAAGTTTCTGTTGCTCAATATTACGCACAACGGTTGGGCTATGATTAATATTAGTGCAGTGCGGAAATCCGACGGATTTCCAGCTACGCGTTATGCAAAAGCTTTTGGTTTAGTTTTTATTTTTCTTGTCAAAGCTAAATCCCAAAGATTTAGCGTCAATATAAACCTGCCTGCCGGCAGGCAGGTATACACAGACCTTTCGGTTTTGCCCTAAAGTCCGCATTACATTTAGGTATTGTTGTGCGTAGGTTTTTTATTTCCGTTATTTTTTATCCGTTTACCAAACAGAAGTCCAACTAATATTGATGGAACAATTCCGAATAGTAAAAACCAAAACATTGGCTTAAAGATATAGTCATAAAATGGGTTGTCATTCGTGCCGATGCTGTCAAATCTTTCTTGAAAAAAACCAATCCAACTGGTTAAAAAAACAGTCAAGAGTAAGGTGAGAAATCCGTATTTCGCTCCAACTTGTTGATGATCCTTTTTCTTTATCAGTATTTCATTTCCAGCCTTTTTACCAAAGAAATAACCACATACATAGAAAATCAAAATTCCAATAACGATATTAATCCAGTAATTAATTTCAAAAATCCATAATGCTGCTTTAATTCCATCGCCTATTACCAAAAGTGTTGGAATTAAATATGCAATTAGAATTCCAATTGTCACAGATTTCAGGGCAACTTTAACGCCAATTTTTTCAGCAAATTTTTTTGTCATTCTTATTTTTCAACTTACGCATAACAATTAGCTAAGCGTACTAAGAAGTAGCTCATAATTCTATGAACTCGTAAAGTTTCTAAAACAAAATTAAGTTTTTATAACCCAACGAGCATTGCTCTCCTCAAAGATAGGAGTTAATTCACTCGCTTGCGAGCATTGAAGAAATGAAGTTATTTACTAGTACCGCACTCGTTGTAGATAGCAACCACCTTTTTAATATTTCCCTTGGTGTAGGTACCGTCTTTAATTTTGGCTACTAGGGCAGGACAGTCTGAAAAATAAGTAGTCCCTTTTTTTATGAAGTATTTGTAATCGTGATCTGTCGCTAGTGGAGTGGTAATCGTTTCGCCGTCTCTTTTAACATGATATTCAGAATCTAAGGCTGAACTTAAACTTCTACCATTATTGTCTCGGTGCGAGGTGTCAATCACATACCGCTGATATAAGTTTACTCTACCTCGAGTGACCACCCGGAAAAGGCCTTTTTTGTTTTTTGAAACGGGCAGGTATTCATAATAGCCCCGCACCATTGCATTCTCAAGAACAATATGGTGTATTTCTTCGGGTTGGTAGTATTCTTTTTTGGCTTTTCGCGAGGACTTAAATTTGGTGCCTTTTTTGGCGTTGCGTAATGATAGTATTTGTTTCGAAGAAAAATCCAGTTTGATGAGTCCCTTTTTTGAGCTTCCATCGTTTAGAAAAATTTCACCGTCAGCCCAACCCATTTGCGCTGTTAGTGAGCTAAGACTTAGTATAAAAATAAAGACGAAAAGGTATTTTTTAGATTTCATAGGTTGTAGCGGTATACATGTTTAACGTATTCGAACCTAAAATCGTATAGTTTATCTGAACCTTCCAGCACTTCCTTTTATAGCGTAGTTTGTCGTTTTTTATAGGTATGATGATAGCCAAAATTCAACGAATTGTACCCTTTTGAACACTAAAAAGGTAGTATAAACATATTAAAATGATGCTGCCAATCTTATCAGGTAGCCTTTAAAACATACCAATGCATAACCAAAAAGTAGCGATTCGTATTTATTTACCTTCGTACTTCCCCAAATACCGTTTCCATAATTCTGTTTGATGAGTTTCTAAAGAAACGTTTCTGCCATCAATAAAGGCATGTGTTAATTGATTGGTTCGCATATCTAGAGCATCCCCTTCCGATATGAATAGGGTGGCACTTTTGCCCACTGCTAGCGTACCATAGGTTGCATCTATGCCTAGAATTTTAGCTGTATTGCCTGTAATCATTTGCAAGGCTTTTTCTTTGTCCATGCCCTGGCCAACCACTTGACCGGCATAGAACGGTAAATTTCTTGTCTGAAAGTTCGACGCATCATTATTTTGTAAGGCGACTAATACACCGGCATCCATAAGTAGTTTTGGTAACTTGTAGGGTAGGTCATAGTCATCATCAGCAAGGCTGGGAAGATTATGGGTGTACTGTACAAGTACAGGTACATTATTTTCTTTTAAGAAATCAGTTATTTTGTAAGCGTGATATCCGCCAACAAGTACGATATCAGAAACCCCTGAATTTTTTGCACCGCTAATGGCATCAATAATTTCTTTCTCTCCATCAGCATAGATATACAATTTTTGGGTGCCCTGAAAGACTCCTTGCATTGCTTTAAATGCAGGGTTTAATGAAGTGCCTTTGCCGTTACCATAAGCAGCAGCGCTTGTTAGAAATTCAGATACTTTATCGACCTGTTTTTGATAGTCTTTATTGGGTTTTAGTCCCCGAGGTTCACCGAGCCACCAACGACCCCTACGAAAAGAGTTCGGCCAATGAAGGTGAATACCGTCATCTACTTTTACGGCAGCATCTTCCCAGTTCCAGGCATCGAATTGTACGATGGAAGAAGTACCTGAAATCCGCCCTCCTTTTGGGGTTATTTGGCCTAAAAGCACTCCATTCGGACGCATACTTTCAACCACTTTTGATTCTGCATTGTATGCCACGAGACTGCGAACATGCGGAATCATTTCACCAATTTCATCGGAGTCATTACTTGCACGTACGGCATTGACTTCGATTAAGCCAAGCTCTTTCACGGGAGCGATAAAACCTGGGTACACATGCTTGCCATTAGCAGCGATAACGGTTCCTTTGGTAGTTTCACCTTGGCCAAGAGCCGTAATTTTTCCGTTTTCAAAAACGATCGTACAATTTTCGACTACGGTACCATCACCAATATGTGCGGTGACACCTGTAATAGTAATAGCTTCTTTTTGCACGGAAGCAGGTGTTTGCTGCCCCCAACTAGTACTCACTAAGGTCAAGAGCAAGACGATAAGTATATTTCTTTGTTTTTTCATAATTAAGCTTTTTTCCTTCCCTTGAAGGCGGGAATCTTTTATTTTTAAACGGGCTTCGACTGCGCTAGGCCTAAAATTATTTTTGAAATTTATATTTGAACTTGTCTTCAGTTTTATAAGGTTTCACAAGTCATTTGTTCTTTCTTACTCATTTTCGGTGCTTGCGTTTTTCCACCGCCAGCTTTTTCTTTAAGCATCATATGTATAAGCTTATTGCGCTCTTGACTTACGGCGGTTCTTTGTTGTTGATCTGTTTCCATATCAAAATAAGTAGCACCCTCAATGATTGTTTTTTCCGCCTTGGCATATACCGATAACGGATGATCAGACCATAAAACAACATCGGCATCTTTGCCTACTTTAATACTACCCACACGTTTATCGATGTGTAATAATTTAGCAGGATTAATAGTCACCATTTTCCAGGCTTCTAATGCTGTCATGCCACCATACTTTACTGTTTTAGCGGCTTCTTGGTTTAAACGTCGCGCCATTTCACCATCATCGCTATTAATGGCAACAATAACCCCTTGCTTTTGCATAATAGCTGCATTATACGGAATGGCGTCATTCACCTCATATTTATACGCCCACCAATCACTAAAAGTGCCAGCACCAACACCGTGTTTTGCCATTTTATCAGCTACTTTATACCCTTCCAAAATATGCGTGAAGGTATTCACTCGAAAATTGAATTTTTCTGCAACTTTCATCATCATGTTGATTTCACTCTGTACATAAGAATGACAGCTTATAAAACGTTCTCCATTAATAATTTCGGCAAGAACTTCCATTTCTTCATCATAGCGATACGCTTGACCGCTATTCTTTTTAATGTCGTATTCTTTAGCTCTTTGAAAGTAGTTCATAAAGACTTGCTCTACACCCATCCGTGTTTGCGGGAATCTAGAAAAACTTTGCCAGTTACTTTGTTTCACATTTTCACCAAGGGCAAATTTTATGAATTTGGGAGAATTCGTATAAATCATCTTTTCCGGCGATTCACCCCATTTTAGTTTTAAGATTGCTGATCGACCCCCAATCGGATTAGCTGATCCGTGAAGGAGTTGCGCTGAGGTTACTCCTCCAGCAAGTTGACGATAGATGTTAATATCTTCGTTGTCCACGACATCTTCCATTTTTACTTCGGCAGTAGAATTGTGTCCCGCTTCGTTGATGGCTAATGCAGCTATATGGGTGTGTTCGTCAATAATCCCTGCGGTAAGGTGTTTGCCTGTTGCGTCAATTACTTTGGCTTTTCCTGCTTTTAAAGCGATGCCTATTTTTGCGATTTTACCATCCTTGAGCAAAACATCCGTATTTTGGAGAATACCATCTGCTTCACTGGTCCATACGGTGGCGTTTTTAAAAAGTATCGTTTCTGGTTTGGGTTTATTGGCATATCCAAAACCAACGTTGGGATAAGTAACGCCTACCATTTCTGGCACGCTGTTCCCTTTTTTACCCTCTTTTTTGTCTTTAGAAAAACCGCTTGTTTTCATTGCAGAAAAAGTTTTTTCTTTTCCGCTAGGTAAAAGTAAACGTCCTTTAAAATTATCAGTGTCTTTAGATACGAGTCCCGTAAGTCGGTAACTTTTTTGTTCTGTATCATTAAAAGAAATCGTAAGCCAATTGTTCGCATAGGTGATTTTTGATTTCAGTTTATTAGTGTCTTGTTTAATCGCTATTTTAGGTTTGCCTGCTTCTCCAGTAATGGACATCGAATAGGTTAATCCGCCGGCTTCCAAATCGTAAGTACCTCTAATATCTTTTAAGTTGCGATCGTTAATGTTGTTTTTTGAACCTTGCACCCAATTTTCATAGAGAATAGTTCCTTTTTCAAAGATGTCACCTGAGGTGATTAAAAAATTGGCTTCCCGCCCTGCTTGTAATGATCCTATGCGGTTTGTCTTACCTAATATAGCTGCTGGGGCTAGAGTTAAAGCCTCTAAGGCTTTCGTTTTAGAAAGTCCGTATTGAATTGCTTTCATAAGCTTTTCTTTGAACTTCGCAGGCGACTTTAAGTCGTATGTGGTTAACGAAAATCGAATATTGTTATCTGCTAATACCTTCGGATTTGAAGGGGCTTGATTCCAGTGGCGCATATCTTTCAAGGCAATCATGTTTGCGGCATATGGGTTTGATACATCATAGGTTTCAGGAAAGTTTATCGGAAGAATAAAACTTGCACCAGTACCTTTTATTTCTTCAATACGCTCGTATTCATCGCCACCTCCTAAAATAGTATATTGAATACCATTTGCGTCGCCAATCTTATCAGCTCGCAAAGCATGTCCTTTATCTTTGGCCTCAAAAATTTGCACTAAGTTTTTATTTTTATTGAGGGCTTCTAACGAGCGGTCTTTAGTGCTTGAATTTCCTGCTGCATACCATTTGGCATCGGTATACATTTGACGTAACAGCGCCATAGACCCCATGAGTGAGGTAGGATATGACTGTCTTTTTGCCACACTTCGTGAAAATGACAGATACTGAGCAGATTGATCGTCTAGAATTCGATTTCCATCATTGCCCGTACTATTAAGGGCAACTAAAACACCTGTGCCACGAACAATACCATCGTGTATGTGTGAGTTGACGACACCAA
Organism: uncultured Flavobacteriaceae bacterium; assembly: GCA_937944485.1. Lineage (GTDB taxonomy): Bacteria > Bacteroidota > Bacteroidia > Flavobacteriales > Flavobacteriaceae > Maribacter_C. The sequence goes on along the minus strand of CALDYU010000009.1, from coordinate 7,040 downwards.
AACCGGCATCGCGAAGTGTTTTCGCTTTTTTGTCGTCATATTTGAATTTAGAAATCGCATTATTTTCTGGCATCACATGATCGTTCCAATAGAACCCATCTCTACTAGCATCATATTGCGAGGCGCGCCCCCTGCCGGGTGCTCTTTTAGCTTGTTCTACGCCGAATTTAGAATAAATATCAATGAAGGAAGGATAGATTGATTGTCCGGTTACGTCTATCACCACGGTATTTTTAGGTAAGGTCACAGAAGCACCTACCTGTTTTACTTTGCCGTTTTGAATCAACAATGTTCCTTTTTCAATAATTTGAGTGGGAGTTACAAAGATTTTTGCATTTGTAAAGGCCGTGTAATTATTGTTTTTTGATTTGACACCATCGTTTTCAGGGAAGTAATCCTGAGCAACTAAAGTGCTGGCACACCACAATAGGGCTAGGCCTAAAAGTTTGATTTTCATAAATATACAGTTGATTAATTAGTCTTCTTAAAAGTAAGGGAACTAATTCATATTTGCTAGGCTTCTTTTTCCTTATTTATCAACAGCAAACCGCTTTGGACTTATAAACTTAGGTATGTTCTTTTAAGACGGATTTCTATAGGGGATACTGCTTATGGTAACCAACCAATAAATGCACGACCCTGTTGTAGCTCTTGACCCCGTCAGTTTGGTTATTTGCTTTGAGAAAACCACTAAAAATAGAAGTAAAAATTGGCTCGAATGGGTTTTCATAAGCGGCGTTAAAATCTTGAAGTTCTTGATAGTTTTTTTTCACGCCAAGGTTAATTTGATCTAGCAAAATTTCGAAAGCTTTTTGATCTGTTCTACGAACGGCATTGAGACAATAGGAAAGTGCATAGGCCGAAGCGGCATATTGAAAATAAAGATCCTCATTTTTATGCGTAACTAGATATCCTATTAAATTAGTTTCATTTTCTGCGGCGTAACCAATTTGATGTCCAATTTCATGAGCAACTACTACTGGAAACCGAAATAAGGGTGTTTTTTTATTGACTTGCGCCTCATTGGTAAAAGGATTTAAATATCCACCGATTCCCATATAACTTGAAATAGTGCTATAACTCGATTTTTTAAGATTGGGCTTGGGGTATTTTAATAGTGGAATTTGCCGGTCAAGAGAATCATAACCTGCAATAATTTTATTAAAAATCTCTTTTCGCGAATATGGAATTTTAACAATACTTGATGAATCTCCTGCAATTTGCAATTGCAGTGCATTTGTTTTATGAATAAGCCGTACCGTTAATTTTTCAATATTTTCATAGCTAGCTTTTTCTTCAATAGCTAAGGTTTTACCCAAAGGTTGTCTGTAATAATTAAGTCCCCAAACGACATGAAATGTAAAATAGAAAACGGCAAAAACCATCACTATGTTTCGCAAAAAAGCTAGGGGATTCGCTTTGATTTTTTTCCGTCGGCGAATTAGATAACGAAGCCCTAAGAGTAGGAGTAGGGTGTATATGATTTCGCCAATAGAGAATGGTATCCATCCGAACAAACTTCTGAAAAATTGGCTTACCCAAGGGTATATTCCGTTGCTATAATAACTTTCAACCCAGTCAGGGTGATTGGCTAACCATTGCACTAAAAATAATTGGGGGATAATGCTAATGGCAATTCCATTTCTTAATGTGGCACTCCTTCTCAATATATTCGACAGCATATATTCAAAATTAATCAATTATTGAGCGCGCTATTCTCAGAGAATGTATTTTTGTGAAAAATTAAGTATTTATGAGTACTGAGATTCGAAATTTAGAACCAAAAGCTATTTGGAAAAATTTTGCAAAGCTAAATGCCGTACCACGTGCTTCAAAAAAAGAAGAGCGTGTTATCAAATTAATGATTGATTTTGGTAAAGGACTTGGTCTAGAAACTTTTGAAGATGCCGTTGGCAATGTTATTATTCGCAAACCAGCTACTTCGGGTATGGAAGATCGAAAATGTATTACCCTGCAATCACATTTAGATATGGTGCATCAGAAAAATAACGATACTGATTTTGATTTTGATACTCAAGGTATTGCTATGTATATAGAAGCTGATTGGGTAAAAGCAAAGGGAACGACTTTAGGAGCTGATAATGGAATGGGTGTTGCAGCTATTATGGCTTTATTAGAAAGTAAGGATGTTCCGCACCCGTCACTGGAAGCATTATTTACTATTGATGAGGAAACAGGGATGACAGGAGCCATGGGGCTTGAAGGGGGTATTTTACAAGGTGAAATTTTATTGAATTTGGATACGGAAGAGGATGATGAAATTGATATTGGATGCGCTGGTGGTATAGATGTTACTGCTTCTCGCAGCTATAAAGAGGTAGCCCCAGTGTCTAATGGAATCACTTATGGTATAGAAGTAAAAGGCCTCAAAGGCGGTCATAGCGGGATGGATATTAATAAAGGTTTGGGTAATGCCAATAAGATTATGAATCGTCTTTTGCATTATATGATGGCCAAATACCATATTCAAGTGGCGCAAATTGACGGTGGTAGTTTGCGCAATGCCATACCTAGAGAAAGTAACGCAATTATAGTTTTAGATGCAGATCGGCAAAAAGATTTTGAGAGTGATTTTGATGTTTTGGCGGGCGTTATTAAAAATGAATTGAAAATTGTAGAACCCCATTTGATAATCGCATTAGACCAAGGTTCCCTAGTAAATAAAGTCATGGATGGCACTACACAGGAATTGTTGATTAAAGGAATTTATGCGGCGCATAACGGGGTGTATGCTATGAGTGCTTCTATGGACGATTTGGTAGAAACATCGAATAATGTGGCTCGTGTTTTGGTAAAAGATGGCGCAATTAAAATAGGTTGTCTTACCCGATCGTCTGTTAATTCTGCAAAAATGGATTTGGCAGAAGGACTTAAAGCGACTTTTGAATTGGCTGGTTGTAAGGTTGTCTTTTCTGGGGACTACCCCGGCTGGAATCCCAACCCAAACTCATCAATTCTAAAGGTTTTGGAAACAACCTATAAAACCCTATTTAAAGAAAACCCTCGTGTTGTAGCCTGTCATGCAGGCTTGGAATGCGGTTTTTTGGGTACCCACTACCCAGATATGGATATGATTAGTTTTGGACCTACTATTCACGGAGCGCACTCACCAGATGAGCGCGTTCAAATTTCTTCGGTCCGAAAATTTTGGAAGTTTCTGTTAGCTATTTTAGAAGCGGCTCCTCTAAAATAAGAAGACATCTCCCTTTTGCCATATGTGATTGATGACGGATTAAGATCAATCGCTATAGCTTTCATTTTTAGTTCTTAGTTCTTCGCGAACTAGTAAACCTGATTGTGTGAGCATATCTAAAGGCCAATTGCCGTTGCCACTTGCACCAGGTTTAACGGCGGCTGACGATTCTTCTTTATCTGCAATTGACCAGTTACACCAAGAGATTTTATTTTCATCTAGAAATGACCACCATGTTTTCGCTTCAGCAACATCGACAAAACCATCACCTGTATATTCAGTAACTCCGTATTCCGTAACGAAAATAGGAAGATTGGCGTCAAGAGCCGTTTGCGCAATATCACGAAGTTCTTGTTTGTGCGAAGCTGCGTAATAATGTAGTGTATACATGGTATTTTCATCTGAAAGTCTATTGCTAATCACTTCATCAACCCGTTGTGACCAAGATCGCGTACCCGCAATAATAACATTATCAGAGTCGTATTTTCTGATTGCGGCGATAACAGTTTCATGATAGGGTTTAATGACATCATTCCAAGAAGCCGTATCTAGGGGTTCATTGTATGTTTCATAAATAATATTGGACTTGTCACCATATTTCTGAGCCACTTCTTCAAAAAAGTCAACGGCAGCAGCTACATTATCTTCGGCATGATGACTATGCCAATCAACAATGACATAAATGCCTTCTTCAATGGCGGCATCTATGACCGTAAAGATTTTATCCTTTTCTCGTGTAGGGTATTCGATATAACCTCCCGGATCTTCAATTCCCATAGAAGCACGCACTATGGTTGCCTTAAAATCTTTTTTTAGCCATTGCACAACTTCTTTGGTGTAGAATTGAGGCCACCAATTACTCCATGAAATTGACATACCTCTAAGCTGTACAATTTCATCATTTTTATTCACTAGGTTTTTACCAGAAACACGAAGCTGTCCAAAAGTATCTACTACGGTCATACTATTCGTGCCACTTTCTTCTTCCGTTTCTTCCGTTGGATTTTCCGAATCTTCTGGTTTACTAATAGTACTGCTTTCGTTACCCGAGCATGAACAGGTAGATGATATCAAGACAGTAGTGACTACTAAACTTAAAATAATTTTTTTCATTGGGAATGTTATGAAATGGTTCGTGTAAGTTACTAAAAAAACCCACTATTGTGGGTTTTTTGAATCATTCGTATAATGGAATGTTTAAGGCGTTAGACTTACTATTTCTAAATCAAAAACTAAATCTGCATTGGGGGGAATAGGTCCTCCACCTTGCTCTCCATATCCGAGGTGTGACGGTACAAAAACACGAATTTTATCACCAACTTTCATTGTTAGCAGCCCTTCACGGAAACCCGCTGCTAAACCGGCTTCGGGGTGATAATACATTTTTGAAGGTGTCATATTGCCTCTGTGCATTCTGAAAATTTGTTCGAAATTCCCATATTTCTCGGCAATAGCTTGTTCTGAAGTGTCAAATAATGTACCGTCTTCTAGAAAGCCAGCATAATTAACTAAAACATTAGAACCAATTCCAGGTTTTTTACCGTCGGAATCAACTAAACTAAGTATTTTAAGTCCTGAGGGTAATGTTTTCGCTTTGGCTTTTTGAGATTTCATTTCCTCGGCCAGTAATCTTCTAGCCTCGAGTTGCAGTGCCATTTGTGCTTCTTTTTCTTTTTTAAGCGCGGCCTGACGTTCTTCTTCTTTGGCAAAATAATCTGTCATGATTGCAACTGCATCGAATTTCTTCGCCGCTTTACCATTTCGAATTATAGCAATACTATTCATTTTTACATCCTCGACTGGTTTATTTTTGGCAGCTACAGGTACACTAGCAATAGAGTCTAAAACCGGCATGCCAGCGACGACTTCCCCAAAAACAGAATGAACCCCATCTAACCATGGCGTCGGTTTATGCGTAATAAAAAATTGACTACCATTACTTGCGGGGCCGCCATTTGCCATTGATAATACACCCTTTCTATCATGGATTAATGAATCATTGAATTCATCCATAAATTTGTATCCTGGATTTCCCAATCCATTGGCTAATGGGTCGCCGCCTTGAATCATAAAATCCTTCATTACTCTGTGAAATATGAGTCCGTCATAAAACCTTTTCCCCTTATATTCTTCACTTACAAAAGTATTTTCTCCTTCCGCTAAAGAAACAAAATTTGCAACAGTGACGGGTGTTTTTTCATATTCTAATTTGACGATAACATCACCTTTGGTAGTTTGAATATCGGCAAAAAGACCATCTCCTAAATCAGCATATTTTGCTGATTTACAGCTAGCTAAGACGAGTGAAATGCTTAAGAGTAATATCTGTACTTTTTTCATGGATTTGAGTTTATTAGCGATTAAATGATATTTTTAAATTTATAGACTGTCTTTTTCAATTTTTAATAAAGCTATTGTTGATTTTAAGGGCATATTAATGCCAATTTTGTTTCCATCACCTGGCACGCCATACCCCAAAGAAGATGGGAAAAGGAAGGTTGCAGTTTCATTCTCTTTTAATAACTTAACCGCACTTCGTAAACCAGGAAATAGTTCTTGCTTATCGACCTTGTATTTTAGAATGCCTATATCTTTCATACGATATAAGGTGTCATTATGGAAGCTCAATATATTATAAGTCATGGTGACTAAATCGTCTGGTTGCGCTGTGGCTGAAGGTGTGTTATTCTTTTTGTTGTAAAAATACCAAGAACCTGATGCACTTTGCAAATAGCTATGTGTAGAATCTTTTTTGATGATAGCCTGCATTAATGCTTCTTCGGCAGCCAGTAGTTTTTTACTTCGTTCAATGGCAACTTGAATTGAATTGGTGGTACTTCTTTTTACAGGGTGCCTAGGTTGTGGACCTTCACAACTAACGAAAAATACTATACAAAGTATGAGAATTAAATACTTCATGAATTTAATTGTTCTTTATAAGTGTTTAGCAAAGATTCAAAATGAGCGGCAGTTTCTTGTAACGATTTTTCACTTCGTCCGCCCGCCGCATTTGTATGACCCCCACCCTCAAAGTGATTACGAGCAAATTCATTTACAGAAAAATCGCCTTCAGAACGAAAAGAAATTTTAATAATTCCTTCTTCGGTATTTTCTATGAAGATAACCGCAAATTGAATTCCTTCTAGTGTGAGTCCGTAATTCACAAAACCTTCCGTATCTCCTTTTTGGTAGTTATACTGATCTAATTCTTCTTGACTCAACGTTATGTAAGCCGTTTTGAACTCGGGGAGAATTACTAAATTTTTAAGTGCACAACCTAGTAGATGAAGCCTGCTAGGGGAGTTGTTGTCAAAAATTTGATTATGAATAAATGAATTTTCAGCTCCCTTATCAATTAAATCAGCAATAACTTGATGCGTTTTACTTGTGGTGGCAGGAAATTTAAAAGAACCCGTATCCGTCATGATACCTGTATAAAGGCAATTTGCGATTTCGGGAGTTATCTTGTAAGTATCACCGAGTGCTTCAATGAAATGATAGACCATTTGGCAGGTTGAACTCATCTGCACATCAGAATACTGAACATCGGCATAATCGGACGGTGCTTGGTGGTGGTCAATCATCACAAACGCCGCATCAGAAGCCTCTAACAAAGGCTCTAATTGTCCTGTTCTACCAAAGTGGTTGAAATCTAATGTAAAAATTAAGGTAGCGTTTTCGAGGGCTTCTCGAGCTTGAGAATTTTTAGTTTCAAAATTTAGAATATGCTCATTTCCGGGAATCCATTTTAAAAACTTCGGATAATCATTAGGCGAAACAACAGTTGTCGACTGCCCTTCATTTTGCAGATAATGCCAGAGGCCAA
>CALDYU010000008.1 GCA_937944485.1 uncultured Flavobacteriaceae bacterium | reverse complement strand
TGCCATTATTTGCAAGTTGAATGCGAATGTATCTTCCTTCGGTATTAAGAGTTAGTGTTTCTTCTAAACCAGCAACGCCGTTAAAGAAATACTCAAAGATACTGGCATCATTTCTTAAATCATCAAGACTTGCTGTTGCTGTAAAAGGAGCATCTGATACAAAGACATAGAAGTTATTGAGTCGTGATTGCAAACGATTACTACGATTAAATATTTTTAGATGATCAATGGTATGCTCACCACCTAAATCTAACTGCCACCAAGGTGTAGCTTCATTGTTTGTATGTTGCAAATCGGCACTCCATGGTGATTCTCCTGTAGTATTACCGTCTATAGCAAGAGCAGCTACTCCACTACCATAAGTACTTGATTGACTTGCGGTACTTCCAAGGGCTACATTGGTTATTACACAACTATTTTCAACTATAATATTTGTCGTATCTGCGAACCCATCATCATTGGTTGTGGCTGTAATAGTTGCCGTACCTACTGCAACTGCTGTTACAAGTCCGTTTGCATCTACTGTTGCAATACTAGTATCACTCGACGACCAAACAACCGATTGATTGGTTGCGTTTGCAGGAGTTATGGCAAAAGTGAGGGTTTGTGTTTTGCCTAATTCGATAGTGGAATCTTCTGGTTCGATTATAATATTCTCGACATTAATCGTTGTTTTGTTGATTCTGAGTTCCGTAATACTGTTCCAATTATTGTTAGCTTGTGAATTGCCATGACCCAGATAACGAACGTATCTGGCGTTTTGTAATGGAAAGTTGAAATTTTCGAGTGTGAGAGATGTTCCACTTGCTTGTGCCCCAGTCAGTACTGATATCCATGCCTGTGCATCATTCGAAATTTGAATATCGAAGTAGGAATTTCTGCTATTCCCTAGATGGAAAGCAATTTGTAACTGGTCAAATTCTTGCGGAGAACCTAGATCGAACTGCGCCCACTGTCCATCACCATCTGCACTCCATCGAGATTCGGGGTGAAAATCATTGTCCATTAGATTACATGGTCCGTGGTTTATTTGGAAGTCACTTACAGTAACCTCATTGGGAGATAAACCTGAAGAAGGATTTGGTGTATTGCAGGTATTAATTGATTCGTTTAAGTACTCATATGCGCCTATGTCATAATCAAATATTCTTTCTACTCCAGTAAAGTCTTTACCGGCATCGAAGTTAATTATACTGGCATCCATTCCTTTATCTATCAAGCCACTCCCAGCTTGTAAAGTGTAGTCTCCAATTGCAGCATTTGTGAATAATGGATCAACGGAAATTGTGTTAACCAAACTTCTTTCAGGGCTATTAGCAGGTGTTGTAAAACCATTGTTATAAAAATTACAATTAAAAAAATTTAATTGTACTAATTCATCTGTTGAAGGACCAGAAGTACTTGCGGTATCATAATTATTTACATTTGTAAAAGTACTATTATAGATATTTAAAGTGCCAGTTCTATTTGTATTCACAAGTGCAACTGAGTTGTCTGCTGTTAAGCCAATAATATAGTTGGTGCCAGAATCGTCAGTTTCTCCAAAACCCAGACGGTGAAATGAGAATATAGCGTTACCTGTCCCTGCAGGAACATTGGTAATTTTGAAATTGATAAAATAGTTGTTCTGCCCAGAATATGCATGACTCACTCCTGGCTGTCTTGAGTCGCCAGCCCCTAAAAATTGTATTCCTTCTGTGTTGTCTATTGTCCAATTATAAAATAAATTATCATCACTTTCTCCTGAAATTTGTATGTTCCCTTGGTTTCCTTTACCGTTACCGATAACATTGATATTTCTAAAAGTATTATTCGTTGATTGTACTTCCACCTGAGTACGTGTGTTAATGTGTGTCCCATTTTCTATCAAGTTGCCACGAGATTGCAGTTGTAGCATTACTGCTCTTGATAGGTGCATTTTAGAGGTGTCTAAATCATATCGCTTAGCGATATAGTTTTTTAAAGTCGAATTAGTTACAGTAGCAAAGTCAAATAAATAATCAGAAGCATTTCCCGAACGAGTAGAATATGCTTGGCAACCATTAAATTCTAAACTATCAGAATTAACCAAAAAATAAGAAGCCGCGCCAGCATCAAATATCGAGCAATTTTCCCAAACGGAATTAATTACGTTAATTCCATAAAAACCTTGACCCGATAGATTACCGGTTGGTGGTGTTAAAGAAAAAGGCTTATCCCATCCATTATTCGAAGGATCCCAGTTTCCAAATTCATTACCAATAATATTAGAGAATTTGAGCCCTGTTCTAGTTCCTGAGGTCATACTAACGCCAATCCAATAGTACTGTATTTTAATATTCACCAGATGAATATAATCGTGATTTATAGACCAAGCAATATCGGTTGTATTTGGAGTCTCGTCTTCGCCTCTAGAATTATTGAACAAAGGCATATCGATGCCCTTCATAATTCTATTGTCAGAAATATACATGTCTTCTGTATAAGTAGGTGAGAGAGCACTTACTATATCACCGATATTGTTTTTGTATCCAATAAAAACAATTGGATTTTCTATTGTTCCAGCATTAGATGTGTTTAGTATGGGACTGTTGTACGTTCCTGATTTAATCCAAACAGTATCTCCTGCTACCGCTCTTGCAACAGCTGTTGTTATATCCCATGCCGTATTTTCGGTCAACCCATCATTTGCAGAACTACCCACAGTTGTAACATAGTATTGATCTTGAGACTGAACGGATAATAAGAATAAAGAAAAAAACAGGATAAAGTAATTTTTTGTCATAATGAAGTTTTTATTATTAATAAGCGGCAAGATAAAATTAAGCTATTTCTTACGACCGAAACGAAATAGGACATAATTTTAATTAAAGAAATAACTAAAAAATAAATAAGATAATTCAGTCATATTTAATTCTATCAAAATTCATTTACTATGATGTATATTTAGCTCTCATATAATATAATGTCTGACAAATGAAATATGTTACGCTAACTATTGTCTATTTACTAGGGTTATATTGTGTTATTGCACAAAAACCGTATTATTTTCCAGATCGGAATGCAAAATGGCAAGAAAAATCACCGAAAGATTTGAAGGTTGATTCGAAAAGTTTAATGCATGCTGTGGCTTATGCAGAAGCAAATGAATATTCAGGCTCTAGAGATTTGCGTATAGCGATTTTAAAAGGATTTGAAAGAGAACCTTTTCATCAAATATTAGGTCCTACCAAAAAGCGGGGTGGTGCGGCAGGGATGATTTTAAAAAATGGGTATGTGATTGCAAAATGGGGAGACACCCAACGTGTTGATATGACTTTCAGTGTCACGAAAAGTTTTCTATCCACTATGGCTGGACTCGCTGAAGATAAAGGTTTGATCGTCAGTACTAATGATAAGGTGAGCGATTATATTTGGGATGGCACTTTTGACGGAGAACATAATTCTAAAATCACTTGGGAACATTTACTTCAGCAAAATTCTGCTTGGTCGGGAGAACTATGGGGAGGCAAAGATTGGGCAGATAGACCTCCAAAAGAAGGGGGCATTGATGACTGGAAATTCGAAAAACCTAAAGAACCAGGTACTGTAATGGAATATAATGATGTTCGCGTAAACGTTCTTGCCTATTCACTTACTCATGTTTGGCGTAAACCTATGCCTTTAGTGCTAAAAGAAAATATTATGGATAAAATAGGCGCATCTACAACATGGCGTTGGCATGGTTATGAAAATGCATGGACCGAAATCGACGGACTAAAAATGAAGTCTGTAACTGGTGGGGGTCATTCTGGTGCCGGATTATTCATAAGTACAGAAGATATGGCTCGTTTTGGATTGCTTTTTTTGAATAATGGCAAATGGAAAGAGGCACAACTAATAAGCGAAAGCTGGATAGAAAAAGCAATAACTTCATCAAAACCAAATGTGAATTATGGCTATATGTGGTGGCTTAATAAAAAGGGAAAACGCCATTGGGAAGGGCTATCAGAAAACATCTATTACGCAGCTGGTTTTGGAGGTAATTTTATTGTCATTGATAAAGAGAATGATGTGGTCGTAGTAACTCGTTGGTTAGAACCTTCCAAAATAGGAACATTTATGACTAAAGTAAATGCTGCATTTAATTAAAGACCGCAGAGTATATTAGTGGCTTTTTCTAAAGTTTCCTTTTTTTTCGCAAAGCAGAAACGCAATACTTTATCATTGCGATTATTTACATTGAAAGATGATATCGGAATACTTGCTAATTTATGATCGATTATCAAACGCTTTGATACATTTTCATCTCCTTCTTGCGTAATATCTGAATAGTCCAATAACTGAAAATAAGTCCCTTCAGTAGCATGAAATTTGAAACGAGAATCTTTTAATCGAGTTAAAAAATAGTCCCGTTTATCTTGATAGAATTGATTTAATGTTAAATAGTGATTTTCGTTCTGAAGGTACTTAGCTAAGGCCCTTTGTACGGGATGATCGACACAGAAAACAGCGAACTGGTGCACTTTTCTAAATTCATGCATTAAGCCTGCAGGAGCAACGCAATAGCCCATTTTCCAACCGGTAACATGAAAGGTTTTTCCAAAGGAAGCGCAAATAAGACTACGAGACGCTAAATCGTCAAAACGAGACGCACTTTGATGTTCTTGCCCATCAAAAACAATGTGTTCATAAACTTCGTCACTAATTAAAATGATATTAGTTGGTCTTAAGATTTCCTGAAGCTTTAACATCTCTTCCTTAGAGAAGATTCTACCACTAGGATTGTGCGGCGTGTTGATAATAACCATTTTGGTTTTTGAAGTGATTTTTGCTTTGAACGCTTCCCAATCTACTTTATAATCTGCTGCGCTTAATTGATAGTATATAGGAATACCACCATTAATCGTAATGGCAGGCTCATAGCAATCATAGGCTGGCTTAATGACAATCACTTCATCACCAGGATGAACAAAAGCAGTAACCGCTGTATATATGGCTTGTGTGGCACCTACGGTAATGGTTATTTCTTTTTCTGGATTATAACTTTTTCTATGGAGTGACTCTATTTTTTTAGAGATGATTTCCCGCAGGCCAAAATAGCCCGGCATGGCCGCATATTGATTGTGACCCGAATGCATGGCATCGTTAACAAGAGTCATTAATTTTTTATCTGCCGTAAAGTTGGGAAAACCTTGTGATAAATCAATAGCCTTGTGTTTTCTTGCAAGAATACCTACTGTTGTAAATATGGTAGTCTTAACGGCAGGTAATTTTGATCTTATTTTTTTTGAAAAAGTCATCCGTTGTAGTAGCACCTAAATTTAAGTAATTAAAGATAGATGGCTACTGCGGAAGAAAGGTATTTAAATATTGTTTATCACCTTCTGCTTGTAGTTGCCGAGCTAATGAATTATCAAACGAAATTCTGATTAGTTCTAGAATGGCTTTTGAATTAGATGGAGTAAGGCTGTTGGTTCGGTAAAGCACATCTCGAATAGTAGAAAAACTTACATTGGTTATTGCAGCGATATTGGCAAGATCATTTTTAGTTGAATTTCTTCTTAAAGTTGTGGAAAGTTGCTCAGAGATAGGCTTTCCATAGTCTTCTTTTTTAAACATTGGCAAAGATATATTTATGGTTAGGATAGTCAATTATACATCACTTGGTTGCGTATTTTGCTATATTTGTCTGTAACCGCATTACAAATAGCGCAATATTATTACACATACAACATAATATGTAAGAATATTACGCAATATTACAATTTTATGCTTATACTAAAGCAACTCAGGAAGAAAAAAAATATTAGTCAGTCTGATTTAGCAGCTATTATTGGCGTAAGCCTGCGTACCATTCAATTATATGAAAAAGAGAATGCTAACATTCCGATTAAAAATCTAAACAAGATAGCTGCATATTTTGAAATGGGGATTGACCAATTATACGCCAAAGAAGTGAATGAGTCTGATATTATTTACGACAGTTCTAATACTGATTTGAGAAAGGCGCATACAATACGCAAACTCGGATCTGCTAGATATTTGCTTTCCGCCCCTTTAATTACAGGTGATTTGCAACAAAAATATCTCGATGATATTGACAATAAAGGATTTTTGAATAACCTGCCTCAGGTAGGGTTTTTTGTAGATCAAGTATCTGATGGAGCATATTTGGCCTTTGAAATACTAAATGATTCTATGAACAATGGTCTGGTAAACGGAATACCTCAAGGAACGATTGTTTTAGGAAAAAGAATATCATATAGAGCATTGTCCCAAAAAGAAAATAGCACCAATTCAATATGGATCTTAGTAGGCAAGAATACTATAATGTGTAAAGAAATTAAGGCATTTGATCAAAAGAAAAATTTGATTACATGCCATAGTTTAAACAGTTCTCTAGAATACCCTGATTTTGTAGTGTCTGCGACTGAAGTTATGGCTTTTTATAAACTGATTAAAAAGCAAGTAAACTGATATGGTATAGGCAAATTATAGCCATGCTGATTTAAGGGTTACCCCTTCGTACTAGCGCTATAATATTCTCTGTTCATGCGTGCGATATTTTCTAATGAAATCCCTTTTGGGCATTCTACCTCACAAGCGCCAGTATTGGTACAGTTTCCGAATCCCTCTAAGTCCATTTGGCGCACCATGTTTTGAACTCTTTCTGTGGCTTCAACTTGCCCTTGTGGTAGCAAGGCATATTGAGAAACTTTCGCAGAGGTAAAAAGCATTGCACTTGCATTTTTACAGGCTGCTACACAAGCACCACAACCTATACACGCAGCGGCGTAAAACGCATCATCTGCATTTTCTTTTTCAATAGGAATAGCGTTGGCATCTTGGGTATTACCGGAAGTATTTACAGACACATAGCCACCAGCTTGTTGAATACGATCAAATGAACTTCGATCGACCATTAAATCTTTAATCACAGGAAACGCTTTCGCTCTAAAAGGTTCAATGACGATAGTATCACCATCATTAAACTTTCGCATGTGCAATTGGCAGGTCGTAACCATTCTATCGGGTCCATGCGGCTCACCATTAATCATTAAAGAACAAGACCCGCAAATACCTTCACGACAGTCATGGTCAAAAACAACGGGTTCTTCACCTTTGTTTATGAGTTGCTCATTTAAGACATCTAACATTTCTAAAAATGACATATCTCCTTCTACACCATCTAAAGTGTAATTTGTCATTTTTCCTTTTGATTGGGCATCTTGTTGACGCCATATTTTTAGATTCAACTTCATAGTTACCTATTTATAACTTCTAGTTTTCAACTCAATATTCTCGTATACCAATTCTTCTTTGTGAAGAACAGCATCTTTAGGCTCCCCTTTATATTCCCAAGCAGAAACAAACTTGAAATTTTTATCATCGCGCATTGCTTCACCTTCAGGAGTTTGATATTCTTCTCTAAAATGACCTCCACAAGATTCATTTCGCGTCAATGCATCTTTTGCAAATAATTCCCCTAGTTCTAAGAAATCAGCAACGCGACCTGCTTTTTCAAGTTCGGGATTCATACCATTAGCTTGTCCTGGAATCTTTACATTTTCCCAGAAATCTGCACGTAATTCAGAAATCTCATCAATAGCTTCTTGTAGTTCTTTTGCATTTCTACTCATGCCACACTTATTCCACATGATTTTACCTAATTTTTTGTGGTAGTAATCTACGGAGTGCGCACCATTAGCTGACATTAGCTTTTGAATTCTTGCAGTCACTTCTTTCTCAGCCGCTTCAAATTCTGGAGAATCAGTTGGAATACTTCCTGTTCGAATATCGTTTGATAAATAATCTCCGATAGTATAAGGGAGTACAAAGTACCCGTCTGCTAAACCTTGCATTAATGCTGACGCCCCTAATCTGTTAGCTCCGTGGTCACTGAAGTTAGCTTCTCCGGCGGCATAACACCCTTCTATACTTGTCTGCAAATTGTAATCAACCCAAAGCCCTCCCATAGTGTAATGCACAGCGGGGTAAATCATCATTGGAGTTTTATACGGGTTCTCATCAACGATTTTTTCATACATCTGAAAAAGGTTACCGTATTTTGCTTCGATAACTTCTTCTCCTAGTTGGCGAATGGTTTCTTTATCGGCATTGGACATTCCTGATGTTAAGGCTTTTTCTTTTCCATACCTAACAATGGCCGCAGCAAAATCTAAATAAACTGCTTCCCCAGTTTTATTCACTCCGAAACCAGCATCACAACGTTCTTTCGCTGCCCGAGAAGCGACATCACGTGGCACTAAATTTCCGAAAGCAGGGTATCTTCTCTCTAAGTAATAATCTCTTTCATCTTCACCTAATTGCGTAGGCTTTAGTTTTCCTTCTCGAATCGCCTGTGCATCCTCAATCCGTTTCGGAACCCAAATACGACCATCGTTTCGTAATGATTCTGACATCAAAGTCAGTTTTGATTGATGATCACCTGAAACGGGAATACAGGTTGGGTGAATTTGCGTGTAACATGGATTTGCAAAGAAAGCGCCTTTACGGTGTGCACGCCATGCTGCCATAACATTACTTCCCATGGCATTTGTCGATAGGAAGAAAACATTACCATACCCACCGGTTGCTAAAACCACGGCATGAGCTGAGTGACGTTCTATTTCCCCTGTTATTAAATTTCGAGCTATAATTCCTCTGGCTTTACCATCAATTTTCACCAAATCCATCATTTCATGACGGTTGTGCGATTGTATTTTACCACGATTAATTTGACGATTCATAGCCGAATAAGCACCGAGTAATAATTGTTGCCCTGTTTGGCCTTTCGCATAAAAGGTTCTAGAAACCAAAACGCCACCGAAAGATCTATTATCTAAAAGACCACCATATTCACGCGCAAAAGGAACACCCTGAGCCACGCATTGATCAATTATATTACTAGAAACTTCAGCCAATCGGTATACGTTCGCTTCTCGAGAACGATAATCGCCTCCTTTAACGGTATCATAGAAAAGGCGGTAGTTGCTATCACCATCACCCTGATAATTTTTCGCAGCATTAATACCTCCTTGCGCTGCAATCGAATGCGCTCGACGGGGTGAATCTTGATAACAGAATGTTTTCACATTATAGCCCAATTCTGCTAAGGTAGCCGCCGCTGCACCACCGGCTAAACCTGTACCTACAACGATAATATCAATATTTCGTTTGTTAGCAGGATTAACGAGATCAATATGATTTTTATGATTAGTCCATTTATCGGCCAACGGCCCTGATGGAATCTTTGAATCCAATATGCCCATACTTAATGTGGTATTTGATTAAAATGGTGATACAATGCGATTAAAATAAAACCTGCCGGAATGGCAATGGCATATAACTTGGTAAATTTTTTAATTGCGGATGAATATTTATTGTTTACCCCCATAGTTTGAAAAGAGGATGCGAAACCATGCCATAAATGCATGGCCAATAAAATAAATGAGATAACATAAAGCACAGTTCTCCAGAACGGTTCAAATTTATGAACAGTTTCTTCGTGATATCTTGTAGCATCTTCTGGTTTGCTTTCAATGTACTTGTAGGCCATTTCGGGCAACCAAAAATCGTAGAAATGCAATCCTAAAAAAGCTAAAATAACGGCTCCAGAAATAATCATGTTTCTCGAAACCCAAGAAGCGTTTGCACTGCCTTTATAACTGGCGTATTTCACCGAACCTCTGGCAGCTCTATTTTGAATTTCTAACACAAAGCCCATAATGAAGTGTATCAAAACACCACTAATTAAAATGGGTTGAAGAAGGTATTGCACCAAAGGGTTATACCCCATAAAATGAGACCACGAATTAAAGGTGTCAGGATCAATTACCGAAGTAAGGTTTATTACGAAATGTTGTCCTAAAAAGAAAACTAAGAAAAGACCAGATAAAGCCATAACGACTTTTCGAGCAAGTGAAGATTTTAGCAATACACTCATTTGATGTTTATTTATCTATACAAAAGTACTGTACAACCAAGTGATTAACAAACTTTGTATGGCATTAGTACCTAATTTGGAAGGAATTTAAAGAAGACCTCAAAAAGCTTTTTATTTATGAATAACTATGAGTTTTTAAAATAATTTAAGGCTTGAAGATTATACTATCTTTTTTTGAACGATATTTAAACAAAAGTAGAAATACTAGAAACGTACACCGATGAACATTGGACTTCTTTCTGTTAGTATGAATGTATATTCGACGAAGCGAATTGCAGAAGAAGCTGAAAAGCTAGGTCATTATATTGAGCAAATTGACCATACCAAATGTGTTGTTAAATTAGGAAAAGGGAAGCCCCAAATATTTTATTACGGAGAAAACATAACGAATGAATTTGATGCAATTATTCCCCGAATAGGTTCAAAAGTGACGCGCCATGGTGCTGCCATTGTTAAACAATTCGAGATGAATGGTATTTTTAGTACGGCACGTTCATTAAGTATTACACGAGCACGAAATAAGGTACGCACCATGCAGATAATGTCGCGAAAAGGAATCCCAATTCCTGAGACCTTATTTGCAATTAATCCTGATAATATAAAAGAGCAAATAGAAATATTGGGTGGGGCGCCAGTAATTATAAAACTTCAAGAAGGCACGCAAGGGCTTGGAGTAATATTAGCGGAGACTAAAAAATCTGCTAAATCGATTATTGATACTTTTTATAAAATGGATACCAGTATTTTGATTCAGAAATATATTGAGGAAAGTAATGGAGAAGATATTCGAATTTTTGTGGTGGGAAATAAAATTGTAGCGAGTATGAAACGGACAAGTGAAGCGGGCGAGTTCCGGTCTAATGTGCATCGAGGAGGCTCCACAGCAACCGTAAAATTATCTGCGAAAGAGCAATACATCGCTTTAAATGCGACAAAACATATTGGGCTGGGAGTTGCAGGAGTTGATTTGATTCGATCTAAAAAAGGACCATTGTTAATTGAAGTAAATGCCTCCCCTGGCTTGCAAGGTATTGAAGCGGCAACGGGTATAAACATCGCCAAAGAAATAGTACTATATATTGAAAAAAATGGACGTCGTAGAAGAAAATAAAGACATTGTTGTTGGGGGTCAAATAGTTTCTCCAGGAGAGGATAAACTTTTAAAAATTAGTATTGACCGACTGCCAACAGGAACCTTAATTGATATACCCGTTTACGTGTTTAATGCTAAAAAGCCGGGGCCAACTATATTGGTTCAAGCGGGCTTACATGGTGATGAAATTAATGGTATTGAAATTGTTCGTCGAATGATTGCCGACAAGCAATTTAAGGTAACAAAGGGTGCCGTGATTGCTGTACCCATTCTCAATATTTTCGGATTTATTCATTTCTCAAGAGATGTACCTGATGGTAAAGATGTTAATCGGAGTTTCCCCGGTACCAAAGTAGGTTCTATGGCAAGTAGAATAGCCTACCATTATGTTTCTGAAATAATGAATCAAATTGATTGTGGCATTGATTTACATACCGGTGGAGGGCAACGTCATAATTTCCCCCAGATACGATATACTGATGAAGATACTCAAAGTGCTGACCTCGCAGCTATTTTTAATGCACCTATTTCTTTTTCTTCAAAACTAATTAAAGGGTCATTTAGAAATGCTGCGTATCAGATGGGAAAACCAACAGTTGTTTTTGAAGCTGGCGAGAGTATGCGTTTTGACGATTACGCAATTTTGGAAGGGATAAAAGGAATATTAAAAGTCTTAAGGCATTTTGAAATGGTTTCAAAAATACCTTCAAAATATGACACCACTAATAAGACCATTGAACTTTTAAAAAGACGTTGGTTACGTGCTCCTACAGCAGGAATGTTTATTCCAGAAATTATAAATGGTAGTGAAATTACCAAAGGTCAAGTATTAGGCATTATTACTGACACCTTTGCCAAACGCACCAAATCAATTAAAGCTCCTTTTGATGGCTACGTTTTCTGTGTTAATCATCAGGCCGTAGTAAATCAAGGCGAAGCCCTTTTTCATGTAGGAATGATTTAGGATTAGTCATGAAATGGAGGTTGTTATTCGATCTCAAAAGCCATTTCTTCCTTCTTTCCGTTGCCTTGAATTTCAATAATATAATTGCCTTTAGGCAAATAGGTTATTCCATTTTTAGCTGTTTCAAGCTTTGTTTTATGTTTTTTCAAGTACGCTGATTTTCCGGCTTTCGAAAAACTTAGATTATAAGAAAGTACATTAAAGCCTTTGATTGCCTTTAATTCAGTTGTACTTACTTTTATGTCATCTATGGTTTTGATAATCGCGTTTATTGCAGTTGGTTGATTACAATAAAATGTAGCATCTAAACCAGGTGTGTTTGGCTTACTCCAAGAACTCCATGCATTTCCCCATCGTGAAGAGTGGCGTATATTATCTAGTTTGAAAACATGCAACTCTTTTTCCATAATTTCTGAGGAAAGTTGCTGTAATTTAGAAATGTCAGTTTTGTAAATACTACGGCCATGGGTGCCCACAATTAAGTGCTTGGCTTCTTTTTGTATGACCAAATCATGCACGGCAACATTGGGCATGCCATTTTGAAAAACTTCCCAAGACTGTCCTCTATTGAAAGAAACATACAAACCGTTGTCCGTGCCTAGAAATAATAAATTTTCATTTTCAGGATCTTCTACAATTACATTTATGGGCGAGCTGGGAATGTTTGAAACGATGTTAGACCACGTCTTTCCAGCATTTTCACTTACATAGGCATAAGGGGTAGAATCGTCCCAACGATATCCATTCAAGGTGGCATATACACGCTCTTTTTTATGCTTTGAAGCGGCAACGCGACTTACCCAAAGGTTTTTAGGAAAGGTGTCAGAAATAGCAGTCCAACTACCACCTCCATTTTTTGTAACCTGAATTAAACCATCATCACTACCCGTGTAAATAAATCCGAATTTAAACGGAGATTCAGAAATAGTTGTCAATGTACCGTAGGCAACATTTCCTTTTTTACCACCTTGGGTCAAGTCATCTGAAATGGTTTCCCAGTCATCACCTTGGTTTAATGAGCGATGTAATTTATTGCCTCCTAAATATAAAATGTCTTGATTATGCGGGGATAGTAAAATGGGCGTTTGCCAATTAAATCGATATGGGGCCTCCCCCAATTCATGTTTGGGTTGTATGTATTTTCTTCTTTTACTTTCTTTATTGATACGAAAGTAATTCCCAAATTGAAATCCTGTATATACTATATTATGATTGCGATCGTCTATTTGAACCTGCATACCATCACCTCCCATTATTGATTTCCAAGGGTTTTGGCCGGTTTGATGCCAGCGACTATTACTTGCAGAGTTATGAGGCCCTTCCCAAACACCGTTATCTTGCAGTCCGCCGTAGACGTGATAAGGTTCTTGATTGTCTACATTAATAGCATAGAATTGACCAACAGGAGTGGAGTTTAATTTAGACCAATGCTTGCCGTCGTCGTAACTCATATTAAGACCTCCATCATTGCCATTGAGTAAATGACCAGATCGTTTCGGGTTCACCCATAAGGCCTGGTGATCAGAATGTACATTATCACCGTTAATTGGGGTGAAGGTTTTACCTCCATCTTCTGATTTAATAAGAGGAACTCCTTCTAAGTAAATTTTGTTCACATCAGTGGCATCCACACGAATTTCTCCGAAGTAATAACCATAACTATAGTAGAAATCATCTATATATTTTTCATTTTGTTTTTGCCAAGTAGCCCCAGCATCAGTACTTTTATATACTTCACCTCCAATTACAGGAGTGTCAAATAATGCTGAGTTTGCGTTTTCTAAATAGGTAGCAAGATCAATAGGCTTAACTGCTCCACTGCGCACCATTTGTTTGATATTATCGGCCCTGTATTTTTCTTGAAAGTTGTTCGTTTTAAGAAAGGTATTGAGTTTTTTGTCTTCTATCTTTAAAAAATCTTCGACCGAAATAGTTTTGAAATTTTCTTTGGTTAGCGCGGTGCTTTTCTTTTCTTTATGTGCTGATTTTTCACGACGAAATTGATTGTCATGCACCGCATAAACTGTTTTTTCATCAAATACAGCTAAACCAATTCTACCCACTCCATCACCGTTAGGGAAACCACTAGTAGGTGTCGAAACTTTCAGCCATGTGTTACCCGCGTCAGTACTTTTATAGATGCCAGAACCAGAGCCGCTTCCAATAAAATCCCATGCCTTGCGGTCTTTTTGCCACGAAGAAGCATACATAATATTGAAATTATTTGGCGCATGCGCCAAGTCAATAATACCAGCCTTAGCAGAAATGAATAAGGTTTTTTCCCAAGTTTCACCGCCGTTAGTAGTTTTATAAACACCCCGTTCTTCATTTGTAGAGTATAAATGTCCTGTTGCTCCAACCACAACTTCATTAGGGTTATTCGGATTAATAATAATACGACCAATATGATGCGAATCAATCAAGCCCATATTTTGCCACGTTTTTCCCTTGTCTGTTGATTTTAGAATTCCGATACCGGCATAGGAGGAACGAGAAGAATTATTTTCACCAGTACCAACCCAAATGGTTCCATTTTTCCAATCTACAGCAATGTCTCCTACGTTTTGTGTATGAGAGGCATCTAAAACTGGAGTAAACGATGTGCCATTATTGTCGGTATACCAAAGTCCGCCAGAGGCATAACCTACATAGAATTCAATCGTATTATCTGGGTTTACATCGACGTCTACTACCCTGCCACTCATTATGGTGGGGCCAATATTTTCGAGCTTCATATGTTGTACTAAAGAAGCAGCCGCCATTTGTTGTTTTTGTTGAAGTGCTTTTTGAGTATTTTGAGCTGAGGTGGCAGCTATCTGCCCTAAGCATAATGTTGAGCATAGGCAGCAAAGTGCTAATAATTGAGATTTCATAGGGTTGATTTTAGTCATTGGAAAGTTACTGAAAGTTGTTTAAAAACAAGACACGCGAAGAATTAATATATATCTATTAAGTTAAAAGGGGGTGTTATTTTTAGAGCTTAAAAATTTTAAATGATTCAAAAATTAAGGTTCAAAATTGCTATTGTCCTTAAATTTTTGTTAATTTATTGCTACATAATCAACTAAACTTTATTAAAATGGAAGAGTATTTACCGTTAATTATTCAATTGGTTACAGGTGCCGTAGGTGGTAATGTAGCTGGAAAATTATTAAAGAATTTTTCTCTTGGTACTGTTGGAAATACAATAGCTGGTCTTTTAGGCGGTGGTATTGGCGGACAGGTTTTAGGCATGCTTGGAATGGGTGGAGCTGCAGCGGCAGGTGCTGATGGAGGCATGGACATGTCAAGTATTCTTGGAAGCGTTGCTAGTGGTGGCGTTGGTGGGGGTATCATCATGACCATCGTAGGTGTTATCAAAAATGCCATGTCAAAATAAATTGAAAGTCTAAAGAATAGACCTAACAATTAATAACTAACCCACCCTGTTTTTTATAAACGGGTGGGTTTTTTAATACCTTACATTTAAACGGTTATCTTCGAAGTATAAAAATACTTTTATGAAATTATTTTCGCTTTTACTTGCTAGCTTTTTGTTAACGCAATGTGGTTCAAAAACTTACGAAATAGGAGAAATTAAAACCCCTAAAGGAACTATTTTGGTTTGGTTGTATGACGAAACACCTAAACATAAGAATAGTTTTTTGCAATTAGCAAAAGCCGGGTATTGGGATTCCCTCACGTTCAATCGCGTTATTCCTAATTTTGTGGCACAGGGCGGTTGCCCTGATACGCCAGAAGGGTTTACAGACCCTGAATATTTATTGCAACCAGAATTCAATGATACTTTGGTTCATGAGTATGGTGCTTTAGGGGCAGGTAGAGATGGCAATCCAGATAAGCTCTCGGCCCGCTGTCAATTTTATATTGTTCAAAACAAAGAAGGAGAACATCGCTTAGATGGTGATTATACCGTTTTTGGCAAAGTAATTAAGGGGATGGACATTGTTGATGCTATTGTTGCGGTAGAACGTGATTCTATAAATACGCCATTAACTCCTATTACCTTAGATGTTAATATTATTGCCATGGAAGAAAAAGAATTGAAAAAGCTATACCAATTTGAATAGTAGAGTTTCTTAATGAAGCTTTAAGGGTATAAATTCTAAAATGCCTTGCGATCGCCTGTCAGAAACTATTCATAATTATTACTTTTAGAAAAAATAAAACCACGCATGAAGTACGAGCAAATTTCAAACATCCTTTTCATAAAAAACCGCAAAAAATTTATGGTTAAAATGCAGTCTAAGAGCATTGCGGTATTTAATTCTAATGATGTTTATCCGATAGGTGCTGATAGTACGATGCCTTTCGAACAGCATCGGGATATTTTTTATTTAAGTGGTGCTGATCAAGAAGAAACCATTTTACTGTTGTGCCCTGATGCTATGAATGAAAAGCATCGCGAAGTACTTTTTGTACGAGAAACAAATGAACATATTGCTATCTGGGAAGGTGAGAAGTTGACAAAAGAAAAAGCCACTGAAGTTTCAGGAATACAAACTATCTATTGGCTGTCTGATTTTGACAAGGTGTTTTTTGATTTAATGACAGAAACAGAAACGGTGTATTTTAATACCAATGAGCATTACCGCCAAGCGGTAGAAACTCAAACACGTGAGGATCGTTTTATTGAAAAGTGCAAAAAAGATTTTCCGGCACATCGCGTTGCGAAGAGCTTTCCGATACTTCAAGAAATTAGAGGAGTAAAAGAACCAGAAGAAATAGCCTTAATGCAAACCGCATGTGATATTACTGAAAAGGGTTTTCGACGTTTATTAAACTTTGTGAAACCAGGCGTTTGGGAATATGAAATAGAAGCAGAACTTCTTCATGAATTTGTTCGTAACCGCTCAAAAGGCTTTGCGTACACGCCTATTATTGCGGCAGGAAATAATGCGAATGTGCTGCACTATATTGAAAATAACCAGCAATGTAATGCTGGAGATTTAATATTAATGGATGTGGCCGCCGAGTATGCTAATTATTCTAGTGATTTAACAAGAACTATACCTGTAAACGGAAGGTTTACAAAGCGCCAAGCGGCTGTTTATAATGCTGTTTTAAGAGTAAAAAATGAAGCGACAAAGTTGCTGGTACCCGGAACACTTTGGGCAGAATATCACAAGGAATGCGGTAAAATAATGACCTCTGAATTATTAGGTCTCGGACTTCTAGATAAGGCTGATGTACAAAACGAAAACCCTGATTGGCCCGCCTACAAGAAATATTTCATGCATGGCACCAGTCATCATATCGGATTGAATACGCATGATTACGGAGAACTTAAAACACCTATGAAAGCTAATATGGTTTTTACGGTAGAACCTGGTATTTATATTCCTGAAGAAAAAATGGGTATTCGTCTTGAAGATGATGTCGTCATTCAAGAAAAAGGAGAACCATTTAATTTGATGAAGAATATTCCTATTGAGGTAGAAGAAATTGAGGAGTTGATGAAGGACTCCCTCTAACTTTCCCGGATCGGAGAATTCTTACTTGGGGAAGTTGAATAAAATGGATTATTTTCTAGTTCGGATTAGTTTTTTGTAAGATGTTGAAAAAAGGAATTAAAGTTTTACTTCACTTATTGATGCTTGTTTTTTTAACGATAACAACTCAAATAGGTGGTGTAATTTATTTGATCGTTTTTTCGTTGGTCAAAAGGTCTTATCGCAAATTTAGGTTAAAACGGCTGCTATTATTTGCATTAATGTATCTATTAGTAACCTTTCTGATTGTGCCTATAATTGCCCCAATTTTTGGAAGAGAGAAGATTAATAAATCTCAATATATAGAGGCTCGAACATTTATGACAGATTTACTGAATCGCAATTATGTTAGACCTGAACTTAACACTTCGCTAGAAAAAATTGCTAATCGGTTTAATAATAGACACCCAGGAATCAAATTAGTCTATTTAGATGCAAATTTCCCGTTTATAAATAAGTTTCCCCTATTACCTCATTTAAGTCATAGCGATGGTAAAAAAATTGACATCTCACTAATTTATAAAGATGAACAAGGAGCATTGACCAATAGAAAACCATCTGTTAGTGGTTATGGAGTTTATGAGGGACCAAAACCTAGCGAATTCAATCAAATTGATAGGTGCTTGAATCAAGGCAAATGGCAATATGATTTTCCTAAGTATTTGACTTTCGGAACGATCAATTCTAATCTTAGTTTATCTGAGAAGGCGACCAAAGATTTAGTTTTAGAGATTTTAAAGGAACCTCCTATAGGAAAACTTTTTATTGAACCTCATTTAAAAACGCGGTTGAACTTGAAAAATAATAAAGTAAGATATCATGGCTGCCAAGCGGTACGACATGATGATCATATTCATTTTCAATTGAAGTGAAATTTAACTTGAAATAGGATCTTTTATTTTAGTAGTTAAATTCATCAAAACAAAAACTACCAAAGCTGGCAATACCCACCTCATGCTATACTTAGAAAAAGGAATCCAATCGAGTATTCCTCCTTCGGTGGCTAAGGGGTTTCCCACACTAGCCAGAAAATCAGGAAGACTAAAAATAATAGTTGTAATGACGACGGCTTTAAAAACTTTTGCAGAGGCATATTTTTCAGGGAGTACATTTAACAAGATTAAGATTATAGTGATCGGGTAAATTATCATCAATGCAGGTATTGCAATTACGATAATGGTATGAAAATCGAGTTGACCAACTAAGACCCCAACTGTACAAGCTATGAGCGATGTTGCAACATACACTTTCTGCGAATTTTTAAATAAACCTTTAAAGTAATCGGCAGTACCTGTAACAATACCAACTGCAGTTGTAAAACAGGCTAAGGCGATTAACATGCTTAGCACCTTGTTTCCGAAAGTACCTAAAGAAGCAATACTAATTCCTCTGAGCAGGTTTGCTCTTTGCATATCACCACTCAGTGTCGTATCAATTTCAATATCTGTACCGAAGAACGAACCTACTGCAATTAGACCTGCATATATCAGAAGCAGTCCTAGGCCTGCAATAAATCCTGATTTACGAATGATATTTTTTTTCGAGTCATAAGTCGAATGACCCCTCAAGTTTAATGAAATAATGATTACTGCGCCAACAACTACGGCACCAATCGCATCGAAGGTTTGATAACCTTCTAAAATTCCATTTACAATAGGCGTATCAAAAGTTGAGGTATTCATTAATCCATCCGAAGAAAATAATCCGATTCCGATTACTGCAAAAAGCATGATTACTATAATGGGAGTCAAGAACTTTCCGATGAAGCCTAAAATTTTTG
Organism: uncultured Flavobacteriaceae bacterium; assembly: GCA_937944485.1. Classification (GTDB taxonomy): domain Bacteria; phylum Bacteroidota; class Bacteroidia; order Flavobacteriales; family Flavobacteriaceae; genus Maribacter_C. Next base: position 160,662 of record CALDYU010000008.1, on the reverse strand, counting down.
AACGATTCAATACGAAAAGGAGCACCAATGCAAAATAAATACTGCTAGTCAGTAAGGGGCTCGTACCAAAAGCAGGATGAATAGCGATCTCATGTGTAGCAGATGCGGTTCGAGGTGAAGGTATGGTAATGGAAATAAGGTAAACAATAATACAATAGATTGTGCTAAAGACGGGCGACACTTTTTTACCAAAATCGAACATGGTACCTTGAAGCCTAGCATGTGCTAAAATGCCCAAGATAGGAATCACTACGGCTGCAATCATAAAACCAAAGGTTACCAATAACCAGTCTTCGCCAGCATTGTATCCTAAAAGTGGCGGTAATAATAAATTACCTGCGCCAAAAAAAAGCGAGAAAAGAGCAAAAGCAGTTACTAGAGTTTCTTTGGTTGTATTCATGAATTTAAACTTATGCGGAAAGATAGGAAATGTCAAATTACAAATTTCGTTTCAACGAAAAAATACACAAAACATAAAGATTAAAATTTGAATAAAAGCATACCGTTCATCGAAAAAAATGCAGTTCATCGAAAATACGATCTCAAACGACTTTCTTACTCAATAAAAATTTAGTGGGTGGCGTTGTCAATATTCTGATATACTAGATCATAATTAATAAAACCAAAAACTGAGATTTCTAACCCCTATATTAAAGAAATCAATTAGCAAAAGTTCAACCAACATGAAAAAGATATTTTGTAACATTTTCGGGCATCATTATTCCGTTTCTAAAAAAGTTACGCTTCATATTAAAGAGTACAAATGTATTCATTGCAGTAAGGAAGTGACAACAGATGTAAGTGGAAACCTATCAACACTAACCCCTGAATTACAAGATATAAATAAAACTCTAGGAGATATTTTTCAAAGAAGACATAGAGCTGCAGAACCTGCAGCTTAATTATGCTTTGGCAAGCGGATTTTAGTTTTCAAAAAACTAGAATTCAAAATTTATTCCCGTAAATTAAGTAAACTCCACTACTCTTACCTGTCGTCGCCCCACAACAGCATAGAATGGATAAGACTTAGTTTTCGGGGATTTTTTTTCAATCAATCTTCCTGAAAAGAATTCCAGCCTTGGGCTGTTAATGGTATTTTAGTATTACCGCGCGTTATTAAATGCGACCCTTCATTCGCTTCAGTCATATGGCCTATAATTGATAGATTAGGATTCCCCTTAATCTTTTCAAAGTCCTTTTGAGCTACAGTGAAAAGTAATTCATAATCTTCACCACCACTTAAAGCGACCATCGTACTGTCAAGTTTAAATTCCTCACAAGCAGAAATAACGGTTGGGTCAAGCGGAATTTTATCTTCAAAAAGATTGCAACCAACGTTACTTTGCTTACAGAGATGAAGAATTTCTGATGAAAGGCCATCACTAATATCAATCATGGCTGTAGGCTGCACCCCAAGCACTTTTAACAAACTTGCTATATCTTTTCTGGCTTCAGGCTTCAATTGACGTTCAACGATATAAGAATACGGTTCTAAATCTGGTTGATTGTTTGGGTTGACTTTGAAAACTTCTTTTTCACGTTCTAAAACCTGAAGCCCCATATAAGCCCCTCCTATATCTCCTGTAACCACTAGTAAATCATTTGGTTGAGCACCAGAGCGATAAGCAATATCGGTTTCGATGGCTTTTCCAATAGCTGTTATACTGATTAATAACCCAGTAGTTGATGAAGTGGTATCTCCGCCCACCAAATCAACCTTGTGCTTTTTACACGCTAAGGCAATGCCTGCATAAAGTTCTTCAATAGCCTCTAAAGGAAAACGATTTGAAACTGCAATAGACACCGTAATCTGGGTTGCCGTAGCATTCATCGCATATATATCAGAAAGATTGACCATTACCGCTTTATAACCTAAATGTTTTAAGGGCACGTAACTCAGATCAAAATGTACGCCCTCTATTAATAAATCTGTGGACACTAAGGTTTTCTCATTTGAAAAATGGAGTACTGCGGCATCATCTCCTATACCTTTTTCTGTTGATTCTTGATGAATGGGAGTGTTTTTTGTAAGCTGTTCAATTAATCCGAATTCTCCCAATTTCTCAAGAGAGGTTCGTTCTTGGTTTTTGTTTTCTAACATGTTGCAAAAATAGTATGAATAGTCTAAGCTACCATAAATATGGTTTGATTTGTAGGGTTATTTATTATTGAACTGTTATACTAATGTAGGTTCTCACAAAACAAGTAAAATAGGTAAAATACAATAATTAGTATCTTTACCGGACAAGATATATGATATGAAAAACCGTATTTTTTTCCTTTGCTACTTATTGTTTTTTTTCGGATGCTCAAGTGACGACGCTTCAACCGAACCAACAAATCCGACCCCTCCAGATGATGATGGTGTTACGAGTTCCATGATGCCTTGTGAAAGTGGTATGGCCGGAGCATACCCCTGTGAGGGTTATGATCTTATAGGAAGGATTTCACTTTCAGATTTTAGTGCAAATTCTGGAAATGATAGTTGGGGATGGACAGACACCTCAACAGGAAGAGAATATGCGATTATGGGACTCAACAATGGCACTGCCTTTATAGATATCACTGATGAGGAAAACCTGCTATATCTCGGAAAATTACCCACACAAGGTAGTCCCAGTTCATGGCGCGATATAAAAGTATACCAAGATCATGCTTATATTGTTTCAGAGTCTGAAGGTCATGGCATGCAAGTTTTTGACTTAACTAAATTACGTACAGTTAGCAATCCGCCTGTTAGCTTTGTTGCAGATGCAAGATATTCAGGATTTGGTAATGCACATAATATTGTCATTAATGAAGACACAGGTTTTGCATATGTAGTTGGTACTTCACGTAGTGATGCCTTTAGAGGCGGGGCTCATTTTATTGATATTAATGACCCCAAAAGCCCAAGGGCAGCAGGCGGATATGGTGCAAATGGATATTCTCACGATGCTCAGGTTGTTACTTATAACGGCCCTGATTCAGATTACACAGATAGAGAAATTTATATTGGTGCGAATGAAGATGTTGTAATTCTGGCTGATGTGACAGATAAAGACAATCCCACTTTTATTTCTTCGGTATCGTACCCTAGTATTTCATACACGCACCAAGGATGGTTTACTGAAGATCAAAACTATTTTATTTTAGGAGACGAGCTTGATGAGGTTGACTCAGGATTCAAATCGAGAACATTGATTTTTGATTTTACTGATCTGGATAACCCAACGCTTCATGACACTTATTTTGGCACAACAAGTGCCATTGATCACAATGGTTATGTTAAAGGGAATGATTACTTTTTGGCAAATTATACTGCGGGCGTTCGTGTTTTAGATATTACAGGTATTGCCAATAAAGATATCACTGAAAAAGGATTTTTTGATACGGTTCCTGAAAGTGATAACGCTCAATTTTCTGGTGTTTGGAGTGTTTACCCTTACTTTTCAAGCGGGAAGATCGTGGTGAGTGATATCAATAATGGCTTGTTTATTATTAAAAAGTCAAATTAGTAATGCGAAAGTTTTCTTTCCTATGTATTTTCTTTCTTTTTTTCAGCTGTTCAAAAGATGACGCTAAAACTACTTTTGATGCAACAGGTTTTTTAGGACAATTAGAATGGGTAAAAAGCTATGGGGGTTCTGGTGAAGAAAGCTTGCAAGCTGTAATATCTACATCAGACGGCGGTTATGCGGCACTTGGCATTACGAATAGCACAAATGGTGATATTATTGACAAAGATATAGCAGTAAACGATTATTGGTTATTAAAGTTTGATAATGAAGGAGATTTATTGTGGAGTAAAACTTATGGAGGAAGTAGAGATGACAGGGGTCAGAGTTTAATTCAAACAGCAGATGGGGGATATGCCCTTACGGGTTATGCAATGAGCGATGATGGTGATGGAAGTAAAAATGAAGGCTTTCATGATAATTGGGTGATCAAAGTAGATGCATCTGGAATTATTGAATGGGAGAAAAGTTTTGGTTTTTCAGGTCATGATCATTCGTATGATATTCTAGCTACGGAAGATGGAGGATTATTTTTTACGGGTTTTTTAGATATTACATCGGCTAGAGCTGACGGTAATACCGAGAAAGGTACTTCAATTACGAGGCATGGCGTAGGAGAATTTTGGGCTACTAAAGTTGATGCCAAAGGAAATTTGCAATGGCGTGGATATTACGGAGGCACCAATAACGATCGATCGCATGCTGTTGTTCGATCAGATGATGGCGGATTTGTAATGTGTGGTTTTACCGAAAGTGATGATTTTGATATTAATAATTCGAGAGGCAGTTATGATTTTTGGGTTGTGAAAATTGATACCTCTGGTAATTTGGTTTGGGAAAAATCATATGGAGGTACGGGAATTGAAAGAGCTCAAGACATTGCCAATACTGCAGATGGGGGTTTTGTCATCACAGGAAGTACATTTAGCAATGATGTTGATATTTCAAAAAACAATGGGGAATCTGACATTTGGTTGATAAAAATTGATGCTGAGGGGCGTTTGGTGTGGGAAAGTACATTTGGCGGTAGTTTTTTTGATGCCGCTCATAGTGTAATTTTAAGTAATGATGGCGGATTTATAGTGACGGGAAACTCGAAGAGTAGTGATAAAGATTTGAATGCCAACGCAGGTGAAAACGACATTTGGTTAATTAAAACAGACGCTTTCGGTAACATGACCTGGCAAAAATCCTTTGGCGGCACAGGTCTTGATTATGGTTATGATGCTTTTGAAACTACAGAAGGGAGCATTATCATAGTGGGTGAAAGTAGTAGTGCAGATTTTACCGATCTACAAAATAAGGGGGCTTCTGATGTCATAATAATGAAAGTGAAATAATTATTTGTTTCACCAATGTTACTCTTTCCACAATTGTTGTTTAAGTGACAAAGGCTATTCTAAGATTGAAATAAAGGCATTTTATTTCAAGAACATTAGCTCTTGCTGAAGATTCTTTAAATAATAAATGGAAGGCAGAAAATATAGCCATTAGCTTTAAAAATATTTTATAGAATTTGGCACAGATATTGGTGTTTTTAGAACAGCAATGAATGAATTAGTTGATACTGATTAGCACCATCTTCACGTTCGCGAAATGTGGCCATAGATACCCGAAAATGGGAATTTTTCGTCATTGAAGAAAATAATTTGAACTTGATACTTTAGGGAAGTTGACACCTTCTTTTATAGATTTAATAACAACTATTGATGATAATGCAACAGATTATTTTGAGCCTCTTTCTGAAGGCAAAAAGTGTGACTAAGACTTTGTTATTTTGTGCGGTAATTATGGTTTTTTTAAATGCTCAAGATGGGAGTATGGAAAAGGCCCATTATGATCTTATTACTAAAGTAATAGCTGAGGATACTATTGTGCAGGATTGGCAAAGGCGAATACTTCAGGCAAGAGTTGTTAATGGTACTTTAGAACCAAAGGATACGATAAGTTTTGTAAGAAAAATTAAGACTAAAAAATTACGATTATACGGCGAATCATTAAACCAAAGTTTTATAAAAATATTGCTTGAAAACCAAGATCAAAACAATAACCTGACGCGTTGGATAGGGAATAAGATTAATAAAAAGACTATTGCTGAAATACCTCTAAATTTCCAATTTAACAAGAAAAACTTCTGCAATGGTATTGAACTAATAAATGAAACCTCAAAACCAAGTTCTTACCATAGGTTTTCCAATCCTATTGAAATTAAATCGAAAGTTTTCTTACTTTATTGGCTGAAATATAACGGTCCTTTAAATTCTTCTTATCAATTGATTAAGTATACTATAGACTCAAATGGCAATTACATTTTGCTGGGGTACTACCCAATGAGTATGTCTTAGAACACTGATATAATTACATCTTTTTTGGTCTTTTTACCCATAGAAAACACCAATTGAAACATTCGTTATATTAATGTTAGGAACTCTTGTAAAAAGAGACTTATACCCTATATTTGTAAACTATTTAGAATCATACCAAATAGAATTTGGTAACAACTAAAATTATTATGATTCAAGTATCTGAAACGGCAAAGCAAAAAGTCATGAATTTAATGACGGAGGAAGGTTTCAACACTGCTACGGACTATGTTCGTGTCGGCGTAAAAAGTGGTGGTTGTAGTGGTTTATCTTACGAGCTTGATTTTGATAATAAAATGAGCGAGACAGACAAGGTCTTTGAAGATAATGATGTTCGCATTATTGTAGATAAAAAAAGCTTTTTATATCTCGTCGGAACCGTATTGGAATATTCTGGAGGACTTAATGGAAAAGGTTTTGTATTCAATAATCCGAATGCACAACGAACTTGTGGTTGCGGAGAAAGTTTCTCCTTGTAACGCTCAGCGCCCAAAAGGGGTTCATTAAAGGAGTGATTCAAAAAGTTTAGAATTTAGTAAAGAAAATACATTTTGAAAAGTATATATAGTTTAACGAATATTAATTCCCCCTTTGGGGGCTAGGGGGCTGGACTTATGGCATATACGGAAGAGGAATTAAAGAAAGAACTAGAAACCAAGGAATACGAATATGGTTTCTATACCGATATTGAATCAGATACTTTCCCAAAAGGTCTGAATGAAGACATCGTTCGTGCAATTTCTAAAAAGAAAAATGAACCTGAATGGATGACCGAATGGCGTTTAGAAGCTTTTCGTATTTGGGAAAAAATGGAAGAACCTGAATGGGCGAATGTTCACTATGAAAAACCAGATTTTCAGGCGATCAGTTATTATTCAGCCCCAAAGGCTGCAGATCCCAACAAATCATTAGACGATGTAGATCCTGATTTGTTAGAGATGTATCGCAAATTAGGAATTTCGGTTGATGAACAAAAGCGATTACAAAATGTAGCTGTCGATATTGTTGTTGATTCGGTTTCTGTGGCAACTACCTTCAAAAAAACTTTGGCAGAGAAAGGCATCATTTTTATGCCAATTTCAGAAGCTATTCAAGAGCATCCTGAACTTGTCAAAAAATATATGGGTACAGTTGTGCCAAAAACAGATAACTTTTATGCTGCTTTAAATTCAGCTGTTTTTACAGATGGTTCTTTCTGTTACATTCCAAAAGGCGTTCGCTGTCCGATGGAATTGTCAACCTATTTTAGAATTAATGAAGGAGGCACAGGTCAGTTTGAGAGAACATTAGTCATTGCTGATGAAAGTAGTTATGTGAGTTACTTAGAAGGTTGTACCGCACCATCACGGGATGAAAATCAGTTGCATGCCGCTGTTGTAGAATTAATCGCCTTAGATGATGCCGAAATCAAATACTCAACGGTTCAAAATTGGTTTCCTGGAAACGCTGAAGGTAAAGGTGGGGTTTACAACTTTGTAACTAAAAGGGGTATTTGTGAGAAAAACGCAAAAATTTCTTGGACGCAGGTAGAGACTGGTTCAGCAGTAACGTGGAAGTATCCTTCTTGTATTCTTAAAGGGAATAATTCTGTTGGTGAGTTTTATTCTATTGCAGTAACTAATAATTTTCAGCAAGCAGATACTGGCACCAAGATGATTCACTTAGGTAAGAATACCAGAAGTACCATTATATCCAAAGGAATATCCGCAGGAAAATCTCAGAATAGTTATAGGGGCTTGGTACAAATTGGTTCAAGAGCAGCCAATGCCAGAAATTTTTCGCAATGTGATTCTTTGCTGATGGGGAATGAATGTGGAGCGCATACTTTTCCATATATCGAAGCAAAAAATAAATCAGCGCAAATAGAACATGAGGCAACAACCAGTAAAATAGGTGAAGACCAAATTTTCTATTGCAACCAAAGAGGTATTGACACCGAAAAAGCTATTGCTTTAATTGTAAATGGTTTTAGCAAAGAAGTACTGAATAAACTACCCATGGAGTTTGCAGTGGAAGCACAAAAACTCTTAGAAATAAGCCTTGAAGGTTCTGTAGGGTAGCCTCGACTTCTCTCAACCAACTGATTTGTTGATGAGCAAGTTGATTATAATTGTGATGACTGAGTGTAGTCGAAGTCATAATAAAATTGAAAAATGAAAAAATATTTAATCATATTAGTGTCCCTAACAGTTCTGGCTTTTTCTTGTAAAGAGGTAAAGAAAGAAGTAAAAGAGGAAGTAGTAGAGATGGTTAAGCCAGAAGTAAAACTCTACACTTTTGATGGGGGTACCGTAATGGTAAACAATTTAGAATTGTTTTCTCAAGACACCACATATCAGGGTCAGACCAAAGAATTTGCAGATGCTTTTTATGTCATTAGCCACCCCAAGGGAAATTTAATGTGGGATGCCGGATTACCTGAAGCCCTTGTAGCTTCTCCAGAACCTATCACACCTCCTGGAGGTGCATTTACCATTTCGCGAAAAGATTCGGTAATAAATCAACTGAAAACTATTGGATTGACGCCCAAAGATTTCAAATATATTGCGATGTCTCATTCACATTTTGACCACAGCGGTCATGCCAATGTCTTAAAAGATGCTATCTGGTTGGTACAGGATGCAGAGTATAATTTTATTACGAGTGATGCGATTAAAAATGGTGAAAATGCAGGCTTGTATGAAGCTATCAAAGAACTGTCGAATGTTCAAAAATTAAAAGGAGATCATGATGTGTTTGGCGACGGAAGTGTAGTGATCAAATCAATGCCCGGTCATACGCCAGGCCATCAAGTATTGTTTGTTGATTTGGCAGAACATGGCCCACTATTGTTAACAGGAGATTTGTATCATACGTACGAAAACAGAACGCATAAAAGAATTCCCGTTTTTAATACCGATGTAGAACAGACCCTTAAAAGTATGGATGCGTTTGAGGCATTTGCCAAAGAAATGAATGCAAAGGTCTATTTACAGCATCAAAAAGAAGATTTCAATAAAATGCCAAAGGCACCTGAATATTTAAAGTAAAAAATATGCTTAAGATTAATGATTTGCACGCTAGTGTAGAGGAAAAAGAAATATTAAAAGGAATCAACCTTGAAGTAAATGCTGGCGAAGTGCATGCAATTATGGGGCCTAACGGGTCGGGTAAAAGCACCTTGGCAGCTGTGATTGCTGGGAAAGAAGAATTCGAAGTAACTAAAGGCAATGTTGTCTTAGATGGAGAAGATTTAGAAGATGACGCTCCTGAAGATAGAGCACACAAAGGCGTGTTTTTGTCGTTTCAATATCCTGTAGAAATCCCAGGGGTTTCGGTTACAAATTTCATGAAAACGGCGATCAATGAGTCTCGTAAAGCGAAAGGTCTTGAAGATATGCCCGCGAATCAGATGTTAAAGTTGATTCGCGAAAAGGCTGAACTATTAGAGATTGATCGTAAATTTTTATCGCGATCACTTAACGAAGGTTTTTCAGGGGGCGAAAAGAAAAGAAACGAAATCTTTCAAATGGCAATGCTCGAACCGAAATTGGCCATCTTAGATGAAACGGACTCAGGTCTAGATATTGACGCCCTTCGCATCGTAGCGAATGGAGTGAATAAACTGAAAAGCAAAGACAACGCAGTCATCGTTATAACCCACTACCAGAGGCTGTTGGAATATATTGTGCCTGATTTTGTTCATGTATTGCATAATGGAAAAATTGTAAAGTCTGGAGGCAAAGAATTAGCTTTAGAACTAGAAGCAAAGGGCTACGACTGGATTAAGCAAGAGGCAACTGTTTAGTTTCAAGTTTCTATTGTTTCTTATTATGGCTACGATAAAACGTTTTGAAGATTTGGAAATTTGGCAAGAAGCTAGACGACTTTCCAAAGTAGTGATAGGCATATCGAAATCGACCCCTTTAAAAAATGATTTTAAACTGAGAGATCAAATAAAAGGTTCTTCAGGTTCTGTCATGGACAATATTGCTGAAGGGTTTGAAAGAGATGGTAATTTGGAATTTCGACAGTTCCTTTCTATTGCAAAGGCGTCGGCAGGAGAGTCAAGGTCTCAATTATATCGTGTTTTTGATAATGATTACATAACAGATGTAGAAGCGCAAAGATTGACTGCTGAATATGAAACGTTGAGTCGAAGAATTGCAAACTTCATGAATTATTTAAATAAAAAGGATTTCAAAGGAAACAAGTTCAAGGAAAAATAAATCGAAAACTTGAAACAAAAGAAACCCTAAACTTTTTGAAAAATGGATTTAAAAGATAAGCTAATTTCATCCTTTATGGCGTTTGAAAATAACGTTGACATCGATCATCCTGTTCATGATGTCCGCACTGAAGCGATGAAGAATTTTGAGCAAAAAGGATTCCCTTCTAAAAAAGAAGAAGCATGGAAATATACCTCGTTAAATAGTCTTCAAAAGATTGATTTCAGTATTTTCCCGAAGGGAAATAGTACTCTTGATTATAAAGATGTCAAAAAGTACTTTATACATGATATAGACACCTATAAAATTGTATTTGTAGATGGTGTCTTTAGCTCGCATTTATCAGAAACGACCCATGATGGGGTAGATATTTGTTTGATGAGTTCTGCATTAACTAAGCCCATGTATAAACAAATTATTGATGTCTATTTCAATAAAGTAGCTTCACGTGACGAATCGTTGACTACATTAAATACAGCATTTAGTAGAGAAGGAGCCTATATCTATATTCCTAAAAATAAAATGCCTAAAAAACCTGTTGAAATAGTCCACTTTGCGACAGGTAATGAGGCATCATTGATGTTACAACCACGAAATCTTATCGTAGTTGAAGAAAATGCAGAACTTCAGATAATCGAGCGCCATCAAAGTTTGACAAAGAATGAAGTTTTAACCAATTGCGTGACTGAAATCTTTGCTGCAAAAAGTGCTAATATCGATTATTACAAAGTACAGAATGACGCTGCAACAGCTTCACTCATTGATAACACCTATATCAACCAAAAAAGCAAGAGTTTTGTTAATGTGCATACTTTTTCTTTTGGTGGTAAGCTTACACGTAACAATTTGAATTTCTATCAAAATGGTGAATATATGGATTCTACCATGAAAGGGATTACCATATTAGGAGAAAGACAACACGTTGATCATCATACTTTAGTGCATCATATTGAACCTAATTGTGAAAGTCATCAAGATTACAAAGGTATTTATGGCGAAAATTCAACAGGTGTTTTCAACGGGAAAATTATCGTTGACAAAGTTGCTCAAAAGACCAATGCTTTTCAGCAAAACAACAATATTCTAATAAGCGATAAGGCAACCATTAACACCAAACCGCAGTTAGAAATTTTTGCTGATGATGTGAAATGTTCACATGGCTGTACAATTGGGCAATTAGATGAAGACGCAATGTTTTATTTGCAATCTAGGGGTATTCCTGAAAAGGAAGCAAGAGCACTATTAATGTATGCCTTTGCCAATAATGTCTTAGAAAGCGTTCGCATTCCTGAATTAAAGGCAAGGATCAATAAGTTGATCGCCAACAAACTTGGAGTGAATATGGGGTTTGATTTATAAATTAGTGTTATTTGTAAAACCAAGACTAGAAATGCTTGGTTCAAGAACTAGTACATTTTATTTGAAGCGTATTAATTTATATAAATATTATGAGGGGAATTGCTAAAATTTCATTCTTGTTTGTTGTTTTTTTGACCAGTTGTAGTGGCGGTGGTACGAATAATGATGAAATAGTAAATAGTGTAATTTTAGGCTCTTTTGAAGGTGATTTTCAAGTGGTTGATGTTCCTCAAAACAATTTAGGGTTTATCAATAATGCGCAAGCTGTTTTCAAGAAGACTGGGGATAAATTTACAATGGCCGTAACTGGAGATGACGGTTTTAATAGAGTTTTTGAAGGCAAAATTACAGGGGAGGGTGCTAATGCATCTTTCCTTTTGAGTCTTGAAAGGCAAATAAGCCCAGAAGAAAAACTTGCTGATGGTGCTTTATCGATCGCTAATAATATAGCTAGTATTGAAATTTTTTTAGATAATGATGCTGTTACTTTAAAGAAGCTTGATGGTAATGGAGAGACGATAACCTTTGAGCTTACGGGAAGAATACGGATTGGTGCAAACCTTCAAAGAAGTCAGTAATTTATAAATCACAATCAGGAAAAGAGGTGTCAAATTTAAAATTGAGATAGTGAAAATTTTTAGTTTGATTTTGGCTTTATTTCTCTTTACTTTTTGCATTGCCCAAAAAACGCATTTTGGAGCTAAAGCAGGTACGAATTATTCTTCTGTTGTTGGAGATTTAACACAGGGGATTAAATTTCGTTTTTCTGGTCATGCTGGGGTTTTTCTAGAAATAGAATACTCCGATAAGTTTTCCTTGAAACCCGAAATTGTATATTCTTCTCAAGGGTTTCAATTTAGTTCTGATTTACAATCCATTCAAAATGGAGGGGTTCCTTCAAATGGTAATGAGTTTAGAACCAATGTACAATTCAATTATCTATCGATACCTGTATTAGGTAAATTTGCACTTAATAATCGTGTTTTCGTTGAGTTTGGCCCTCAATTTGGGTTTTTATTAAATCAGATAACAAAGACAAAACTTTTAGATCAAGGCAGGTCAGCCAATGCTGTAGATCGAAGCCGTATTTCTGGTGATTTTAGGTTAGATTATGGTGCAAGTGCAGGGCTAGCCATTAGAATTAATGAGAAAATTTCGTTCGCTCCGAGATTTTATATTAGCCTGCGAAATCGATTAGATGGTATAGAAGGAGATCTTCAAAATTATAATGTGTTGATACAATTATCTGCGAATTATTTTTTCTGATAGGGCTTAACAACAATTTAAGTGAGTTTTAACGAACTCTTGGGCTGCAATTAACAATGTTTTACAATTTTCAAGTTCTTCATTCATTTAGGTTTGTGGCAGACAATACTGTCGAATCAAAAACCATAATCAAATGAAACTAAAACTATTCTTCGTATTTCTTTTTCTTATTTCTTTTAAAATCTTTGCTCAAGACCAAAAATGGAGTGTTGAAGTCAATTATCCTATATCAGTAGGAGTTGATTTAAGTAATGATAATCCTGGAATTGCAGATTTGGGGGTAAAGTATCGATTTCTTGATCTCAATGTAGTTAAGATAGGCGTTGGGCTAAATGTTGGAGCTTTTCATGATAGAATTAGCTCTTTTGATAATCCAACAGGAGGTATTGAAAGGGTCAATTTTAAAGAAACCAATTGGTTATTTCAGCCAAAAGTATTTGCTGAGTTTCAAATTCCAGGAGTTTCAAAGCTTAGACCTAGTATGGGATTGGGCTATGCTTTAGTTAGATCAAACTTTGACGGAGCTTTATTGAACGAAAATTTTTCGGTTCGTGAATCAGATGGCGGTCTTAATTTGAATATTGGGTTGTCTTATGATCTAACAAAAAATCTTTTTTTTCAAGCGCAATATGATTATGTTAGGTACAACATACGTAATGAAAATATTAGTCGTAATGATAATTTAGGATTTTTAAAATTAGGCATAGGCTTCCGTTTTTGAGAAATTCCGATTAAATCAAAATGTGATTTCATCTGGATAGTAAGTATCTTTGTACATCAATACTATTGCTATGTTTGATGTAAATAAAATCCGTGAAGACTTTCCGATATTAAATCGTGAAGTAAATGGAAAAGCCTTAGTTTATCTCGATAATGCGGCTACTTCGCAAACGCCGCAACAGGTCATTGATGCCATTGTTGATTACTATCAAAATTACAATGCGAATATTCACCGAGGGGTTCATGCTTTATCGCAAGAAGCGACAGATAAATATGAGCAAGCTCGCCTAAAAATTCAGAAGCATTTTAATGCCGAAAAAGCGCATGAAATCATTTTTACTTCTGGCACAACACATAGCATTAATATTGTTGCTAATGGATTTTCATTACTAATAAAACAAGGCGATGAGGTTTTAGTCTCAGCAATGGAACATCATTCGAATATTGTGCCTTGGCAAATGCTTTGTGAACGAACGGGAGGGATTTTAAAAGTGATTCCCATGAACCAAGATGGTGAATTGCTGATGAATGAATATGATAAACTCCTATCAGATAAAACAAAGCTCGTTTTCTGCAATCATATTTCTAATGCTTTAGGGACCATAAACCCTATAGAAGATATTATTGTTAAGGCTCATGAAGTGGGTGCCGCTGTCCTCATCGATGGTGCCCAAGCTGCTCCTCATATTGCTGCTGATGTACAAAAACTTGATGTTGATTTTTATGCCGTGTCAGCACATAAAGTTTGCGGTCCAACTGGAGTAGGAATGCTCTATGGAAAGTCGACATGGTTGAATAAACTTCCACCGTATCAAGGTGGTGGTGAGATGATAGATGAGGTTACTTTTGAAAAAACCACCTATGCGGCTTTACCACATAAATTTGAAGCAGGAACGCCAAATATTTGCGGAGGAATTGCTTTTGGTGCCGCGTTGGATTATATGAATTCTGTCGGATTCGAGGCTATCACAAAGTATGAGCATGAGCTTTTACAATACGCTACTCAGCAACTATTAGAAATAGAAGGACTAAGAATTTATGGGACGGCTAAGAATAAGACTTCTGTGATTTCTTTTAATATTGACAGGGTGCACCCCTACGACGTAGGTAGCATTCTAGATAAATTGGGCATTGCCGTTCGCACTGGCCATCATTGTGCACAACCCATTATGGATTTTTATAAGATTCCTGGTACCGTTCGTGCAAGTTTCTGTTTTTATAATACGAAAGCAGAGATTGATATTTTAGTAGCAGGAGTACAACGAGCTGTGAATATGCTGTGTTAATTAAGATGTTATGCTTCTCTTAAACTATTGAAAACCAAAGTTACTTGTCGTATTTTTGTAACCTAGTTGGCTGAGCATAGCCGAAGCCAAAAGTTAAGGATTAACAAAAATGCAGATACAAGAAATACAAGAAGAAATTGTAGACGAGTTTGCCATGTTTGAAGATTGGATGCAACGCTATGAATACATGATTGAATTGGGAAAATCGCTGCCGATGATTGAAGAGCAGTACAAAACTAACGACAATATTATTAAAGGCTGTCAAAGTAAAGTATGGGTACATGCGGAGTTGAACGCCGATAAATTGATTTTTACCGCCGATAGTGATGCTATAATTACAAAAGGCATAATAGCTATATTAATACGTGTTTTTAGCAATCAAAAGCCCGCTGCTATTATAGAAGCAAATACCGATTTTATTGATGAAATCGGATTAAAAGAACATTTATCTCCAACTCGTGCGAACGGATTGGTAAGTATGATAAAACAATTAAAACTTTACGCTGTAGCATATCAAACTCAGTTAAATTAAAATAGTATGAGCGAAGAAGCGACCATAGATACGCAAGAGTTAGGAGAAAAAATTGTGAATGTTATTAAAACAATTTACGACCCAGAGATTCCAGTAGATATATACGAATTAGGTCTTATTTATGACGTTTTGGTAAATGAAGAGAATGATGTTAAAATATTGATGACACTTACTTCTCCTAACTGTCCTGTTGCAGAAACACTTCCTGTTGAAGTTGAAGAGAAAGTTAAATCAATAGATATGATTAAGGATGCAGAAGTTGAAATCACTTTTGATCCGCCATGGACCCAAGATCTCATGAGTGAAGAAGCTAAACTTGAATTAGGGTTATTGTAAAACGCAATATTTGAAGTCAAGGACAATCTACCCCGAATAGCAATATGTCTGAAGAAATAGTAAATAGAGTAGCTCAGAGTAAACTGATCACTTTTGATTTAGAGGATTATTATCTCGAAGGAAAACGGGTTGTTTTAGATATTAAAGACTGGCTTTTTGAAGGCTTTATCCTTAGAGAAAAAGAGTTTAGAAACCATGTTTCTGAGCATAACTGGGAAGAATACCAAAGCACCTTTGTTGCTATTAATTGCTCAACAGATGCTATCGTACCGGGTTGGGCGAATATGTTATTGGCCTCTAAATTACAGCCATATGCTAAAAAGGTAGTTTTAGGTGATCTTGAACAATTAGAAACCTCATTGTATCAATCTGTCATTGAAGAGATAGATATTACGCCGTATAAAGACAAATTTGTTATCATAAAAGGCTGCAGCAATAAACCTGTTCCGCCGAATGCATACCTTTGGATCACCTCAAGAATACAAACTGTGGCCAAAAGTGTTATGTATGGGGAAGCATGTTCTTCAGTACCCTTATTTAAGAAGAAAAAATAGCGAAAAGGCATTTTATTGCTAACTATTATTAAATTTGGGGCACGAAAAATCTTTTAAACACTAAACATTATGAAAAAAGTACTATTCGTATTTGCCGCTATTTGTACTATGGTAGCCGTAAATGCGCAAGAAGACATGAAAGCTGCAGAAGAATTAAAATCGCAGTTAAGTCCTAAAAAAGACTCTATCGCCGCGATTCAGGGTAGAATCGATGCTATTCAAGGTAAAATTGATGCTTTACCTGGTTGGAGAAAAGCTATGTTTGGCACTATCGGTGCAAATCTCTCCGGATCTAAAAATTGGTTTCAGCAAGGGACACCTAACAATTCTGCTGGGAATATTGGGGTCACTTTGAATGGGTTGGCGAACTTAAAGCAAGAAAAGTATTTTTGGAATAATTCAGCAAACATCAATTTACAATGGGTGAAATTAGACGATAAAGATAATGCTGCCGATGATGAAAGTTTTAATGGAACTACAGATGTGTTTAATATTACATCATTATTCGGATATAACTTGAGCGAAAAAATAGCCTTATCTACCCTTGGCGAATATCGAACTTCAGTAATTAATAATTTTAACGACCCAGGATATTTAGATATAGGTTTAGGTATCACTTGGTTACCCGTAAAAGATATGGTGGTGGTAATTCATCCATTAAACCAAAATATAGTCTTTGCTAGTAATGATGCGGCCTATGAGTCTTCAACTGGAGCTAAAATAGTTGTTGACTATACAAAACAAATGGGACCAGTAAACTTCAAGACAAACTTTTCTACGTTTCAAAGTTATAAGAGTGGAGACCTTTCGAATTGGACGTGGGTTAATTCTTTTGGATATACTTTATGGAAAGGAATTGGTCTGGGTTTTGAGTTTGGTTTAAGAGGAAATCAACAAGAAGCTTTTGCTAATGCATTGTCACAGGCTGGAGCTCCTGCAGGTTTAGCCATCGGAGATGTTGAAAGTGTTACGCAAAGCTATTGGCTTTTTGGTTTGAACTACTCACTTTAACAGAGAAAACATTATAAATGTAAAACGCCTCGATATTGTCGAGGCGTTTTTAGTTTAAGTAGGATTAATTTTAAGTTTGGTTGTTATAGGTATAAATTAAACTTTTAGGTTAAGAAAACAGATTTGGAAAAATCAAAATAGCTATTGGTTAAGATTTTGATTCATTGGAACGTTTCACTAAATTTTAAATACACCACGAATGTAATAGCGTAACGCTTAAAGGCTAAACTTTTGTTGTAAATCATCCGAATGCTGTGGTGAAACCATCATAAAATTGTGGTCTTATCGACGAAACGCACCATAAAGTAATCGTAAATAAAAAAACCCTAACGTAAGTTAGAGTCTTTTTAAAAGTAGGTAATTCGTAAAATTGGAGTCCGATGAAATCGGTTAAATTTTTAGGTTAAGTATTGAATTGGGGAAAACAATACTAATTATTTATGGTGTAAAGATATAACGGCTTTATCGTTTTTTTAAAAAATTGTTGTGAAGCAAGGCCAAAATGTTGTGAAAAATATGAGCGGTAAATTTCTTCGATGAAGCGCACTTTTGAATCTAAATTTTAACGAATTCAACACTAGTTTTTGGAATATTAGGTTATTTAGTATTCGTCAAGATGCTCGGGATAAAGGAAGTTATTATACGGAAATCGTGTGACATGAATGTCGCGAACTTCATTATATACTCGCTTTCTAAAATCATCTAGGTTCTCTTTATTTAAGGCGGAGATGAACAATGCTCTATTGCCTAGGCGTTGCATCCAAGTTTGTTCCCAATCTGAAAGCGTAAAGTGCTTTCCTGTTTTTTCAGTAACAAGATCATCTTCTTCAATGGTTTCGTGTTCATATTGATCAATTTTATTAAAAACCATGATACTCTTTTTGTCAGCACTTTCGATTTCTGATAATATGCTATTTACTGATGCAATATGTTCTTCAAATTGAGGGTGCGAAATATCTACAATGTGCAATAACAAATCGGCTTCTCGAACCTCGTCTAAAGTACTTTTGAAACTTTCTACGAGTTGCGTTGGTAGTTTACGGATAAAACCAACGGTATCGCTTAACAGAAAAGGAAGGTTGCCTAAAACAACTTTTCGTACGGTGGTGTCTAAAGTTGCGAAGAGTTTGTTTTCGGCAAATACCTTGCTTTTACTTACGACGTTCATCAATGTAGATTTACCGACATTGGTATAACCAATCAAAGCAACACGAACCAAGGCGCCTCGATTACTTCTTTGGGTACTCATCTGACGATCAATTTTTAATAATTTCTTTTTCAATAAAGTAATACGATCGCGAACAATACGTCTATCTGTTTCTATTTCTGTTTCTCCTGGACCTCGCATTCCGATACCCCCTTTTTGACGCTCCAGGTGAGTCCATAAGCCTGTTAGTCTTGGCAAAAGATATTCGTATTGCGCTAGCTCTACTTGGGTGCGCGCATAACTTGTCTGCGCTCTTTGAGCAAAAATATCAAGTATTAAACTGGTGCGATCAATAATTTTACAACGAAGCTGTTTTTCAATATTTCGCTGTTGAGCTGGGGTCAATTCATCATCAAAAATAACGGAACCTATCTCATATGCTTCGACATAAGCTTCCACCTCTTGCATTTTACCGCTTCCGATAAGGGTTTTTGGATTAGGAACATCCATCCTTTGAACAAACCTTTTACACACCTCGCCACCCGCGGTATAAGCTAAAAATTCAAGCTCATCAAGATACTCTCTTACCTTCACATCATTTTGTTCTCTATTGATAATACCAATAAGAACAGTTTTTTCATAGTCTATTGATTTCTTTTCAAGCATAAGGCAAATTTAAAGTGCAAATCTAGCTAATACTTAGGCAACGTTTTTTGTAAATTCGAACTCGCAACAAAAAATTATGATTTTCTCGTTTTTAAAAAAGAAAAAAATAGAAAAAGAAAGGCTTTTCACTATTGGCTTTTACAATCTTGAAAATTTGTTTGATACCATTGATGATCCTGACACTTTAGATGATGATTTCACTCCTGAAGGCCCAAAAAAATGGTCTATGAAGCGATATAAACGAAAAGTTTACAAATTGGCGAAGGCAATTTCAGAAGTGGGAGATACAAGTGCCAAAAACCCACCTGTTTTAATGGGGGTTGCTGAGGTTGAAAATAAAGAAGTAGTAGAAGATTTGATTAAAGCTGATCCCCTAAGAAGAATTGATTATGGCTATGTTCATTATGATTCTCCTGATGAAAGAGGAATTGATACTGCGCTTATTTATCATAAAGAAAATTTTCAGGAAATTTACTCAGAGCCAATAACCGTATTAATTTATGAGAAGGACGGCACTAGAGATACAACGCGTGACATTTTATATGTACATGGGAAATTGAATGGAGAAGAGGTTCATGTTTTCGTAAATCACTGGCCGTCGCGACGCGATGGAAATGAAGAAACCATTGAAAAAAGGATAACAGCGGCAGAAACATTAAGACGTTATATGCTGAAGATTGAAGAAGAAATTTCTAACCCAAATTATATTATTATGGGTGACTTCAATGATGGGCCAGAATCTGAAAGTATGCAGCTATTAATGAGTTCAGGAGCCCTATATAACCCTATGGAGAAATTAATTACTCCTGAGAGAGGTAGTGCTAATTACAAAAGAAAATGGTCTTTATTTGATCAGATTTTGGTATCTCATAATTTTTTAAACTATGAAAAGAATACACATAGTTTTGCTCATGCTAACATTTTTGATCAAAAATTTTTAAAAGAGTTCAAGGGAAAACATATTGGGTCACCTTACAGGACTTATGTAGGTCGAAAATATATCGGCGGATATAGTGACCATTTTCCTGTTTATATTCAGTTAAAGTATAATTCTTAGCCTTAAAATAGACCAATAGAATTAAACATGTTCAATATCCTTGTTATCGAGTAATTCTTCATTTCGCAATCTTAAAATTACCTGTGCTGTCGTTACGACGTCTTTTTCGCAATAGACAATAATTCTATCCAGATCATTTTCTTCATAATATACGTGTCGCACCTGACTGCCATCAATATCATCTTTAGGTGAAGGAATACCGAGAATATTAGCGAGTAGTTTCAAAGAAGTGAAATGTTTATAGTCACCAAATTTCCAGAGCTCCATGGTATCAAGATGCGGAATTTCCCAAGGTTTTTTGCCAAACATATTCAGTTTGTATGGCAGTTCAATGCCATGTATAATCATTCGTCTTGCAATGTATGGGAAATCAAATTCTTTGGCATTGTGACCACAGAGAAGGTGCTTCGTTTTGTTGAAATGAGTATTAAGCAGGATTTTAAATTCTTTTAGCAATGTAGCCTCATCACCATGAAAGGTAGTAGTTCGAAATGTTCTTATAGTCCCTTTAAGATTAAAATAGCCAACAGAGATACAAATTATTTTACCGAATTCGGCCCAAATGCCAGCCCGTTCATAAAAGGCTTCCGGAGTATATTCTTCTTTGCGTTGATATTTCGATTTTTGATCCCAGAGTTCTTTTTTTTCATCGTCAAGCTCATCGAAAAACTCCTTTTCAGGTACAGTTTCAATATCCAGAAAAAGTATATGCTCTAAGTTGAGTTGATGCAGCATGGAATATGATTCTTATGGCTTCAAAGAAATTTTGTGGGAAACAAGATACAAATTCTAGGGCTTAGGCAATTTATTCTCAAAAGAAACCCACAAGTTTGTTTTGTGCTTAGGGAATAGAACGGGATACATAGAAATATTCGATGTATGCGAGGTATAGTACGATTAAAGAACTACCATAAAGGTAAATGTAGCGGCTAGCATACGTAATTAGACCGATCAGTTTGTGAAGCTTAAAAAAGTGTTTGCTGTTTTACAGGGCTTTCATGTTCTAAAAGCCATTTTTTTCGATGCAACCCGCCAGCATATCCAGTTAATGAACCATCGCTTCCTATAACGCGGTGACATGGTACGATAATCCATAACGGATTTTTTCCATTAGCAGCAGCAACGGCTCGAATTGCTTTTACATCTCCAAGCTTTTTTGATAATTCAAGGTAAGACATGGTTTTCCCATACGGAATAGTCAAAAGCGCTTCCCAAACTTTTTGTTGAAATGCTGTACCTCGAGGGTTTAGTTTAAGATTGAAATTTTGGCGTTTCCCATCAAAATATTCTTGCAATTGATAGATAGCATCTTCTAGAGCTTCAGGAATAATATCAGTAAGCTTTTCTTGGGCATTTAACACAGAAACAGCAGAGAGACCATCATTTGTGCCTTCAACTTTGGCAATTCCTAGTGGCGTTGGGATATAGGCTATTTCCATGGACTCATTCTTTTTCGACTTCGCCTTCGATAAGACCAGTTTGTTTTGCACGTGTTTCCCAGTTTTTTCGGGCTAGTTCTTGCAAATCTGCTACATTATCGCTTTCATCCATGATTTCTAAACCGAGAAGTGTCTCTATAATGTCTTCCATGGTTACTAATCCACTTACAGAACCGTATTCATCTACGACCAGCGCCATATGAACTCTTTTCCTGATCAAAGTTTCAAATAATTCAGGTATGGGCGTATTTCGTTTTGTTATTAAGATATCTCTTCGAATTTCAGACAAGGGTACCTCTCCGTTACCGTTAATAATTTCTTCTAAAATATTGTCCTTGAGCACGAAACCTGTAATATGATCTTCTTTTTGGTTATATACAGGAATTCTCGAAAAACGCATTTTCGGATTTTCATTAAAATATTTTTGAATACTACCTTCTTCAGAAGCAATTTTCATAACTGCTCTAGGCGTCATGACATCTTTAACGTGAACTTCGTCAAAGCGAAGCAAATTTTTAATGATGGTAGATTCTGATTTTTCAAAAACGCCGTCTTCTTGAGCAATATCAGCCATTGCTGTAAAATCTTCTCTACTAAGCGCACTACCGTGATGCCCTTTGCCGCCCACTAATTTTGTAAAAAGCTGAAGCAACCAAAGCAGGCCAGTATATTTTAATATTACGACCATGATACGGAGTGTTTTGGCCGAAAAATTAGACAATTGTTTCCAATAGGTGGCTCCAATAGTTTTAGGAATAATTTCTGAAGCAATTAATATTAAAATGGTCATTAAAGTTGAAACTACGCCTACCATTAAATCTTCCGTAAATTCAATTCCGAAAAACGAACGCGTTTCACTACCATATAGCTGTGCATAGGCAGCTTTTGCTTGAACTCCTACCAAAATTGCACCAACGGTATGCGCAATCGTATTGAGGGTAAGAATTGCTATTAGCGGTTGGTCAACGTCCTTTTTGAGCTGCTCTAGAGTAGTAGCATATGTTTTGCCTTCTTTCTTTTTTAAGTTTATAAAAGTCGGATTTACACTCAATAAAACAGCTTCTAAAATGGAGCATAAAAATGAAAAGAATATGGAAATGATTGCGTAAAAAATGAGCAGACCCATGGTAGTTAGTTTTGTATTACGAAGATACCAATTTAATCTGCACCTTATTGTCTTCAATCTTTAGCTGAACCAGCCTTATAAAATACCTGTTGTACCGATTCACGAATTTTGAGATTATACAGGTTTCGATGGGTTCTTGTGGGGTATACGCGATTAGAAAGAAAGATGAATAGTAATTGATTTTTAGGATCCGCCCAAACAAAAGTTCCTGTAAAACCGGAGTGCCCAAAACTATCTGAACTAACTTCGGGAGCGGGATACGATTCGGATAAGGTTTTTATAGCATTGTTCGACAAAGGTTTGTCGAAGCCTAATCCCCTTCTGTTTTCGTTTTCAAGATAGTGAGCTGTGCTAAACTCTTTGACAGTAGCTTCACTAATGTATCTTTTATTATTATAAAAGCCATATTGCAAATACATCTGCATCATTTTAGCAAGGTCTAAAGCGGTAGCAAATAAACCGGAATTACCTGAAACGCCACCTAATAAAGAGGCATTTTCATCATGAACCCAACCTTGTGTTAAAGTATGGCGAAATATGCTGTCATGTTCGGTTGGAATTATATTGTTGGAATATGCTTTCGACATTGGTAGAAACCCCATGGTGTTGGCTACTAATGGTTTATAAAAGTGTTTTGTTAAATAAGTTTCGTATGATTCGCCAGTCAATTGGTTAATAAGCTCAGGAAAAATAAGAAAAGCCAGTCCCGAATACTTGTATTTCTTAAGTTCTGACACTTTAGATCGGTTAATTTTTCGGTGCATTTTTTGCTTGAAGGTATTTTTGATATAAAGCCCCTTATAAGCTTGGTTTGAAAACCGAGGAGATGCCGATGTTTTGACAAACCGCTTTTTGAGCTTTCCGTTTTTCTTTAAAACATCGTTTAGAAATACAATATAGGGAGTTAAACCTGCTTGATGTGCTAGAATTTCACGGAGCGTCAGGTCTTTTTTATCTTTTAATTTTCGCCAAGGCTTCCAATAGGTGCTAAAAGGGATATCCAAATTAAGCTGCCCTTCATCCACCAATTTCATTATTGCAGGTAAGGGACCTGTAATTTTAGTAACGGATGCCAAATCATAGCTATCGTCTAACGAAACTTTTTGAATACTATCATAGGTATGAAATCCGTAAGCCTTATGAAAAATGATTTTCGAGTTTTTGGCTACTAGAATTTGAGCCCCGGGAAAGGCTTTCTTTTTGATTCCGTAAGCAATGATAGAATCGACCTTATAATGGATATAGGCGGAATCTAAATTGACTTCTGAGGGATCTGCATAAGCAAGTTTTGAGGTTGAAATATTGCCATTAATTGGCTCCAAAACCTTTTGAGAATAGGCATTGCAATATAATAAACCAATTAGTATAAAATATTTATATTTCATTCCTTAGTTGAAATTACCTTCCTGAATGCCTGATAGGATAATTACCCCATTAGCTTAACAGCGTCTTTAGCGAAGTAACTGGCAATGATATTCGCTCCCGCTCTTTTGATGGCTATCAATTGCTCCATCATTACTGCGTCGTGATCTAACCAACCTTTTTCGGCAGCGGCTTTTAACATGGCATATTCGCCGCTTACTTGATAAACGGCAACCGGAACATCAACTTCGTTTCTAATTTCGCGAACAATGTCTAAATAGGCCAACCCTGGTTTTACCATTACGATATCAGCACCTTCATCAATATCGGCTTGAGTTTCGGTAATGGCTTCAAAACGATTGGCGACATCCATTTGATAGGTTTTTTTGTCTTTCGGAACATTATTCATAGCAACCGGGGCCGAATCTAAAGCATCGCGGAAGGGGCCGTAAAAAGCGCTTGCATATTTGGCACTATAGCTCATTATTCCGGTATTCAAATAACCTTCATCTTCTAGGGCTTCTCGAATGGTCAGAATACGTCCGTCCATCATATCGCTGGGTGCTACGAAATCAGCACCTGCATTGGCATGACTTACACTCATCTCAGCAAGAATTTCCGAAGTCTCATCATTTAGAATTTGTCCGTCTTGAACAATACCATCATGACCAAAAGAGGAATAGGGGTCAAGAGCAACATCAGTCATTACTAACATATCAGGGCACACGCTTTTAACAGCTTTTATAGCTTGTTGCATCAAACCATTTGCGTTCAGAGCTTCAGTGCCTTTATTATCTTTTAAGTTTTCAGGCACCTTCACAAAAAGCAAAACAGCGCAAAGACCCATATTCCATAGTTCTTTGGCCTCCTTTTCAAGAGTATCTATGCTAAGTCTATAATAATTGGGCATGGAGGCAATCTCTTCTTTAACGCCTTTTCCGTCAACAACAAAAAGAGGAACTAAAAAATCACTAGGAGTAATAATGGTTTCTCGAACCAAATGACGGATTGCATCATTCGTTCTAAGGCGTCTATTTCTTCGGAGTGGATACATGTTTGGTATTTGAATTCAAAGTTACAGAATATTCGTTTTAAGCATGAAAAAGCTTACGGAATTGCTTTAGTCATTTCTTCTTTGCAATCGAGAATTTGTAATAGCGCTTGATCTAGATCATGCGCTTTCCATATTTCGAGATCATTTTTAATAGCAAGTGGATCCTGATCCGAATCAATATACGTACGGATAGATGAAACGGTGGAAAAATCCGTGGCGTCTAATTTGACAATGGATTTTTTACCAGGAATAGTATAAGCACCTTCATAATCGTAACAGAAAACCAAAACCTGATCTCCAACGGCTATACCACTTTCGTAAAAACAATCTGTAGTTACGAATTTTTGACTAGCGTAAGTAGCTGTTCCTAAAGCTTTAATTTTATATACCTTTTCGAGTTCGACAATCCCTTCTTGTGAGATATATAAAGGTCCTGGGTCGTTATTTGACTCATTAAGAGCTATCACCGTTCCTTCAAAAACAAGAGAGAGTTCTTCACCGCAGGCACCAATAAAAGGGCCTGATTCTGGCCACCAATAAGTGTAACCAAGGTTTAAAGTGTCTTGAGTGAAAATAATCTCAATATCACTTTTTGATTTTTCGGAGTTACATGCTATTGAAAAAATCAATATTAGGGTAACTAAAGAAAACGATAATTTCTTGTTCAAACCCATTCCTTAGGATGTTTAAGTACTTCTAATAATTTCGCTTCTTCACTACCAGATGACGGCTGGTGATCATAGCGCCATTGTACATGTGGTGGTAAACTCATAAGAATACTTTCAATGCGACCGTTGGTTTTTAAACCGAACAGTGTGCCTTTGTCATGTACTAAATTGAACTCCACATAACGCCCGCGTCTAATTTCTTGCCATTCTCTTTGAAGCTTAGTAAATTCCGCATCTTTACGTTTTGTAACAATTGGTATATAACTACTTAAAAAGTTGTCGCCAACTTCAGATACGAAATTATACCAATCGTTCATTTTCATTTTTTCTGATGCTTTGCAATAGTCAAAAAAGAGTCCACCAATACCTCTAGCTTCATTGCGATGGGTATTCCAAAAGTAATCATCACAGCGTTTCTTATATTTTGAATAAAACTCGGGGTTATGCTTATCACAAGCTTTTTTGCAAATAGAATGAAAATGAACGGCGTCTTCTTCGAAAAGATAATAGGGCGTCAAATCTTGACCTCCCCCAAACCATTGATCAACAAGCTCTCCCTGCTTATTGTATATTTCAAAATAACGCCAATTCGCATGAACGGTTGGCACCATCGGATTCTTAGGGTGCAAAACCAAACTCAAGCCACAAGCAAAAAAATCAGCATCGGCAACATCAAAATACGTTTGCATACTTTTTGGAAGTTCTCCATGAACACCAGAAATATTTACACCACCTTTCTCAAAGACATTTCCGTTTTCTATCACTCGAGTTCTACCACCGCCACCTTCGGGGCGTTTCCAAACATCTTCTTTAAACCTAGCCTTGCCATCTACTTCTTCTAACTTTGAAGTGATTGTGTCTTGAAGGTTTTGAATGTATGTGAAGAATTTATCTTTCATGATTTAAACATATAGTTCGTATAATTCCATATCCAACGGACTTTCATTTGGTGGGATATACTCTGCAACTAATACTTTCTGCCAAGTAAATCCATTTTTTTCGACAACACGAATACTTCCTTTATTCGCATTGTGAACTATGATTTGGAGTGTTTTCAATTGTAATTTTTCAAAGGCCCATTTAGAAATCTCTTTGACCGTTTTGGTCATATAGCCTTTACCTTCAAATTGATAACCAATAGCGTAAGCGAGTTCACCTTGTTTTTTCTTCCAATTCAATTCCTTGAGATATATGAGTCCGATAAGCGTATGACTTTCTTTCTCCTTTAAAACGAATAAGAATTCTTCTTTGGCTTCAAACTCCTTAATTTTTTGATCGACAAAATATTTTGATAAATCTGGCGTGAGGTTTTGCGCTAATGTCTTTGGAAAATACCGTTGTAAGCGTTCCGTATTGACCACACAAAAATCGCATAAGCGCCATGCGTATTTTTCATGGATGATATCAATATCATAATCTTCGAACTCTAGAAACACAATTATTGTTTAAACAGGACTTGTATATTCTTTTACCGCATCAATAAATGCTTTTGCATTTTCTACAGGTATATTCGGAAGTATTCCATGACCTAAATTCACGATATACTTGTCTTTTCCAAACTCGTTTATCATTCGAGTCACCATCTTCTTAATTTCTGAAGGAGGCGAAAGTAAACGCGAAGGGTCAAAATTACCCTGAAGCGTAACATTTCCACCAGTTAGATAGCGAGCGTTCCTTGCAGAACAGGTCCAATCTACCCCCAATGCGGAAGCACCTGATTTCGCCATATCGCCCAACGCGAACCAGCATCCTTTTCCGAAAACAATTACGGGAGCATCATCTTTCAAAGCATCTATAATCTGCTGAATGTATTGCCATGAGAACTCTTGATAATCGGTTGGAGAAAGCATGCCTCCCCAAGAATCAAAAACTTGTACAGCATTCACCCCTGCCCTTACTTTTGCTTTCAAATAGGCGATAGTGGTATCTGTAATTTTCTGCAATAGCGAATGGGCAACAACAGGTTGGGTAAAACACAATTCCTTGGCTTTGTCAAAGTTTTTACTTCCTTGCCCTTGAACACAATAACAAAGAATCGTCCATGGAGAACCAGCAAAACCGATAAGAGGAACTTCATTATTCAGTTTTTCTTTCGTTGCTGTGATAGCATCCATTACATAGCCAAGCGCATCTTCAACATCTGGAATGATGACTGAATCTAAATCTTTTTGTGAACGAATAGGCTTTGGTAAATAGGGCCCAAAATCAGGCTTCATTTCCACTTCGATATTCATCGCTTGCGGAATTACTAAAATATCTGAAAATAAAATAGCAGCATCCATTCCATATCTTCGGATGGGCTGTACCGTGATTTCCGAGGCCAGTTCTGGCGTTTGACAACGCGTAAAGAAATCGTACTTAGCTTTGATTTCCATAAACTCCGGAAGATAACGCCCCGCTTGACGCATCATCCAAACAGGAGGTCTTTCAACAGTTTCCCCTTTTAGGGCTTTTAAGAATAAGTCGTTTTTTATCATATGTAACTGTTAGCTTTTGGCCTTAGCTATTTTTATAATTCTCGTTAACCAATGCTATAACGCTTTCCACCGAAGGAATCTTTGCCACTCTGACATCGTTAAAATGTTTACGCGCATACTGGGCTGTTGTTTCACCAATACAGTAGGCAACCTTATTGGTATCATTGATTTGTAAATAACTATCCACAGTAGAAGGGCTATAAAAAAGCACACCTTCAACAGAGGCATCAACTTTTATTTTCGCATGCTTAGTTTCATAGGCTTCTATTTCATTAACCGTAATATTATTTTCAGATAATATCGTTGGCAAATCGTCTAATCTAAGGTTGCTACAGAAATAGGCTATTTCAGTACCATCCATAAATTCTACAAGATATTCTGCTAGTTTTTTAGCATTACTTTTCACCTGAGTAACAGGTCCAATTTTACTTTCAATCAGACGTTTCGTCTTTCTACCTACGCAATAGATATTTTTGAATTTTAATTCATTTGCCGAAATACTAGTGAGCAATGCTTCTACCGCGTTTTGACTTGTAAAAACTACATTCTCGAATCTTGATTTTAAAACTGCAGGTGAAAGTCTATTGAGACTAATGCGAATAAAATCATCAGATTGTACACCGATGGTCCCATTAAACAAGCGTTTTTGTGATTCTGTAAGTTTTTTGGTTGCGTAAACATGTGTTTTTAACTGAGTGTTTAGAACGTCGCTCATCAAACGCTTTCCGCCACGAGCTAGAATACTATTGGCACAATCACGACCTAAATCTTGATGCGTGCCTAGCTTTGCATTTAATTCAACCTCAAGCTTTTTAGAACCATCAACTGTCAAAAGCACACCTTTTAGTACAACATGTTCTTTATCGTTGATATAACAAAGGGCGCCAATAGGGGCCGTACAACCGCCTTCTAGTAATCTTAAAAATTCGCGTTCTTGAGCAACGCAAATTGCTGTTCGTTCATGATTTAATGCCGCACATATTTTGCGAATATCTTCATCAGTTTCCATGGCAACCACCATAATGGCTCCTTGCGCAGGTGCGGGCACCATCCAAGTTAATCCGATAGTGTTTTCATATTCGAGACCAATACGCTCTAATCCAGCAGCGGCGAAAATAGCACCGTTCCAGTCGCTATCTTCGAATTTTTTCATGCGACTATTAACGTTGCCACGCAAGTCAACAACCGTGTGCGTTGGATAACGATTTAGCCACTGCGCTTTCCTTCGAAGACTCCCAGTAGCGATTATTCCTAGAGGCTGACTTAAAAATTCTTCATTATCTTTAAAAGCAAGAATGTCAAGAAAATTAGCACGCTCTAAAACAGCAGCCTGAACAATACCTTTTGGTAGGGCGGTGGGCACATCTTTCATAGAATGAACCCCAATATCGATTTCACCATTCAACATTGCCACATCTAAGGCTTTGGTAAAAATCCCTGTAACACCTAATTCATACAGGGGTTTATCAAGAATAAGATCTCCTGTAGATTTTACAAGAACTAGTTCTGCTTCGTGCCCTAGTTCTTCAAGCATTTCTTTTACGGTATTTGCTTGCCACAATGCCAATGCACTATCGCGGGTGCCGATACGTATTACTTTGCTCATTTAGAATCTATTTCCAGTTGAAAAACTTTTTTGATTATGGCCAAACTCGTATCTGCATCTACAGTATCGTCTTTAAGATGATTGGCAAATTGTTTGGTAATCTTTTGTATGATTCGATTAGAGATCACGTCTGCTTGTTCTTCGTTGAAGTCAGATTGTTTTTTAGACTGATAGTCCATTTCTTCTTCCTTCATTGTTTTTAATTTTTCATTCAGAGCTTTAATGACAGGTGCAAATTTTCGCGTCTCTAACCATTGTATAAATTCCGATTTGATCTCTTCAATTATCCTTTCCGCATGTGGAATAAACTGTTTACGTCGCTCTAAAGTTTCATCAGTCATTTGAGACAGATGATCTAAGTGAATTACGGTCACGTTGTTTAATTCAGAAACATTCGCTGATACATTTTTGGGGATTGATAAATCTAATATGAGTAGTGGTTTTTTAGTATGTATAAGCTCTTTAGAAATCGTTGGCGATTGCGCGCCAGTAGCCACCACTAAAACATCAGTTCTTCTAATTTCTGTCTGTAAATCTCCAAAATCTTTAACCGTGAGATTGAACTTTCCAGCAACTTGTTCTGCTTTATCTCTAGTTCGATTTACAAGGGTTATGTGCGGATTTTGAGTCTGTTTAATAAGATTTTCGCAGGTGTTTCTCCCAATTTTACCAGTTCCGAAAAGAAGGATATTTTTTTTCGAAATTTCTGGAACATGCTTCATGATATACTGCACAGAAGCGAAGGCAACAGAGGTTGCTCCTGATGAAATTTCCGTCTCGTTCTTAATACGTTTACTTGCCTGAATTACAGAATTACAAAGGCGCTCGATGAAGGGGTTTGCAAGATCTAATTTTTTGGAACGATTAAAACTTTGCTTAAGCTGACTTATAATTTCAAAATCACCTAGAATTTGGCTGTCCAGTCCGGTGCCAACTTTAAATAAATGACTAATAGCATCATTGTTTTTGTAGACATAGGCAACTTCTTGAAATTCTTCAACGGTACCTTGCGTATGTTCACATAGTAGTTTAATAAGTTGAAATGGATGTTCCGCAAAACCATGTAATTCGGTTCTATTACAGGTTGAGGTAACCAACAGACCGTCAATGCCTTGTGTTTTAGCATCATTTAACAGGGAAGCCATTTGTTTATCTTCCATACTAAAACGACCACGGAGCTCGGCATCTGCCTTTTTGTAGTTGAGACCTATGGTGTAAAAAGAAGAATGTCTAGAAATGTGATAATCTTTCATGCAAATGTTGCGAACGGAAGCAAAAATAGGAGCATTATGTTTAAAAAAGTAACGCTAGCAGAACAAATAGTATCGATGCGGGTCTTTTTAGACGTATTTCAATATATTTCCGTTGAATAGCACTATTTTTATAAGGTTTTCAGATATATAGCATTAAATTATTTAGACTCTTTCTAAATAAAATTAATTTAAATCGATAGCTAATGGAAGTAAAAAATGTCGCTAAAGGTTCATTTCAAGAAATTTTAATAGAAGAAGGTTTTTATGTGCTCAAAATTCAGAATGATACCGCTCAAATTCAGAGGGTTAGCCGTAAAATAGATAGTTCTTTTATTCAGTTTCACTTCTGTTTGAAAGGGAATGCAAAATTTGTTTTCAATGAAGGGCGGTATGCTTTAGAGGTGTCTGAAGAAAACTCATTATTACTTTACAATACACAAATGGACTTACCCCTCAACCTAGAGTTGAATCCGAATTCATGGTTGGTTTCGGTCGTGATGACCATTCGAAAATTTCATTCCCTCTTTTCGAAAGAGGCGAATTACATTCCATTTTTGAGTGAAGAAAATAAAGACAAGAAATACTATACGCAGGAAAGTGTTAGCCCTGCAATTGCTGTTGTTTTAAGTCAGATGATGAATTACAATTTGCACTCTTCGATTAAGGAGCTTTATATCAAGGGAAAAGTATATGAGTTGATTTCTTTGTATTTTAACAAGGGCTCTGAAGCTGATTTAGAGCAATGCCCGTTTTTGGTTGATGAAGAGAATGTTCGTCGTATTCGAAAGGCTAAAGAAATAATGATTTCTCGAATGACTGAACCGCCAACTTTAAATGAATTGTCAGAAGATATAGGCCTATCTCTGAAAAAACTAAAAGAAGGATTCAAACAAATTTATGGAGATTCAGTATTCAGTTTTCTTTTCGACTATAAAATGGAATATGCTCGTAAAATGTTAGAAACAGGGCAACATAATGTCAATGAGGTCGGACTTAAAGTTGGTTATAGCACGGCAAGTCATTTTATTGCTGCTTTCAAAAAAAAATATGGCACGACTCCCAAAAAATATATCATGAATAGTGCAAATAGTTAAATATTTGACCTTGAAAAGGGGAGATCACAAATTAAAGATGTACGCTAACAACGACCATGAACTATTTTTTTTAGATATTGCGAAAAATTGAAATCTATTTTTTATGTTTTCCCCTCGTAAAAACTTAAATTTTTTTTGCTGCTTTATATTAATACTATGCTCTTGTTGCCAAAAGGATATAGACATTCTACAGAGTGATGCTTCTGAAGCAACTAGTGCCCCTCTAGCTAATGAAGTTGAAGTTGATAGAATTTTAGTTTTTAATAAGACAGAAGGTTTTCGTCACCAAAGTATAGATAGCGGTATTAATCTTATTAGAAGTTTAGGAGATCAGGAAGATTTTATCGTTGACACATCAATCAATGCAAGCGATTTCAATACGAACAACTTATCATTATATAAAGCAGTTGTTTTTTTGAATACCTCAGGTGATATACTGGATTCAAGCCAAGAATCAGCTTTTCAAACATTTATTCAAAACGGTGGCAGTTACATGGGAGTTCATGCGGCATCTGATACCGAAAAGGATTGGCCTTGGTACGGGCAATTGGTAGGAGCCTATTTTTTCAATCACCCAGAAATTCAAGAAGCAAGAATAAGTAGAATTGACAGTATACATCCTTCTACAAAAGATTTGAATACTATTTTTGTTCGAACGGATGAATGGTATAATTTCGAATATACCAATTCGAATATAAAAGTTCTTTTAAATTTAGACGAAAGTAGTTATCAAGGTGGCACAAACGGGGAGAATCATCCTATTGCGTGGTATCATGATTTTGATGGTGGCCGTTCTTTTTATACGGGAGGTGGACACACTGATGCTGCTTATGACGAACCTCAATTTCAGCAACATATTTTAGGCGGAATCTTATATTGTTTAAGAAGAGAAGAATGAAGCCTTAAGCACTAGGCCTTGCTACTAAAATTCCCGTGTTCTTTTTTATTTTTTTTAAATAATCTACTAATGGTAGTTCGGAGACTTCTACTTTATTAGAAGCTGTTGAAGCATGTAACAAATGAATTCGACCATCTTTTTCACGAGTTGCGATTCCTGTATGTGTTACGTCGAGTCCTTTAATAGATGTTGTCAGTGCAATAATATCACCAGTTTGAATTAAGTGTTCATTCGCCTCAATTTGGTTTTGAGGGAGATAACAAAAGCTTTCTTTTGCCAGTTCTTTTTCCGTTTCGAGTATTTTTTCATAGTTGGTATCGTCTTTCAAAAAAGGGTACAAATCGCGATGTGTTCCCATAAAATTAATATCTTTTTTAATGGCAATTCCGCCAACTTCAGATGTGATATCTTTCAATAGACCTTTTTGCTCATTATTGCGAATCCAAGACGTAAAATAGTGCAGTCGAGAACTGTATCCATCAAGCTTTCCATCTTTATACCGAATGGTTTTTAAGACTTTGGTAAAGCTATCAAAGTCCGCTTTACCCTCCCTTAGAAGCATAGAAAAAGCAAGTACATTTTCTACATAGGTCGTACAATCTAGCCCTTGTAAATTAATAACCAAAGTTTCCGTTTCACCTACCTCTAATGTTTTAGCTACATACGGAATTCCTTCAAAGGTTTTACCAATGGCAACTACAGTTTTTCCGAAATCATTTTCTAACAACCCATCAATTTCAATGGTTTTATTTTCGAAGACTCTTTTGTCTGTCGCAGAGCATGTAATTTGTTGAGCACATAAAATATGTGTGGTTAATAAAAGAAATAATAATATGTTAGTAGTTTTCATAGTATCCTCAAAAATAAGCAATTATTAGGCCACGATTGACTACTTCTAGAAAGGCGCATACACCTTTTCAGAAGGCGAATTTGAATTTTATTGGTAACAAATCTGAATTTCTTACTACATATAATTTGCGCTCTTAATGGAAAGCGCTTTTACACCTCGGTTTTTTTGCCGAAATTGAGAGTTCAAATATATAAACCTAAAAAACACAATATAGCATGGCAGATGATTTTGATTTATTAGAAACAGATTCCGCTTCCAAACAAGAGAAAGTAGATGTAAATTGGGGTAAGGCGGTAGACCAAATGAAGTCTAAGCTTGCCCAAGAAGACGACCCCAATGTGCGTCAGAAGATATTAAATGCGACACTTGACGATGTAGTGGGAATGGCTGAAACCGATAGAA
The DNA here is from genome assembly GCA_937944485.1 of uncultured Flavobacteriaceae bacterium. Classification (GTDB taxonomy): domain Bacteria; phylum Bacteroidota; class Bacteroidia; order Flavobacteriales; family Flavobacteriaceae; genus Maribacter_C. The sequence continues at coordinate 126,431 of CALDYU010000008.1, read as the reverse complement.
AGTCACTTTTAGAGGCTATCAAAGACCTCACCGATTATCAAGATGAAGTTGGTATCATCTTTGAAAAATTTTCTACCCTCAATGCCAAAGAACAGAAAGTAATTGATGATGCTCAGAAGGCCTTAGACCGTGCCAAGATAGCTTTAGAAGATGCTGAAAAAGTAAAAGATAATTGGTGGAACAACCTTTGGGGCAGAAAATCAAAAATCAGAAAACGCCGAGCTGAATTAGAGGTAGCTCAAAAGACGAGAGAGGGTGCTGATATGAAAGCTAAAGCCATGTTTCAAGAGCGTATTGAAACCGCAGATGTTCAAACCTTATTGAATGAGCTATCTTATAAAAGTCAGGCGGCAGTGGGTCGCTTAAAAACGCGTGAATCTGAAATTAAAGAAGTAGAAGACAAACTTCAAGTAGCCATAGTCGAAGCAAGCAAGAACCATACAAAGGCGCTTGAAAAGAAGAAAGAAACAGAAGATAAGCTTGAGGAGCAGTACGCCTTATTAAAACAAGCGCGACAGGCGTTAGAAGAGATTTCAGATAAGCAATCTTCTGCCTATTCAGAAGCGATTGGAAAAGTAACTACCATCGAACAAAAAGTAGAGGAGTTAGAAGGTTTAAAGAATGCCTATACCACGCTTGCGGCTAGTAAAGATAGTTTTGTGCACAAACACAACTTAACCATTAAAGTACTGACTTCGCTAAGAAGTAATTTGCAAACGCATCGTGCCAAATTGAAAAGTGATACCGATGAGCGTTTGAAATATTATGACGGTTATGTGGTGGCATTGAAAGCAAGAACCGATCAAGAATTCGCTGCAATTCTTGAACATTTAGGTGTGAAAACAGATGAGCATATTGGGCAGACCTTAGCTTCTATGCATACCGCAAGTGCTAAAGCGCGTCAAGAAATGATGGACAACATTCCGGTGCACGAAAAGGTGATGCAAGGGGTGTACTCTAGTTATGCAGAAGCACTTCAAGAAATTCGGGTAAAGGATTCTGAGATTCAAAAGAATTTCGCTGATCGATATGGTATCGATATGAAAGAAATTTTTGAAGAATACTACGCCAATGATGGTGACACGCCTTCGGAGGGTGGAGATAACGATGCCCCTGCTCCTGCTCCAGAGGCGGAAGATGACCTGTTGAGTTAATTTCCCCCAGCCTCTAAAGTGGGAAAATACGCTTCAATTTTAAATAAAGACCTGAATTAATTCATAAATATGCCCTGCAGAATACAAGTTCTCCCCCAAAGGGGGAGTTACAGGGGGCTCCTTTTAAAGTATGTCAATCAACCAAATCGTTACACCTTTAGATAGTGCTGTCTTAGAAACAAAAGAGCAGTACAAAGTCTATTTTAAAATTGTAGCACATGCGTTCGACGCGCTGGTCAGTAGTCTTGAAAAAGAAAATATCTGCACTGATGCTGAAACAACTTTCGTAAAACAATATTGTGAGTTACTTACCTATTCTTTAGAAGCCTTTCGCATTAAATATCTTTTTGATGATGACGAGAAAATGCGGATTGATTTAACTGAATCTGGATTTCCAAATTATTTAGAGTTTCGATACCTGTATAATGACTTAGAGTTAAAGCAAGAACATGTCAGCAAGCTTCCTGATGTTTCGAAAGTGAAAGAAGAATTTCTGGAAACCTTGCTTAAAGAAAAACGCCCCATTAATGACCGCAAGTTACATCAAGCAGCATCGGTTATTTATTATTCATCCGTAGAAAAACAATTTATTTATAAGCGATTCGTGCAGGGAAAAATTCTACCCGTAATGGGTCTAGATACGGAGTATATGGTGAGCTGGTCTTTTTTCGATGTGACAAGCAATCGCCCTTTTATTTGCTTTATGTATTTTAATTTGTTTAAAGAGAAGGTAGACGATGTTAAAGGAGATATTTATGCCGTTTTAGAAAGTACAGCTGATCGTGATATGGACATTGATATGATGGCCTATGCGATTGATAAGAAGTTACCTTATGTATTTCCGAAACGGGTTAAGAAAATCGATTTAGGTCCGTTGCACAGTGTTTTTGCTAAAGATGAACTTGAGGTTACCCACGTCATTTTAAAAGCGATTGTAGAAAAGACTTTTGACCTTTCGGCTTATGCGATATCATTGCGTATTGATGAAGCAATTTCCACTTCTGAATTTAAAGAAGGCAACTTTTTTAACAAGCAGATTTTACAGGTTTGGGAAAAGTCGAAACCAAAAAACTATTTGTTTTGTCCGCATCGCGTAATGCAAGCAATGTATGACAACATACCCGAAACTATAAATGCACTAACGGGGAATCCGATTGAGATTCCGAGTTTGAAATTAGAATAAGATTATATGGAACATAACAGTACATTTCCCATAAAAAATTCTGAATTGAATGCACTTCGTGATGAGGCTACTTCATATCTGAAAGGTATTCAGTGGGAACAGGGCGGAAAAGCGAAAAGCCGTAATAAAAGTAAAAAAGATGAGTCTATTCTTTTATACTTGTCGAAGGCAACGGGCAATGCAGCTAATGAAGTGACGTCGGTTTCAAAAACGATTTTGTCTTTGAAGAAACGTTTGCTTCCTGATTCTGTGGCTATTCCGTTGCACCTCAATCGTGCTTTGTTCGCTTTACAAGAAGGGTTGACGATGGGTATTTGGCTTCGCGATAGTTATTCCGATGCTTCGGGGTTATCAACATTGAATGAACGAAAATCTACTTTAGATGTTGGACAACGCCGAGAGTACGATTCCAAACAACAGACGGCAACTGCTTTTATGTTACACGGAATTGCTTGTCGTATTCTATTTGATTTGAAGCCCATCGCTTCAGATGATTTAAGTGTCATGAAAAATAAGTTTGCGGGAATTCCTGAGCTTTCTGTGCTTTCACCGCTAAAGGGAATTTCATGTATGCTTTTCTATTTTGACAAGTATCTGAGTCATCCAGAAATAATAACTTCTGATAAAGAGGTAACTAATTTTACTGTGGTTTTCTTTGAAGCATTAATCTCTGAACTGCAACAACGCCTTAGCACTTTTGAACACACCGAAACAATTACCGATAGAACGTATAAACTAGAAAAAAGTGAGTTTGTGATTTCGGGCTGGGAGCACGTTTCTGAGGGTGCTGCCGTAAGCGTGGAGTTCAATAAAATCCGTTTTGAGGAAATAGTAGGGAACCGTGATGCGAAACATTTTGCGCGTCGTTTAACGGAGCGAATGATGAGTTATGATTTTGCAGCCAAGAAGAATCCCTTTCAAGAACTAGGCGGATTTATGCCAGTTTTTATGGGCTACGGAATTCCTGGTACGGGAAAGAGTATGTTGATTGCGGCCATTGCTACAAAATTGAAAGAGCAATGTGATGCTTTAGATATTCCGTTTCTATTTCGCCCTATGCCAGATACTTTGATATCTACTTTTCAAGGGGGTTCTGCAGAAAAGATGGTACAATGGATGAAACCTTTGCAAGACCCTAATAAATTAATTTTTGCGCCTATTGATGATGCAGAAAATAATCTACAAGAACGAACGGCACAAGGTGTATCTGCAGGGGTAAAAGAAGTAATAGGGGTGTTTCTAAGATATACTGAAGGGGCCTATGCCATTAATTACGGGAACAGTTCTATAGGCTTGTTTACCAACCTTCCTGAAATGCTCGATAAAGCCGTGATTTCTCGTGTTCAAGGGCGATTCAAAATTGACGGTGCCCGTACGATTCCAGATTTTATTGACCAAGATTATATCTGGTGGAAGAAGTTTGAAAAGACAATGCCAGACTTTGTAAACATGAAAAACCCGGAGAAGTATACCTTCTTAAGTGAGCAAGGTTTAGCAAAAAATTTAAGCGAGATTTTAAATCAATCTGAAAAACCTACGGAGGCAAAAGTGTTAGAAATCTATGAACAAACTGAAGCCAAACACAAGACCAATGAACATCTATTTTTTGCTGAGCTATATAGGAACATTCAGAAATCATTTCCGTTTTTCTCTTCGAGGGATATCCGAAATATTCAGAGTGCGGTTTCACTGCGTTTGACGGATTTTGACCTCCCTGAAGATTGGTTTAATGATCCTGCCATCTATTTTAAAAAAGATTACGATACCAAATTTGAAATGTTGAAGGAGTTGATGAAAGGAAACATGAAAGACCTCGATTTTTCTGATATCCGAAGACAAGAAACCGTTCGGTATCTAGATAACGTAGCTACCATTGCGGATACCGACTTTAAGCGCAAGGTTGACCAGCGCGTTCATGACTTGAATGTGAGCTTAGAAGCAAATAAAATTTTTGAGAAGGGTAACTAATGGAAAAACTACGAGCGGCGGGTTTATTTGGTGGTGCATTGACAACCCTTTCAGGTTCGTTGGCGAAGCGCTATAATGAATGTTTGGCGATGCTTGGGGTTACGCCCACAAAACTCAAGACTTTTTCGATTGATGGAATGGGCTGGAGTCCTGAAGTAGCCGTTGAGAAAAAGGACAATTACTATTTGAATACAGGTGAGGCGAATGTAAATGCGATTATTATTTCGCCACAGCAAGAAAACAAACCCGTTCACATGCCATCACATAGTTTTGACCGAGATGTGATGGAAGCTGTTTTTGCTGCTTATGGAAGAGAAATCCGTGATATTACCAAAGATTCCGCTTTGGTCTTGCACTTGGACCAAAAAATAGACGCCTTTTTTGAACCCTTTGATTTATTACGCTATGATAAAATAGAAGTCACTTTTGCCCTATTAAATGACTTGGATAAAAAGCAGATGGAACAGCAGGCTTTTATCAATTTTTTTAATCGCGATAATAATTTCATTGACCGCGATGTACATAATCACTTGCTGAGTTCCGCCAAGGAATACGGTGATTTAAGAGGGCGTAAGTTAAAGTTAGAACCTATTCAATTAAAGGTAAGTTCTTTTTATACGCGCGCTTTTGGAGGGGTTTTCGTTCTGAAGAATTTTGTTAAGAAAATCTTGGTTTTTGAAGATAAAAAAATGTTCAAAAACGCTATTAATGACTCAGCGCATGAGGTGATGCTCTTTCATAAAGACCATGATGAGCTTATGGATGCTCTGGTCAGTAATCTAGTACTTAGAAAGGACTTTAAAAGTGCCATGCGTAGTCCGAGATATGACCGTATTAAAAAACATGTTTTTGTTGAAGAAACGAAAAAAACAGAACATGCTTTAAGTGAGATTTTAGATAGCCATTTTCTGTTTAAGAAATACCTGAATAAGTTACCAAAAGAAGTTCAAAAAAGAATTTCAGGGGTAGAATTGTATTACCAACGCCTTATTGTAGATAAGAATCTCAAACTGAAGGAGTACGTAGACGAGCATTTTGTAAAGGTATTGCATGAACCGCACCCTTCTTTAAAACAAGAAGAGGAAGAGCTAGCTTGGAAGTTACTTTCCAAAATTGTGCCTAAAGACCCAGTACATCTATTTTGGTATGACAAAGAACAATTTTATAACTTATACACCGCATGGAAACCCGATTATCAAGATTGGGTAATTGCCGAAATACTCGAAAATAACAAAAAACAGGGACTGTAACATTTCTTGAATCTGAACAACTTATAATAGTAGTTTCTCTATTTTTCTAAATAAGAAAGTCTAAAAAATAAATGTATGACACTTGAAATCATTGTATTTATCGGAGCTATTCTCTTCGGAATTGTATGGTATTGGAGAGAATCAAAAAACAACGCACTTTATCGGTTGGCAAATAAAATTACCCATGCAAAGGACTTGCAAATGAAAGCTGATAATCGAAAGGGATTCATTCATCAACAACCCTTTTTACTTCGCTTGGTATGGATAACTGTTTTATTTACTGTTGGTGCGGGTCTTGTTAGTGCTGTTACTCCAATCAACGTTTTTTTTATTCAGTATTTTGCCTCTGCTATAGTGGGTACTTTGATTGGAAGTTATTTTGCTTCAGCTGTAATTTTCACAAAAGAAAGCACCAGTAAAGAAAACCTAGAAAAAGTATTCGACAAAGGGAAAGATTTTGTAGAAGATTTGATGGATGGAGCTGAAGAGGTAGTTGAAGAAACGAAACAAGAAACAACTAAAAAACCAGAACCAGAAGCTAAAAAATCGGCAAGAGACCGATTCAAGGATAAGGGAATGATAAAATAGTTTAGTATTAAGTAGATTGTACTTAGTACAAAGCAATTGTCATAATTTGAGAAAATTTACGAATTAGGAGTACTTATTACTCATTACTTAATACGGAGAGATGATAAAATCATATTATAAAAAAGGAAAAAAACAGAAACGAGTCGTTATTCTGGGGGTAATCGCTCTAGTTTTATTATTGTTTTTCCTGCGAGATGATTATCAACCAGCACTCTTATTTCTGCGGAAATATATTTTTATAATCCTTTTAGGAATTGCTTTTTTGTGGTTTATGTTTACCAAGTTTAGAAGTTCCGCAAGTTCAGGAAAACGGGTTTTGATTTTAGTGGGAATTGTAGCTTTCTTTACCACGCTTTGGTTCTTCGGATGGAAATTGAATCTCTATAATTATATGCAAACCTACAACGTCTTCAACAATTTAAATTTAGAGCAACTAGATGAACTTCCTTTAACTCAAAACGAGCGCATTCAACCCTTCAATAATATTGTAACCATGGCCTACGAATCTGTAGGGGAGACTCAAGAAGTTTCTTTGCCACAATTGGTTCGCGTAGATAGTACCAACCAATGGACGATGGCCGTGCAACCTGCCAAAGAATATACCTGGCAGCGTATGAACGACAATACCGAAGAAATTTTTATGGTAGAAAGTACGTCCCCTTTTCCAAGGTTTTCAAATGAAAATAGGGTGCCCGTTACTTTTTCTATTGGCGAGTCTTTAGCTTTCAGCCGTAATACCTATAATGCCGTAGTACAGCGCTTCAATTTCTTTCAATTATTCACGATGGAACCTAGTGATGTATTCTACATGAAAAATGATGCTGGTAATTGGGTGCAGGTGGTGAATTTAATTAAGTGGAAAGGCTTTTTCTTTCCCTATCCTACCTATGGTGGGGTGATGGTAGTTGATGCGGGAGAGCACGATGCCAAAGATTATTTCGAACGGGTTACTATCGGTAAAGGAACCTACATTGCTCCTGATGAAATCAAAAAATATCCGTACTTGAAAGGGCAAAATACGGTTGCCGAACGTATTTCACAATTGCAAGCACAATCACTTCAATTCTTAGGGGGATTTACAGATCCTTTACCCTGGAATATGAAGACTGCAGTGAAAATTCCGGAATTACCAGAAGATCAAAACCAACAACCGTATGTAACGGATTTTAATTTCGAAGGGATGAAAACAGAAGCCGTTGACGGACTCTACCATTGGTTTGGTCTTGAACCCATTGGCGATGAACGCACCAGTTTGGCGTTTAGTGTTATGATTCCTGCTGATGGAATACAGAAATTATACTACTATGATCATGCTTCTAAAAAAGAAGGTTACGCTGGGGTTTCTGCCATGCCTTTAAAGGTAATTGAATCGAAAAAAGAATACGATTGGTCTGTCAACAAACCCGTAGAATTTCGTCCGTTTATCAAACATATTGCAGGTAAGAAACGCATGTTTGTTTTGGGTACCGTCGCAGCCGTAAAAGATGATAGCAAGCAATTTGATGGCGCTGCTACCCCCGATCTAGCATTGGTAGATGCCGAGTATCGAGACGTGATATGGATAGATGCCAAGCATCCTTCCAGATGGACAACAACAATTCTAGACCAATTAGGGGAAACGTGGAAAGCTTCAGAAAAATTAACGGATGACCAACTTTATCCCAAGAAAAATGATTCCGATATGACGCTGCTTCCTGCCATAGATACTACATCAACAATTGCGATTGATTCAATGTCTATGAAAGCGGTTGAAGCACTTAAAGATAGTTTGAATTAGTATTTAGTATCGATGATAACCATATCCTCTAAATTTACTAGGGCGATAAACAATGGCGCGCTTCCTGTCCTTCAATAAAAAGCCTTCAGTAACGAATGAAACGGCTTCTTCATCTGTTTCTGTATCTTCAATACGAAGGCCAGAATTTTTATAAAAAGCTTTGGTTTTTAAAGGCTTATTTTTTTCATAAACTACTAAATACATTTTGTGATTGGAATTGTAATCGGATGTCGTTTTAGTTTTAAAATAGTACCCAGTATAAGATTTACCACGATATCGTAATGGTTTTTCGTCTATAAAAATCAAAGAATCATTCTTGGCATCAAAGCTTTTATATTCGTATAAATGTGACGCAGCTAAAGAACGTTCATTGTTATAGTTTATAGGAAATAATTCTAATTTGTCTATGCGTTCTAGTTTGTTAAATAATAAAGAGCGACTATTAAGGTCTGCCGCTAGCGAATCGAGCATGCCGTAGGGCAACAGCCCTTCATTTTCTGATAATAATGCCGCATAGGTTGTTTGAATATCAGGATCTTTTACCAATGATAAACGGTTGAAAAACTGGCGCACATCTTTTTCATGAATGAATGGGTACAGTAAAATCGCATAATTTTCTAGAACCTTACTTTTAGCGCCATTACGATTGCGGAAATTGCGTCTTTTGTGTTTATTAGACATTTGCCCCAATACGCGTTTCAATTGAATTTTTGCATCGTTAAGTATTTGCTTGCGATATTTCTTATACCGCTTAGGCTTAATTAATTTTTCCGATTTTAAATTCGCCAACATTGTGAAAATCGGGGCTTTGTATTCTTCAATAGTGCTGTAGTCTAGTATTTCAGGAAATAATTTTTTAGCCAGTGCTAAACTATCCATATAAGGTTGAAATATTTTTCGAATTTCAAACGAATTGGCCACCAAGGGAAGATCTTTCGACATTAGCTCTAGTAGTAATTCGACAGATGATGCATCACTTTTTTTAGTGATCGCAGTCAATATTTTAGTTTGCGCATCAGAGTTGTTATACGACTTTGAATAGAACTTCTTGAAGAATGAATTTACCTCAGGGTCATTCAACTTCGCTAACTTTTGAATAAGAAATGACTGTATGTCTTTTTTGTCTTCAGGATATTCGAACGAAGCAATGTAATATTTTAGAGAATCAATATCTTTCGTTCTAAATTTTACATATTGATAACCATCTGTGACAAGGCTGTCATTTTTTCGCAATGCCTCAAAGAATAGCCCTGTTTTATCTATTAAAATGGGTTTTCCTACTAAGGTGTCAAAAGGAGTAAAGTTTTTGAAAAATTCGGTCACAAAACGACTTGGTTTAAGTAAGGTATCAATTTGTGTTTTTACCTCGTACATCAAACCATTCTTGGCAATATTTTTTACAAGAATACCTCTAGTACTTGCAGAGTCAATTAAAGTAAGATTCAGCACATGAGTATCTTTAGAAAGCATACTATCGCTGACGTGTTGAATTTGAAAACCTTTTTTTAAATATATTTTCTTACGAAGCGCCCAAACCGAATCGATATGCGTAAACATGAGTAGATCATGCGATTTGTTAAGTGTTACGTCGATGGCTTCATTGTTAGCATTTTGATAGCTTGTCTTTTTAGTGTAACCGTTATAGGATTTGGGCTTCTTTTCACCCGAATAATAATTTTGGCTATTTTCTACAAATTTTGAAGGCTTAATTGTTGTTATTGTTGAAAACAACATAGCTGTATCACGTACTTTTTTGAAGGGCTTCGTGTAGGTTGTGTTTCGAAATTTAAAAGAATCAAAATAAGCTCTGGCCCGACCTTCATTCTCGGTTACAATACCCAGCAAGTAATAATCCCCGCGTCGAAATGTAGTTTTTAAAAACAACTGCTTGTTTGACGCTGTATTCAGCGTTACGCGACTGATTAAAGCATTTTTTTTGATAGTATCAAATTCAAAGGTCTTAAGTTCTAAATCTTGAAAAAAGCGCTTTTGAATTTGTTTCAATTCAAAAGTATCTTCTTCAATAAAATTGAAATCGTTCAAGGTAACTTTACGAAGAAAAAAGTAGTCTTTTGAGATAGAATCATAGCCCTGTACTAATCGACTACCGTTTCGAAAGCGATTGGTAAAGTTATGAAGCGAAGGTATTTTAACCTCAAAATCTTGAAAACCTGAGGAAATCACTTCAAATTTTTTAGCGGCTGATTTGAAAGTAATACTGTTAAAAATAGTGTCAGAATGTTGTTTTACATAATCACCTTTACCACCCATTTTAAAAATTAATAGTTCTAAGGGAGTTTTGTAAATTTGATAGCGTTGATGATCTCCGTTTTTGAGCTTGTTTTTAATATCTATTCCCTCGTAGGCATTCCGCTTAATGCGTTTTTTCTCTAAGATTTTTCCAGGAATATTTTCAAATAATAATTGATCAATATCATCTAAAGAGTAGTTGTCGTCTTGTTTTAAATGAGAAAAAGTATTCACACGATTTAACATCATATAGCTACCATTGGCTAAATCAGGTGAAATATAAGTGGTGTTTACAAATTCGAAAACCGGGTATAACTTATTGGGCAGGTCAATAGAAAAGAAATCATCATCGGGAGAAACGCTAGAATAGGTGTTCTCCTTAAGAGCGGTTTCTATCCGAGCTTTTAATTTCTTTCCCCTTGAAGTTGCCGCTGAAACTAAAGGTTTTACGGTATACCCCATATTCCGTAATAGAGCAATAACCCCTTTTTTGCCTGGCAAATGCGCAGCACCAATACCAGAGAATACTTTCACCAAAGGCATTAAAGAATCGAGTTTAGTCGCCATATTTTGATTACGAATGGTAAGCATGTTTTTACGATAATGATCGGTATACATGGCGCGATCTATAGAATCTAGCATATTGATATCACGATCACGATAGGCATCTTTCAATAAAGTCAACGGTTCCGTTTGTTTCATTTTTTTTTGCAACCATTCGTCAGGCTTTTTCTTAACGGCATTAAAACTCGCCCGAGCAACAAGAGTAGAAGATTCTTCTATATCTTCAAGGGCAACGACTTTTTTACCAAACTTCTTTCCCGCCTGATAGATGAACATATCTAAATAAGTTTCCTCTTCAAAATTTTGTGCATATTCGGTAGTTCGATATAAAATACTATTGATACGACGATCTTCAAAGGCCAGATAAGCACCAAGTTCTGTTTTCGTTGGATTTTTTATCGCAAATGGGTAGGTATAGAATCCTTTAGATTGATGACCATTTCCTTGCCTAAAACCTGTGCTATTCATGAGATCACTATCTAACCAAGTATCCGGATCAGATTCTAAGGCAATCACTTCACTTTGGTCTAAGGCATCATAGAAAACATCATCTAGCCGAAAGGCAATTCTTTTGCTGACGTGCATTGTTCCATAGAGGTAAGAACTTTGTTTTAAACCATTTCCAGAAATTTCCCACAAGAGACTCTTTTTCTCCTGGGCATAATTGGTAAGGCAAAAAAGGAAAAGAAGGATGGTAATTAAATTGCGCATCTAAAGATATTTGGACTATGCTTTTCACAAATGTAATACAGGAATAAGTCTCGACTATCCCTACAAAATGTGAAAATTATAGATTAATTCATGATATAACGGGTGATTTAGGCTTGTATTTTCTGTTTCTTATTTTTTTAGGGCTCGCCTAAGCTTATTTAAAAGAAGTTTAGGCTCCAAAATCGATAAGGTTTATAGCGTTATCAATAAACTAATAGTTACATTCTAAGGTAGACTGAGGTTTGTGACTTATTTTTGCAACTGCTTTTTGACTGTCAAAATGTGCTTTTTCGGGATGATAATGTTGAGCGGAAATTTTAATTGACATTTAAATAAAAATAGATTCCTGACTTTACTGAAACAAATTCAGAGGGCGGGAATGACAATAAATAATTTAGCAATGAAAGGAGTTTTATTGGTTAATTTGGGTTCTCCAGATAGTCCTACAGCCAAAGATGTAAAGCCATATTTAGATGAATTCTTGATGGATGAGCGGGTTATTGACGTGAATCCCTTATTGAGAAATCTATTGGTAAGAGGAATCATTCTTCAAACCCGACCTAAAAAATCGGCTGCAGCTTATGCTAAGATTTGGTGGGATGAAGGTTCTCCACTTGTGGTAATATCAGAACGTTTTGCAGCTAAAGTGCGTCAACAAACGAATATGCCCGTTGCTTTAGGTATGCGTTACGGAAGTATGTCTATTGAAAAGGCTCTTAAAGAATTAACTTCAAAGGGAGTTGATGAGGTACTGTTGGTACCCTTGTATCCGCATTATGCCATGTCATCTTATGAAACTGTTGTGGTCAAAACCATGCAGGTCAAAGAAGCATCTTTTCCAAACATCAAGATAACCACCATGCCTGCTTTTTATAAAAGTACGGACTATATAAAAGTCTTGTCAGACAGTATTGCAGAGGGCCTGAAAGACTTTGATTACGACCATATTTTATTTTCGTACCATGGTATTCCCGAACGTCATGTGCGCAAGAGCGACCCAACCAAATTTCATTGTAAAATTGATGGCAGTTGTTGCAGCGTAAATTCTGTGGCGCATAATACCTGCTACCGTCATCAAGTATATGAAACTACCGAATTGGTCAAGAACCAATTAGGCTTATCCGAAGAAAAAATTAGCACTTCTTTTCAGTCACGCCTGGCAGGAGACCCTTGGTTGAAACCCTATACTGATTACGAGTTTGAGCGTTTGGCGAAAGAGGGAAAAAAGAAATTGGCAGTAGTTACGGCAGCCTTTGTATCTGATTGTTTGGAGACTTTAGAAGAAATAGCCATGGAGGGTAAAGAACAATTTGAGGAAGCTGGTGGCGAACACTACAAACACATACCTTGTTTAAATGATGGCGATGCTTGGGTCGGTTTGATGGCGAAATGGGTTAATGAGTGGCAGGCTGAAAATGTATTGCCTGTTTAGGGTTTTCGCTATTTGCTATAAACTTTTCAAATAGGGATATTATTAAAACTATTGCTTAATTTGTTTCTTTCCTTCATTTTGTCTTGATACAAAACGAAGCAAAAAATCAAGAAGGTTTTATAGGAAATTTTTGTCTTCGACAAAACCGTGAATACCCCTAAAGCTGCATGCTCTTTTGCGCTTCGCGAAACGCACTTCCGCTGGTGGCATCATTATTTCTGAAAAATCTTCAAATTCTGATAATTAACCACTCTTTTGAAATTTAGTATCCCTTATCCTAAGAATAGACTGAGAAAGTTTGGGTTGGTACTCGTCCTGCTGAAAGCAGGATGGCCAAGTTTCGAAGTCAGTTTTACGCAGTAAAAATTCCTAAGGAGAAGGCGTATCTTTCTTTGTTTCGTTTCTTTTGCACGAGTGAAAGAAATGATATTAAAACATTTTTTATTCCCACCCCACCATCTGACTCATCAAATCAAAGGTACACTGTACCTTCGCTTTTCTGCCCTGGGCGAGTAAAAAGGAAGAAATAGAATATCTTGTCATTCTCACACCTCATTGTGAAAAGAAACTTTAGGTTGTACTTTTAGAAAATCAATAGTCAACACCTCAAATATGAATATCAAAAACATTGTCTTAGTAATTCTCACCATGACACTATTTAATTGTACTGAAAAAGAAAAACCGCAACTCGCAACGGTATACGTTGGCACCTATACCGATTCCGATAGTAAAGGCATTTACAAATTGCAATTTGATACAGAACAAGGCAAAATTGTGAGCAATACCTTAGCTGTGGAAATTGAGAGTCCCTCGTTTTTGGCAATTTCTAAAGAGAAGGATTTCCTCTATGCGGTTCAAGAAGTCAAAGACTATCAAGAAGGAGGCGGAGGTGCGGTAACGACATTTTCGATGGATAAAGATACTTTAGTAGAAATACAAACCGTATCAAGTAAAGGAGCCCATCCTTGTCATGTGGCCTTATCACCAGATGGAAATCAAATAGCGATCAGTAATTATACAGGCGGAAATGCCAGCGTGTATTCGGTAGGCGATGACGGAAAATTAACAGGCCCTGCAGCTATAATGAATCACAATGTCATTGACACCACCAAAATTGCTCATGCGCACATGGCGCAATGGGTAAATGATAAACTATACATTGCCGATTTGGGACTAGATGCGCTATTGGGCTATGATTTGGACGCTTCGGGAGAGGCAAAAGCAAGTTCGGTACTTGATTTACCAAAAGGAGCAGGCCCGAGGCATTTTACAAGCGCGCAAAACGGCAAATTTTTATATGTCATAAACGAGTTAAAATCTAGTATCTCTGTCTTTCAAAAAGACGCTGAAGGAAACTATAAAACAATTCAAAACGAATCTACCCTTGGGGCAGATTTTAAAGGTGAAAGTTTCTGTGCGGATATACATTTGTCTGCTGATGGCAATTTTTTATATGGCTCTAATCGAGGCGAAAATACGATTGTCATTTTTGCGGTAAACCAGCAAACAGGACGCTTAACACCCATAGGTCGTGAAAGTGTAAAAGGCGATTGGCCCAGAAATTTCACCCTTGACCCAACAGGAAAATTCCTTTTAGTAGCCAATCAAAAAAGTAATAATATTTCTGTCTTCAAACGAGATGCAGAGCGAGGCACGCTGAGCTTTTTGAGTGAAGAAAAAGTATCAAAACCAGTCTGTTTGGTGTTTTTATAGTTTTTTAGAAATGTTTTATGCGATTGCCTATTGCAACCTATTTATTCCTTGGGCATTCGTGTTGCTGCTTTACTAATAATCTTCCATTTACCTTTTAGTTCTTTAAGAATAAATAAATCTATAAATATCATTTTCCCACTGTCGATATTTATTTCGACTTTGGCAGTAGCAATGTCATTGGAGCGGTCGATGGAGATTATGGTGCCAACTCTGCCGTTAAATTTTCCTTTTTCGCGCTTTTTAAAAAGGTCAGCATATTCCTTTGCAGATAGTAAGTAAATAGGCTTCTCTGGGTGATATAAAAACATACGCGCATCTTCATAGAAAGGCGCTATGATTTTTTCAGGGTCGCTATACGAGCTACCATCGATATAACTTTGCAATGATTCGCGAATCGCCTCTTCTTCGGTTTGAGATACTGCGGCTAAATGGACTAATACTAAACAAGTTGTAAAAAAGAATGTTTTCATAATGTGGTGTTTTTAACTATTTATTCTGGTTTTATACGAACGATTTTTCCATTTGTGGGTTCGTTGAGGTCTTCGGTTAAGAGGTATAATTTCCCTTCAGGACTCATAACCGCCTTTCGGGATCTATGACGGTCATTAACGAACAACTCTTCCAAACTTTTTACGGTTTGATCTTCAATACGAAGGCTCCAAAGGCTACCGCGAGATAGCCCTGGAACGATTAAATTATTTTTCCATTGGGGGAACTCACTTCCGGTGTAAAAGGTGAGTCCAGTTGGGGCAACGGTATGTTTCCAAAACCAAGTGGGTTCGGTGTAAATAACACCTTCAACTTTTTTTGGCACAAATTTATTGCCGCGATAGGTGCCTGTAGTAATCACGGGCCAACCATAATTTGCTCCTTTTTTCAGCAAATTAATTTCATCACCTTGATTGGTGCCGTGTTCACTAAACCAAATGTTTCCTGTTATAGGTTCGACGGTAATGCCTTGGGCAGCTCGAATCCCAGAAGCATATAATCCGGGAATGGCATTGGCTCCAAAATCAGGGTTATCCTCAGGAATACTCCCGTCGGAATTAAGCCTGTATATTTTTCCTCTGCTATCCGTTAGGTCTTGTGCAATGGGCACTTCTGGTTGGTAATCTTCGTTAAAAAGGCGTTCTCCAACGGTAACATATAGTTTGCCATCAGAGCCAAAAGTCATCCCTCCGCCAAAATGAAATAAGCCATGCGAAAAGGGCAAAGCCAAGAGTAAGGGTTTAATATTTACCAAAGAATCGTTTTGCAATTGGGCGCGAATAACTTTTGTCGTAGCACCACCTTCTCCTTTGGCGGTATATGAAATATAGAGCTGTTGATTGGCATCAAAATCAGGATCGATTAGGACTTCTAAAATTCCTGCGTTATAAGTCACTTTTGTACCATCTTCCAACCCTCCAGGAAATGTTCCTTTCGAATAATCTGCTTTTCTATAGCTAAGGCTATCTGTTTTGTCCGTGGGAAATCCTTTGATGCGATGTTTTTCCTTAGTATTCAAATCAATCCGAAGAAGGTCTCCATCTTTTTCAGAAAGCAAAACTTCGGTTTCAGATAAAAATACCATACTCCAAGGGCGTGATAAACCATCGATTATAGTTTCTTTTTGAGGGATTACTTCGGAAACTTTCGATGCCGCAAAATTCTTATTTGGCTCGGAACAGCCTAGAGACAAGATTGTAATTAAAAGAAAGAGGTACTTCATTTTGCTGTATGTTTTCAAGTGCAAAATCCGAAGAAGCAAATCAAAATCCTTTAAAAATCATGATTCTTAAAACGAAAAAGTTATCCTTGGTAAAATTTATTTCGGTACTGTGAAGGGGTTAATTGGGTGGCAGCTTTAAAAGCCAAGTTGAATGAAGTTACATTGCCAAAGCCGCAATCATACGCCACCGTAGCAATTTTTTCCTGGGCATATGAGGTGTCGATTAAGAGGTCTTTGGCTTTTGCGATACGATACTGGTTCACAAATTCAGAAAAATTCTGTTGTTCATTTTCATTGATGACCTGAGATACATCCCGAGATCGTATTCCTAATTTTTGGGCCACCTTAGACATGTTTAATTCGCTGTCAAGGTAGATTGTTTCTTTTTCGAACAGCGCTTGAATTTCTTGCATGTATTTTTTAGAACTTGAAACATCTATAGAAGAGTTGCGATATTTTTCCATGGCAAAAACGGGTCGCTTCAAAAGGAGAAAAGAGAAGGCATAGAGTAAGAAAGAAAAGAAGATAGCCCCGCCAATATAATAAGGAATCAACCCAAAAAGATTCCCCATATAGAATATCCAAATAAACACCACACCCATAACCATAATTAGATACCAGTGCCAAACCGATTTAGAGGCTTTCGACTTATAATTGAACAAGAGCGCACCGCTCATAATTAAATAGATGGCTAAATGCGAAAAAGCAAGTAGATAGCTGGTATTCGGAAAAGCACCATAACCGTTAGGAATATAGAAGCAAAAACATACGAAAAGTACAAACGGCAACAGATGCCAGTAGTTGTGCTTAGAAAATATTTTTTCTTTTCCTAACAGCAATCTGCCATAAAACCAAAGAAAGGGTCCGGCCATCATTACCCCAGATATACCCAAATTTCGCTGCCAAGGTTCTAAATCAAGGTAGACATTCAAAATCGATTTCCCAATGCGAATGGTAAGCCCGAGGAGTACAAAAGCCAAAAACAGATTTGCCTTACGATTTCCTTTTTTTAGGCTAAGAAGATACACGCAGAGAAAAACTGCCTGTGCAATACCTAAAGAACTTAAGACCATAATTAATGAATCCATAGGGGCGTTATTAACACTTTAAAGGTATCAAAATCATTCTTTCTTTTTTTCATTGCCAAAAAAAGAAACAAAAAACTCTAGGCTGATTTTTACTATCTCAAAATCTACGGATTTTCCACGGCCGCAGCGCCCAGACCGCTTCCGCTTCACGGAATGCTCTATGGACGACACTGCGAAAGCAGTGGGCGAGATGAAGCGTTGGCCTCGCTTCTAAAAAATACGATTTTACTAAACTGTCACATCGAGCCTTTCGCTTGAGTTTATCCTGAGCGCAGTCGAAGGACTCAAGACAGGGCTCAGTCGAGATGCTTTTCATTTCTTCATTTTGTCTTGATACAAAACGAAGCAAAAAATCAAGAAGCTTTTATAGGAAATTTTTGTCTTTGACAAAACCATGACTGCCACTTATCGCTACATGCTCTTTTTCGCTTCGCGAAACGCACTTCCGCGGGTGGCATCATTATTTCTGAAAAACCTTCAAATTCTATTTATTGCCTACTTCGATGAATTCAAGTTTTCCTTCTCCGCAGAAAAAAGAACAAAAGCTCGGAGATTCATCTTTTATTTGAAAAGCGCCGAGTTTTGTGACTGCTTTTAAAACTAATATTACATTCTTCACTTAATAACCAAAAACCCCAAAACCACCATTCTTGCACTCCAACAAATCGTCCGAATCCAATTTGAATAAATAAGCCTGTTCATTACAGCATGACTGGGTGTTTTTTGAAGTTTCAAATGCGCCGGTACTTGTAGGGTAAAAGTGCTAACCCAAATGAGGACTAATAAAATAAAGTTTACCAAAATCAACGGACTATAACCTGCATACAACAACCAAAGAGCAGTACCGAGTTCAATCAACATTACGGGCACCGTGATATAACCCGTTGCATAATTCTTTTGCTGATAGGCAGGAAAATCAGCTGGCGGTATTTCTTTAAAAAGGGGGTAGTGTACGATTTGCACAAACCAACACAGGCCACACATAAAAACGGTCGAAAAAATATGAATCAGCAGGATGAGGTTCATAGCGTAAAGATAGGTAACAACAAATTTTAACGTGATCGGCGCAAGAAAGATTTCAGTAATTTACCCCTACAATTATAATTCAAATATAAAAACAGAATGAAAAAACAACTTGGTCTAAGTAATATTCTTTTTGCGATTTTTATCATTTTGTTGATTATACCTCAAACAAGAACACCCATTCAAGTGGTTATAAATAAAGTAAAACTATTGGTCTGGTCTCCCTCAATAGAAGATGAAGAAGACCAAATACAAATAGCTCCTTTTGGGTATGCCCTAAAAAATTTAGAAGGTTCAAATGAAACCCTAGAAATAGGAAAAGGCAAAATTACGTTTATCAGTTATTGGGCCACCTGGTGCCCACCTTGTATTGCTGAATTGCCGAGTATTGAAGGGTTGTATCAAGACTATGGCGATAAAATCAATTTCTTGCTAATTGCCAATGAAAAGCCCGAAGTAGTGGCACCGTTTATGAATAAGAAAAACTGCAAGCTGCCTGTGTATATGGCACAAATGAACCCTCCTCAAGAATTGGCTCATAAAAATATACCGACTAGTTTTTTAATTGACGCCCAAGGTAAAATCATCATCAAAGAAACGGGCTCTGCGGACTGGAATAGCAAAAAAGTAAGAGGGCTTTTGGATGGGTTGTTCAGTGAATAGGGAAATGCTAAGGTATTAAGAGTAGCTATTTTTCAAGGTTTGAAATACTTATTTTTCAAGGACACCCTTAAAAGTTCCTATAACTTTAAAACCTACTAAATCATCATCTTCTAAAATCAAATCTTTATATTCAGAATTAGTGGAGAGGGGCTTCAAAGTAATTGAGGTATGACTCCAACCTTCCTCAGATTGACTTTTTGAACTGTAATATTCCTTGACGGTATAATTGGAACCAAAATCTGAATCTTGTATTTCAGTATGTTCAGCTAGTACAATTAGGCCATTTCTGGAGCCCCCAGAATATTTTGAAAAAAGGCAAATAGAGTTGTTTGGGATTATTTTGTTCATTGACTCTCCAACAACCTTGCAAGCAAAAATATCCTTTGAAATTCTTTGTGATTCAGGCACTCTTATGAATTCTTTTTGTTCATCAAGGACCTTCTGTTGCTCACTAAAATTACCAGCGGCCACTTTTAGGTTATAAAAGGGAACAGAATTTACATAAGGAACTATAGGTTCTTCATCAATCAAAACGTCCTCGTCTTTATCGGCCACTTCAATTGAATTTGCCAAATACTCCCTAAGGTTCTCATCACAGGCATAAATAAACGTACCCTCGATACCTCGAAGCATTATAGTTTTATAAATATTAAGAATGAAATCTTCTAACTCTTGAGGGTCTGATATTGATTGTTTTCCGAGTTTGTCATAATAGTTTTCTTTAATCACTTCAATACGATTGGTCTGCTTATTAAAAGTGATTTCATTGCCAAAGATGATTCCAGTATAGTTTAAATCATAACCTTGGGTGGTATGAATACAACCGACTTCATCTATTGAATTCTCGCTATTAATCCAGTCGTTTGAAGTCCCATTCCATTTTAATTTCAAACCTTGAATCTCTATATCGAAAGCATTTTTGTCTTTGTTTGACCTCCATTCCCAAGAGTATCCTGCAATCAGCCTTGACAAGCCATGCTGCTTATCTTTTTCTTTAATTCTTTCAACCATTTTTTCTAGTGAGTTGAATAGAAGTAAATCGTATTTTTTGGAGTTGTATTTTTTTTGATTTTCAAACAATTCCGAGTTCAGAAGCGAATCAATATGTTGTACATAGGCGTTGCCGCCTTTAACTCTAAATTGCGACTTAAGTTTTTCAATTCTAGTGTCATGTTTTGCCTTTAGAATATCGAAAGATTCTTTATTAACATCCGAAGGTTTAATTGATTGACCTTCATCATAAAACAGAATGGTTTTTTGTGATTGGATGGTAACAAAATCTAGTTCGTTTGCAGTGTTTTTGTCTAACCCAAGATTCAAACATGCTTTATCAAAAGCACCAAAATATGCTCCAAGGTTTACTCGTCTTCTCAACCTATGAGACTCATCGACGAGTAAAATGTCATATTTGTTTTTAGAGACTTCAGCAGGACCAATGACCATACTAGATTTTAACCCCTTTAAATTTTTAAATACTTTTTTTAAAGTCGTTCTAAAAGAAGACATAGGAACTACCAATGCCATTTTTGGAGTATCGAATTTTGCCTTTAAGTGATTTATCAAGGTTATAAATTCAGCCTTGTCCTCCTTAAACTCATTGAAATTGAAATCTTCATTGTCAGTATTGAGAATTTTGAAAAGAAAAATTGCCAAAATTGTTTTTCCTGTTCCTGCTCCTCCTTCAACAATTACATTTGAATAGGACTCATTTAGCAAACATTCCATTACTATCATTAAACCTTTTCTCTGGTCCAGTTTTAGGCTTTTATAGGGAGAGTATTTAAATAGGTCAGAATTATTTATATGTTCTATAGAATGTTGACAAATTCCCTCTTTTCGAAGTACATCCCATAAGCTGGAAAAAATATTCCAATATTCTTTTTTTTGAAAATAAGTATGATTAGCAAGACCTAAATTACCGTTAAGCAACTTATACTTTCCGTCACCAGATATATATTTGATTAAATTGGATTCAATATCTAGAGTTGCAGATTTGTTGAATCTATTACTTGTAATGAGGTGTACTGTAGTTAATTTACCTTTTTTGTTGTTTTTAAGATGAGTGAACATCCGAGATTCAGTGTCAGTAGTTTCCCCAATATAGGCTTCACTAATTTTTTCGTCACTTAGAATATATACAATAGGCCATAAATCTTCAACGAAACGGTTGTGACCTACCTGAGTAAAAAGTTTATCGGAAAACTCATATTGGTTTACCTCAAATTCCATACTCATAACTCATCATATTTCTTTGCTGTTCCTTTTGCCTTACTTACAGGGTATTTTTCTCCATTCTCCTTTATCTTATCTAAAACAATTTTTTTGACGTCAAAATCATATTTGTCGGCTAATAAAAAGGCATAGGCAAATATATCCGCTAGCTCTTTTTTGACTTTATCTTTGTCAGCATCTTCTGGTTTTTTCCAAAGAAACAACTCCAAAAGCTCACCAGCTTCAATATTAATTGCTAATGATAAATCCTTTGGGTTATGAAACTGTTCCCAATCGCGTTCATTCCTAAATTTGATTAAAGCAGATATTATTTCTTGGATATCTTTCATTTTAAAATGGAAAGTTCTAAGTTAAAAACCCCAAAGTACTAAAACCACCCAATTATAACAATTAACAATTATTAATTTATTCCAAGTAAAGTAACATTTATTGTTTCTTTTTTTATTGCGAAATGGGTTTAGGAGTAAAGAAATGTTGGTGAAACCTACTTACATCTAATTTTCTACTTTAGAAGACTTAAAATTTTGTGTTGCACTAATTCAGAAAGTGATGCTAGTAAGTTTAAAGAAGATATTTTAAATCAACGGCTTTACATCATGAATTTCCATATATTCAGTTATACGTTCATACTCATCAGCGTCAACAAATTCAATACGATTTTCTTCGACAACATTTTTCCAAATATGATGATTTTTAGGGTGCTCTTTTTTCCCAGGCTCCTTCCCTAATACAAAGCATGTACTGTTTTCATTAGCCTGCTTCATGGCGTCTAGAAGCACTATGTGTTTAGAAATATCATTTTCCAAAAAATATGTTTTCTTACTGAAATCGACTGCCTGACCAGATACAATGATTTCGTTCTTGCCCGCAAAATCCATATGAACTGAAGGAAGAATCAATTTAGGAACATATTCTCTGGTAATTTCAAAATCCCAGTTGACCCTTTCTTTAATTAAAGGTCTTAAAGTAGTACGTGTTTTTTGTACAATATCAATTTCGTAATTTTCTTCCTGTAGTAAAAAGTGTTTGTCATCTACAAGCTTTGTAAAAAGTACTTCAAAGTTCTTTTGATTTGCTTCAATTGAAATCGCACTTGGGGAAGAAAAACCCAAAAGATTATTACTATATCGTGAAAGGTAGCTAAAATAGGAATCTTTTAGACTCGCAATTTCATTCGAATTATCAAATTTCAATAAGTTCTCTTGCTTATTACTTTGCTCTTTGGCCTGTTTTACTGTCCGGTCAATATTCCTTAAGTTCAGAGCTAATAAATCATGAGCAGCCTTAGAAAGCAACTCTTTAACAATACCTAGCTTAAATCTAGAATATGCGAAATAAAACTTTTCCTCTTTACGCATAAAAAGCCCAACGGAAAGCCTTTCTTGAGCTTCCTGCTTTAATGGAACGTATAATATGGAATAAAAAGTAGTCATTATTAAGATAATTCTTGTATCAAAGATAAAAATGTATTTCTAAGTCGCAGTACCCAATCATCTGAGAACAGATAAGTTCTCAATAATTGTTCCAGATTAGCACTATTTATTTGCCATTCTTTAGGTAAGAACGATAATATTAATGGTATATTTTGTTGACAGACCTCTATGCAAACATAAGCTTCTTGGATGAGTTCTTCCAGTATTTGTGTGTCCTTTAACATTCGTCCAAGTAGATTTTTAAGAGCAGGGTGATATAGTAGAGTATCATGTAAACCCAATTCATATAATCCTCTCCCCAAGTTATTACCATTAAAAATTGCTTCATGGTCTATAGGCCAGAATTCAAAACCTCTTTCCGTAGAAACCACTAGAATATTTGGATTATTGGCAGTTCTGTCGTCATTGGACACCCAAATGTCAAAAAGTACAATGCGTAGTAGGTCCGTTGGATTGTTAAACTTTTCCCTCTCGTAGTAGGGTAGTTGTTCAAAAAACTGTAAAAATTCTGTGCTTTCAGAATGAAAAATTGTGCCCCAACAAGGAACCTGAAAAAAACGTGGTTGATGTCGAGGACTACTAATTCCTAGTACATGACTTTGGTCAACCTCTATAATACTTGCTTTTGGAGTGTTTAATCCCCATAACTTCAAAAAATAATATGAAATTAGTTCATAAGCTAATTTTTCACATGGGATTAAACCACTATTATGTTTTACCACATAAGAATTAAAGTGACCATCCGACACCGAAACCAATATGGGTCTCGTATTGGTTTCATAAAGCTTAGAAGGAGCTTCAATCGATTGGTATTTCTGCAATGATTTAAGTGGCATTTATAATGATGAAAACAAGTTAATTTAATGTGATATGACAATGTACTAAAACCCCCACAATTTTAACAAACACAAACCTATAATAATCATTATCCACCCCATTTTTTTAATAATCCCCATTTCACTACATTTAAAGAGACTAATTAATCCACTAGAAAATGAACACTCGCAAACACCTTCTGGGTCTGTTTATCGCGGCCCTATTTGTACTACCCTTCACATCTGAAGCACAAAGACGTAAAAAAGTAACTCCGGTTAAAACAGCTTTCGCTGAAGAACTCTATTCGAGTATGCAGTACCGATCGATCGGTCCGCATCGCGGTGGGCGTTCTGCTGCCGTAACGGGCGTGCCTGGCGAACCCAATCTCTTTTATTTTGGTGCTACCGGTGGTGGAGTATGGAAAACCCTTGACGGTGGCCGTAGTTGGGAGAATATTTCTGATGGCTATTTTGGCGGTAGTATTGGTGCCGTTGAGGTATCAAAAAGCGACCCCAATGTCATTTATGTAGGTGGCGGAGAAAAAACCCTAAGAGGTAATGTTTCCTCAGGTTACGGCATTTGGAAAACAGAAGATGGCGGTAAAACATGGGTGTCTGCAGGGCTCAAAAAGAGTCGTCATGTACCGCGTATTCGCATCCATCCGAACAACTCAAATATTGTTTATGCGGCGGTATTGGGTAATATTTATAAGCCTACCCAAGACCGTGGCATTTATAAAAGTACCGATGGCGGAAAAACATGGTGGAAAAAGTTGTTTGTCAATAGCCAATCGGGTTTTGTGGACCTGACTTTAGATCCGAATAATCCGAGAGTTTTATATGCTTCTTCATGGCGCGCGAAACGCACACCCTACAGTTTGAGTAGTGGGGGCGAAGGTTCTGCCCTGTGGAAAAGTACCGATAGTGGCGAAACATGGACAGAGATTTCTAAAAATGAAGGCTTCCCAAAAGATACCTTGGGTATTATTGGGGTAACGGTTTCTCCAAAAAATAGCGAACGCGTTTGGGCGATTGTTGAGAATAAAGAAAAAGGCGGACTCTACCGTTCTGAAGATGGCGGTAAAAACTGGTCGCTCATAAACGCTGAACGTAAACTGCGTCAACGTGCTTGGTACTATACCCGTGTGTATGCTGATACCGAAGATGAAGATGTGGTGTATGTACTCAATGTGCGCTATCACAAATCAACAGATGGCGGTAAAAGCTTCAATACCTTCAATGCCCCGCATGGTGATCATCATGATTTATGGATCTCGCCCGAGAACCCAAAACGCATGATTATTGGCGATGATGGTGGTGCGCAAGTGAGTTATGATGGTGGCGAAACATGGAGTACTTATTACAACCAACCTACGGCACAGTATTATCGCGTAACTACTGATAATGCTACGCCTTACAGAATTTATGTGGCACAGCAAGACAACTCTACTTTGCGGGTTAACCATCGTTCTGATGGGGGTGGAATTAGTGAAGATGATTGGGAACGTACTGCAGGTGGAGAATCGGCACATATTGCCATTGATCCTAACAATAATGACATTGTATATGGCGGTTCTTATGGCGGATTTTTAACGCGTGTGAATCATAAAACGGGAACCGTAAGAGGCATCAACGTTTGGCCAGATAATCCTATGGGTTATGGTGCAGAGGGAATGAAATATCGTTTTCAGTGGAATTTCCCGATCATGTTTAGCAAGCACAACCCTAAGAAATTGTATACCTTTTCACAGCATGTGCATATGAGTACCAATGAGGGTCAAAGTTGGGATATTTTGTCTGAGGATTTAACACGAAACGACCCAACAAAACTAGTCTCTAGTGGCGGACCAATTACGCAGGATAATACAGGAGTAGAATATTATTGTACCATTTTCGCTGCAAATGAGAGCCCCTTAAAAGAAGGATTATTATGGGTAGGAAGTGATGACGGATTGGTGCATGTTTCTCAAGATGGAGGAGCCAATTGGGCAAATGTTACCCCTGCGGGAATGCCTGAATGGATGATGATTAACAGCATTGAACCATCGGCCTTTGATGAGGGTACTTGTTATGTGGCAGGAACACGATATAAGCTCGGCGATTTCAAACCCTACCTTTATAAAACCACCGATTACGGGAAGACTTGGAAAAAAATAACGAACGGTATAAATCAAGAGCATTTTACCCGAGTGGTCCGTGAAGACCCGAAAAGAAAAGGCTTACTCTATGCCGGTACCGAAACAGGAATGTATGTTTCTTTTGACGATGGTGCGAATTGGAGTCCGTTTCAGTTGAATCTTCCTATTGTTCCGATTACGGATTTGGCACTTAAAGACAACAACCTTATTGTGGCCACCCAAGGACGTAGTTTATGGATTTTAGATGATCTAACGGTATTACATCAATTGGATGCGACAAAGAAAAATATGTCGGCAATTTTATACGCCCCAAAAGATGCCTTGCGTACGAAAGGAAGAGCGGCAAGCAAACCTTCAAAAACCCAGGGAATGAATCATCCGAACGGCGTAATTTCCCATTTCTATCTCAAAAATTTAAATGAGAAAGACAAGGTGCAATTGACCTATACTACCAAGGCTGGAGATACCTTGGCATCCTTTAGTAATACATCCAAAGAAAAAGGCAAGAAACTAAAAGTGAAGAAGGGCGGAAATACCCATGTGTGGAATACCCGGGGCAAGGAAGCGGAGAAGTTAAAAGGTATGATCTTTTGGTGGGCGAGTTTCAATGGTCCGAAAGCGGTACCCGGGAAGTATAAAGTCCATCTGAATTATAACGGTTCAAATCAAACACAGGAGTTCAATATTGTTCCAGATCCACGAGCGGAGGTTTCGGTGGCAGATATGCAAAAACAACACGATTTTATTTCGGCGATTAATGCTACGGTAGATCGTGCGCATGGTTCTATTAAGAAAATACGTGGCGTGAATACACAGCTTGATGCCTTTACAAAACAATATGCTTCGACTCCGCTCAGCACAGGCGCCGACAAGGAGGCAATTAAGGACCTAGTAGAAAAGGCCAAAGCCATGAAAGAGGAATTTGGTAAGATTGAAAAAGCGCTCTACCAAACGAAGAATAGAAGTAATCAAGATCCTTTGAACTTTCCGATTCGTTTGACCAATAAATTGGCGCATTTGAATAGTTTGGTGGGCTTAGATGATTTTCCGCCAACGGATCAAGACGTCGCCGTGCAAAAAGAACTGACGGGAAAAATTGAAACCCAGTTAAAAGCTTTTGATGCCATGCTCAACTCAGAACTGAAAGAATTCAATAAGGCCTTCAATGAACTCAATTTGAATTACTTGTTTGTGGAGGAGGAATAGTTGTCAGTTTATAGTTGAGAGTTGATGGTTTATAGTGAAGAAGAAACAAGGCTTCCCTTTTTTTAAGGGGAAGACGTCAATTGTATTTCTTTCTAAATGCCCTAAATTTGCCAATCATGCAATACTACAACTATATAAAAGCGCTACACCTCATTTTTGTGGTGACTTGGTTTGCAGGGTTATTTTACATACCACGTCTGTTCATTTATCATATTGAAGCTTCGCAAAAGGCATCTCCTGAAAAGGAAATTTTGGCCAAGCAATTGCAATTAATGTCCAAACGCTTATGGATCATTATTTCGTGGCCATCTGCTATTTTGTGCACTTTATTTGCAATTGTACTATTGATTTTAAACCCCGGATTACTTCAGCAATCTTGGATGCACATTAAGTTAGGCTTTGTAGTATTACTGTGGATTTATCACCTAAGAAACCATATGATATATAGGCAACTACAAGGTGATGAGGTAAAGTACACTTCTAATTATATGCGTATTTGGAATGAAGGAGCAACCTTGATTTTATTTGCAGTGATCTTTCTGGTGGTGCTAAAAAGTGCTTTTAACTGGATTTACGGTGTTATCGGCATATTGGTTTTAGGAGTTCTTTTAATGTTGGGGATTAAACTATACAAACGAATACGCGATAAGAATACGAAAGCGTAGAAAGTTCAAGTTCAAGTATCAAGTTCAAACGCGACAAATTAATTTTCTCCTTTTTGAATTTGAATTTGTATTTGATACTTGAGTTTGAGTTTAAATACTTGGTGCGATATTTGCTACCTTTGAGTTCAAACACCGCAGATTTGTTGAGAAAACTATCACTTCGAACGCGCATTTTTGTTACCATGATTGTATTGGTAATGATTTCATCAATTTTGATTGCAGGGACTACTTTTTATCAGTATCGAGAGCAAAGTAAAGACTATCACCAAGTGCGACTAGGTAAAAAGGAAGATCAGGTTAGACAAAGCGTTGTTTTTACACTTAAACAAACGACATATCCTTTAACTACAGAAAACTTAGGATTAATTTTTAAAGATGACATTTATCAGATTGCAGATGTATTGTCAGCACCTTTTAATATCTACGATTTAGACGGTCAATTGATTAAAAGTTCACGCCCTAAATTTGAAACGCAAACACAAAGCAATTGCCTAGATGTTGAGATTTTAAATAACCTTGATTCGAGTCCTGAAAAAAGATACGTAGAACGTAATTCGGCAATAGGAGATCAATACCAAGCGTCTTACACTTTTATCAATGACAAGCGTTTTAAACCTATTGGAATACTGAATTTACCGTATTATGAAGACAATTCTTTTTATGATAAAGAATTGAAAGAATTTTTAATTCGATTGGGTACAATTTGTGTGCTGATGCTATTACTTGCGGTTGGCCTGGCTTATTTCATATCAATGTATATTACCAGATCATTACAAACGGTTTCTGAGATGATGAATAAGACAGATTTAACTCGCCGTAATGAAAAGATTTTTATTCAAGACCCCAGTTCTGAAATAGGCAAGTTGGTTGATTCGTATAATGCAATGATTGATGAATTAGAACAAAGTGCAGCGAAACTTGCGCGCAGCGAACGAGAACAAGCATGGCGTGAAATGGCGAAGCAAGTAGCTCATGAAATTAAGAACCCGCTGACTCCAATGCGTCTGAGCGTGCAGAGTTTTGAACGTAAATTTGATCCGAATGACCCTGAAGTAGCTGCTAAAGTTGAAGAGTACTCTAAAACACTTATTCAGCAAATTGATACCATGAGCAATATTGCCTCAGCCTTTTCTAATTTTGCGGAAATGCCTGCGCAACAAAATGAAACTTTGAATGTCATAGAGATCGTTAAATTGGCCTTAGAAATTTTTACAGAAGATTACATTCATTTTATTTCCGAAGAAGAAGAAATCATTGCTAAATTAGATCGTACACAATTGATTCGGGTGGTTACTAATTTAGTGAAGAATGCGATTCAAGCCGTTCCCGATGTCGAAAGTCCTCGTATTTTGGTTTCTGTTATGTCTGAAAACGATGTAGTTAAATTAGCGGTGGCAGACAATGGTATTGGTATTCAAGACGCTTATATGGATAAAGTCTTTGAACCAAAGTTTACAACCAAATCTAGTGGAATGGGACTTGGTTTAGGGATGGTTAAAAACATTGTAGAAAGTTACAAAGGCAGTATCGAATTTAGTTCTAAAGCAGAAAAGGGCAGCGTTTTTATAGTTCGTTTTCCTAAAGAAAAATAAAGTTGCTACAGATAAATATGGCAGAGCTGAAATTTTATATTGTTGATGTTTTTGCAAGAGAAAAATACGCGGGGAATCAATTGGCGGTATTTGTTGATTTGGAGCAAAAATTAACTACCGAGCAAATGTTACAAATGACTCGGGAAATCAATTTTGCTGAAAGTACCTTTATTAGAGCAATTGAAGAAGATGGCAGCTATGAGGTTCGCATTTTTACTACAGAACACGAAGTGCCTTTTGCTGGGCACCCTACCTTGGGCACTGCCTATATTCTTGCCAAGTATTTCGCCGAAAAACCAGAAGATCAGATTGTACTAAGACTTAAAAAGGGAGACATTACCGTAGCCATAACTAATTCAAATAAACTTGAAGAGAGTCGTTTTACAATGCAGCAAGTGCAGCCTGAATTTGGACCTATGTTTAGTTCAGAAATGTTGTCTGATGCTTTTGATATTCCCTTAGATTTTTTCGATACTTCGATGCCTATTCAAGATGTAAATACTGGATTGCCATATCTAATAATTTTTCTAAAGGATTTGGAAAGTATTGGAAAACTAAAATTAAATCCCGAAAAGGTAGCGCAATTTTTAAAACAGAAAGAATTATTTAAAAGCAATAACCCAAGAGGGTTGACAACCAATTTATTTTTTATCACTCGTGAAACCGTTGAAGAGCAGAATAGTTTTCATACGCGAATGTTTGTTCTAGAAGATGGGGCTATCTGGGAAGATGCTGCCACCGGAAGTGCGAATGGTTGCTTTTTAGCCTATTTACTAAAACATGGTCACCCTGAGCAATCGGCAATTGTTGAACAGGGTTTCGAAATGGGTCGTAAGTCTATCTTGCATTTAGATGGGGAATTAAAAGAAAACGAATATATTTTAAAAATAGGTGGACAAGTTGTTCCTGTTAGTGAAGGGGTCTGGTCTGTTTAATACCAATATAAAAACATGAAATACGATAACATAAGCATCAAAAAAGAAGCGCCTTTAGCCATTATTACTATCAACCGTCCGACTAAATTGAATGCGCTGAACAAAGACACAATTAAAGAATTGCATGAAGCTTTTAAGGTGTTAGATAAAACTAAAAACGTTAAAGCGATTATCTTAACTGGCAGTGGAGAGAAAGCCTTTGTTGCTGGGGCCGACATTTCTGAATTTGCTAGTTTCTCAGTTAAAGAGGGAGGTAAGTTAGCCGCTAAGGGACAAAAACTCTTGTTTGATTTTGTAGAGAATTTAAACACTCCTGTGATAGCTGCCATCAATGGTTTTGCTTTGGGCGGTGGACTTGAATTGGCCATGTCGTGTCATTTTAGAGTGGCCAGTGATAATGCCAGAATGGGACTTCCTGAGGTTTCTTTGGGTGTGATTCCGGGCTATGGTGGTACGCAAAGGCTGCCCCAATTGGTCGGTAAAGGCATCGCTATGGAAATGATTATGACGGCAGGAATGATTGATGCCAATCGAGCTCTTGAAACAGGCCTAGTAAATCACGTAATCGCTCAAGAAGAATTACTAGATTTTTGTAAAAAACTAGGTAGCAAGATATCGAATAATTCTCCTGTGGCTATTGCCTACGCAATAAAAGCAGTAAATGCTGGTTTTAAACATGAGAGTAATGGATTTGCTGCCGAAATTAAAGCTTTCGGTGCTTGCTTTGGAACAGCTGATTTTGAGGAAGGCACAAGTGCCTTTTTAGAAAAACGCAAAGCGGACTTTCCAGGCGCATAGCATTTCCTCTAAATACCTACTTATGCCACATAAAAACCAAATAGCCCCTGCCTCATTAAATGCAGTTGTTAGAAAAAGTGCATTGCTTCTTTCCTTTTTCGTATTCGCAATACTTAGCGCACAAGATATTCCTATGGCTTATAGTCTTGGAAAAAATTATTTTGATCGGTATAAATACTCAACGGTATTAACTATTAATGCTGATAACGCGGGTAAAACGGTCATTGTTCGCACCTATTATGGAGGTATGCCATTGCGCCCTAAAGGACATTTTATTGAACTGTATGATAAAGATCTCAATTTAATTGAAGATTATAACAATCGTTATGCTGGGCAGTATATGGTAGATGGTTTTGTTCGAAATGGTCAACTCTATTTACTTGAATTAAGATATAATGATGACGACCTCGCTTACGAATATGTAGTACATCAAAGTCCGTTAGGGGAATTTAATTTTAGTGAAAATAGATTAATATCGGTTCCTTCAAAAGAAGTAATGAATCCGCTCGCGGTCAATAAATACAATAGAAAATTTGGCAATGGTTTTTCAACAGCCGTTCATTTTAATACGGGTAAATCTGCATTTGCAATAACAGTGCAGCATAGAAAAGGCAAAGAGGAAAATTATAGTATGTACCTATTTGGAACTGACTTAAAACAACATATTAGTTATGATTTCACCGAAGAGGCAGTTGCTAAAAATTATGCGTTTGAGAATATTGAAGTTTCAAAAGATCTCAAAACAGTATATTTTATGGGGAAAGCCTTTTTTAAGAAAAAACGTTTTGAGGCAAAAGAAAGACGTTATCAATATGAATTGGTGAAAATTACGAATGATGGGCATCACATTCAAGAATTTGCGGAAGCCGGTAAATTTCCAGAATCACTAAAACCAATTTTATCTAAAGATAAATTAATCGTCGTAGGTTTTTATGCCGATCGAAAAGATAATAGGTATAATGGTCTAGTACATTTTAAGCTGCACTCAAAAACCTTGGCTATTCAAAGTAAAAAATACAATCCGTTTTCTGATCAATTCATGATTGATAAATTCGGGCGTCAAGTGGATGCTGAAATAAAGAATTTGATTTTTAAAGATATTCATATAACGCCAAACAACGATATAATTTTTAGTGCAGAAGAGTATTTTGTTACCCAAGGGGAAGATATAAGTGGAGGCGGTACTAAAAAGGTTTCTCGATATCATTATAATGATATTGTGTGTGCGAAGTTAAGTGCTTCAGGTGATATGCTTTGGGCGCGTAATATAAATAAGGCGGAAGTTACCCAAGGTGATGAAGCATATGCTTCCTATTCGGCGTTTGGGGTTGCCAATGACATGTACTTTTTTATAAACTCTGGAGAGAATCCTCAAAAACTGAGTAGTAAGCGCATTTTGTTTAAAGAAGGATACAGCCGTAACCCCAATATGTTTGTAATTAAATTGGATGGCACAGGCGATTTATCATATAAAAAGTTAATTGACGATAAAGAAATGCGTTTACCCATTATGGTATCTAGGCCCTTTATTAATGAGACTGATGAGCATCTGATCTTCTATGCAAAACGAGGGAGTAGGAAACAGTTGGTTAGGGTTGCCTTTGGAGAAAGCCCTAATGAACCTTCTAAGTAAATGCTGTGCAGAAAAGGTTCGTCAAGACTTTAATAAAAAAATAGAATCAAAATAGGAAATATTCCATAAATTTGGAATAAATCCAATATTGAAACAAAAATACTACATAAAGGGAAGAGGAGCTCAACAAAATACGCCAAATCGATTTTTCGAGGAGCTACATGAAACCAGAGATGATTTCTTAGAATTTTGTCGCTTAGAAGGGGAAGAAGCTGAAAGCAACAAAACACAATATTTACCTATATTTCCTAAAACCATTGTCAACAAGGTCAACAGCCCAGATGTTGGGATGCAATATTCGATGAACGCTTATCAAGGCTGCGAACATGGCTGTATTTATTGTTATGCTAGAAATACGCACGAATTTTGGGGATATAGCGCTGGACTTGATTTTGAGCGAAAAATTTTAGTTAAAAAAGACGCTCCGAAACTGTTAGAAGCCAAACTAAAAAGTAAAAAATGGAAAGCATCAACTATCGTTATGTCTGGCAACACCGATTGCTACCAGCCTGCTGAAAAGAATTATGAAATTACCCGTCGTTGTTTAGAGATTTTCTTAAAGTATAAACACCCCGTAGGAATTATTACCAAAAATGCGCTGCTTTTAAGAGATTTAGACATCTTACAAGATTTAGCGAAAGATCAATTGGTTGGCGTTAATATTTCAATTACTTCATTATCTGAAAACACACGTAGAATTTTAGAACCGAGAACTGCAAGTATAAAGAAACGCTTGATAGCTATAGAGAAACTTTCAACACACGGTATACCAGTAAACGCTATGTTGGCACCTATTATACCAGGTATTAATAGTCATGAAATTCTCAATATGGCCAAAATAGTCAGGGAACACGGAGCTTTATCTATGGCTTTTACCGTTGTTCGTTTGAATGGTGCTATAGGGCAAATCTTTTCTGATTGGATTCGTACAACCTTGCCCGATCGTGCTGATAAAGTATTACGACAAATTGCAGCCTGTCATAAGGGAACTTTGAATGATAGTCGCTATGGCATTCGAGGGAGGGGAGATGGTAAAATTGCAGCCCAAATACACGATCTATTTTCTTTGGCAAAACAGAAGTATTTCAAGAATCAAAGTTTTCCAAAACTGAATTGTGAACTTCATAGCCAATGTAAAGATGGGCAATTGCGGTTGTTTTAAATTGATTAGTCGCCGTAACTAAAGTTTTCCCTGCAATGGGTGTTTTAAAAAATTACCAAATCATCGATAAAAGGTGTCAAATATTTAAAGAATCTTAAGAAGATGTTATAGTTCTTATAAGAGTCATAAATGTTCTTAAATGGCAGATCCGAATAAGGTGTTTATTGCGTAAAATACCAAGAACATATTATTGAAAATTATATTTATGAGAATTGAAAGCACCTTAAAAAAAGAATCTACATTCAAAGCCCTCGCAAGTGAGTTTAGAAATTTTATACAAACGGCAAATGCATGGGGTATTTTTGTAATGGGAAGTACTCTGGTACTCTTAATAGGATCTGCTTATTTAGCATTTATTTTAAGAAATGATTTTACGGCATTTAATGTAGAGCGTGCTACTTCTGTTTTAGGATCAGTATTCATGAATATCGCCTTTGGGCTTTTTATATTTAAAGCAGTTTTCTTTCTTTTCATTGTGTATCGCTATTTTAAATATAAAGCGATTACTTCTGTTTCAGATGATGAACTGCCAACATGTACGGTAATTGTACCTGCCTATAATGAGGGAAAACAGGTATACGACACTTTGTTGAGTTTGGGAGAAAGTGATTTTCCGAATGAAAAGCTACAATTAATATCGATTGATGATGGTAGTAAAGATGACACATGGCATTGGATGAAAGAGGCAAAAAAAGTATTAGGAGATCGGGTATCTATTGTACAGCAGCCCAAAAACATGGGCAAACGTCATGCATTGTATCGCGGTTTTAATGAAGGAGTAGGTGCAGTTTTTGTAACCGTAGATAGTGATTCAATAGTTCGAAAAGATACCTTGCGGAATCTCGTTAGCCCGTTTGTAACTAATGACCAATGTGGTGCTGTAGCCGGCAATATTAGAGTGCTCAATACTAAAAAATCAATATTGCCAAAAATGTTGGATGTTAGTTTTGTAATGAGTTTTGAGTTTGTTCGATCGGCAGAAAGCACGCTAAATTCCGTGCTTTGTACGCCAGGAGCACTTGCTGCATATCGTAGAACAGCAGTTTTTAATTGTTTGGATGAATGGATAAACCAAACCTTTATGGGGCAGCCATCAGATATTGGCGAAGATCGAGCCATGACCAATATGATATTGAAACAAGGGCATCATGTGTTATTTCAAAGAAATGCGATGGCATATACCAATGTACCTGATAAATATAAAGGACTTTATAAAATGTTTATTCGATGGGGAAGAAGTAATGTTCGCGAGAATATTCAAATGTCTAAATACGTTTTTAAAAATTTTAGAGAAGGTTCAAAATCAGGAACAAGACTATTGTTTTTGAGCCAGTCTTTAAAAATTGTAATGAGCTACCCTTTTTTGTTTTTCATGCTTTTCTTTGTGATATCGCATCCCCTTTTATTTTTAAGTTCCACTTTTGTGAGCATACTAATTGTGACTACTTTTCCAGTTTTATTTTATGCCAAACGTTATAAAATAAAAGAATCTTTTTGGGCCTACTCTTATAGTATCTTGTTTACTTTCGGCCTGTTTTGGATTACCCCATATGCAATAGTTACGGCTAATAGAAGAGGGTGGTTAACACGTGGATTGCCAGAGAAAAAATAAAAAAAGTCCTGTATCTAAACAGGACTTTTTATCTTCAAAACGTCTTTTAGGTAATTAGACTAAGACAATTCCCAACCTTTGCGATAGGAGCCTTTTACCCATTCATTGGCTACATCCCAATTGGTCACTTTCATATTTGGGCCGTCCCATAATAATTTTCTACGGCCAGGATATTGGTACGGATCCCAATCGCCTGCTTTTTTACCTTTTTTAAATTCTTTCATTTGAAAGGCTCTAATGGCTAAATTACCCATTAAAACAGCTTCTGTTAATGGACCAGCCTTACTAAAGTCAGAAGACGCTTTTGTTCCGTTCAAGCAGGCGTTAACAAAATTTTCTTTATGGCCATTAGTGTCACCAGGAATTCGTTCTAAATAAGGTTTTGGAGGAGTAATCAGTTTCATGGTGCTTGAAGGTACCAAACGAGCATTTCTAGAATACACATCACAAATTAAAATACCGCGAGTACCATAGAAAATGGAACCGCCACCACCAGCGCCCATTGTTTCACCATCTTTTAATTCGTCAGGCAAATCAGGCATGATTCCACCATCATACCAATTTAATGCAATATCACCATGTTCAGGAGTATTAAATTTTAAACGAACTAAAGAAGATGAAGGGCATGATTGACTGTAATCGGCTTCTACAAAATCTCCAATCCAATTAGTGGTACAACTAGCTTCTGCCTCAGTAGGATACCCGAGATCAAGAACACTAAATGGAGTTTCCATAATATGGCAACCCATATCACCAAGAGCTCCAGTTCCAAAATCCCACCATCCGCGCCATTTAAAGGGTAAGTATGCAGCATTATAATCACGTTTTGCAGCGACTCCTAACCAAAGATCCCAGTCCAATCCTTCTGGAACAGCCTGTTTTTCAGTGGGAACAGGAATACCTTGTGGCCATACGGGACGATTCGTCCAACAATCAACACGATTGACTTTGCCTATAATCCCTGACTCTATAAGTTCTCGCGCTTCACGACTGCCATCACTTGACGCCCCTTGGTTACCCATTTGACTAACAATGCCATTCTCTTTGGCAACTTGCGTCATGATACGCGCTTCGTTAATATTATGTGTTAAAGGCTTTTCGACATAAGCATGTTTCTTGGCTCTCATAAAGGGTAGTGCAATAGAAGCGTGCATATGATCGGGGGTCGCAACTACAATAGCATCTATATCTTTAACATGTTTGTCATATAGTTTTCTATAGTCTTTGAATTTTTTAGCTTTTGGAAATTTCTTATAAGTGCCTGAAGCTCTGCGGTCATCAACATCGCAAAGCGCTACAAATTTTACCTTGCCCGTATCATACAAAGATTTAATATCACCCCCACCTTGGCCACCAGCACCAAAGCCTGCCATATATAGCGTGTCACTAGGTGGCACATGATTTTTACCCATTACAAAACTGGGCACAATTGAAAATGCAGCCGAAGCTGCAGCTGATTTTTTAATAAATTTTCTTCTTTGCATAAGAAAGCTGATTTTTAAATGTGCTTTGAAGATAAGCAAAAAACAAGAATTATAAGATCAAAAAAGAAATGGTTTTACCGAAAACGTTTGCGTTATAAGGTTACAGATTTGCATGCCATTCATTCTTGAATTGAGCCAAGAAATCAAGCATATATTGATGTCGGTAGGCAGCTATTTTTTTACCTGTAGCCGTATTCATTTTATCTTTTAGCAGCAACAATTTTTCATAGAAGTGATTAATAGTTGGCGCCGTCGATTTTTTATATTGTTCTTTAGTCATGTTCATTTTGGGCGGTATAGCAGGATCGTAGAGCGCTCTATTTTTAAAGCCTCCGTAATTAAATGCCCGTGCAATACCAATTGCGCCAATAGCATCTAGTCGATCTGCATCTTGTACAACTTGAAGTTCTAACGAAGTAAATTTATTTACGTTTTTATCTAAACTAGATTTGAAAGAAATGTTTTCTATAATTTGTATTACATGATCAATAGTTTCGCTATCAACTTTCAAAGATTTCAGAAAAGCAGAGGCCGTTTTTGGCCCTACAGTTTCATCGCCATCATAAAACTTCGCATCAGCGATATCATGCAATAAAGCTCCAAGGCAGACCACCAAAAAATCTACATGCTCTTCTTTCGCAATATGCAAAGTATTGCTATAAACACGTTCTATATGAAACCAATCATGACCTCCTTCTGCATTAACTAAGGTTTGTTTTACAAAAGTTATGGTCGCTGTAATAATTTCGTTATTGGTCATTTTAAATCTTTATGCCTTCTACCACCACTGTCTCGGTTTTAGCAATGATTTCATCAATATTATCTGTAATAGGTATGGGTTTATGAACGTCAAAAGTGATTCGATTGCCAATACCATTAGGGAATTTTCCATAGCGCAACATTTTCCATGAATTGTTGATACTAATAGGAATGATAAGCGCTGAAGGAGCCTTTTTCATCAATATTTTTAAGCCTGTGGGTTTAAATGCTTTTGGATGACCTGTTCTACTTCTTGTACCTTCTGGAAAGATAACAGCACTTCTTTTATGTTTTTCAATATAGGAGCCCAATTTTGCTATTTCGACTAGCGCTTGCTTACTATCTTTGCGATCAATTAATACGGAACCGCCATGGCGAAGGTTATAAGAGACACTCGGAATTCCCTTGCCCAGTTCTTTTTTGCTTACGAACTTTGGATGATGTTTGCGCATGAACCACAATACAGGCGAAATATCATGAAGACTCTGATGATTAAGAACGATGATCTTTGGTTTTCCTGACGGAATTTCATACGGATTATTGAAACTATACGTAGTTCCTAAGATGTGCGTACATCGAAGCAAGCATAAATTCAATAGTGCGACACTGGCACTGTGCGCCTTATAACCAAAAAGGTTAAAGCAAACCCATTGAATTGGATGAAAGACGAGTAGGGTCAGCCCAAAAAAAACAAAATATATAATCGATAAGGGATAGGCCAAGAACTTTTGCATGCTGCAAAAATAAAAAACCGCCCTTTAAAGAAGCGGTTTTGTTTTTGTTTATTTGCGCCTTCATTTTCGTAAGGCAGTAATTTGATTAGCAAAATTCGTTATATGCAGCAATCAAATTTTCAGCGATTAATTCTGCTGGCCTTCCTTCAATATGGTGGCGCTCTATCATGTGCACCAATTCACCATTCTTAAATAATGCCATACTCGGTGATGACGGAGGAAAAGGAATCATTAAATTTCTAGCAGCATCAACGGCCTCAGTATCAACACCAGCAAATACTGTTACGGTATGATTGGGCTTTCTATC
This sequence comes from uncultured Flavobacteriaceae bacterium, assembly GCA_937944485.1. Lineage (GTDB taxonomy): Bacteria > Bacteroidota > Bacteroidia > Flavobacteriales > Flavobacteriaceae > Maribacter_C. Next base: position 87,851 of record CALDYU010000008.1, on the reverse strand, counting down.
GTTTTGCAAACTCATTTTAGCCGCAGGGCGTGCATTTGCTGCCGCACAGCCACATACCGAATTAACTACTACTAGTGTAGTGCCATCTTGATGAATAGCATTGGTGACAGCTTCTGCTGTATATAATTCTTCAAACCCAGCATTCGCTAAGTCGTCTCTCATTGGTTTAACTAATTCTGCAGGATACATAATCTTCTCTTTTTTATTCAGAAAACAAAGATACAAGTTTTGTATAGTTTTTGTCGTATACCTTAACGTTTCATTACTATGTGATAATTCGTATGAGTCATCTGAATTGCATTGAATTCTCTGAACTGCTTTTAATATCTTTGACGAAATTTGAAACACAAATGTTTAAGTTCATATTAGCTATTTTAGGATATTTCTTGTTTCGATATCCAGGTGCCTTATTGGGGTTTTTTATAGGTAGTGGTGTTGATAGCCTAAGTAGAAGCGAAGCTAAAGGCCCCAATGTTTTAAGAGATCTTACCCGCCAAAAAGTATCGCCAGCAGATTTTGAATTGAATTTACTTTCCTTATGTTCGATCGTTATTAAAGCAGATGGTAAAGTGAGCAAGTCTGAAATGGACTATGTACAGGGCTATTTTGTGCAAACCTATGGCAAAGCAAAGGCGAATGCCATTTTCAGAACATTTAATGATATAAACAAAAATCGAGAAATTTCAACGCAACGTATTTGTATCTATTTGAATCAGCGAACCCGTTATGAAGTACGATTACAGTTGCTTCATTTTTTATTCGGAATTGCGCAAGCCGATGGATCGGTTAGTAATTCGGAAATAAATAAAATAAAGGAAATATCAGGGTATTTCAGAATCTCTTTTCGTGATTTCGAAAGTATTAAGGCGATGTTCATAAAATCAGCAAATACAGCCTACAAAATTCTCGAGATTGAAAAAACGGCAACGGATGAACAAGTAAAAAAGGCCTATCGTACCATGGCTAAAAAATACCATCCAGATCGAGTCAATACTGAAAATGAGGCCATAAAAAAGGGCGCTGAAGAAAAGTTTAAACAAGTTCAGAAAGCTTACGAAACAATTCAAAAAGAGCGAGGAATTTAACTATTACGAATGCAAAACTTCTATTTCTACTTAAAGCTTGGTTTAAATCATGTACTTGATTTATCCGCATACGATCACATGCTGTTTTTAGTTGCTTTGGCATTACCATTTACTTTTAAAAGTTGGAGAAAGGTGCTGCTGTTGGCTACAATATTTACAATTGCTCACTGTTGTTCTTTATACCTTTCTGCCTTTGACATTTTGGTTATGGATGTACGTTGGATTGAATTTTTGATTCCTCTAACCATATTGGCAACAGCTGTTTTCAACTTGTTGTATGTTAATGCTTCTAAGGAAAACCAGAGTTTAAGCTTGCATATTTTCACCACGGCCTTCTTTGGACTAATACACGGTTTTGGTTTTAGCAATTATTTTAAAATGCTCATTGCTGAAGAGGAAGAAAAATTAGGGTCATTAATCGGTTTTGCTTGCGGCATTGAGGTGGCACAAGTACTAATTGTATTGGCCGTTTTATTTTGTCTTTACATATGTATTGATCTAATACGTATAAAATCGAAAACAATAGTTTCTATTGTTTCACTATTAATTATTTTAAGCACAATACCTATGTTGGTTAGTGCATTCCCTAAGTAATCACTGTTAAATTTAAGCCATTAAGGTTGTATGAACCTTGTAAAGCGGGTATCTTAGTTGTTTGATAGGCAGTTCATTTCATGAAAAAAACAAAGCAGTCAAAATATGACAAAGCGTATTTGCGTATGGCTCAAGAATGGGGCAAACTGTCTTATTGTGAGCGAAAACAAGTAGGGGCGATAATTGTAAAAGATCGCATGATTATTTCAGACGGTTATAATGGCACTCCTACTGGTTTTGAAAACTTCTGTGAAGACGAAAATGGATATACAAAATGGTATGTTCTGCATGCTGAAGCAAATGCTATTTTAAAAGTAGCCGCATCTACCCAGTCTTGTGAAGGCGCTACGCTGTATATTACTTTATCTCCTTGTAGGGAGTGCAGCAAATTAATACATCAAGCAGGTATCAAACGTGTCGTATATAATGTCGCTTATAAAGATGATTCAGGATTGAAATTTTTAGAGAAAGCTGGGGTTTCATTGACTCATATGACGACTATTAAGGCTCAATAAAAGCGACTAAAGAAACGAATGAGAAAGAGGAATAACTACATATGGCCAATTGTATTAGCTTTTACTTTGGCCTTGGGAGTTTTTATTGGAGGCAAACTAAACTTTAATGACTCTCCCGAAAAATTATTTAGCACAAATTCTAAAAAGGACAAACTTAATCGACTTATTGATTATATAGATTATGAGTACGTTGATGAAATTGATACCGACAGTATTGTAGACGTCACGGTTAATAATATCTTAGAAAAACTTGATCCTCATTCAGTCTATATTCCTAAGAAAGATATGACTGAAGTTGCCGAAAGTATGAAAGGTGATTTTGTGGGGATCGGCATTAACTTTTATCCGTATAAAGATACCATTTCTGTAATTCGCACCATCGAAAATGGGCCTAGTCATCTAATAGGGATACAACCTGGTGATCGTATTTTAATGGCCGATAATGATACCTTGTTTGGCAAAAATTTACCGAATGAGACCATTGTGGCAAAATTAAAAGGTAAAAAGGGTACTTTGGTGAATTTAACGGTGTATCGAAAGAAAGAAGAACGCACCTTTAATGTAGCCGTAAAAAGAGGTGTTGTACCCCTCAAAAGTGTTGAATCCTATTATATGTTGACACCTGAAATGGGATATATTAAAATCAATCGCTTTGCAGAATCTACCTTTAAAGAATTTAAAGCAGCACTTTCAGACCTTCGAAAACAAGGCGCCATAAAACTTGCTCTTGACTTACGTGATAATCCAGGAGGATACTTGGGTATTGCAGAACAAATGGCAGATGAATTTTTAAAAGATGGCAAGCTTATTTTGTTTACAAAGAACAAAAAAGGTAAGATTAATAAAGTCTTTGCCACTGACAAAGGCAATTTTGAAGACAAACCAATTTATGTACTCATTAACGAACGTTCGGCATCGGCAAGTGAAATAATTGCAGGTGCTTTGCAAGACAATGATATAGGTACAATAGTAGGTCGACGTTCTTTTGGTAAGGGTTTGGTGCAACGTGAAATGGAACTTGGTGATGGCTCAGCAGTTCGGCTGACTGTTTCTAGATATTATACACCTACTGGTCGAAGCATACAAAAGACCTATGAAAAAGGAAATAAGGACTATTATCAACGTTTTACTGATCGATATCATAGTGGAGAACTAATTTCTTTAGATAGTATTAAAGTAGTTGACTCCTTAAAATTTAAAACTCCAAAAGGTAAAGTTGTATATGGCGGAGGTGGAATAATTCCTGATGTTTTTGTTCCGATAGGGCGCTATGAAGAAGAACGGTTAGAGGCCTTAAATAATGTTGGCTTTTTCTCTTATTTTGTTTTTGAACATCTTGATAAAGATCGGCAACGTTATGCTGATAGTGTAAAGGAAGATTTCATTGCTAACTTTAAAGTGGATGATATAGTATTCGAAAAATTTATTGACTATGCTATTCGAAGTAGAGAGTCAATGCAATTTTATGATTACGAAACCCAATTAAAATTATATATAAAAGCTGCGATGGCCGAACAATTATTTGATTCTAATAGCGCCGCTAAAATAACAAGTGAAATTGACAATATGCTAAATGAAGTGTTGTCGACAGATGCAAGTGCCCTTATAAAACCAGAAACTAGTTTGATAGACTAATTAATCTTCATTGATTTTATCTTCTATCTTTTTTGAAGTAAGAAATAGAAGTATTAGAACAATGGCACATGATGACGCTGCAATACCAACTAGGGCAATAACACTATCACCTTCTAGTGGAGTTTTAAAATTTACTAATGTAATATTGTAAGCGATTAAGCCAATAGCTAGAACGATTAAAATAAGGTAGAGCGGTTTCTTCATTGCCATTATTTGTTAGAATAATTGATTGATATTCGTGGCGAATAATTTAACAGCAATCGCCAACAATATAACACCAAATACTTTTCTGATAATACCTATTCCACTTGCGCCAAGCACTTTTTCAATCCTTCTTGACGACTTAAGAACTAGATATACAAAGATAATATTGATAATAATAGCTACGATGATATTTTCTACATGATATTCTGCCCGCAACGAAAGTAAAGAGGTCATAGTTCCTGCTCCAGCGATCATAGGAAAAGCTAAGGGAATAATTGATGCAGTTTCAGGGGCATCATCTTTATATAGTGTAATGCCCAAGATCATTTCGAGAGCTAAAAAGAAAATAATAAACGCTCCGGCAACAGCAAAAGAATTAACATCAATTCCAATTAAATTTAGAATTTCTTCTCCTACGAAAAGGAATGCAACCATCATAATACCCGCCACAATTGACGCTTTTTCAGATTGAATATGACCTACTTTATTGCGTAAGCCGATAATAATAGGAATACTACCAACAATATCGATTACTGCAAATAAAATCATACTTGATGTAGTAATCTGTTTTAAACTAAAATTATCAAAATCTAGAATTGACGACATTACTTTTTTTTGCAAATTTACATTATATAGTATGGTTATTATTATTTGTTTAGAAAATGTTCTTAACCAGAATATAATACGATAAAATGTATCTTTGAGGCTTAAAATTAAGAGATGTTTCAACTGGGTAAAACCATCGTATCTGAAGAAATTATTGAAAATGACTTTGTCTGTAATTTACAGGCGTGTAAAGGTCAATGTTGTATTTACGGTAATGCTGGAGCCCCCTTAGAGGATGCCGAAACAGAAATCTTAGTTGATATTTACGACAAGGTAAAGCCTTATTTAAGAAAGGAAGGCATTGCCGCAATTCAAGAACAGGGTGCTTTTGTTAAAGGTGAAGATGGCGAGTGGGAGACTCCTCTAGTTAACGGAAGTGAATGTGCATATGTAATTTTTACTGATAAAAATATCGCAAAGTGCGGTCTTGAAGAAGCGTATATTGATAGCGCAACGACATGGAAAAAACCAGTATCATGCCATTTATACCCTATACGGGTTAAAGAATATACAGAACTAACAGCGGTAAACTATCACAAATGGGAAATATGCGATGCAGCCTGTTCTTTGGGAAACGAGTTGCAAGTCCCTATTTATAAGTTCGTAAAAGAAGCGCTAATACGAAAATTTGGTAAAAAGTGGTATGGCGAATTAGAGCAAATCGCTAAAGAACATACTAAACCGTAGGAATATGTAATAGCACTGTAGTGCCATTAGCCGAACCATCTTTCGTAAATAGATCAATGATCTCTAAGTGAAAAGAATTTAGATAATCTCGTGAGAAATTTGCCAAGCGCTCTTTCGTTATTGCAATACCAACAGAATTACGCTTTAGCACCTTATTTAATTTTATTTGTTCTGAAGCGGCCCTACCTATACCATTGTCGGTAATACTTATATTGATATAAGAATCGTTATTGCCTTTTTGCACATTAAGTTCTATTTGCTTCGCTCCGGTTTTTGATGAGAGTCCATGCCATAGAGCGTTCTCTAAAAAGGGTTGTAATATTAATGATGGAATTTTAATGGTATGCGGATCAATATCATCGTTAATATTTATTTTAAAATCAATTTCGTTTGAAAAACGAATATTTTCAATATTCATATACAATTCTACAGTTTCAAGCTCTTCAGCCAGTGGAATCTCTTTTAATGAAGAAGCCTCAAGAATTTTACGAACCAATTTCGAAAATTTATTCAAATAGTGAACAGCATTTTTTTGTTCATTATTTATGATGTATAATTTTATAGAATTTAAAGAATTGAATAAGAAATGTGGATTCATTTGACTTCTGAGCATGCTTTGCTCGAGGGTCAATACTTTTTTTTCGTTTTTAAGTTGAAATTGACGGTAAAGAATATAAAAAATACCCGCTAGTAAGGCGAGTGCCAAACTAGTAATTAATAAAATGGTTCTATTTTTTCGTAAGGCCAAACGAACATTTTCGTTTTCTTTAGCCAAAACTTCAATTTCGGTACTCTTCTTTTGCGAATCATACCTAACCATAATATCATTAACATAACGTAAGGTACTTTCATTAGAAATTTCATCTTCAAGTTGTTCTGCTTTCAAATTATAGGTCAGTGCTTTTTCAAAAGACCCTTGATTTTGATATAATTCTGATGCCAATTTACAGGCTTTGGCGGCATATCTTTCTAAGTGGTATTTTTCAGAAAGTTTGAGACCCCGCAAAATATTTTCTTCTGCTTCATTGTATCGTTTCAAGAGAGATTTTGCCCAACCTAAATTAATATGAACAGGTGCGATTAAAAACCCATCATCAAGCTTTTTAGCCTTCATCAAGGTAGGTGTTAAGAGTGATATTGCTTTGTCAGGTTGATTTTGTTTGATATAAATTTGAGCGATACTCGTATTACAAATTACCCTACCCATGTCGTTATTAATCGTTTCATTGAAAGCTAATGAAGTGCGATATTCACTGAGAGCCTTGTCTAGGAGGCCTAAAGCTTCTTGACACTCGCCAATGTTTTGATGATTGATAGCTTGCCCAAGAGGATTATCTAATTCTTTTTCAAGAATCAAAGATCTTTCGAATTGCGAAATTGCACGATCAAATTGCCCTAATTCTTGATATAAGTTACCAATACAATTATGTGAAATGTTTATGCTTCGTTTTAAGCTAATGCTTGGATTTTTTACTGATTCTGCAAGTTCTAATGCTTTTTGATTATAATCCATCGCGGTGCGAATAGAAGACATTCTGCGAAAGACAACTCCTAAGTTATTTAAGCTTGAAACTTTAAATTCTAAATTATTAGCTTTAGTGGCGACATCTAACGCCTCTTGATGAAGGCTAATTGCCTTTGAATATTGAGTAGTATTACGATACTTTCTGCCTAACTCATTTAAAGCATAAACCTCTCCTGCGGCATAGGTATTAGTGGCAGCAATCTTTGAAAAGTAACGCATTAAGAGACTGTCGTTTCTATTTTTTCGCAAAACCTTATGTAAACTTTGATAATCTGTTGGAGCATTTGTGACTAGACTATCAATTGTCTTTTTAAATGAATCTGGAATGTCTTGAGATTTTCCTTGAAAAGAGACAGAAAAGAAACAGACAAAGAGAAGAAGTGATACAGACCTTAATCTTAAATTAGACCAAACTTTATCAATTTTGTTTTTGAAGAGCAATAAGGGCATAACAGAAACTACAATAAGTCTAAAAAATCAGATTTTCTTTGCCTTGAAACAGGTATTTTGTGATTCGGTTTCAAGATAACGTAACCATCAGTTTTAATAAATTCTTTGATTTTAGTGAGGTTGATAATATATGAATTATGAATCCTAAAAAAAGAAGTCGACGGCAAAATATCATTAACTTCTTTAAGTTTTTTTGTTAATACCATTTTTTGCCCATCTACCAAAAAAATAGTACTATAATTTCCGTCTGATTCAGCATATAAAATTTCGTCACTCTCTAAAAAGACCAATTTACCATCGGTGTTAAAAGTAATTTTTTTATTGGTTGCATTGGCATTATAGTTTAGCAGCATTTTTTCAAGACGATCTGCCGTATAGTTTTTCGAATTATACTTTTTTATTTTAGACAATGTTTCTTTCAAATCATCTGAATCAATGGGCTTTAAAAGGTAATCGATAGCCTCATTTTTAAGTGCTTTTATGGCATATTGATTATACGCAGTGGTAATTACAACAGGAAAATTTTTGTTTTTCAGTTTTTGAATAAATTGAAAACCATCCATTGTTGGCATTTCGATGTCTAAAAACAAACAATCTGGGGTGTTTAGTTCTAAATGGCTTAATGCTTTTTTGGGGTCAGTAAAAGACGCAGTAACATTTATTTCATCGCTGAAATTGGTTAATTCCCAAGATAAGCTTTGCAGTGCTTTTATCTCATCGTCAACTATTACGGCCTCTATCATTTATTGGATTTCTATTTTAGAAAGTTAATCAAAAATAGGATGCTTGTTTCAAGTTTCAAAAAAAGATGTATTAATGGGGGTAATTCAAGTATGTTTGGCTTGAAAAAGTGGTATAGATGTTAATTTTAACACAAGAATATTCTTACAAAACAATTAATTTGATTGTTCTGGCGACAATTTGCACATCGTTTTGCTGCAGTCCATACATTAAATTCCACCATTTGTACAATGAATAGTAGCCGTGAATTATGAAGCTAGTATTTTGTGATGCCTGTCAAAGTAATTCGCTTTAGGTACGAGACTATTAGTGTTATTAATACTTATTAAAACAATTTGATGATGCCTCATATTTTCATTCGACTTTCAAAATTTGTTTTCATTTTAATTTTACCGTTTTTTTTGGTATCTGGTGTCTCATATAATAAAGAAGTGCTTACTTACAAGAATGAATATGTATTACAGGCTACGGGCAATGTCGAAAATGATCTATGCGGAATTGCAACTTTTGAAGCCTCATTAATTGAAACCGTTAATGGCAGTTTAATTTCAACGCTTACGTTGAATCTAATTAGTAGCACTGAACAAGGGGTCAACCATTCGATTCGGTTTTTGGTTTCAAAAGAAAATTTAAAAACAGGAATAACGAAAGGAACGTATTTCATTGCTAGAAATCCTGATAGTTTTATAAATTCTTTCAATGGTGTTTTTGCATATGCCAATATTGATAAACTAGGAGAGTTTCCATTATTTGCAAGAAGGGGGTATATAAAAATTGACTCTTTAACGAGTCATAAATTAGGGGGTTATCTTAATGTTAGATTTAATAGTGCTGAGGGCAAACAAGTTCATTTAAAGGGAAATTTTTCAGTTACAAAATAAGACAGGTATAGGTGTTAGAAAATAAAATAGGAATATCACGTATTAACTTAATTTTTACGTGATAATTTTATGGAGAATATGTAAGGGAATTACGTTAAAAAGTGTATTTTTAATTTTGCTTTAAGTTTTTGAATAAATATAAAACAACAGGGCTGGCAAGAAATTGTCGTTTATTTGCTCGAAATTGGGTAATATAGAAAATAACATTTAAGATTTTTATGAAACTGTCAATCCATTAGGTACGATTTTAAGGAGCGCGTTATAAATAAGAACGCGTTGCTGTTCTTGTAACAGGTCCGATCTGATGTTAGTTGTTGCAATCGCCTAACCAACATTGTTTATGGTGATACATTTGATTCTAGGTTTCGGGGGAACTACCTAAATCAAGTTAAATTGTGATAACTTCTGATTTTGATGCATTAGAAGAATCGTACGGGTTGGCGGTATCATAAGTGTTTTTAAAGTGTCTTCTAATAGAACCTGCTGTAAAAACAAATCGATTTTCACTCAAACCAAAAAGTATATTTTATAATCATACTTTTTGGTATTTTTTTTAACGTTTAACCTTCTACAATTTTTAGGCAAAAATATCAAATTTCGCTAAGCGCAATGTTCATCAGTAACGAGACTAGATTTCAACAAACGATGTTAAAAACTTTGTGATGGAATCTTTCTAACACGCATTTTTAATCCCTCTTATTTCTCCATCTTTGTAAGCCCATCACAGGGGTATTTTCAGCGCATTACACTAACACTTTAAATTTATAAACTATGTCCACTGCCGTAGAACCTATCTTGGAGGAAAATGAAGATCGATTTGTAATTTTCCCTATTAAACACAATGATTTATGGGAGTGGTATAAGAAATGTGAGGCATGTTTTTGGACCGCTGAAGAAATAGATCTTAGTGAAGATATCAATGATTGGAATAATAAATTGAATGATGATGAGCGATATTTCATCAAGCATATTTTGGCGTTTTTTGCGGCATCTGATGGTATTGTAAACGAGAATCTTGCTGAAAATTTTGTGAGTGAAGTACAATATGCCGAAGCTAAGTTTTTCTATGGTTTTCAGATCATGATGGAAAATATTCATTCTGAAACCTATTCGCTTTTAATTGATACTTATGTGAAAGATGAAAAGGAAAAGAATATTCTTTTTAAAGCTATTGAAAACTTTCCGGCAATTAAGAAAAAAGCCGATTGGGCCTTAAATTGGATAGATTCTCCAAGTTTTGCCGAACGTTTAATTGCTTTTGCTGCCGTTGAAGGTATTTTCTTTTCAGGAGCGTTTTGCTCTATTTTCTGGTTAAAGAAAAGAGGATTAATGCCGGGTCTTACATTTTCAAATGAATTGATATCTCGAGATGAAGGTATGCACTGTGATTATGCGGTGCATTTACATAATAAACATCTTATTAATAAAGTTCCGAAAGAACGTATTACCCAGATACTAACAAATGCACTTGATATTGAGCGCGAATTTATTACAGAATCATTACCAGCCAGTTTGATAGGTATGAATTCAAAATTGATGACGCAATATTTAGAATTTGTTACAGATCGACTTTTAGTTGAATTAGAATGTGATAAGGTATATAATGCCACAAATCCGTTTGACTTTATGGATATGATTTCCTTGCAAGGAAAAACAAACTTCTTTGAGAAGAGAGTGGCTGAGTATCAGAAAGCGGGTGTAATGAATAAAGATGAAGACGCTCAGAAAATTAGTTTTGACGCTGATTTTTAATTAGTTTTAAGTACTCAGAATACTGACATCATCTCATTTCTGCGCCTCTAATTTTTAATGACGATCTATTTTGATTCTCGGTTATTCAAAAACTTTTGAAAGTAGAATAACCTTTTTATTTAATTAACAACGAACCACGAAAAAACAACAGTAGCCACATGTATGTAGTAAAAAGAGACGGAAAAAAAGAGCTGATTATGTTTGATAAAATTACAGCTCGAGTTCGAAAATTATGCTACGGCCTTAACGGGCTTGTAGATCCCCTAAAAGTCGCAATGCGCGTTATTGAAGGTCTTTATGATGGTGTTACCACCTCTGAATTAGATAATCTAGCAGCAGAAATTGCGGCTACAATGACTACAACGCATCCTGATTATGCTAAATTAGCTGCGCGAATTTCCGTATCGAATTTACATAAGAATACCAAAAAATCGTTCTCAGAAACGATGGAAGATTTATACTTATACGTAAATCCAAGAACAGGTAAAAAGGCACCCTTGCTTTCAGATGAAGTATTTAATGTTATAAAAGAAAATGCAGAAAAATTAGATTCTACTATTATTTATAACCGTGATTTTGGCTACGATTATTTCGGTTTTAAAACTTTAGAGCGTTCTTACCTTTTAAAATTAAACGGTAAAATAGCAGAACGCCCGCAACACATGTTAATGCGAGTTTCTATTGGTATACATTTAAATGATTTAGATGCCGCTATAGAGACCTATGAGTTGATGTCTAAAAAGTATTTTACACATGCTACTCCGACACTTTTCAATTCAGGAACTCCGAAACCTCAGATGTCGTCTTGTTTTTTATTAGCAATGAAAGATGATAGTATTGACGGAATTTATGACACATTAAAGAGCACGGCAAAGATTTCTCAATCTGCTGGAGGAATAGGTTTATCTATTCATAATATACGGGCAACAGGTTCTTATATATCTGGAACAAACGGAACATCAAACGGTATTGTACCCATGCTTCGAGTGTTTAATGACACTGCAAGATATGTTGATCAAGGTGGTGGAAAGCGTAAAGGAAGCTTTGCAATATATATGGAGCCATGGCATGCCGATATTTATGAATTTTTAGATTTAAAAAAGAATCATGGTAAAGAAGAAATGCGTGCGCGTGATTTGTTCTATGCCATGTGGATCTCTGATTTATTCATGAAGCGTGTAGAGGCCAATGAAGAATGGACCTTAATGTGCCCCAACGAATGCCCAGGGCTTTTTACGAATCATAGTGAGGAATTTGAAAAATTGTATTTGAAGTATGAAGCTGAAGGGAAAGGCCGTAAAACTGTCAAAGCTCGCGAACTATGGGAAAAGATTTTAGAATCTCAGATAGAAACAGGTACACCATACATGCTGTATAAAGATGCTGCGAATCGTAAGAGTAATCAAAAGAATTTAGGCACTATACGTTCTTCGAATTTATGTACTGAAATTATGGAGTATACATCTCCTGATGAAATTGCAGTATGTAATCTGGCGTCTATTGCCTTACCAATGTTTATTAAAAATGGTGAATTTGACCACAAAGAATTGTTCAAGGTTACTAAACGAGTAACAAAGAACTTGAATAAAGTAATTGATAGAAATTACTATCCGGTCGTTGAAGCTAAGAACTCGAATATGCGTCATAGACCTATAGGTCTTGGCGTGCAAGGTTTAGCAGATGCTTTTATTATGCTACGTTTACCATTCACGAGTGATGAGGCGAAAAAATTGAATCAAGAGATTTTTGAAACCTTATATTATGCTGCTGTTACTGCTTCAATGGAGGCGGCTAAAGAAGAAGGCCCATATTCGTCTTATGAAGGTTCACCTATTTCAGAAGGACAATTTCAACACAATCTATGGAATATCAAGGATGAAGAATTATCTGGAAGATGGGATTGGGGAAAACTACGTAAAGAAGTTAAGGAAAATGGCGTACGTAACTCATTATTAGTAGCGCCTATGCCAACGGCTTCTACATCGCAAATATTAGGAAACAATGAGTGTTTTGAACCGTATACTTCTAATATTTATACAAGACGCGTATTATCAGGAGAATTTATCGTGGTAAATAAACATTTATTAGAAGATTTGGTAGGCTTAGGCTTGTGGAATGAAAATATGAAACAAGAGCTTATGAGAGCCAATGGATCGATTCAGCATATTGAGACGATACCAGCTGATATAAGAGAGTTATATAAGACGGTATGGGAATTAAGTATGAAAGATATTATTGACATGTCTAGGCATAGAGGATACTTTATAGATCAAAGCCAGTCACTAAACCTTTTTATGGAGAATGCGAACTACTCTAAGTTGACGTCTATGCATTTTTATGCATGGAAGAGTGGTTTGAAAACAGGAATGTACTATTTAAGAACCAAAGCGGCTGTTGATGCTATTAAGTTTACATTAGATAATACCAAAAAGAAGGAAGTGCCGACTAGTGTAGCTGCTGAAGCTGAAGTTGCTGCAGCTAAAGTTCCAACTGTTGAAGCAGCTAGTGCAATACAAGTGCAAACAACGCCGGTTGCTGAAACCCAAACAGAAATTGATATTCAACCCATGTCGCCAGAAGAAATGAAGGAAATGATCGCTCGTGCTAAAGAAGGTCAAGCAGATGATGATTGTTTGATGTGCGGTTCATAGAACGATAATATCCTTTACTTTTTAAAGCTCTAGACAAACTTTTTAGTTTTCTAGGGCTTTTTTCTTTTTAGAAACGCACATAATCTAATTTGAAAAAGTAGTCTCTTTTATACTAGCTGAAAGCCAGAATAAATTTTCGAATAAGAGCAAAAAAAACATCCTAATAAATAGGATGGAAGTGCATAAATGATTTAAACAGTGAAAACCTTATTTTTCAAGGTAAGGTTTCATAACAACTGCACAACAATACGCTATAATATAAATGAATAGAATGATAAAATATTTGTCCATTGCCCCAATAATTTGAAAGATATACGTAATTAGAACGTATTTGGATTACAAAAATTACAAATTTATTGCATAAAATATCGTTAAAACGCAAAAATTTGCTGATAAGTTACCAACATTTAGGGTTTTGGATTACAAAAACTGAGTTTTTTATCTTTAAAATCGAGCTAATTTTAGAAAAAGTAGCTCATTATACTTTGTTTCAACTGATAAATATCTAAACTCCGATTGAATTTGAATCCTTTGAGCTTTAGGCCAATTTTCCGTTCACTAGTATAAAGGGTATATCCAACCTTTGCAATCAACATTAAAAGAAAATAGACAATAATGGTATAAAAATATGGGGTAATATTCATGTATTAAGAACGGAGAACGATGGTCTTATCTTATATACCTATTGTGTAGTATATCGAAAAGCGATTAAATTTTCGACGAACCGCTTCTTCCTTGAAAATAATCAGATGAAATACATGATTAAGTGTAATTAATCGAGGGTTTTTTATAAAATCACAAATGGTTTTGTGCAGATAATGCTAGTAAACAATTATAAGAAATTGTCCACTTCCTTATAGGCGTCAATAACCATCCGCTCACCTACTTTATCTGGTTTAGAATTTCCGTGTTCCATTCCTAAAATACCTTTAAATTCTTTTTGATGAACGAACTTAAATACATTCTTGTAATTTATTTCGCCAGTGGTAGGTTCTTTTCGCCCCGGATTGTCACCAATTTGAATATAAGCAATTTCATTCCAAGCGGCCTCCATGTTCGGTATTAGATTACCTTCTTGAATCTGTTGATGGTAAATATCAAATAATATTTTACACGAAGGAGAATCTACCGCTTTGCATATTTCGTATGCTTGAGGTGAACCAGTTAAAAATAAACCCGGATGATCTCTAAAGTTTAAAGGTTCTAATACCATAGTTAAATGGTGAGGTTCTAAAATGGCTGAAGCTTGTTTCAATGATTCAATAACATGTGCGGTTTGAAACCCCAAAGATTGCTTTAAATCTACATGACCAGGCACCACAGTCATCCATTTGGCATTAACTCTTTTTGCAATTTCAACAGACCGTTTGATGTCATCTAAAAACTCGTTTCTTTTTTCTATAGATCCTGAAGCCAGATTGGGTTCTTTCCAATATATTTTATGTGCCACGAAAACACCCATTTCTATACCTCGATCTTGCATGACTTTGGCCATACTTTTTTGAACATCAACGGCTCGGTTTCCCATGCCATTATCTTCGAAAGCTCTGAACCCTTGATCAGCCATAAAGTTTAATTGATCAATAGGATTGTCACCGACGTGATGTTTAAACATACCTAAATGCGGTGCGTATTTTAAATTGAAATTATGCTTCTCGTTTATTTTGCTTTTTGCAGCAAAAGTTGCGGAACTACTGAAAGCGAATGCACCCGAGGTCAGCGCAGTTTTTTGTATAAAACTTCTTCTTTTCATAAGATACTTGTTACAACGACCAAGCTTTTCCTTCACTTAATTCTTGTAAATCACCACAGGCGATATATTGCCCCGGTAATGGGTCATAAGCCAATACATTTTCCCCTATATATTCTGAAGTTCTATAGCCCATAATGGTCATATCTCTCAGTTGAGAAGCGAATGTAGTACAGGCTATATTTTCTTCAAGGCTAGCTTCTTTTCCATCCATTATTGCATTCATATAAACTTCTAAAGCTTCTTCGTTTTTTATTTCATCTTCCTTAGATACTTTTAAATAAGTAGCTAGGGTCTTTTCAAGTTCTTCATGGCTAAGGTCAGCAGCATTTTCCTTACCGGCATCTGCCGCTGCTTTTGTCATAAAATTCTCCGTAATCATTTTGATAAAAACCTGTTCTTGAGGTTCAACCACCTCATTGATGAAACGATCAATAAACAGATTTACCTGCACTTCTGACGCCGATGGCGTTTCTGTTTTGGGTAAAATGATATCTATTAACTTCGTGAGAACAACCCCTTGATCTTTAGTAAAAAAATCGGGAGCCCATTCCAATACCACCTCATCTTTGCAACTCTGCATGATGCTAATTAGAGTAGGCGTCGCTACGGTATAACCCATAGCTAGGCTCATATTTTTGAGTGCTTTTCTTCTATCCATTATATGTTTCCTTTTTTAAGTTCTTTAGCTGCGTGATTAGCCGCTCTGGCGGTAAATGCCATATAGGTTAATGATGGGTTTACACAACTTGCAGAGGTCATAAATGAACCATCAGTAACATAAACGTTTGGTACGTCATGTAGTGCATTGTTTCCATCGAGTACAGAGGTCTTTCTATTTCTTCCCATTCGCGCTGTACCCATTTCATGAATACCGAGGCCTAATGCTGTTTCACGGTCATAAGGCTCGACGTCACGAAGACCTGCAGCGGTCAACATTTCGACTGCCGATGCCATCATATCTTTACGCATGTTCCATTCATTCTCTTTAAACTCAGCATCAAAAGTTACTGTCGGTAAACCCCATTGATCTAGTTTGTCATAATCAAGCGTGAATCTATTGTCTTGATATGGTAAAACTTCTCCGAAGCCCATCATTCCAAAAGTCCATCCTCCAGGCTTAAGTATGGCCTCCTTTAAAGCCGCACCATGTGATAATTCGGCAATAGTTTCTTCCCAATTTCCTCTTCCAGCACCACCTTGATAACCAAAGCCTCTGGTATAATCTGATCTATTTGTTTTCCCCCCTAAATTTCTGAAGCGAGGCAAATAAATACCATTAGGCTTTCTCCCTTTGAAATATTTGTCTCCGAAACCATCAAATTTGCCAGCAGCACCAACACCTAATTGGTGATCCATAATATTTCTGCCTAATTGATCAGAATCGTTGCCCATACCGTTTGGAAAACGATCTGATTTTGATTGCATGAGAATAGATGTTGAAGCAACAGCTGATGCGCATAAGAAAATAACTTTTGCCTTAAATTCAAAAGCTTCTTTAGTGACACGATCAATTACTTTTACACCAGTAGCTTTCTTTGTATCGGCATCATAAATTACCTCATGAACAATAGAATCAGGACGCAGCGTCATATTACCAGTTGCCTCGGCCGCAGGTAATGTAGAAGATAAACTACTGAAATAGGCTCCGAAAGGACATCCACGAATGCAACGGTTTCTAAATTTACAACGTGATCTTCCATCTCCGTCAAATTGTTTGTCACTATTGATATGAGCCACTCTGCCTGCTGTAATAACTCTACCATCAAAGTGCTCAGAAACTTTTTCTCTAACATGTTGTTCAACACAATTAAGTTCCATCATTGGCTCAAACTGACCATCAGGTAATTGTGAAAGACCAAGCTTTTCTCCAGTCACACCTATGTATGATTCAACCTTGTCATACCACGGCGCAATGTCTTTGTATCGAACAGGCCAATCAACACCATGACCATCATTTAGATTGGCTTTAAAATCAAGTTCACTCCATCTATAACTATGACGCCCCCATTGTAAAGAACGACCTCCAACATGATAACCTCGCATCCAATCGAAGCGTTTCGTTTCATTATACGGATGCTCTAAATCATTTACAAACCACATGTGACTGGCGGCCTTGGTCGTATATCCCGTTCTGTTTTGTTTTTCTTGTTTCGCAATCATTTCCTGAGTCGGTAGCCCTCCATTTGGAAAATCCCACGGATCCATATTAGCAGTTTTATAGTCATCGCGATGGGTAACCATACGTCCGCGTTCTAGAACGAGTGTCTTCAAACCATTTTCGCATAACTCTTTGGCAGCCCAACCACCACTTATGCCAGTGCCTACAACAATCGCATCATAGGACTCTTGTTCTTCATTATAATAAAATTTACTCATGTACTCAATTGTTTAGTCTCTAAATTTATTAAATTAAAAATTAATTTTCTACTTTTAAAAACTATTCTTGTTGCGAAAAATAAGGCGATTTGGGATAATTTGTTACAGAATTGTTATTTATGAAAATCGTAACGACATTCTTGTATATTGAAACTCTGGTAATTGAGTATTGATATAGTGTATACAACTAAAATCAACCGAAAATTTTTTATGATGAAAAGAAAAAATCTAATTAAAAACAGTGCATTTGTAATAATTGCACTTTGTTTATTTTCAATTTACTCTTGTAAAGAAACTAATAAAAAGGAAGTAAAAGTGGACGAGGTAACTGATGCTGTATCAGCAAGCGACTCGCCATTCTTTAAACTTTCACTTGCTCAATGGTCAATTAATCAAATGATTCGTAAAGATAGTGTAGACCCTTATACCTTTGCAGAAATAGCCAAAAAATGGGGTTTTACAGGTTTGGAATATGTGAGTCAATTATACCCTGCGGACTTAGAGAATAACGAATATTCAGCAGAAGCAATGGCTCTCTTTGTTGAGAAATGTAATGCGGAAGCGAAAAAACATGGAATGCAAAATGTTCTGATAATGATAGACAGACAGGGTAATTTGGCCGTAGATGATGCCAAAGAACGTCAAGAGGCAGTTGAAAGACATTTCAAATGGGTAGATGCCGCTGCCGCAATGGGGTGCCATGCAATACGTGTTAACTTAGCCGGTAGTGATGTGCCAGATCAATGGAAAAAAAATTCAGTTGATGGGCTGTCAAAATTAGCCACTTACGCCAAAGACAAGAATATTAATATCATTGTAGAAAACCATGGAGGTCTGTCTTCTAATGGCGCACTACTAGCAGAGGTAATGGAAATGGTTGATATGGATAACTGTGGTACCTTGCCAGATTTTGGTAATTTTTGTATCACGCGAAATGAGGATTGGAGCTGTAAAGAGGAGTACGATAAATATAAAGGCGTTAATGAATTAATGCCTCATGCAAAAGCAGTAAGTGCAAAATCAAATGATTTTAATGAAAATGGAGAGGCTATCGGAATCGACTATAAAAAACTAATGCAGATTGTAAAAGATGCAGGCTACACTGGCTTTATTGGTGTAGAATATGAAGGAAGTATTCTTAGTGAAGAAGATGGCATCAAGGCAACCAGAGACTTGATGTTAAAAGTTGCAAAGGAGCTTAAATAGAACCAAACCAAATAAAGCCATATTAGTACGTGAAAGTATTTTTCAACCAACTATTTGATTACAATTTTTATTGTAATAAAAAACTAATTGAAACTTGTTCTGAAATTGACAATACCCCTGAAAAAAGTATTGAACTTTTCAGTCATATTTTGAATGCGCATCATATATGGAATTCACGAATCATGGGTAAGAGTTCTCAATATGATGTGTTTCAAATACATGACATCAAGAATTGGGGAGATATTCACTATGAGAACCAGAGAACCTCATTTGAAATTATTACCAATGCCGATGATTTTGAAAGACGAGTGGATTATGAGAACTCGGAGGGGAGACTTTTTATATGCGACCTGCAAGATATCTTATTTCATATTATCAATCATTCTACGCATCATCGAGGACAGATTTCAATGAGCTTAAGAAATAATAATATCGAACCCATTCCTTTCGACTATATTTATTATAAACGATAATTACTAGATTTTATGAATAATAAAATACGTATCCAACTCTCAATAATGATGTTTTTAGAATTCTTCATTTGGGGCGGTTGGTTTGTTACAATGGGTATTTATTTGCCAAACTCTTTGGGTGCTAGTGGCAGCGATATTGCTTTTGCATACTCAAGCCAATCTTGGGGAGCAATTATAGCGCCTTTCATTATTGGGTTGATCGCTGATCGATATTTTAATGCGGAGCGAATTTTGGGTTTTTTACATCTCTTAGGTGCTTTTTTAATGTATCAAATGGCCAGTGCCGATGATATTGCCATGTTTATTCCGTATGTCTTTGGGTATATGCTTGCGTATATGCCGACTTTAGCATTAGTAAATTCTGTTTCTTTCAATCAAATGAAAGACCCTTCTAAAGAATTTGCATTTATTCGCGTCTTTGGAACAATTGGTTGGATTGCAGCAGGCTTAATATTTATTAGTATAATTTTTAAATGGGATTCGCCAGAAAATATTGCAAATGGCGCTTTGAAAAATACCTTTTTAATGACGGCTATAGCCTCAGCTATCTTAGGAATATTTAGTTTTATTTTACCCAAAACCCCACCGAGAATTTCTAAAGATGAAAAGGTTTCCTTAGCAGCAATTCTTGGTTTAGATGCATTAAAATTATTAAAAGATAGAAACTACCTTGTGTTCTTTATTGCTTCAGTACTTATTTGTATTCCGCTTGCATTTTACTATCAGCATGCTGGTCAGTTTTTAGGTGAAATAGGAGCCTCAATGTCTGTGCTTAATAATGAAATAGGACCTGCAGGTATGATGACAATTGGGCAAATATCAGAAGCTTTGTTCTTACTATTTCTGCCATTTTTCTTTAATAAATACGGATTTAAGAAAACCATACTTTTTGGTATGGCGGCCTGGTTTATTCGCTATTTGCTTTTCGCCTACGGTGATTCTGGAGAATTAGCATTTATGCTAATTATTGGAATAGCATTGCATGGAATTTGTTATGACTTTTTCTTTGTCTCGGGTCAAATTTATACCGACACAAAAGCCGGAGAAAAATATAAAAGTGCCGCTCAAGGCTTAATCACATTAGCAACCTATGGTGTTGGAATGTTAATTGGTTTTTGGATTGCAGGAATTGTTACGGATGCTTATTTAGTGTCTGAAAATGCACATAATTGGACAAATATTTGGCAATTTCCTGCTTTATTTGCGCTAGGGGTTATGGTATTATTTGCCTTGTTTTTTAAGAATGAAGAAATTGCTTATAAGTCTTGATGAGCAAAACAAGGAAACAGAATCATTATAAGAATTTTAAAATATAAATAGTTTTATTTCATGCCAAAAAAAATACGATTAGGAGTACTAGGTGGAGGGGGAGATTCCCTTATAGGAGTGTTGCATCGGGTTGCATCACATATTAATGATAATTATCAAATTGTCGGAGGTTGTTTTAACCCTGATTTTAAAGCTAATAAAGCTTTTGCACGGGAGATAGATATTCCTTTAAACCGTATCTATCTAGATTTTGATACCATGATCGAAGAAGAATTAAAACTCCCAGAAAATGAACGTATTCAAGTTTGTTCGGTATTAACACCCAATTTTCTTCATTTCCCAATGGCTAAGAAGTTATTAGATAATGGATTTCATGTGATCTGTGAGAAACCAATGACTACAACTTTTGAGGAAGCCAAAATACTTCAAAAGGCACATAAAAAATCAGGAAAAGTCTTTGCCTTAACGCATACATATACGGGCTATCCTATGGTTCGTCAAATGCGTGAAATGATTAAAAAAGGTGCCATAGGCAAGATTCATAAAGTAGATGCAAGATATTATCAAGGTTGGATTAATGAAATAATTCACGATAAGAAAAAACGATCTACCGTATGGCGTTTAGACCCTAAGAAAGCGGGTATTAGTTCGTGTATGGGTGACATTGGTGTACATGCCTTTAACCTGGTAGAATATACTACCGGCCTTAAAGTTAAATCGTTGCTTTGTGATTTTAATTACCTATATAAAGACAATAAAATGGATGTTGATGGTACCGTACTCATTAGAATGGACGATCATGTAAAAGGAGTAATTCGAAGTAGTCAAGTGGCGACAGGTGAAGAAAACGGACTTGCTATTTCAATATATGGTTCGAAAGGAGCATTTAGATGGGAGCAAGAAAAACCGAATTTTTTGTATAAAATGAGTGATACTGACCCTACTCAAATATATAAACCAGGGCATGGGTATAATTCAAAACTTTCATTAGATGGTACTAAGTTGCCAGCTGGTCACCCCGAGGGTATTTTTGATTCGATGGCGAATATTTATTTGGGTGCCGCCAAGGCCATTAGAGGGAAAAAATACAATGATGGTGAATTTCCTACTATGGAAGACGGGGTACGTGGCATGAATTTTATAGAAGCGACGGTAACATCTAACAAGAAAAAAAATGTTTGGGTGAAGATGATGAAATAAATCATTTCACAGTATACGTTCTTAAGCCATGCTTAGCCGCATGGCTTTTTTAGTTATCGATCAAAAAACCTTTTGAAATTCTTGACAGACTAAAATCATACTTTCTCTAGGTAAACGATCAAATTCTGCCAACTCACGGGTATAATAATCCCAATGCGTTTTTTGCCAATATGCTAAACTTTTATCTCCCTCACCTTCCAATTTGGCGTAGGCCTCATCAATGCTAAAAAAGGGTCGCAGAGCTACTTTTGTAATTTCGATGATACACTGAGCCTTGCCGTCCCAATTAGTTATTACTGCGAAATCACCAGTTTTTGGTAAAGGCTTATTTCGAAATTGTAACCCTAATAGTGAATCTGTAGTCGCTTTTTTTATTCCCTTTTTAACCAATTTAGCACAGATATTTGCATCTTTCTCGTTGTCACAAAAATGATAAACTTCGGGTGCATCGTGAAAGACATCTTCAAGATGATTGGTTAAATAATCTCCCCACATACTATTAGCTGAAGCATTGTCCATGAATTCTAAACGTTTTGTGATTAATTAATATTGCGAATTTAATCTTTAAGAAAATATTCCTGCTTTGAATTGTTTTGCAGCGTGATTTGCAGCTCTAGCAGTAAATGCCATATAGGTTAATGACGGATTTACACAACTTGACGAAGTCATAAAAGCACCATCAGTAACATACACATTTGGCACTAAATGAACCTGATTGTGTTTATTCAAAATTGAGGTTTTAGCACTATGCCCCATTCTTGCACCACCCATTTCATGAATTCCTAAGCCAGGATAAGATGATTCTTCATACGATTGTACATCTTTAAAGCCTGCTCTTTCAAACATGGTCATGATTTCTTTTACAATGTCTTTTCGCATATTCATTTCATTCTCCTTAAACTCAACATCAAAAGCTAATTGTGGTAATCCCCATTTATCTTTTTCGGTGGGACTAAGAGTTACACGATTATCATCATAAGGTAGAAATTCACCAAAGCCAGTAACCCCTATAGTCCAGCTGCCAGGTTTAAGAATAGCTTTTTTTAAGTCTTTTCCGTAACCCATTTCTCCAATAGATTCAGACCAATCTCCTCTACTTGCAGTGCCTTGATAGCCAAAGCCACGAAGGTACCCTTCGCGTTTCGTTTTTTTATTTAAGTTAACAAAACGAGGTATGTAAAAGCCGTTCGCACGTCTGCCTTTATAATATTTATCTAAATAACCATCAACTTTTGCAGTAGCGCCAAGTTTGTAATGATGATCCATAATTCCTCTTCCTAAAGCATCAGAATCATTACCCAAACCGTTCGGAAAACGCTTTGATTTTGATTGCAATAAAATACCAACTGATGCCATGGCCGAGGCACAAAGAAAAATTACTTTAGCTTTAAATTCCAGTTTTTCATATGTTTCAGTATCTATTACGCGAACTCCAGTAGCTTTTTTAGTAAGCTCATCATAAATAACTTCGTGCACAATAGAGTTTGGTCTTAGCGTCATGTTTCCAGTGCGTTCAGCAGCCGGCAGAGTAGAAGAGTTACTGCTAAAATATCCCCCGAAAGGGCAACCTCGCCAACAACGATCTCTATTTTGACATATTCCGCGACCTTCAAAATTAGCCTCAGGGTCTGTGATATGAGCAGTTCTACCAATGGTCACCAAACGCCCATCATCAAATTTCTCGGCGGTACTCTTTTTGAAATCTTCTTCAACACAATTCAAACCCATTGCCGGTTGAAATTTTCCGTCAGGTAAAATGGCTAAACCTAATTTTTCGCCACTAACACCAATATATTCTTCAACTTTGTCATACCAAGGTTCAATATCTTTGTAACGTACAGGCCAATCAATACTAATGCCCTCTTCCTTATTTGCCTTAAAATCAATATCGCTCCACCGATAACTTTGACGCCCCCAAATTAATGAACGTCCGCCAACTTGGTAACCACGTATCCAATCAAATCTTTTGGTTTGCACATAGGGGTGTTCTAAATCGTTAACAAAAAAGTGTTTGTTAGATTGATCAGGAGCCCAGTTTAGCCGCTTTTGAATGTGATATTGCTTTTTATCCTCTTTAGAAAGCCCTCCATTAAGAGGCATATCCCAAGGATCATCATGCATGGTTGGATAGTCTTCGATATGCTTTACCATTCGACCTCTTTCCAAGACTAAAGTTTTTAGTCCGTTCTCGCATAATTCTTTCGCGGCCCATCCTCCACTTATTCCAGTACCGACCACGATCGCATCAAATTGGGTTTCTTGATTCATTTTCAAATTTCTTATGGTTATCTTGAGGTATTCAGCTATATTTATAACCTCACCTGAGAAAGATAAATAGTATTTTACCTCTAAATATAGGGTTAAATTTTTATAAAGTTTAAAGTAACAATCCGTAGTAACGCACATCATGAAAACAATAAAAGGACCAGCCGTATTTCTGGCACAATTTGTAGATAGTAAAGCCCCATTTAATAGTTTAGACGGAATGTGCAAATGGGCCTCAGATTTGGGTTATAAGGGAATACAAATTCCGACTTGGGAGCATTTTCTTATCGATTTAAATAAGGCAGCGGAAAGCCAAACCTATTGTGATGAATTAAAGGGTAAGGTAAATTCATACGGACTTGAAATCACAGAGCTTTCAACCCACTTACAGGGGCAATTGGTTGCCGTTCATCCAGCTTACGATTTGATGTTCGACAATTTCGCTCCTGATAATGTAAAGAACAATCCAAAAGCAAGAACAGAATGGGCTATTGGTGTTGTTAAGAAAGCAGCGACGGCAAGCCGAAGATTAGGAATAAAAGCTCATGCTACTTTTTCTGGTGCATTGTTATGGCACACATGGCACCCATGGCCGCAACGACCACCTGGTCTTGTTGAAATGGGTTTTGAAGAATTGGCAAAACGTTGGATGCCCATTTTGAATCATTTTGATGAAGAAGGCGTAGATGTTTGTTATGAAATTCACCCAGGTGAAGATTTGCATGATGGCGATACTTTTGAGCGATTTTTAGAAGCAACGGGGAATCACAAACGTGTGAATATCTTATATGACCCAAGTCATTTTGTTCTTCAGCAGTTAGATTACATTGAATACATTGACCACTATCATGAGTTTATTAAATCTTTTCATGTGAAAGATTCAGAGTTCAATCCGACAGGAAAAAAAGGAGCTTTTGGAGGCTATAATGATTGGGGAGATCGCGCAGGCAGATACCGCTCTCTTGGTGACGGGCAAATTGATTTTAAAACTATATTTTCAAAACTGACGCAATACGGTTGTGATGTATGGGCTGTGATGGAATGGGAGTGCTGCATTAAGAGTCCTGAACAAGGAGCTCGTGAAGGCGCAATCTTCATTCAAGATCACATTATTGAAGCTACTGAAAAAACCTTTGATGATTTTGCAGGAGGTGTTACTGATAAAGAAATGCTGAAGAAAATACTAGGATTATAGTATGTAAACACCTTTGTGAGTGTTGTTCGTAGAAAAAACCTTGTTTCTAAGATTTTCAGTTATACTTTTAAGAATGACTAAAATTAGACTTATGAAATATATACCACTGGTAACTTTAGCATTATTACTTACTGTAGGATGTAAGCAGAAACAAAAGCAAATTGAAAATACCAAAGAAGTTACTGAAAGGGTATCAGCTGAGATGAAGAAGCAAGAATCATGGCAACATTTGTCTTTGAGTGATTGGCAGTCATTTGGTGGAGGTGAAGTTCCTAAATTTTGGTCAGAGAAAGATGGCGAGATTTTGTTTCACCCACCTATGGCTGAAGAGCGCAAAGATGAAAATGGCAATCGTCAATCGTTTAATATCATTTCGAAAGAAAACTTTTCAAGCTTTATTCTTTCTTTAGAATGGAAAATTTCGGAAGCTGGTAATAGTGGAATTATGTGGGGGGTAAGTGAAGATGAAAAATATGTGGAACCCTACCAAACAGGACTTGAAATACAGGTATTAGACAATGATAAGCACCCTGATGGCAAAAATGGTACATCGCACCAAGCGGGAGCCTTATATGACTTGGTATCGCCTTCAGAAGATGTAACGAAACCTATTGGAGAATGGAATCTTGCTGTAATTACGATAAACCATAAAACCAATATGGGTACTTCTTTACTTAATGGTGTCGAAGTCGCTACTTTTCCTGTTGGAGGAGAGGCTCTCCAAGAATTACTTATAGGATCGAAATTTGAATCTTGGGATAATTTCGGAACATTTACAAGTGGTAAGCTCGCCTTACAAGATCATAATGATGTAGTGAGTTTTCGAAATATTAAAATAAAGAAACTTTAATTTTTACTTTTCTAATACTCTAAGCAATGAGATATTTTTTACTAGCAACATTACTGTTTTTATTTTCAACATGTAAAGAGAATGCTCAAAATTTATCTAGTGAAAAAAATGATATTGAAAAAGAGCAATTAGAAAATGAAAAGTATATTGGCGAAGAGCCTACGAGCCCTGAGGCCACTGAGGTTTATGAGCCTATACCGCCAAAAGTGACCTTAAATAATGGCGTACCTAGTGATGCCATTGTTCTTTTTGATGGTAATGGTTTTGATGAATGGGTGCATACAGCAGATAGCACTGCCGTACAATGGCATTCTAATGCCGATGGAAGTATGACTGTTAAAGATAAAACGGGGAATATTCAAACACGGCGCAATTTTGGTGACATGCAATTGCATATTGAATGGAAATCTCCTGCAGTAGTTAAAAACGAAGGTCAAGCCAGAGCAAATAGTGGCATATTTATACAGCAACGTTATGAAATTCAGGTATTAGATAATAATGACAATCCTACCTACCCTAACGGCCAAGTAGGGGCAGTATATAAACAATCAATACCTCTTGCAATGGCTTCAGCACCAACAGGAGAGTGGAATTCTTATGATATAATTTTTCATGCTCCGAAATTTGAAAATGAAGAATTGAAGCAACCTGCTTTCGTGACTGTTTTACACAACGGCGTTCTTATTCAAGATCATTTTGAAATAGAAGGCACTATTCAATATATAGGTTGGCCTAAGTATGAAGCACATGGTAAGGCTCCTATTGTTCTACAAGACCATCAAGATGATAGTCGTGTTAGCTATAGAAATATTTGGGTTAGAGAGCTATAAAGTATGCAATTAGAACTTTTTTTTGCAGCCGTAATTTCAGGTATTTTGTTAAGTATGATTGGCGTAATAACGAAAAAGTACCCTCCTAAAAAAATCAATCATTTTTATGGTTACCGCACGAGACGCAGTATGGCAAATCAGCAAATCTGGAATTATGCCAATAGAATTGCTGCCAATATGCTAATTTGGCTAGGACTACTATTACTTGGTATAGGAATTGTTAGTTATTTAATTTCTCCTGAAAAATCGCCAATTATGTCACTATTTGCTTTGCTAATAGGAATTGGAGTGGGGATGTACTGGTGCGAATCACAATTGAATAAGCGATTTGATAAAAATGGAAATCAGAAATAGCACCTGTTAAATTTATATACCTTTGTTATTATCTAAAATGACTTTATGATTCAATCCATGACAGGTTTTGGGAAGCATGTAATTCAGCTCTCTTCTAAAAAAATTACAGTAGAATTAAAATCCCTGAACAGCAAAAATTTAGATTTAAATGCCCGTATGCCTCCGGCTTATCGAGAAAAGGAATTAGAACTTCGAAAAATTATTGCTAGTGATTTGATTCGGGGTAAGGTTGATTTTGGACTATATGTGGAGACTACAGGAGCAGAAGCTTCAGCTAAAATTAATAAAGAAGTAGTACAGAATTACATTAAGCAATTAGACAGTATATCTGGTGAAAAAGGAGGTTCTGTTGCGTTGTTAGAGATCGCTATGCGCCTTCCAGACGCTTTGAAAACCGAAAGAGAAGATATTGACGAAGAAGAATATGAGGTCATAAAAAGGGCACTGCGAGAAGCACTTACTGAGATATCAAAGTTTCGCTCTGAAGAAGGTAGTGTTCTCGAGAAAGACTTTCTAATGCGTATTCAAAAAATAGAAGCCTTACTAAAGCAAGTGGTTGCCATAGATCCAGATCGACAAGCTGAGGTTCGTGAACGACTTGAAAAAGCGATTGCTGAAATAGCCGTTGAGACGGATGCAAATCGATTTGAGCAAGAGCTTATTTACTACTTAGAAAAATACGATATCACTGAAGAAAAGGTACGTTTAGCTAATCATCTCGAATATTTCACGAAGACCTTAAATTCTAGTGATTCAAATGGTAAAAAGTTGGGATTTATTTCTCAAGAGATAGGTCGTGAAATTAATACAATTGGTTCAAAGGCTAATTTTGCTCCAATGCAACAATTGGTGGTTCAAATGAAAGATGAGCTTGAAAAAATAAAAGAACAAATGCTTAATGTTTTATAATGAAAGGAGGTAAGCTCATCATTTTTTCGGCTCCTTCAGGAAGCGGCAAAACAACCATAGTGCGTCACCTGCTAAAACAACCTGAACTTAATTTAGCATTTTCAGTATCAGCAACTTCAAGAACAAGCAGAGGCATTGAAAAGGAAGGCGAACATTACTATTTTATGAGTGCCTCTACATTCAAAAAGCATATAAAGAATGATGATTTTTTGGAATGGGAAGAGGTGTATCGTGATAATTTCTATGGTACCTTAAAAAGCGAAGTAGAGCGTTTATGGGCAGCAGGTAAAAATGTGATATTTGATATAGATGTGGCTGGCGGACTTCGAATAAAGAAAAAATTTCCTAAAGAGACCTTAGCGGTTTTTGTAAAACCTCCTAGTGTTGATGAATTAAAAATTAGATTAAAAAAGCGTAGTACTGAAAGTGATGATAAAATCAATATGCGCATTGCAAAAGCTTCTGTAGAACTTGCTACGGCGCCGCAATTTGATGAAGTCATCAAGAATTATGATTTAGATATGGCATTGAATGAAGCACATGAATTAGTTGCTGATTTCGTTGGTGTCGAAACCAAGCTTAAAAAAAATAAAAAGTAATAAATTCTTGATAAGTCAAGAATGATCCTAAATTTTTATGGATGAAAAAAGTTGGGCTTTTCTTCGGAACTTTTAACCCCATTCATATAGGGCATATGGTTATTGCCAATTATATGGCAGAGTTTTCCGATTTAGATGAGGTGTGGTTTGTAGTAACCCCTCAAAGTCCGTTTAAAACCAAGAAAACTCTATTGAATAATAACCATCGTTTTCAAATGGTTTTAGAGGCGACCAATGACTTTGTTAAATTAAAACCTAGTAAAATAGAGTTTGATTTACCACAGCCAAACTATACCATTAATACGCTAGTACATTTAGAGGAGACCTATGGTGATGATTTTAATTTTTGTCTTATTATGGGGGAAGATAATTTAAAAGGGTTCCATAAATGGAAAAACTATGAGGCTATTTTAGAAAACTACCATCTTTATGTTTATCCTAGAATTTCAGAAGGTAGCACTGAACATAAATTTAGCGATCATCCGAAGATTCATAAGGTAGATGCACCTATAATGGAGGTGTCCTCTACCTTTATTCGAAAAAACCATGCTGCTGGAAAAAATATTCGAACAATGCTTCCCGACGCGGTATGGAAATATTTGGATGAGATGAATTTTTATAGGTAGTATATCAATCTAGCTCATAGAAATGTTATGAGGCTCGTTCTATGATTTCTTTAGCCCAAAGCATGGCATCATCCATTTCCTCAAAAACACGAATAGGTTTTTTAATAAAAATCCGTTCAAGGTAGGCAAGCATCCGTCTTCTTTTGTTTTTTGTAACCACAGCAAAGCCCGCAAAATTCGGAAAGAAATCAATAACTTCTTTATAGCTCGCCGGATTCATTGAATAGGAATTCTTTCGATGAGAAATGTAAACTACGGGTTGCTCCGTTCCAAAGATTTCAAGAGCAACCTGTATAGCATAGACTGCATCTTCAAAATTAACATAAACTCCTTCTTTAAATTCAGCGATAATAATATTCGAATAGAACGTGAATTTTCCGATTTTAAGATCGTGTTCTACAATTGGAGTTTGTTTTTGGAGGGAAACTTTCATGTAAATGATAACTTGTTCTTCAAATTACTATTATTAGTTGTAATAGTATTATGGAAGAAACAAGAACTTCGAAAATTTCGTTGAAAGATATCAATTGCTCGACGTGCGTATGCGAACGCACTACTTTTGTCGCGAAGAAAGGAAATAGTTTAGCGTAGTAGTATTTTGATTTTTAGGAGATTAAGAATGACAAAAACTACTTTTTAATTCACGGTACTCAAAACATCAGTACCCAAGTATTTATCATTTTTATTGTAGTACCAGGCTCTGGTTTTAGGCATTTTGATTCCTGATATTTCTTCCTCGCCCGAGAGAAGAATATATTCCCCATCTGGTACCGATTCATCGCGAAAGAACTGATATACTTCCATGGCATAAGTATTAGGATCAAAGTAAAAATACCAAATGTCACCACCTACTTCTTCTTCGTATGTAACCTTTAAAACCACGTATTCCTTGCCCTTGAAAGTTTTCTTCTCCGTACTAGGTTCTATTATGGTACCAGGGTCTTTAAGCTTCATGGGCAAACCATATAGGTAGGAATAATAGTTTTTATACATATTTGCCCCTTCACAGGTCAAGCGATGCGTTTTTTGGTCTTCTTCTGATATGGTTGTGCTTCCGTTTAGCATAAGCTCACATTCACCTTTGTTGAGGGTTCGTTGTATAACATTATTATCTTGAGTAGAGTGTACTTGGAAATATTCTTTCGGAAGATTAATAACGATACTACTTCTACGTTCTTTGCCATCAGCGGTGGTCATTATGATGTTTAGATGACCATTGAATGAATCCCAAGAATTATTCGGATCATGATAAGAAATGGCTTTATCAAGAAGTTGCTCACCAGTCAATTCTTGTGCGAGTGAAAAGAATGAAATAAAAAAAACGGAGTATAAAAAAAAGTACCTCATCGTAGTTTATGAATTGCTATGACAAGGTACTTAAATAAAGTTTAACTAACCGTTATTCTCCTTTAGACTCTTCTATCGTTGCAGGGGCAACTGAACTATCATGCGCCGTATGATACTGCTCTAAAAGATTCATAGTTGCCGTCATCAAGTCTTTTGTTTCTAATAATAGGGAAAAGTATAATGTTGTGTTCTTCGGACTCGATTCTTCTGTTCGCGTTCTTGAAACTTGAGTTTGAATTTTTTCAGATACCATATCGAACAAACTTTGTTTACTCTTTAAAACAGCTCCTATTTCTTCGAACGATCTATTATCAAAAGCAATCTTCGTATCGTTAAGGATGGCTTCGAGTTTTTCATCTATTTCCTTTAATTCCTTAATTTGATTGTATTTTAATTTCTTATGATTGTTGTTGATATGCTTATGGCTAATCTTAGTTATG
This sequence comes from uncultured Flavobacteriaceae bacterium, assembly GCA_937944485.1. Lineage (GTDB taxonomy): Bacteria > Bacteroidota > Bacteroidia > Flavobacteriales > Flavobacteriaceae > Maribacter_C. Next base: position 56,833 of record CALDYU010000008.1, on the reverse strand, counting down.
TATTCAAGAGATTGCGCCATATCTTGCAGATACCCTAGTATATTGATGTAAAAATTACTTGCACCAACACTAGCTTCATCTAAATTCTTAATAAAATAAAATATATTATCTCGTAGATCATCTATTTCAGATGATAATTTAATTACGCCCTTTTTATTCTTTTTTAAGAGTTTTAAGTCTTGAACGGCAAGTCCGTTAATACTATTAGTATATAGTTTATTCGTTCTTTTAACAACTCTGGCTATATTTCCGGCACTTTCTTCAATGACACCTTGAATAGAGCTGCTTTCAGCTTTATCTAAGGTGTCTTCGGCTTTTTGTTCTTTTGCTTTTTTATTATAAGCGATATAATTTCTAGCTAAAAGTAAAACTGCTGTAAATAACAAAATTGCTATGGCGGCACCTTTTCCAAAATTTATAATCGTCAAAACAGTACCTGCAGCAATAAATGCTATAATTGCTGTGCCAAACCACCCCCCGATAACATTAAGCACCCCAGCAACGCGATATACGGCACTTTCTGCGCCCCATGCTCTATCCGCTAAAGAAGTACCCATGGCCACCATAAAGGTTACATAGGTAGTTGATAAAGGTAATTTGTACGACGTTGCAATTGAAATCAAAATTCCGGCAACCATCAAGTTAACAGCTGCTCTTACCATATCAAAGGCAGGCAATTCGTGTACGCGATCTTTAGACAGCGCAATCACGGGCTTTTCAAACTGATTATCTATTGTTGATTTTACTGAACTTGGCAGTAATGTGTTGAACCAATTCGAAATAACTATAGACCCTCTTACTATTCCTCTTGAAAGAAAATTAGGCTGAAAACGTTCTTTGGCTTCACCTTCACGAGAAAGATTAATTTCGGTATCAGCAACATATCTCGCTTTTTTGGATAACCATAAGGTGATTACCATTATTACACCTGATAGGAACAACAGCAATGTTGGGGTAGGCACTTTTTTCGAAAGTACTTCCATGCTGAATTCTGTGGCAGGTATGCCAGCAGCTTCCCATGCTTCGTATGATTGCCATGCAGCGATTGGTACGCCGATGAAGTTTACCAAATCATTTCCTGCAAATGCCAGTGCAAGTGCAAAAGTCCCCACACCAATAATCACTTTATAGATGTTCACTTTTGCAAAACTCATTAAAACATAAGATAGAAAAGACCAGACCACAAAATTAACACCAGCAATAGCCATCCATTGATCTTCAAGAAAATCTTTGATTTTAACACCTCCAATAAGGTCAAAGGTTTCTCCCGCATATGGGGTACCTTTGATACCTTTCATAAAAATGAAATATGTAATTGCTGAAAGTGCTACTCCCCCAAATAAGGCAGCAACCCACATTGCTTTTTTCTCAAAATGATACGATAATAGTAGCCTTGAAATCCATTGCACAATGGCGCCAATGGTAAAGGCGACGACCACCGATAAGAGAATACCCGAAATAATTTGAATCGCTTTTTCGGTGTTGATATAATTTACAACTTCAGAAAAATTACCGTTGTCGGCTACAATTTTGATAAGTGACATAGCAACTGCGGCCCCTAACAAGTTGAAGACTATAGAAACCGTTGTAGATGTAGGCATACCTAAAGTGTTGAAAAAATCAAGCAATAGAATATCAGTAATCATAACTGCCATAAAAATGAACATGATTTCATTAAAATAGAACTCACCCGGATTAAAAATTCCTTTACGAGCAACTTCCATTAATCCACTTGAAAACACGGTACCGCAGATCATACCCAAACTGGCTACAATCATAACAGTTTTAAACGATATAGCTTTTGATCCAATCGCAGAGTTCAAAAAGTTGACCGCATCATTGCTGACACCTACAACTAAATCGGCAATGGCTAAAACGGCCAGAGCAATAACAATTAACAAGTAAATATTATCCATAATCTTAGGTAGTTATTAATTTTCAAATATCTATAGTCTTGACGTAGACTGTGTTACCTCAATGTTATCTTTTTTAGAAATGTATATCAAATTGTAGTCGGTACATCAATTCGTCTGAACCACCGTTTACAGAAAGGTAGCTTAAATCTGTTTGCACCTTTAATTTATGCCCAACGATATACCTAGAAAGACCCAAAGTGTATTGCGTTTCAGCGTTTCTTCCGGTAATGTCATCTAAATTAATATTGGTATATCTTCCAGACAACTCCCAATTACTTTTTAGTAAATAACCAGTTTGTAAGTTTAAACCATTACCCACCCATACGACATCACCAGTCTCGGTACCATCTGAATTTTTTGCAATAGGATCATCAGCAGTTCTATTGGCATACTCCCACATAAAAGAGAATCCGTTATGCTTGTACATTCCATCAAAGAAGAAGGTGTTGATATTAGTCTCGTAAAAACCTATATCATTTCTCATGTAAGAACCTTGATTACTTCTGGTTTTGACAGCATTTTGATTGATGTCGTAGTTTACCGCGAACATGAGTTTAGGTTTTTCTTCTTTTTTAAGATCACTTCCGCTGTAGTCCCCTTTACTCTTGAATTTTCCAAAAGGTAAAAGCTCTATACGACCCGTATATTGGTGCCCGCCTAAGTTACCTTGCGTGATATTTCTTCCCTCACCTTGTGATAAGGCAAATTTTTCACGCATTAAGAATTTTTCACCTAGTTTAATATGGTGTCTTAACTGTATACCCATATCACGGTCAATATTGAACCGACTATTAACCAGAGAACGGTCTACTTGTTGCAGATTTCCTGAAGAAATGACCCGTTCAATGTTTCCCGGAAGTTTGGTTTGACCTACCCAAAGTTCAAAATTTTCATGAAAATTCCACATGACAACGGCATCGAGAATATAACGAGGTGTATTTCTAGTAAACTCAGAACCGCCAGAGATATCTCTGTTTGAAAGACCTAATTCTAATTTATACTTCAACTTAGGAGAATAAGCAAAGCCGTCGAATTTTAATCGAGCACGTCTAACGAGGAAGTTTTGCTGAGGGTCAACTAAATCCCCATCGGCGCCTTCGTCCCATGTAGCGATGCCTAAGAATTGCATGCGCGTGCCAATTTTCATGGTCCATGTGCTATCTTTTCCAACTAAATTAAAAAGTCCTTTTCCAAAAGCGGGAGCATTTGTTTCTTGAGCATATGTCAAACAAGAAACACTTAAAATAAGGCCAAGGGCCAGAAGTTTTGTTTTCATTAAAGTATTAGTTTTTGTCTGGCGCAAAAGAAGGATACCAATGTTAAATTAATGTTTTGCCAATGTTATTTTTCAGAAAAGATATACGCACTTATATACATAGTCAAAATAGAGGGAAGTTGCTTATAACTGGTTATACTCGATATGACAAAAGCTAAAAAAAAGCTACCTTGGCCAGAGGTAGCTATAGATTTCGAAAAACTAGTCGACAAAAACTAATAAGTATAATGAAATCTGTATTGTCTTAAGACAGCAGCTAAGATCGCAGTTGGATATCAATTAATTGTAACGCTTATATTAAGTAATCTTTAATTTTAAAGTATATTGAATTATAGCATACTAAGAAATTTTTTGTTGCGTTATCAATGTAAATTTAACGTTAAGTAATAGTATTTTAATTGTAAATTTTTTAACTTTGAAATATTATTGAAAATTTGATATCATGAAAAAAACCATCTTGTTTGTAGCTATATTGTTTATTTCTGTTGGTGTTTTTGCCCAAACGAAACCAGAAATGAAATTAAATTCGGAAACCAATTTAATTGAAGCCACGTATTTTCATAAAGATGGAACAGTGAGTCAAAAAGGGACTTTTAATTTAGACAAAAAACTGCATGGCGAATGGACTAGTTTTAATAATGATGGGGAAATAATATCTGTAGGATCGTACAATAGTGGTGTAAAAACTGGCAAATGGCTATTTTGGTCGAACAATATTTTAAAGGAAGTAGAATATAGCAATAATGTGATTGCGGCAGTAAGCGAAACCAAGAACACGGAAGGTATTGTAAGCAGTAACTAATTGAAAAGCATAAGATTAAAAAAATGCCTCGATGTTAATCGAGGCATTTTTTATACGAATTAATTTACAGGACGTTCTTTTTTCCTAGAAACCTCTTCAATGTTTTTAGCTAGTTCTTCTGATATGTTCACATCGCTCATGGAGAAACTTAAAGCACTAAGACTACCTTTGACTTTTGTGATTTTATTGTCGAAAACCTTTGTGTCGATTTCAATAGTTTGGTAACCCAAATACCGAATGACTAAGGTGTATTTGCCAGGCTCTAAATCACTGAATTCAAAATTACCATGAAAGTTCGTTTCTACCGTTTGTTTTAATCCTTTCAGGCTAACATTCGCGAATAAAATTGGCTCGCCATTTAATTCCTTGTCAATTACGGTACCTTTAATTGAACCACTTTGCTGAGCTGATAGCACGCTTCCGAACAATATACATAGTCCAAATGCAATCTTCTTTAGAGACTTATTTTTCATTAGTACAAAGAACGCGTCTGCATGTTAAACTATGGTTAATTACAAATTATCAATCTGTAATGGAAAGGTTAAGAAATAGTCACTCGTATATTTCTTGTGCTCTCACAAAAGAAAGCCCTATTATAAGAACAGGGCTTTCAGTGGTATTCAATTGAAGCAAAAGCCCAATCAAACAATGTATATTAATTTCGCGTCCATCCCGTATTCCATGTGCTGTATTCGGCACCGGTTCCGTTGCCAATACCACTGAAGAATGTAGCTTCATCGAAGTTATCACCCGTGTCGTTTTTAAGAGTTACTAAGACATCCTCGAAAGTGATATCGCTAACTCCAGTATCCCCGTCAAGAACGCCCTGACCTGTCGGACTATCTGCACCATCACTATCTAAATCAAAACCTTCAGCGAAGCCAGAGATAAGAACGTTGGTAAAAAGCGCTCTCGTACCGGCCCGTAGACGTATTGCTTCATTGTCATTTGAAGAACCATTGCCGTTGATGGTCATATTAATAATTCTTGGTGAAGACCAAAAAACAGGGTTTGAATTGTTACCGACATCTGTATTAAAGCCATCACCTTCAATGCCTTTATCATGCGCTTGTCTGTGCTCGATGTATACGTTGGTTAAGGTACCCGTAAAACCTTCCGTCCAATCAACAGAATCATCTTGAGCACCGATAACAGATACGAAGGAGGCATTTACTGTTCCTCCGAAAAATTCAACGCCATCATCCTTGCCTTCAAATGCTTGAATATATTCTATTGTAGTTCCACTACCAACACCATAGAATGAAAATCCGTTATTTTCAGAAGAAGCGTCTGCCGCTCCACCTGAATATTCGATACGCAAATATTTGATGATTCCTGAGTTGTCATCTGCTGCGCCTCCGCCATATGGTAAACCACCAATTTCAGAGGTAGAAGTTGCATCACCACCAGTAACCGAATTGATTGGTGCTTTTCCTAAAACGATAAGTCCGCCCCAATCTCCGGGGTTTGGCGTTGCAGAATCAGACGTAAAAACGATAGGATTTGTTGACGTACCTTCTGCCATGATTTTCCCTCCTTGCATAATAGCCACATAAACATCAGCACCTGTTGTGGCTCGTATAACGGCTCCTGGCTCGATATTTAGAGTAAACCCTTCAGGGACGATTAAAGCACTTGTCATTCTATATTCAGTTCCAGTCGTTAAGGTAAGGTCTTCAGAAAGTGTTCCCCCTATTTCAGTGCTATTTGGAGTCGTCGGATTTGTAGGATTTCCACCTTCTTGATTGATAATAACATCAGCCGTATCATCAGCAGCACAACCTACTAATAGCATTGATACTGTAAAAAAACCTAAAAGAAATTTGCTTGTTTTCATGGAGTAGTAATTTATTATTTGTGATTATTAGAATTTGTATTTGAATTGAAACCCAATATTAAGTCCTCTTTTGTAACTTGAGAGAGCAATGTCACCTCCGTCAACTTCTCGTACTCTTTCTATAGTTGGGTTTAGTAGATTTTTGAAACTCGCATTGAGTTCCATTTTTTCATTGATGGTATTTTTCCAAACAAAATCAAGAGTAGGAACCCCTTTCTCGATAATGTTGCCAAGCTGACCTGAACCTAGTGCATCTATACGGTCAGAGAAATAAGAGAAGACCAAGTTGGCAACTGGTTTGTATGAACCAAATGTTGGCCGATAGCTCAAATCAGTATTCACTAGTAAAGGTGATGCGCCTTGCAATTGGTCAGAATCTCGGTCAAAAGTTGTTGAGAAAATGCCGTTACTACCTTTCAAATCTTGTTGGGTATAAGTATAGGTAGCGTTGATACCTGTTGATAATACACTTTGCTCGTCTTCATTATTAATTAGTGATTTTCGAACCTCAAATTCAAAACCAAGTACTTGTGCTTGATCACCTGTTCTAAAGAAGCGTTGCGTTCCTGTAGCGTCATTAGCAACAACTAAATTCACTGGGTCATTGATGGCTTTTGCGAAAGCCGAAATTGACAGAAGCTCACTAGGCTTCATGAACCATTCATATTTGAAATCTACATTGTAAATTCTTGAAAACGCAGGGTCATTTAATAGATTTGGATTTCCACCAATGCGCTGAGTTACGTCTTCATAAACAAAAGGAGCTACTTCTTTAAATTCAGGATTCGAAACGGTGCTGCTAAAAGAGAATCTAAGATTTTGATCTTCGTTTAAAGCGTATTTTACATTCAAACTCGGAAGGATGAAAAATTCACTAGCATCTCTTTCTCCCAAATCGGTGGCTGGTAAATTAATCACATCATAGGTGATGTCTTGATTAAATTTCTCTAAGCGTATGCCAGGCACAAATGATAGCTTATCGTTGATTTTGTACACCACATCCGTATAAAAGGCATGAACGTTTAAATTCCCTTCGTAAGTGTTTTCAAATCTCCCAGGTAAGTTTGTATTACCCAAGCCATTTTGTGGATCCAAACCATTGAATACAACCGTGTTGAAAACAGTTCCTAGATTTTCCCTGGAAAAAACTTCATTCAAGTTTCTTACATCTCCGACCACAGTGTTAGGCTGAATAAAATCATAACCATAACGAATGTTTTCGAATGTTCTTTGTTTCGAACGACCGTTATACCCAAAGTTGAATTTTAGTTTTTCGGACACATTGTAGGATAGGTTAATGCGCGCATTCAACTCGCTATCTTCAATATCTTGAAAATAACGTTGGTTATCAAAGGCGATATTGCTGAAGAAAAAAGCATTGGTAGTTTCATCATTATCTAATTCAAGGTCATAACGTTCTACAGAGATACGTTTACGGTCTGGTTGACGGGCCATCACATTATTATAACCAACTCCCCAGTCTAATTTTAATTTTTCGCTTAATGTGCTTGTTCCAAGAAGTTGATTTACAAAAATCATGTCTTGACTGAATTGTACGTTTGACTGGTAGAAGCCACGGTCTGTATCAAGAATCGCATCACGGTTACTACCTAGACCTTTGGTTCCAAAATAGGCAACTTCGTCGGTGGCATCGTTAATGAAAAGTGAATTGAATTTTACTTTGTGTTTGTTGTTGACACGATACATAATGTTAGCCATTGCCGTTGTGTTTCTTCCGTACTCGTATTCTTCCGAGTTGGGAAAACGTTTCTTTTCAACGGTTGTATAATCTACAGCAGGACCTTCACGAAATTCAAAAGTATTTCCGAAAGCGGCTGTAGCAAAAACACTTAATCGAGAAGCATCACCAATATTCCAAGATTTTCCAGTTGCCAAACTTCCAGAAACCCCTGTATTGCCTTCAGAAGAAATTGCATCAACGCCATGAGATAATAATACAGCATATGGGTTGTTTCTATACCGGTTATAAAAACCAAAATAACCTGTCCCTTCACTTTTTACAAAATCGGTTCCGAGCGCATTTGTATTTGCGGTTGTTCCTAAATCGATATCAAGAAAAAAATCTCCTGTATGTTCTTTAGCGGTAATGTCAACATTACCTGCGGCAAAATCTCCATAAAAATTAGCAGCATGCGTTTTACTTACCCCAACGTTTTGGATCACATCAGATGAAAAAAGATTTAGGTCGATATTCTTTTTTTCGATATTATTTGAAGGCACGGGTAACCCATTATAGGTTGTATTTAAATATCTATCACCAAGACCTCTAACATAAACATTACCACCTCCTTCTTGTTTCGAAACTCCAGAAATTTTATTTACCGCGGCGGCTGCGTTACTTATTCCTTTGAAAGACAGTTCTTGAGCTCCAATGCTTTCTTTGACAATATTGGCCGATTTTTGTTCTAGTAGCAAGGCTTCTTCAGATTCTTTTTTATTGCTACCTGTTAGGATTACTTCGTTAAGTTCAACTCCTTTAGCGGCAGATAAACCTACATTAACCGTAGTTGATTTGCCCGCTTCGACTAGAACATCAGTTTTCGTAATGGTTTCGTAGCCTAAGAAACTATAAATCACGGTGTACGTTCCAGGTTCTAAATTTGTGATTTCATAAAGCCCGTCAAAATCTGAGGTCGTTCCTTTGGTGGTTCCTTCAATTAAGATATTCGCAAAAGCTAAAGGGTCGTCGTTAAAATCGCTGTCTGTTAGTTTGCCCACAATACTACCTGTTTCTTGTGCTGTAATTTGCACGGTAATTAGCAATAGCAATCCGATTAATATTTTTTTCATTTTTTGTTTTACCATGTTTGATTTAAATACCGGTGCAAATAAACTAGCCTATTGTAAAAGGCGGGTTACCCGTATGTTAAAGATGCATTGTAAAAGTGTTATTTAAATGTTACTACGTTAGGAGAATGTTAAGGCAGGTGGGCTAAGGTAAATTGTGACCGTAGCATTCAAAAATTCATATCTTGCACTTTATAAAATGAATTAATGAACTGGGAACAATTACTTTCTCTAAAACGCTTCGGCGATACACATAAAAGACTGCGAAAAGAGCAAGATGAGACCCGTTTAGGTTTTGAAGTGGATTACGATCGAATTATTTTTTCTTCGGCCTTTCGTAGCTTACAAGATAAAACACAAGTAATACCGCTTTCTAAAACCGATTTTGTACATACGCGCTTGACGCATAGTCTAGAAGTATCTGTTGTTGGCAGAAGCTTAGGGCGACTTGCTGGAAAAAAATTATTAGAAAAACATCCGCATTTACAAGAAATACATGGCTATCGATTTAATGATTTCGGAGCCATAGTAGCTGCTGCCGCGTTGGCTCATGATATTGGCAATCCCCCATTTGGTCATAGTGGTGAAAAGGCAATAGGAGAATATTTTGCTACTGGAGAAGGAAAAAAATATAAAGAGCAGCTCACGGCAAAAGAATGGCAAGACATTGTTGATTTCGAGGGGAATGCGAATGGGTTTAAATTGTTGACAGAAACTCGTAAAGGTGTTGAGGGGGGCTTACGTTTGAGCTATGCAACCTTGGGGGCTTTTATGAAATACCCAAAAGAATCATTACCGAAAAAACCAACCAAACATATTGTTGATAAGAAGTTTGGTTTTTTTCAATCAGAAAAAGAAAACTTCAAAGAAGTAGCTGAAGAACTCGGATTATTACAAACTCGTGAAGGCAAAAACATCAGTTTTTCAAGGCACCCCTTAACCTATTTGGTAGAGGCAGCTGATGATATTTGTTATACGATTATTGATTTCGAAGATGGTATTAACTTGGGTTTGATTTCTGAAGACTATGCGCTCGAGTATTTAATCAAATTGGTTAAGGATAGCATTAATACTAAGAAATATAATTCACTGAAATATAAAGAAGACCGGTTAAGTTATCTTAGAGCATTGGCCATTAACACATTAATTCAAGACGCTATTGATATTTTTATAAGTAATGAAGCGGCTATATTAGATGGTTCTTTTGAGGTTTCCCTAATGGATAAAAGTAAATATCAAGCCCAAATAAAAGATATTATTTCATTAAGTGTAGCGAAGATATACCAATCGCAAGAAGTCATAGAAAAAGAGATCGCGGGGTATAAAATTATTTCAGACATTTTAGATGTCTATATTACCGCCTTGGTTCGTGCAAAAGACGGAAATACGTCAAACTATGATAGATTAATGCTAAGAACACTACCCAAGTTCTACAGGAGAGTTGATATTTCGCTTTATCAAATAATATTAAATTCTTGTTGTTATGTAGCTAGTCTTTCAGATAGTGCTGCTGTGCACATTCATAATAAGATTATGGGAAAACAATTGTAATTCCTAATTTCCTTAAATAAGTCGGAAAATATTAAAAGTTATAGGCAACACCAACGCCTAGTAGTTGTTTGAATTGTATGCGTTGAACACCTTCATTTATTACAATACCATTGGCATCTTTTACGGCGTCGAATAAAATTTCATCATCGTAAATAAGGTGCGTTCCTATATTTGCATTGATATATTTATTTACGATTAGATTGAAGTTGAGCTCCCAATCGACATCAATATTTCCGAAGCTAGATAGGTAGTCGGTGTATAGGCTCAGGCGATGACTCATTTCTATATTTTTAGCAATCGATGTTTCCCATGAATTATTAATTAAAAAACCGAATTCGATAAATTTATTTTCTCCTTCTTTTAAAATATTACCGTCGGCATCTGTTATCGCTTTTTGAACACCAAAAGCGCCTTTATTGGCTAAATTCTGATCGAGCACAAAAGTGGCCTTTAGGGTTACAGGTGAAATATAAAGGTTGAATTTTTTACCTGAAGGAATGTATGAAGTACCAGCACCCAGAAATACATAGCCTGGTGCCATAAATCCGGAAATAGGTGTTTCACGATCTGGATATTTAAATCCATTATAAAATTGTGTGTTGAAATTGGCTTTTACCGAGTAATACCAGTTGCTAATAGTATCTCTTCGATAGCCGAAAGTAGAACTTATCCGAATGGCATCATCAGTCTTTCTAGGTTTTTGCCCCTCTTGAATATTTGCCCCATATCGAATATCAAGAGTATTATCCCATTGCACATATCTAAACTTATAATTTCGTTGAAATTTACCGTTAAGAATTCCAGAAATAGAACTGTTGCCCCCGGCATTCCAGTTTACAAAAGCAACCTCACTGGCACTGAGACCTATTTGATTGATTTTTTCCCAAAAAGAAAGGATTGGATATTTTTTAAAGCGCTCTGCCAAAGGAATTCCCTTATTGACTTCTATTTTTGGGTTAAAAAGAGTAACACCTCTTGATGGAACAGCTACTATTTTGATAGCCGGAAAACGTACAACAGAAGTATCTCGTTCTAAGGTGATGATTTGTGCTGAAACTGTTTTAAAAAATCCGAGTAAAAAAAGTAAAACTATAAAATGAAAGGCGCTATTCTTCATTAAGCAAACGGGTTATAAGGTTTTTAATTGATGATTTATCGATTTGTGCAATGGCGTGCAATTCTGCGATTGTGCCCTGTTCTAAAAAAAGATCTTTTACTCCCAGCATATACAATTGATTGTGGTATTGCAATTGATTGGCAAATTCAAGTATTGAACTACCAAAACCACCAATAATACATCCATCTTCTATGGTAATAATTTTTTCGTACGAATTAAAAATAGTTTTTAATTGTTCCGTATCAAGAGGTTTAATAAAGCGCATATTGTAATGTCCGATTTCCTTCGGAAGATTCATTTCAGATAATAAATCGGCTACCATATTCCCGATATGACCGATTGATAAAACGGCTATTTTTGTTCCTTTTTTAAGTACTTCAGATGAACCAAGCTCTATTTTTTCTAAAGGAATTTGCCAATTTTCAAGTACCCCCCTTCCTCTTGGGTAACGAATCGCTATGGGCTGTTTTAAGCCAAGTTGAGCGGTGTACATTATATTGCGCAATTCAGTCTCGTTCATAGGTGCGAAAATGATGAGGTTTGGAATGCACTTTAAAAATGCTATATCATATAAGCCGTGGTGAGTTGCACCATCTTGCCCTACTAAACCAGCACGATCTAAACAGAAAATAACAGGTAATTTTTGAAGTGCCACATCGTGAATTACTTGATCGTAAGCCCGTTGCAAGAATGTGGAGTAAATATTACAAAAAGGAACGAAACCTTCAGCCGCCATGCCGGCCGCCATGGTTACTGCATGTTGCTCGGCAATACCTACATCAAAAGCTCTATCAGGAATTTCATCCATCATAAACTTCAAAGAACTGCCTGTAGGCATTGCGGGAGTAATACCTATTATTCTTTTATTAACTTTTGCCAAGGCTACCAATGTATGTCCGAATACATCTTGATATTTAGAAGGTAATTTATCGGAAGATTTTTTAATTAAATCTCCAGTTATTTTATCAAATTTACCAGGGGCATGATAGGTTACTTGATTTTCTTCAGCCTGTTTTAGGCCTTTACCTTTCGTGGTAATGACATGCAAAAGCTTGGGTCCTGAAACCGATTTCAATCGCTTTAATTCTTGGAGCAGGGCATTGAGATCATGACCATCAATAGGACCCGCATAATCAAAATTGAGACATTCAAAAATGTTTTCATCTTTTGCCGTTTTTGCCTTTACATTTGTTAAGTACTTTTTCAAGGCGCCTACGCTAGGGTCTATTCCAATGGCATTGTCATTAAGTATAACTAAGACATTGGCATCAGTAACGCCCATATGATTGAGACCTTCAAAGGCCATACCACTTGCAATGGAGGCATCTCCAATTACGGCAATGTGATGCTTCGCCCTATCTCCTTTTAATTTGGAAGCAATTGCCATACCCAATATAGCGGAAATGGAAGTAGAACTATGTCCTGTTCCGAAGGCATCAAACTCACTTTCACTTCTCTTAGGGAATCCACTGATACCATTTAATTGGCGATTGGTTTCAAATACCTTTCTTCTCCCTGTAATAATTTTATGACCATAAGCTTGGTGTCCCACATCCCAAATGAGTCTGTCATTGGGCGTATCAAAAACGTAATGCAAGGCAATGGTTAATTCCACAACGCCCAAACTGGCTCCCAAATGCCCTTCTTTCGTGGCGACGATATCAATAATAAATTCGCGAAGTTCTTGGGCAAGTTGTGGTAGCTCGCCTGCCTTAAGATTGCGAAGATCACTAGGGTTGTTTATGTGATTTAATAGGGTCACTTATAATGAACAAATGTACGGCAAATCATGTTTTAAGGCTTTGTTTCACCCCTTAAAATTGTATTTTTGCAGGCATGGTTTTACCCTATGACGATACGTACTTTATGAAAAAAGCCTTGCAAGAAGCGGAGGCGGCTTTTGAAAAAGGAGAGGTGCCTATTGGGGCTATTGTAGTAATTCAAGACCGAATAATAGCACGAGCGCATAACCTTACCGAGCAGTTGAACGATGTTACAGCTCATGCTGAAATGCAAGCAATTACTGCGGCAGCAAATTTTTTAGGAGGTAAATACCTCAAAGATTGTACCTTGTACGTGACTTTAGAACCATGCCAAATGTGTGCTGGGGCTTTATACTGGAGTCAAATCTCAAAAATTGTTTACGCCGCGAAGGACCCTCAAAGAGGCTGTAGTGCAATGGGAACAACATTACATCCTAAGACCATTATGAGCGGGGGAATCTTAGCTGAAGAAGCGTCGGAATTACTTAAAAGATTCTTTATACAAAAACGAAATTTGAATTAAGAATCTTCTGATTTTCGAGGGGGCTTGCCTTGCATTTTACGAACGTTTTCATCCGTTAGCATATAATTTTTAAAACTTTTCCCCTTGCTTTCTACAAATAAAAAGAGGGGCATAGCGATTAGAAAGAGTCCAAGAGTTCCAAAACCAATAAACTTATTAGCTAAAGCTTCTTGCGAATCATCTAGATTAAAACCATAAATTATTGATCCGAAAGAAGCAATTACGATAAGAAGTATAATATATCTCATGACTAAAAAATGTGGAGTGTCGAATACGGAATACAATAAGCGTTATTTTTTTAACCCGATTACGGGGTAAAATTAATCAATTCTCTTCTATACGCAGTCAGTAGTTTTGATTTTGAAACAAAGCCATAGTATTTCCCATTCTTTATTACAGGCAAATTCCAAGCATTACTGTCTTGAAATTTTCTCATTACTTGTTGCATATTGTCTTTTCCATAGAAAATATATTCAGGAGCCGAGTGCATAAAAGTAGATACTGTAGTTGTTCTATAAAGCGAAGTTTCAAACATAAATTCTCTAATGTCATCTAATAAAACGATGCCCACTAAAGCATCATTTTCATCAACTACTGGAAACAAATTTCGGGTAGATTGCGATACTGCATCATGTAACATTTCACCCAAAAACATCGTTGGGGTTAAACTCTTAAAGTTTTGCTCAATTACGTCATCTAATTGCATTACGGTTAAAACATTCTCGTCTTTGTCATGCGTTAACAATGCACCTTGCTGGGCTAGTTCGCGAGTATATATGTTATGTTTGATAGCATTTTTTGTAATAAGGTAAGATATGGCAGCGGTAATCATTAACGGAACAAATAGTTCATAACCCCCGGTAATTTCGGCAATCAAAAATATGGCGGTTAAAGGAGCGTGTAGTACTCCAGCGATGAGCCCCGCCATACCAATAAGTGTAAAATTACTTTCTGAGACTGCAAAGCCAAGACCAATATTGTTTATGATTTTAGCAACGACGTTACCTAGAGCACTTCCCATAACCATCGTGGGGATGAAAATGCCACCCGTTCCGCCTGCTGCGAAAGTTGTGGTCATGGCAATAGCCTTAAAAACGGTAATGCCAAACAAGAGAGCAATAACGACCCATATATTACTCAAATAATCATCAAAAGGAGTTACGCCTAGTGCTGAAAGATGATTACCATCTAATAAATTACTAATAAAACTAAATCCTTCTCCATACAACGGAGGTATAAAGTAAAGCATTACTCCAATGGCAAGACCACCTACTAACAATTTGTATTTCGGACTTTTTAAAGGTTTAAATAGTTTCAGAATTCCGAAGTACATTTTCGTAAAGTAGATAGAGGCGAATGCAGTTCCCACTCCTAATAAAATATAGAAGAAGGTATCTTTCACTTCAAAATTATCGGTAAGCCTAAAATCAAATAATACTTCGTTCCCTAGAAAAAAGTAAGAGGTCAACACGCCAGAAACAGAAGCCAATAAAAGTGGCATTACAGAAAGCATGGTAAAATCAATACTAAAAACCTCTACTGCAAAAATAATGGCTGCAATAGGAGATTGAAATATGGAAGCTACGGCCCCAGCTGAAGCGCATGCAATTAGTAAAGAACGTGTTTTGGAATTCAAATGTAGCACACGGCCTAAATTTGAACTAATGGCCGAACCCGTTGCAACTGCCGGGCCTAATAGCCCTACAGAACCACCAAAGCCAACAGTAAGCGGAGCTGTTATTAGGGGGCTGTATATTTTTTTCGAATCAATAATACCTTTCTTTTTGCTAAGTGCGAATAAAATAGAGGAGACCGCATGTTCTATTTTTTCTTTGTGTACAAACTTGACATAAAGAAAAACTAGAGCCAGACCGATAATCGGCAAAATAAAATACAATTGATTGCTAGAGAAGACGATGCCTTTTTCTAACGATGATTGAATGAAAAAGGTGATATTTTTCAAAGTGACAGATGCCAGACCAGCAAGTAAGCCAACAATGATTGCGAGAATGTGGTTAAAAGTTTTATTAGAGCTGTTTTTATAACGCCATTTGATGAATTTGCCATAAAGTTTTTGTAGTTGGGTTGGCATTTTGGGTATTTACTTACTTAAAAGTAATGAAAATAGAGATGAATTAGCTTTCTAGCTCAAGAAGGGCACTCTTTTTGGTTTTTAATTGCCAACGCCGCAATAAAGTGTAATTTTCCTCCCGAAGTACGAGGGAACTAAACGATGCTGAATTTGGTTATATGCTACATTGAATAATTCAATGTTGAATTCACTACTTAGTTGCCTTGAGCTATGCGTAAGATTCCTCACTTTGTTCGGAATGACAAAACGAACCCAAGACAAAACAAAACTATGACAACAAAAAAATTAACCTTTGTTTAAACAATACTTACCCATTTTCCTTGTCTTCCTGACGTAGGAGGGAACTTGACGATGTTGAATTTACTACTTAGTTGCCTTGAGCTATGCGTAAGATTCCTCACTTTGTTCGGAATGACAAAACCAACTCAAGACAAAATAGAGTCCTACAAATCTAGCTTCAAATTTAGCTCTTTCAATTGCTCTTTATCAATGGGTGCTGGCGCATCGATCATGACATCACGTCCACTATTGTTTTTTGGGAAGGCTATAAAATCGCGAATTGTTTCTTGTCCGCCTAAAATAGCAACCAATCTATCTAAACCAAAAGCAATACCACCGTGCGGTGGTGCACCGTATTGAAAAGCATCCATTAGAAAGCCGAATTGTTCTTTTGCTTCTTCGGGAGTGAAACCAAGATGCTTGAACATTGTACTTTGAATTTCTTTATCGTGAATACGAATAGAACCTCCACCTATTTCATTACCATTCAATACCAAATCATAGGCATTTGCCCGAACTGCTCCCGGATCTGAATCTAGCAATTTTAATTGACCGGGTTTGGGTGATGTAAATGGATGGTGCATGGCGTGATAATGCCCCGTTTCTTCGTCTAATTCTAGTAGTGGGAAATCAATAACCCATAATGGCGCGAACTCTTCAGGATTTCTTAGCTCATGACGTTCTGCTAATTCCATTCGTAAAGCACTTAATTGTGCTCTTACCTTATTTTTATCTCCTGAAAGAACACATATTAAATCTCCGGCTTTAGCACCGGTAACTTCTGCCCATTTAGCTAAATCATCTTGATCGTAAAATTTGTCAACAGACGATTTAAAACTTCCGTCATCATTGCAACGACAATAGACCATTCCTAAAGCTCCGACCTGTGGTCGTTTGACCCAATCGGTAAGCTTATCGATTTCTTTTCGAGTATAGGTATTCCCTTTGGGAACGGCAATTCCAACAACCAATTCTGCTGAATTGAAAACATTGAAATCTTTGTGTTGCGCTACTTCGTTTAACTCACCAAATTCCATTCCATAGCGAATATCTGGCTTGTCATTTCCGTAGCGCTTCATGGCCTCATCAAAGGTCATTCTGGGAAAAGATTCGA
Source organism: uncultured Flavobacteriaceae bacterium (assembly GCA_937944485.1). Lineage (GTDB taxonomy): Bacteria > Bacteroidota > Bacteroidia > Flavobacteriales > Flavobacteriaceae > Maribacter_C. The sequence goes on along the minus strand of CALDYU010000008.1, from coordinate 39,755 downwards.
TATCGACGCCTTTGATTTCTTTTAAAAGATGTTTAGTGAGTCCTTCGAAAGCATTCAGAATATCTTCTTGCTCAACAAAAGCCATTTCACAGTCTATCTGTGTAAATTCTGGTTGACGATCTGCTCGTAAATCTTCATCTCGAAAACACTTTACGATTTGAAAATATTTGTCCAACCCACCGACCATCAATAATTGCTTAAAAGTTTGTGGTGATTGCGGAAGGGCGTAAAATTGCCCTTCGTTCATTCGACTGGGCACCACAAAATCGCGAGCACCTTCAGGAGTAGACTTTATTAAAACAGGAGTTTCGACTTCAATAAATCCTTCTTCAGACAGATATTTGCGAACTTCAATTGCTACTTTAGATCGAAATATCAAATTCTCTTTTACAGGATTTCTTCTGATGTCTAAATAGCGATATTTCATACGAATATCTTCTCCGCCATCGGTTTCATCTTCTATGGTAAAAGGAGGTGTTTTTGATTCGTTTAAAACAGTAACCTTTTCAACCAATACCTCAATATTTCCTGTAGGAATATTCGGGTTTTTGGAAGCTCTTTCGATCACTTCACCATTTATTTGAACTACAAATTCGCGCCCAAGGTCTCTAGCTTGTTCTAATAATTCTTTAGAGGTACGATCTTCATCAAAAACCAATTGGGTGATACCATAACGATCACGTAAATCTACCCAAGCCACAAATCCTTTATCACGGGTTTTGTGCACCCAGCCGGCAAGGCTAACTTTTTGGTTGATATGTGATTCGCGTAGTTCTCCGCAATTATGGCTTCTATACATTGTTTTATTTCTATTTGAAGCGACAAATTTAAGAAGTATTCAGCACTAATGTGATTTAAAAAATAGAATCCCCGAAATTTTGAGGATTCTATTTACAGAGTTCATTGTTATTTAATTTGAAGAGCCTGTTTGTGGAAGCATTTCTTAAGCTTCATTTTTAACCAAAAGTTCTTCTCGGAGATTCATTTCGGGTTTTCGCCATCCCCGTACTTTTGTTTTAATGCGATATGTAATATTAAATAGTACAGGTACAATAATCAAAGTTAAGAAGGTAGCAACAATTAATCCAAAGATAACCGTCCATGCTAATGGTCCCCAGAAAATTACATTATCACCACCAACGTAAATTTGAGGGTCAAAACGGCCAAATAAGGTTATGAAATTGATGTTTAGCCCAGTGGCTAGCGGAATAAGACCTAAAACAGTTGTTATTGCAGTTAGAATTACTGGTCGCAAACGAGCTTTACCTCCTGTTATGATTATATCGGTAACATCTTCCTGGGGTAATAAGTCATCATCTGAAATATCTAAATTTACCTTTTTACGATCTATTAATATTTGAATATAATCTAACAAAACAACCCCGTTATTAACTACGATTCCTGCTAAAGAAATAATACCCATCATTGTCATCATAATTACAAAAGGCCACCCCGTAGCTACAATTCCACCAAAAACACCGATGAAGCTTAAGAAAATGGCTATCATGATAATTAATGGTTTGGAGATTCCACCAAATTGAAAAATTAATATGAGCATAATTAATGCCAATCCAGTTAAGAAGGCTCCTCCTAAAAAGGATTGTTGTTTCGCCTGTTCCTCTAGTTCTCCTGTATAATCAATTTTTACACCAGTAGGTAGGGCTTTGAAATTTTCCATCTCTTTTTTAATTTGATCTACGATGATATTCGCATTTCCACCTGGTTTTAAACCTGAGTAAACTGTAACCACACGCTGGCCATTCGAATGTTTTATGGCATTAAAAGAAGAAGTGTTTCTCTGGGTTGCCACTGCGGAAATAGGAATTTCTTTAATTTGCCCAGTATTTTGATCTCTAAATAGAATATTTTGATTGAATAGGGCACTTGTATTGTACCTAAGGTTTTCATTGAACCGGACATTAATATCAAAATCCTCACCATCTTTCTTATAAACTCCAGCTTTGTTGCCAAAAATTGACCTTCTTAATTGTTGCCCCACTTGCCCTACAGAAACCCCTAATTCTCCTGCTTTTTTACGGTCGACTATAACTTCCATACCGGGGCTGTTTTTATTTACATCAACTTTTAAGCCCTCCATTCCGTCAATACTCTTTGAATTGATAAAAGTTTTCATTCGCTCAGCTACACTGATTAGGGTATCATAGTTTTTCCCCACCAATTCAATATTTACAGGATAACCAGCTGGTGGTCCAGCGGCATCTTTTTCAACAGATATCGTTACTCCAGGGTATACATCTGCCAATACGTTTTGAATGCGCAATCGCAGTTCTTCTGAATCAAGACCTTGCCTCAATTTGAATTGTTGCATCGACAATGTGATTTTACCGCGATGGGGCATTTCGGCGGCAGACCCTCCTTCAGTAAAAGGGTTTTCAGCACCCTTTCCTACTTGCGAAACCCCGGTATCAACTAATAAGTTCTGGCCGCTTTCAAAATAGTCTTCATCTTTAATAATTCCATAAACTTCATTCTCAATTGCTTTTGTAATCACATTTGTTTTTTCAATATCAGTACCTTGCGGATATTCGATATAGATATAAATTTCTTTTGGAGTGTTATCGGGGAAAAACTCTACTTTGGTTCGTTGGCTTGCCATTGACGCACCAAATGACATGAAAGCTACAATTAATAAGGTCATTGTAATGCCAAAATACCAATAAACGTTTTTCCCACGTAATGCGTGTTTTAAACGTCTTTCGTACCAATTCTCTAGGTTTACCAGACCATTTTTTTGAAAGCGTGAGGACCAAGGTTTTAAAAAGTATTTATATGCCCAGAACATTACAGCAATAACTAGCATTAAGGTTCCTAAGCCTCTTACAGGACCACCTACAAAGAAGATAAATAAACCAAACGCCCCTAAAATCAAACTAATGCGAATCAATTGTTTAAGTGTTAAGGACTTCTCTCCTACTTCCATAAAACGAGATACGAGCATGGCGTTCATAAAAATTGCCACAAATAATGAAGAACCTAGTACTACGGATAGCGTTATTGGAAAATAAATCATAAACTCACCCATAATACCTGGCCACATTCCTAAAGGAACAAAGGCTGCAACTGTTGTAGCAGTTGATATAATAATAGGAAGTGCAATTTCACCAATACCTTTTTTCGCAGCTTCTTTTCTTGACATACCTTCATTCATTAATCGGTATACATTTTCAACGACTACAACGCCATTATCAACAAGCATACCTAGCCCCATAATTAACCCGAATAAGATCATAGTATTGAGTGTATAACCTAAGGCAGATAAAATCATAAATGACATGAACATTGACATTGGAATAGCGAAACCAACAAAAAGAGCATTTCTAAAGCCTAAAAAGAACATGAGTACAGTGACTACCAAAATAATTCCGAATATGATATTATTTACTAAGTCATCAACTTGATTTAAAGTGGAGCTACTACTGTCATTGGCGAAGGTAATTTGAAGATCTTCTGGCAGGTCTTCTTTGAGCGCATCTGCTACGATTGTTCGTATTTTTTCAATTGCTCTAACATCATTTTTACCCGATCTTTTTTTAATATCAAGCATGACTACACTTTCACCCATTTCTCGGGCATAGGTGTTTTTATCTTCTTCACTAAATGTTACTTCGGCAACATCTTTAAGGTAAACAGTTCCATCATCAGATTTGACTACGAAATCATTCAGCTCTGAAGGATTCTCTATTTCTCCTGTAATACGAATAGTTCTACGTTGTCCACTTGCTATTAAGTTGCCAGCCGACATCGTCATGTTTCCGTTGCCAATGGCTTGAATGATATTATCAAAATTCACCTTGGCGGCCATCATTTTGTTTATATCTACTGAAACAGCCACTTCTTTATCTTGAGCGCCACGAATATCAACTTGCTTTATTTCCTCTAAATTTTCAATTTCATCTTCTAAATATTCGGCATATTCTTTAAGTTTTTCAACTGGGTAATCCCCTTTTATATTCACGTTTAAAATCGGAAAAGATTCCGCCAAATTAAGGTCAAAAACTGTGGGTTCTACTTTTGCACCATTAAATACAGGCCAATCTTCTCCTGCTTTTTCAGCGTCTACTTCATCTTTGACTTCTTGTTTCGCGTTTTCAACGGTAATGTTTTCATCAAATTCAATAACCACCATCGAATAATCTTCTTGTGAGGTGGAAGTCATCTCAACAAAATTGCTCACATTTTTCACCCGTTCCTCGAGAGGGTCGGTAATCAAACGTTCCATATCCTCTGCAGTGTTACCAGGAAAAATAGTGCTGACATAGATCTTGGTCTCTACTGCTTCGGGAAATTCTTCTCTTGGCATAGCGAAATAAGAAGAGATACCAATAAACAAGAAAATGGCAATCATAACATAGATGACAGAAGGATTATCTATGGCCCATGATGAAAGGCCGAACTCTTTGTTTGCGTTTTTCTTAGCTTTATTCATAATAGTATATTGTTATTAGTCTTTTTTACGATTTAAGGAAAAGGTTAAAAGACTTTAATTTTTCATTGTTTTCTTGGTATCAACTTTAACAGGCTGATTGTTTCTAACGCTTCTAGCCCCTTCCGCTATTATCTGATCTCCTATTTTAAGGCCAGAGATTACTTCAACATTATCTCCTTGGGTTTTCCCCAGTTCAATTATCGTTTTTTGAGCAAGGTTTTCTTTTTCAGTGGCTCTTATAATGTATACATACTGCTCGCCAGCTGCATTTTCTGAAAGTACACTTTGGGGAATTAAAATTGCAGTTTCATTAGTATAATCATTGATTTTAGCGATGGCTGTTAAATTAGGCTTGATATCTCCTTTTTTATTAGTTACAGGAATTTCAATACGAAAAGAACGATTACCTGGGTTAATAAAATTACCTGTTTGTCTTACTTTGCTTTGTGTAGTTCTTCCTAAAACAGGAAAAAGAATTTCTACATCTTTTCCTGAAGTAACTGTACCTAAATGAGCTTCAGGTACCTCAACTTCTATATACATATTTTTCAAATTTACTATTCTAAAAACCTCGGCCCCTGGCCCTGGACTAACCACGGAACCTTGATCTTTGATTATTTCATCAATGATACCAGAAAATGGAGCTCGTATAGAAGATTTACCCACTTGGCTCTCTAATTGTTTCACACCACTTTGTTGAGCCTCATATTGGGTTTTTGCTTGCAAGAATTGAATTTCAGAACCAATATTTTGTTCCCATAACCTTTTTTGACGTTCAAATGTGGTCTTTGCTAGGGCTAATTGTGTTCGCATTAATGCAAGTTGACTTGAGAGTCCGCCATCATCAACTGAAGCCAATAGTTGCCCTTTGCTTACATGCTGACCCTCTTTGACATATATTTTGTATAAAGTTCCTGCCATTTCAGGATAAACCAGTACATTTTGATCAGTCATGACATCACCTTGAAACTCAAGAAAATGGTTAAACTCTTGATGCTTGATGGTTAATGTTGATACTAAAGGTAACTTGGCTTGGTCATCTAATTCAAGAATAGCTGCGTCAAGCTGTTCAACCTGATTTTCCAAGGTTTTTAGTTCTTCAGTTAGGCTACTTCTTTTGGCGCGAATTACTTTCAAATCTTTACTTTCAATGACTTGGTCTACTGAACTTTTTTCACCACCACATGAAGAAATAAAAAGTGAAAAGATGAATAGATAGATTACTTTTTTCATATTGATATAATTTTGACCTGTTTGCCGACAGGGAGGTTGACGTTCGTTTTTATGATTTGTTATTTAAAATAGTCTCGAGTGCTGTTTTCTTATTAATGACTTCTACCATACTTTGCAAATAGTTTTGCTGAGCATCGTATAGTTGTGTTTGTGCTTGACGAAGTTCAAAACTACTTGCCAGACCTTCGTTGTACTTGATTTGATTCTTATGCTCAATGCGCTCTGCAAGATTTAGATTTTCTTTAGCTGTTTCATACTGCTCAATAGCCAAAATGTAGTTGCTTTTTGAACTTTCGAGTTGTAAGCGAATTTGCTCTTCGGCCTCACTAAGTTGTGTTTTCGCTTTTTCTAAAGCGATTTTTGCTCTTGCCGTACCAGCGCTTTTTTTACCTGAGCTGAAAATAGGAATGCTTAAGTCAAACCCTAAGACGGATGAATCGAACCACTTTTGATCGCTATTGAAAAAATTAAAGTCATCGGCAAAAGCAGAGGCACCATAATTCACAAATGCATTAAGTGTTGGTAAAGCCCTACTCTTGGCCAATTTCCATTCAAAATAACGTTGTTCATTTAAATTTGTGGCTAACTTGAAATCAACATTATTTTTCATGTCGAATTCTGATTCCAACAATCCCAAATCTATTTTCTTAAGCGCTAAATCATCAAGATTCTCTTCTAAAGTAGTTGGTGAATCGATAGCAATACCCATAACAAGATTCAACATTTGAAGCGTAATACCTTTTAAACGAATGGCATTCTTTAGTTGATTATCTACAGATGATAAGGTGATTTGAAGTTGCTCAACACTTTCTTCATCTCCAAGTCCATTTTCAAAGATCTTCGTAGTTTCAAAAAGGTTTTTTTCTAGGTTCGATTTATTCTTTTCGAAAATTGCTACACTTTCTTTTGCTAGCAGTACATTTCCATAGGCTTCAGTTACAGCTTTGCGCACTTCTAAATCTGTTTTTTCTTTGTTATTTCGGCTAAAGCTTAAAAAGGCTTTGGTAGCTTGAACCCCTACGATGTATGAACCATCAAAGATTTGTTGTCTTAATGTTGCGGTAGCATTGGCCTGTTGAGCCTGACCGAATACAATGGGAACAAAAGTGCCCGGTTCGCCCCCAGCAAATTCTGCGGGAATTAAAGAAACGGGTTGCTTCAATTGATTTTGATACCCAATGGTGCCAGTAATTTGAGGTAAACCCGTGGCGATGGTTTCCCATTTTTGCTTTTTAGCATCAATAAGATCACGATCGGCGTTGATAGCACCGTAGTTGTTTTCTAAAGCAAATGCTATTGCCTCTTCTAACGAAAAACTACGGGTATTCTCAACGGTTTTTTCTTGAGCATATCCAAGAGAGAGACATAACAGGCTTAGCAAATTAAATAGCTGGTTTTTCATACTATTCTTGATTTGAATTGATGATTTTGTTTAATATTTTTCGTCCTTTTGGCGTAACAATTCCGCGCAGATGATATTCTAAAAAGTAATCTTCTAGTGTCGGCATTTTGAATTCAGTATTCGGAAAGAGATTATTGTCTTTTATGGCAAATACTCCTGAATAATAGATGCGAGATACAAAGTCGACATCAAGATTTGGTCTATAAATCCCTAATGCTAAACCTCGTTTTAAATTATCAACTACGCATACAGACATTACCTCATATTCCTTAACCTTCAACACTTCGTATATCTTAGGATAGTATTTTTGAAGTTGATATTGCGGTGATGATTTCTCATCTTTCAACTGCATCATAACAAACTTCTTAATTTCATACAGCTCTTTAATCGGGTTTTTTTCGAGAGCGCAAATCTGATCTATGCCATATGATATGATCTGAAATAGGTTGTCGGTACATTCTTCAACCAACTTTGTTTTATTTTCGAAGTTGGCGTAAATGGTTTTTTTAGAAATCCCCATCGCATTGGCAATATCATCCATGGTTACACTCTTGAAACCATAGTTCAAGAACATATCTATTGCTTTATTAAGAATCTTAGCTTTCATAATTGGGGAGCAAATATAAGCTAGGAAACTTAAAAAACACTAAAAGTTTCCTAAGTTTTACATTTTTTTAACACTATCCTGGAATAATTCACATTGTTTGGAATTGACGTATTTTTGAAAAAATTTTGCTGTATGTATACGATTGAGCATTATCGAAATGAATTCATTTCGTATTTAGAGTCCAAAACTGAAACTAAAGAACCTGTTCATCTTTATGCACCCATTACGTATATAATGAGTTTGGGAGGTAAGCGTTTACGCCCAGTTCTTGTGCTTATGGCGGCAGAAGTGTTTGGCGGTGATTATCGAAAAGCTCTAGACGCTGCCTTGGCGATTGAAGTATTTCATAATTTTTCTTTAGTACATGATGATATTATGGATGATGCTCCGTTGCGAAGGGGAAAAGAAACTGTACATGAAAAATGGGATATCAATACAGGAATTCTTTCTGGTGATGCGATGCTTATTACCGCATACCAGTTATTTGAAAACTATAACGGAGAAACCTTTCGAAATTTAGCTAAACTATTTAGTAAGACAGCCTTAGAAGTTTGCGAAGGACAACAATACGATGTCGATTTTGAAACAAGAGATGACGTCACTATTGAAGAATACCTGAAAATGATTGAATACAAGACCGCCGTTTTGGTTGCGGCAGCTTTGAAAATGGGAGGTATCGTTGCCGAAGCTTCTTTGAACGACCAAGATAGTATGTATGAATTTGGAAGAAATTTAGGAATCGCCTTTCAATTACAAGATGATTATTTAGATGCCTTTGGAGACCCTAAGACCTTCGGAAAACAAGTTGGGGGCGATATTATCGAAAACAAAAAAACTTTTCTCTATCTAAAGGCTTATGAATTGGGCGCACCCAAACAAAAAAAAGAACTTTTAGATTTGTTTTCGATTCACCCAATAGATGTCAAAGAAAAGATAAACACGATTAAGAGAATATTCATAGAAAGCGGCTCTGCTGAGCTCACGCAAAAAGAAATAGAACGCTTTACTAAAAAGGCTTTTGTAGTACTTGAGGGGTTAAACATTACAGCAGAAAAAAAGAACTTGTTGCGCGAATTTGGTGAAAATTTGATGCGAAGAAAAGTTTAAAATAACCTACTTAAAAGAGCCTTAATAAATGGCTTTTTAGGACAGGCCCAAATGTATTTAATGTCTTCCCAAATACTGGTTCGCTCATCTAAGAATTTAAAAATAAGTTGAGGATGCCTATTCTTGAAAAGGCTTTCAAAAATGTTGTGGCCATTTGCATTGTCTTTATACAGCACATCTAAAAACAACAAATCATAACGCCAAAATCGATTTTTAAAACTCAAATTGTCTAGCGGTTTTTCCGTTTTGATGTGTTCTAATAATACGGGAATTTTTCTGGCAGTACTGGCAAAAGTATATCCTGTACTGGGTTTAGCCCAACCACCAGCAGTACCAATGTACCTTAGGTTTTTCGTATGATGTTCTTGAAAATCATAACAAGTCATGGGTATGCTGCCAATTTCGGTTTCAACGATTTCGTAGTCGAAACAAGCCAAGTCTTTTTTCAAATAATCTTTGATAGCATTTTCATATTCGTCTTTCTGAAGTAAATTTTCAGAAAACAAAGTGTATTCTACCAGCGCTTCAGTTTCAGAAGTTGGTAATACGTACATGAAACGGGTGTTGTTTTTTTGAGGAATAGAGAAGTCCATGTAAGTTGCTTGTGCAGGATCAAAAACGGATTTCTGTGTTTTTACAAACCATCCTACAAAGTGCTGTTGCAATACTGGGTATTTATTTTGGTGTGTTGCCATTCCATAGTCGAAAACACTATTGAATACCTTGCCGGCAATATAATTTTCATTTGCAGTAACAACTTTTACACCTTCACCAATATCAATGACATCGGTAACCTTTGTCTGCTTAAAATATAGGTTTTGGTGAACTTTAATATTTTCGAATACGAAATTATAAAAATCAATTCCTCGTATCATTTTATAGGTATACGGATGGATGGCATAGCGTTTTGAGAACTTCTTCCCACTAAAGTAAATAGCATTCCATTTTTTATGTACTATAGCATCGAATTGTCCGACCCCTTTTTCCCAATAACACCAAGTTCGGTCATTGGTTTGTTTGCTGTCTTTATCTAAGAGAAGAATAGATTTTCCCGAAAAAAAATCATCTTTAAGCATGGCATCCGCAAGCATTAAACCTGCAGCACCGGCTCCAATAATGATGTAATCGTAATGAGAGGATTTATTCAAAAATTTAAGAAGGTATTAGTTCTCTCAAAAATAGGTATTAAAATCAGTTCAGGCGATACCGAATTCCTAAGAAGCCACGAATACCCTGATTCGGACCGTAAACATAAGACGGATCAAAAGTTAATGCATTCGGATTTTCAGCCGTCGCCACAACATCTCCGTTGTTATCAAAAACTACATTCTTGTCAAAAGGGTCATTGGCGCGAGCAATAAGGAAAGTATTACCACGATTTGGTGTCCAATTCAACAGATTTTTTATACCTCCATAAATTTCGAACATGTTGAGCCCCTTATACGTAAATTGTATATTCTGAATACTCCAAACAGGTGAAAAATCACTTCGCGGGTCATTTTCCCCTAAGGTGGGCAGGCGCATAGGTCCATAGAGGTTGCCCGTATAATCGACGCTTAGTTTAAGATTTCTGAAGTCATAGCCAAAATTCCAAGTTCCGGTATAGCTTTCTGTTAATATTTGACGACTAGTTAGTCCGTTCTCTGTTTGACGCACGTCTTGAAAAGTAGCGCCGAGTAAGAATTTGAATCCCGAAGGGAAAACTATATCGATATTAGCACTTATTCCTTTTGAAATTGATGTTCCATCTAAATTGTCATAAATAATCTGATTGGGATTGGAGTCATAATCAGGGAGAATGGCATTGCTGAAATTGGTGTAAAATAAGGAAGCATCAATACTCGCAAATGTGCCGTTATCTGCGTAGATCTTTTTTAAGTAATTAAGATTAAAGTTGAAGGAACGTTCAGGTTCTAGTTCTTCAGTTACAATGACTTCGCGTGCTCCAGTAAGTGCCGCATGTTCTTCAGTAAAGAGGTTGACCACCCTAAAACCAGTACCCGCATTCAATCGAAAAATATCGTTATCCGTCATTTTCCAACGATAGGCGGTTCTTGGCGTATAGATGGAACCGTGCCTTTTATCATAATCATATCTCAGACCGAATAACAGAGAATGCTTTTTAGCCAATTGAATTTCATCTTGTACAAATAAACTGGGGATAGTCACTTCGTCTGCGGAAACTGTTGCAGTAGTATTATCATTATAAAAGTTATATCGTAAAGCACTGCCGAGCAGCAAATCATGACTTCCTACTTTTTTGTCCCAGGTTAACTGGGCAAAACCAATGCGCTGATCGGCCAAGTATGGAATGTTTCCATACACTGAATTTTGACTGTGATCATTATAAGAGAAGGAGAGCAAGAATTTTTCTTTTACCGGCAGTTGATATTTTCCTAATATTTCCCACCGTCTGGTATAAATACTTTCACCATAAATTTCATCACCACCTCTGAATTCGGGTGTCCACTGTAATTCACCACCCCATCTATCTTCGTAGAAAAAACGACCCGCTAGCGAAAAGAGACGATTGTTTTTGCGCTGAAAATTCCATTTTTGAAAAACGGAGATCCGATTTTGAAGGGTCAAATCTGTAAAATTATCCCCATTATTATCAATCAGCTGGTCGTAATTGAAATAATTTACACCCAGCAACAAGTCGGTTTTTTCACCGATATTAACCTTACCTCCTATATCTAAATTGTATTCACCCCATCCGGTTAAAAAAGCATCTGCCGAAAAATCAGGGGCTTCTAATGTGTTTTTGGTGATTATATTTATTAGTCCGCCGACGGCTTCACTACCATATAAACTAGATGCGGGGCCTTTTACTATTTCAATTTGTTCGATAAGAGAATTCGGAATTCCTGATAATCCGTAAACCGTACCTAAACCACTTACAATAGGCATTCCGTCAATTAAGACTAAGGTGTACGGGCCTTCTAAGCCATTAATATGAATATCACCTGTGTTACAGACATTGCAATTGATTTGCGGACGCACGCCATTTACATTTTGTAAAGCCTCGAAAATACTAGCTGTCGGATTCTTTTTCAAGAAAGTAGGGCTATATACTTCAACAGGAACGGGACTATCAGAACGACTGACTGCTTTTAAAGTGCCCGTAACGACGGTCTCTTCTAGTTGTTCTGATGCGACTACTAAAGTTATAGTAATCGTTAACTGTTCATTAGGTTTAATGGTGATGTTCTTAGAAAAGTCTCGGTAACCAAGTACGGTTGCTTTGACTTTATATTTCCCTGCAGGAATATTTTTTAAGAAAAACTGGCCATTTTCATCTGATGAAGTACCTATAGTTGTATTTTCTAAATAGACATTCGCAAAAGCAATTGAGGAACCATCATCGACAATCACCCCTGTGATTTCTCCGTGCTGCGCTTGGATGTGTAGGCCAAGTAAACAAAAAAAGTAAAAAACAAAATATCTTTTGAGCATTAAAAAAATAATTTTAGACAAAACTAAATATTTGTTTTTATATATAAAAATGTATTTTTGTTTTAAGTTAAACGGAGATGACACTTTCTGAAGAAGATTATATCAAAGCAATTTACCATTTGGGGAAAGGAGAGAATAGCACGGTCTCTACCAATGCGGTGGCCTACCAGATGGAAACCAAGCCATCTTCGGTGACCGATATGATAAAAAAGCTTTCTGATAAAGGCGTGGTAAACTATAGACCTTATAAAGGTGTAAGTTTAACAGAATACGGACAAAAGATAGCACTCTCTCAGGTTAGAAAACACCGTCTTTGGGAGGTATTCTTATTAGAAAAGCTTGATTTTTCTTGGGATGAAGTACATGATGTGGCTGAACAATTAGAACATATTAAGAGTGAAAAACTCATAGACCAGCTTGATAAACATCTGGGTTTTCCAGAGGTAGATCCTCATGGTGATCCGATTCCTTCGAAAAAAGGAGAATTAAAAAAGACGATAAAAAAATTGTTGAATGAGGTGCCAATAGGTGCCAGCGGTATATGCGTAGGCGTGAAAGACTCATCGCCGCCCTTTCTTAAATTTCTGGACAGAAATAATATTGCCTTGGGTGATACAATTTTAGTTTTAGAGAAAGAGGAATTCGATGGTTCTTTATATATTCGGATTAAAGAATCTAAGATTCATATATCTGATCAAATTGCTTCGAACCTTTACCTTAAAATCACCGAATAATTTTTATGCAGCAAATTCATGCTTGTTGTGGTTGGTATTGTTCGTTTCGAGCTTTTGTTTAGCACAAGATATAACTGAATCGCCTACGAGCACGGTAAAAGGTGCTAGTCAAATTGAAATCGCCTCAACCTATGAATCGTTTAAAGAGGGCTCTGAGAAAAGTATAGCTTATACAGTTGGATCGTTATTATTTTTATACGGTGTTTCTGATAATGTTGAAATTAGGCTTGGAATGGACTTGCAACAAAACGCTATTCGAATTAATGGTAATAAACCGAATAATGTATTTAGCGGTTATACCCCTTTACAAATAGGGGTTGGCGCTGATTTAATTGAAGAAAAAGGAATTTGGCCTAAAATGAGCTTTATAGGAGATTTATTTTTGCCTTCGACTGGAGGAAGTGATTTTAAACAAGATAATTTGGGTTTCGGATTAAAAGCTGGATTTTATCATAATTTGGGAAAAAATCAAAATGCTCAATTAAACTACAATCTTGGCGCAGATTTCGGCAATGATGATTTGACATACGTATATGCTATTACCTATTTAAAGAATATCGGTTCGATCGGAGGAGCATATCTTGAATTAAATGGAAATTTACAGGATGGTATGTCATCAAGTCATTTTATTAGTACTGCCTTTTATTGGACGCCAACATCAAATATTCAATTCGATACAATTGTAGGCAGAGGAATTAATGCCGAGCAAGATTTCTATATAACGGGGAGATTACAGATCTACATTCCAAATAATAAACATAAATCAACAAATCAATAAACGTTATCATGCAACAAGTCATTGACTATTTCGAATCAATCAATCCAATTTTAGCTGCGTTTTACGCCACGCTTTTTACCTGGGGCTTGACCGCAGCGGGTGCAGCTTTAGTTTTTTTATTTAAAAACCCCAAACGTTCGGTTATGGACGGAATGCTTGGTTTTACAGGGGGCGTTATGGTAGCTGCAAGTTTTTGGAGTTTATTAGCACCGGGTATAGAAATGAGTCCCGGAGAGGGTTTTGTAAAGGTAATTCCGGCGGCTGTAGGTTTTTTATTAGGTGCTTTTTTCTTATTTGGTTTAGACAAGGTATTGCCTCATTTACATATCAATTTTAAAGAATCAGAAGCCGAAGGCATTAAGACACCTTGGCATAAAACAACCCTTTTGACCTTAGCAATTACACTTCATAATATTCCTGAAGGTTTGGCGGTAGGGGTGCTCTTCGGAGGTGTTGCAGCTGGTTTTGATGGTGCTACCATCGGCGGTGCGGTTGCACTAGCTTTAGGTATTGGTTTACAGAATTTTCCAGAAGGCTTTGCGGTTTCTATGCCTTTGCGCAGACAAGGTCTTTCTAGGAGAAAGAGCTTTATGTATGGTCAAGCATCGGCTATTGTTGAACCCATTGCAGCGGTTATAGGCGCGTGGGCGGTGATCACATTTCAGCCTATCTTGCCCTATGCTTTGGCTTTTGCAGCTGGGGCTATGATTTTTGTAGTCGTAGAAGAAGTAATACCAGAAACCCAACAAGACAAACATTCTGACATTGCTGTAATGGGCTTTATAGGGGGCTTTATCGTCATGATGACATTAGATGTTGGTTTGGGGTAGCAAGCAATAGCTTATAAGTTAACCGTGGTTGAGCACTTTATAGAAAACAAATTGATGGTCGTATTTTGATGTAAATTATACGATATACCGTTATTTTGAGTTTATTTTCTTAGAACTCAGAGATAAAATGGCAACAAAAAAAAGACATTGGCTTTGGAATATTTTGATTGTGATTACAGTCATGGTTTGTGTAACTGCATTTATCGCGCATTATAAAAACTGGACTCAAATAGGGACTGATAAAATGACCATCTTATCAGGCATTTATTTTCGCGATATTAGCTTTGAAGACCTTGAGCAGGTTGAATGGGTCGATCGAGTTCCGCCGATGGTGCGATTAAACGGATTTTCAGCTTTTGAAAAAGGAAAAGGCATATACCAAGAATTTAAAGATACCCTGACCGATAAGAAAGTATACGTCTTTGTAGATAATTTTGAACAGCCCAAAATCAGAGTATTTCATAAAGATTCATCATTACTTTACTTCAATTTAAAAGACTCTATCGAAACTGTAGAAATGCATGATTTTTTAAACGGAAAGATTAAATTACAAAGTAAGCCTCCTAACTAAAATCAATGATATGTGCCGTTTGAAGAGGGGTTTATTTTTTTTGTTACTAGCACCCATTCTCATTTTTTCTCAAAATACTTTGACTATCAGCGCAAAAAATGTAGCGTCGTCTGATGGCTATATTGCAGTTGGGGTTTACAATAACTCTGAGAGTTTTTTGAAAGAAGATCGCGTTTTTGCTGGAGTTTTTGAAGCATCGAAAAAGGGAAATACCATTATCAAGATTCCTAATTTACCGAATGGCACCTATGCCATTTCTATCTTTCATGATGAAAACGGAAATAAAAAACTAGACACCAACTTTTTAGGTATTCCCAAAGAACCTTGTGCATTTTCAAACGCTAAAATGAAGACTTTTGGCCCCCCAGATTTTGAAGACTGTTTATTTGAAATCAGTAAAGATTTTGAAATCGAAATTCCTTTTGAATAGCTTTCTTAAACCTTTGTTTTTAATTCGCAGAAGTTGTAATTTGATAGTGAATCAATAAAAACAACAATCATGGAAACAAAAGAAATCGCAGAAAAATTAGTACAATGGTGCAACGAGGGAGATTTTGAAAAGCCCTACAAACATTTATATAGTCCGGAAATTGTGAGTATTGAAAATGATGGAACTGCCGAAGGTGCCATTGTAAAAGGTTTCGACGGAGTCGCGAAAAAAGGTGAATGGTGGCAAGAAAATTTTGAGGTTCATAGTAGTAAGGCCTCCGAACCGACTGTGGCTCATAATTGGTTTGCTGTACGATTTGAAATGGATACTACCCACAAAGCCTCAGGACAAAGATCAACAATGTCTGAAATTGGCGTATACCAGGTAAAAGAAGGTAAAATTATTAAAGAACAGTTTTTCTATGACGAATAGGTAATGGCAAACTCGCTTTGTGCTTGAACACTTTATAAGCATAAAGCGAGTTAAAATGGTTAGCAGGAAGATTAAGGCGCCGTTTTTACTTTGGAGGGAATTAAAAAATGAACGATTCGTACATACAAGATAGAATTTGGAAAATTGCTGATGGTGTGCCATTGAAGTTAGGCAATATGACAATTCAGACGACCGATTCTGAAAAACTTTTAGTAACGGGTTGGACGAGAATTGTTCATATTGAAAACTTTAAAAAAACTTATGTGTTGTTAGAATTGAAAGAGTTAAAAGCTTCTTTTACAGACCTTACTGAGACTTATGGAGGCATAAACACTATTATAGAGAAGAATAATTTGATGGTAGAATTTCTCATGGCATATGATGACGCCGGCAAATGTGGCATTGGACTTTGTTCAGAGTTGAATGGGGAACTAAATTGGTACTTGTAGAAAAATAAAAAGCAAATTTGCCTCGCCAGCAGGCAGTAAGCTTTAGCTCCATGATTAGATGGAAACGAAAAAGTTTCCTTGCCACTCCTATACACTTAGTTAAACCGTTAAAAAATTAGTTACTGCTCTATATAAACTGTTAAAATTCAGCTAATTGGAAATAAATGAGTAAAAAAATCGTTGAAATACAAGTGGCTTAAAGTATGCTCCCCAAAGTAGGTCACCAGCAAACCAAGTTTGAATCAAAAATACCTGCTTATGAAACGCCTTACCTTCGTTTTAATTTTATTTGTTTTTTGTGCCTTTTCTTCATTATGCGCACAAAATAGTGTAGATATCGATGGACGTTTACAACCTCTTTTAGATAGTTTTTTAGCAGAGTGTGATAAATATGGTATTGATTATCACGATAAGCTTTTTCAACTAAAAAAAATTGATATTAGTAATACCTTGCCTTTAGAGGAAGGCAATACGGTATTGGGTATGGTTACGAGAGATGCAAATAATAATATCGAAGAGATTCTCATTAATTGGGCCGCGATGTTAGATCCTGAAATACTAAAAGTGGTTGCCTTTCATGAGTTCGCTCATCACTTTTTAGATTATAAACATACTTGCGAAAATTGTAATGAAATTATGGCTGTTACGAATGACAGTTACTTCGCGATTGCAAATGATTGGGATAATCAGGTAGCGCAACTTTTTACCACATCGCCAGCCTTCATAAAAAAACAAGCTCAAACTCCAATCGCAGCCGTTAGCTTACAATAATGGTAATTGCGATTTCACTGAAATCACTATCTTAGAACCAAACAAAAAAGTATGGTTCTTATCGCTCAAGTTGTAAGCGCATTCCTTGGTTTTACTGCAATTTTATTTGGTGCTTTTGGTGCACACGCTTTAAAAAAATCATGCTCAGACGATCAATTGAAGAGTTTTGAAACGGGCGTTAAGTATCAAATGTATCACGCTATTATTTTGCTAATACTTGCCTTTAATCTAAACTTAACTTCGTCGCTTGAAAAGTATATGATCTATTGTTTCAGTTTAGGTACGTTTCTTTTTTCTTTTAGTATTTATGCTTTGATCTTAAGTGCTGTTAAAGGAAAAAAATGGAGATTTTTAGGGCCCATTACTCCCATAGGAGGTTTACTGCTCCTAGTAGCTTGGGCCTTGTTAGGGTACTATTTTATTAAAGAATTTGTTTGATACTACAAAACGAATCTATAGGTAGCCTTAACTAAAAATATATTCTGAGGCTTTTCATCATTGAAAATATTATCTCCCAAATCACTAAAAAGTTCGTTTTGTGGATTTCCTGTTTGTGCCAAATCTTGCGACCAAACCAAAAATATTTCAGAGCCCGGGATGTACTCCCAGCGTAAAACCAGATTAGAGCGAAATTGCACAAAAGAAAAATCAGGGTCTCCAAAACTAAAATCGGTAATATTGTCTAAATTTCTATCGACGTTGTAGGTGCCATTATTCAACGAAATCTGATTATCAGTATACGATAGAATTCGATCTGAGAATTTTTCACCTAAAGGATTAATAACCTCTTTGAAATTTGAATATCGGCCTCTTGAAATAAATGGTTGTCCCCAATATTGTATAGTCAAATTGGGGTTTATAGTATAGTTCAAGCGCAGAGACATGCTTAAAGTTCTTTGATCAATTGTGCCATTGAGATAGGTAGTTTCTCCATTTACATCAATATTATTAATATACTGTAATTTGTCTTTATTTATGCTGTACTCTGGATTGGCAGATATACTCAATGCATTCATTGGTCGATAGGTAACACCAAAATCAACGAAATACGAACTATATGAATTGTCAGTGCCTTTACTTCCTCCGTGAAAAACATTAAAGCGTACTTTCTTTCTTCTGTCCGTATTGTAACCGTTGAAAAAACCAATTTCTGGTGATTGGCGCAATCGAGGTCCTCCGCGCAGCGCAAAATTAGAAAAGCGTTTAGGGGCGTAATTGAAACCAATATTTGTGAACCAATTATTATCCCAATTTTGCCAACTGTTGGTATTGAATCGCATACCATTGTGATTACCGCCAAAATCCCAAATGCTCCAATGATTATAATTGATGCCCACTCTTCTAAATGTTTCTGTTGGTTTTAGTGTTTGATAACCGACCCAAGTGTAGTGACGAATATCATCTGCTTGGCGTTGAAAGCCGATATCATTGAGTTCTAATTCAGGTGAACGCCATGTGGCTCCGGTTTCGAACTTCCAATTACCATTACCAGCTTTTCCCAGTTGAAGGTTTCCACCAGTTCCCGTAAGCGAAGTTCTATCTTCATCTACCGAAACATGATCTGCACCAACCCGCTGAAATAGATGTGTGATGGTTTGCTGTGTACGAGCGATGGCTTCTACACTTCCATTAACACGGCTAAAAATAAGGTTGCCTCCTGCATACCAATCGCGATCATTCCATTGATGTTTAACATCTATGCCGCCAGTAAATGCTGAGTGATGAAGAAAATCAAGTTCTGGCGTAAGCTTATGGCGATTGGTAGTCGTAAAAATACCGCCAACAAACGTATTACGATCATTAAAATCTTTCTGAACGCGACCAACAAAATAGTTTGTCAATGGTTCGACTACTTCTTTTCTTCGCTCTCCGTTGTTATCAATGGTCGCATATTTCTTTGCGGTTACACTTTCTAAAATCCCTATAGACCACCCATCTTTCGTTTTACCGCTAAATTTTGCAGCGCCTAAAATTTCTGTGTTTTCCGGTTGGTCTATAAACTCACCGCCTTCGGTATTTGGGAAACCTTGCGGACTTCTGCCAATTCTACGGGAATAAAATAGATTGTCAAATCCGAAGGTATTACCCGCCTCTGACTGACTAACGCGATAGTCGAAAATGTTTTTGTTTTCAACAAAGAAAGGTCGTTGTTCACGAAAGAATATTTGAAACCCATCGAGCGCAATGGCAGAGGGATCTGCTTCTACTTGGCCGAAGTCGGGGTTTACGGTTAAATCTAAAGTAAGATCATTAGTAATACCAATTTTAGCATCGAGACCACCTGTTAACTGATTATCGCTTCCGTCGCAAAAAGGGTTGCCAGTTTCAGCTTCATAAGTTTCTAATTTAGCAACAGTATAGGGCTGTATTTCAAGTTGTTTTTGTGGTACAAGGTTAATCAATCCGTCTAATAGACCAAATTCGCTAACAAACCCTGGAGTATCTTGTTTGATACGTTGCCAGGCATATCTTTCTGCTCCTCTAAAATATTGGCGATCTACTTGAATACCCCAAACCTGCTCTTTTGCTTTTCCAAATTTTAATTGACTAAAGGGTATTTTCATTTCGGCTGTCCAACCTTCTTCATCAATATTGGTTTTGGTGTACCAAATGGGGTTCCAACTTTCATCTTCATTATTTCCGTTTTCCGAACTAAAAAAGTCTGCCTTTACCCCAGCCGCTGTTGTAATAAAACCGAAAGCACTTCGCTTATCGTGATAACTGTCAATGAAAATGCCAACCCAATCTCCTTGAAACCCGTCCCGCCTTGAGAGCCGCATTTCAATTTTGTCAGGCTCACTGTCGTACGCTCGTATTCCTACGTAAAGAAATTTTTGATCATAAACAATTTTAAATTTTGTTTTGTGATCGGGTTGCGTATTTTCATCTGGTCTTCGTTCAACAAAGTCACCTTGCCACTCTACGATATCCCACCCGGCATCATTCAAGAGGCCATCTATTTCCGGAGAAGCCTTTTCATCCAAAAATTTCGTAGTATAGGTTCTTTTGATGACTACATCGGTAGAATCTTGAGCAAAAAAGATGGTGTGCGAAAAGATGATTGCGCACACCACAAGAAGGTTGATTTTCATGTTGTTGTTTTTGATTGATGTATTAAAGACTCGGAAAAAATGGAGTAGTTACAGTTAAGATTTGATTTTAATCTTTTTTTAACAATGTCTACCCTTTAGCCGCTCAGATGAAAATGATATTATAACCTTAAATACATATTTCCGTTAATAGTGTTTAGTTGAAGGCGATTAGATCCGGTGCCCGAAGTACCACTAATTTTTTGCCCTACATGCCGGTTCGTTGAAGTAAATTTTAATTTTTCATCGGCATAAATATCACCATGAATGGTTTCAGCGACGAGTTGAACATCGATTATTTTGAGATCTATTTCTCCATTTATAGTTCGTAGATCTAAACGGCCAGAGTATGTAGCAATGTCTATATTTCCGTTAATTAAATCTGCTTCAAAATCACCTTCAATAGCAGCAGCTTTTAAATCACCATTAATACTACTTATTTTGAACCTTGCGTTTTTCGGAATATAAACCACATAATTAAAAGTGTACATGTCTTCTGAATTGAAATAGTACCTCTCTTTTTTATTGGGATTTCTTTTGTTCCAATCTTTATGGTATGCTTTGAAATAAGCTTCGGCTTTTGAAATAATAGAAATTGTACTTGCACTTTCGTTAATATCAAGGTTATATTGATCTAAAAATTTACCATCTTTCGTCTTAATATCGGCCTTGAAATACACCTTCGACTCGCTCCATGTTTTTACTTCAATGTGATTTGCGAATTTTACATCGATATCAATAAATTGATTTTTATAATCGATATTTTTTTCAATTACTTTTTGAGCGTTCACACTAAGGCTCATAAAACCTAAAACTATACTGCAGATTAAATTTTTCATGATTGTTCGTTTTTTGATGTGATGATTATTTTTTTCTGAGATAAATATTTCCGTTGGTAGATTTGAGCAGTATGCTGACACCACCCCCATTTATAGCACCTTTAACCTTTTTGCCTAAAACGGATTTGAGTTCACCTTTATCTGGTCTTTTCAAATCAAAGTTGGTATACGCATCTCCGTTCCAGGAATTCAACTCCAAATTGGCTTTCGTATTAGCTGGTAGGGTTACGTCTATTTCTCCATTGGTAGTTCTAATAACAATTGGCGCGTTTTGATTAATAGTGTTGAATACAACTTGTATATCTTCGTTTAAGGCATAGGCAGTTATAGGCCCAGAAATATTAGAGAGTTTAAGCCCTCCATTTAATTTGGCATTGGCTTCAACTTCACCTGTGAAACCATCAATATAAATATCTCCATCCCAAGTATTGGTGACTGAAACATTTTGTGATTTAGGTAAATAAATTTCTGCACGACCAGACTTTCGAACACTTTCAACAATTAAATCACTACCAGTTTGAACGACATTAAACCCGATATCTGTATTATCTTCTCCTCCAACACCTAAGAGCTTAAGTCCTTTTGCTTTATTAGGAATAGGTTTAAGGTTTAACGCTTTTATTAGAATCTCATTTTTATCATGAGTCTTTACAATAATTTCAGACCTTGATTTAATTTTCACCCATTCAATTCCATTCAACGACTTCGTATAATCGGATTGCGTTTGTGCGCTAATTGTAAATAGGCACATAAATAATAATACTGTTAAATTTTTCATGATTTTTCGTTTATTGATACTTATATAATTGTTGTTAATACTGATTCAATTTGTTCTTTTACAAAGGGTTGTGTTTCGTCTTCTTCTAACAATTTTTGCATTGGTTCAGCAGCTTTTTTCTCTTGTATTTTACCTAGAGTTTGAATAATAGTAATTTGAATTCCCGGATCTTTTTCAACTTTCAAAGCCCTAATAAATGTGTCTTTCACATGTTCAGAATTAGTAAAGCTTGCCAAAACTTCAACAGCCGCCGCACGTACATTCGTATTCTCGTCATAGAGCATTCGTTCTGCTAAAGCATTTACAATGGCTTCATCAAGTTGTTCAGATTCTTGCATATAATTTACACCTTGAATACGCCTGCTCGCAGATTTATTCTCCATTAATGAAAGCATAACCGTTTGCTTAAAGGCTTCATTTTCATTGGTTAACGAAGCGATTTTATTGTTTGACGAAGTAGTCTGTTGTTGCTTTCCTAAAAAGAAAACACCTACTAATACGGCAATACTTGCAGCAATTTTAAATAGATTATTGACCAGAGTATTTCTTTGGGTTAAGGGTATTACGCGATTTTCATTTAACTTTTCTAGTTTTAATTGTTCAAAAAACTGATCACGTAGGCCTTTAGAAGGGTTACGCATGGGTTCATTTGCAAATGCCGTGTAAAGGGTTTTTAGTTCCTCCAATTCTTTGGTACAGTATTCACATGTTTTTAAATGTTGTGCTACCGTATTCTTTTGGCGTTCCTCTAAAAGATTATCCAAATAGTCAGGCAATTGATCTACAACGTGTTTCTTATCCATTTTAATAATTTTTAAAGTATAGCGTCTTTAATTTTTGAAGTGCTCTGCTTACTTTGGTTTTTACTGCTCCAGGGGTGCTTCCTACAATTTCAGCGAGTTCATTATATTTAATTTCTTGCAATCGATTTAATATTAAGAGCTCGCGATCTGAACTTTCAAGCTGATTCAATGCGCTATGCAAATCCGAATAATCTTTCGCTTCATCTTCAGTTATTACTAACTTCAAATCGATGGCGTTCATGTCTTCGTTTTTTGAGACCTTTCTATAGTGTGAGTGTAAACTATTTCTAGCAATTGTAAATAGCCATGAAACGAATTTGCCGTTGTTATATGAGCTGCGATATTTCATTAGTTTATAAAAAACTTCTTGCGTAATATCTTCACTTAGCATTCGGTCACCACACATTTTAAATAAAAAGTTGAACACATATTTATGATGTCGGTCAAAAAGAATCTTTAGCACATCTAAATTTCCTTGTGCAACTTTTTTCATTAAGATTTCGTCGGTCAACTTTTCCAAAATAGCACTCCTTTTGTTGGTCTTCAATAGTATATAGTCTTGAATTTACAAAAGGTTACATGAGAACATAAAAAAAATCGCAACAAAGTAAAATGTTGCGATTTGAGGAGGTCGTTTGTCGAAGCTTATTCTTCTCCTAAAGAGGTAAATTCTTTTATGGCTTGATTGGGCTCAATAATATCATATCCTTCCCAAAACTTCGGATCGTAATTAGCCATGAAAGTGGGTAATACGTCATTATTTTCTGTAAAGGCCTCAAAAGCATCTGCACTAATAGGTGTTTCATGAAATACCACTAATTCATATCGATTTTTGTTGCCAAACGCGGCGTCAATTTTCAATGATAGTTCATTTTGTTTTCTTCGGCCTTTGACATTTTTGTTTTTTTCAATGATTTTTAATGGCCGCCTGATTCCCGTGCGGGTACCTTTTAAAAAGTCATAATAGCTTAGTTGGTATTTTTGATTTTCACCTTTTGTAAAAATGATACTTCCTTTGGCTAGGTATTCTCTAATGGAAATACCTAAAAGGTTAAAATTGCGTAGTGGTTTAACGTTTTCAAAATCCATGCGAACTAAAGCGAAATTATCGGCATTTATATAAAGTTTTCCTTTAAAATCTTCAGATCGTTTGGGTTTAAATCGTATCACATATATTGCCGCATCACCCAAGTAGGTAAAATCTTCAAGAAGGAGTTCATACCTGCCTGGTTTAAAGAGTACATTGAAATCAGTATCTTCAAAAATTGGAAGGTTTTGATAGATTCGACCTATCTTGTTACGTTTGAATGTCGCAAAGTATTTTTTACGATTTTCTTTGTTCTTTTTTTCTTGCTCGAGCTTTTCGTTTAAAGCTGCAACATCAGTTGAATCTACGTCGGTTTCAAACATTTCATCAGCTTCAACCTTGGTTCCGAAGAGTCCTGATTTGATTTTGAAATAAGAATCAGTCTTTACATTTTCTTTAATTATTTTGTTGAAACGTTCTTCGAGTACTTCGAAATCAAGCTCCATGCTTTTATCATATAACTCAGAAGCTTTTATTAAATCTAATTTTTGTTTTTCTGCTGTGGTTCCACCATAAATATCTCCCAAAGATTCGTAATAAAGCGTATTATTTTTGGGCACTTGACTAATTACTCTATCAATAAAGGCTTCATTGAAAGCTTCAATACTTGACTTTTTTAATACGTAGTCGGTTTTTAGTACACGATTATCGTAGGTCTCCCGAAAAAAGATTCGCTTTTTAGAAAATGAAAGATTGTAATTTTTGACAATATTTTTTTCAACCTCTTCAATAATTTCTCTGGGCGTATACTGTTTGTTTGATACAATTACTGGGTTTAAATCAATGGCTTTGGCAGCCATTATAATTTGGCTTTCAGTAAACTGATTCAAAGGCTTTTTGATAGATGCATAGCCTATACAAGAGATAAATAATGAATCAGTTGGTTTAATGCTCGTATCTAATTGAAAGGTAAAGCGACCTTCTTCATTAGTAATTACTCCTTTTTTCTTTAACTGTACAGTGACAAATGGAATTGGCTTTTGGGTGGCTGAATCAATAATAACTGAGGTAAGTGTTTGCGCCTCAACCATTACGATTGAAAATAGAAAAAGGGATAGGATAAGTTGCTGTGTAATTTTTTGCATAAACAAGAGGTCTAGATTTTAGTTTGCAGAAGACAAAAAAAGGAATATGACTTGAACTATTGTTCCTCTTTTTGATTTCCTTAATACCGATTTATTCTTTTTTTAACGATTCTCAAGATATACTATTAGCAAGACGCAATAAAGAAGGTAAGTGTTACTTTAAAAAGAAAAAAAATTGTGAAGGGTCGAATCTGAAGTTATTAGTGACAGCCACAATCATCTTGTCCACAGGCTTTTGAATTCGATTTTTTTGTAACAAATAATGTTTTAGGCAGAAGAAATTTCTTTGCAAGATATGCTATTGCAAGTCCCAAAATGATGTATACAAGAGTAGATTGAAATACTTCCATAATTATTTAATAGTTTGATATGCAATAAACGCTACAATATAGGCAAAAACGCTCATAAACACCAATTGAGCCAAAGGCCATTTCCAGCTATTGGTTTCTCTTTTTACTACAGCCAGTGTACTCATGCATTGCATTGCAAAGGCATAGAATAATAAAAGTGAGATGCCTGAAGCCAAATTAAATAATGGCTTTTTGGTTTCGGAATTTATCTCCGCAGCCATACGATTTTTTATAGTTTCTTCTTCATCACTACCTACACTATATATTGTGGCTAATGTGCCTACAAAAACCTCTCTGGCGGCGAATGAAGTAAGCACAGCAATGCCAATTTTCCAATCATATCCTAAAGGCTTTACCAGAGGCTCAATGCCTTTACCAGCATAACCAATAAACGAATTTTCTAACTTATAACTTGCAATTTCTTGATTTTGCGCATTCTCAAACAATTCTTGTTTTTTTAGCTCTAAGGAATCTCGAAAAGCCGTTGTAGTCAGTTGATATGCATTTGATCGAATGCTATCTTGTAGTGCACTTTTGTAAGTAACCAAATCTTTCTCCATATTAGAGGCATTGTAGCTAGAAAGGCCTTCTGCTTCGATTCTGTTTTTAACAATTGATTCGGCATTTTTAAAATCGTTTGAGAATCCGTTAGAACCTAAAAACCATAGAATGATTGAAATAGCTAAAATAATTTTACCCGCTCCGAAGACAAAGCTTTTGGTTTTTTCCCAAACAGTAAAAATCACATTTTTTAGTAAGGGTAATTTATAGCTCGGCATTTCGATGACGAAAAAAGAACGACTTTTTATTTTTAAAATTTTGTGCAATACCATAGCTGATAAAATTGCAGCACCGAAGCCAATAAGATAGAGCAACATTAGGGTTAAAGCCTGATAACTCAAACCAATAAAACTTCCTTCGGGTATTACGATTGAGATAATAATCAAATAAACGGGAAGCCTAGCCGAACATGTAGTAAACGGAGTTACCAAAATTGTAATCAGGCGTTCTTTCCAGTTTTCGATAGTTCGGGTTGCCATTACTGCGGGAATAGCACAAGCTGTTCCAGAAATTAAAGGCACAACGCTCTTACCACTCAGTCCAAAGGGGCGCATTAACTTGTCCATTAAAAAGACCACCCTACTCATGTAACCCGTTTCTTCCAATAAAGAAATGAATAAGAATAAAAAGGCGATTTGCGGTATAAAAATTACGATGCCCCCTATTCCTGCTAGAATTCCTTCAGCAATCAAATCGGTTAAAGGTCCGGGTGAAAGACTACTTTTCACCCATTCGCTTGAAGAGGCAAAAAACTCATCAATATAATCTTGTGGTATTGAACTCCATTCATAAATCGCCTGAAAAATAGTAAGCAGAATTAAAAAAAAGATAAGATACCCAAAGACTTTATGCGTGAGTACTTTGTCAATCGAAGCACGAATACCTTTAGCCGCATTAGCATCTTTAACATAGGTTTCTTTGAGAATATTATTAATAAATTGATACCTTAAAATAGTTTCTTTTTGTTGAAGTCTTTTAAGTTCTGACTTTGATTTTGTGGTAAATGAAGAAGCATCTTTTATGAGCGTTTTTTCAATCGGCATAAAATTCACATCTTGGGTAATTACTAACCAAAGCTTATATAAGTCTTCATTAGGAAAGGTATTCTGTAATCGTTCGAAATAAGCGGGTTCAATGACCGTAGTATCGACATTAGGTTTGGTCGATAGATTTTTATACTCTGCTATCAGCGTCTTTAAATGATCAATACCAGTTTCTTTACGAGTACTTACTAGAGCAATTTTCGTGTCTAAACGATCTTGAAGTTCTTCTATTGCCACAGAAATACCTGTTTTTTTCATTCTATCGGCCATATTGATAACCAGAATGGCAGGTATTTTGAGGTCTTTAATTTGGGTAAATAAAAGTAAATTACGTTTTAAGTTTTCAACATCAGAAATTACTAGAGCAACGTCTGGGTGGTTCTTATTTTTTTTATTCAAAAGTATTTCTACGGCAACACTTTCATCAAGTGAAGTTGTATTTAGACTATACGTACCTGGTAAGTCAAGAATATGAGCCTTAACACCGCGAGGAAGCTTGCAAACGCCTTCTTTTTTTTCGACTGTAATGCCCGGGTAATTACCCACTTTTTGGTTCAAACCGGTAAGCTGATTAAACACAGAAGTTTTTCCTGTGTTGGGGTTTCCCATTAGCGCAACATTAATCTGTTTACTCATCGCTGTCGGTATCTTCAATAATTTCTAAAGCAATTTGCGCAGCAGTAACCCTTCGAATAGCTATATGCGAACCGTTGACATTAACATATATTGGGTCTTTAAGCGGAGCTACTTGAACTAATTCAACCTCATTGCCTGGTAAACAGCCTAATTCGAGAAGTTTTATGGGTAGTACATCGTCTGTGAACTCTTTTATGATTCCTTTCTGACCATGCTTTAGGTCTGCTACAGTAGTACCCAATTTTTATTTAGATTGATTATAAGTAAGAAGCAAAAATAAGCGAAAAATCTCGAATTATTTAGAATATATTTCAAAAATATGAACGACCGATATTAGCGCTTTTAATTGACATAAGAAGCTCTTAATAATTCAATATCTTCTAGAAGTCGTTCCATTTCTTTTGTGTTAGTGCCGTCGTAAGTGCCACGTATTCTTTTCTCTTTATCAATAAGCACAAAATTTTCGGTATGTATCATATCAAATGGGCCTCCGTCGCCATCATTTAAAACGGCGAAGTATGATTTTCGAGCCAATTGATAAATCTGTTTTTTATCGCCTGTCACTAAATGCCATAAATGATCTTTCACACCTTTTTCCACAGCATATTTCTTAAGCTGAGCAACAGAATCAATGCTTGGTGTAACAGAATGAGATAATAGCATAACATCGTTATAGTTTTGGATATTATCTTGAATCTCTTTCATATTTTTGGTCATGGCAATACATATATTGGGGCAGGTAGTGAAAAAGAAATCGGCTATATAAATTTTGTCTTTAAAAGTATCTTGGGTAATGGTTTCCCCGTTTTGATTAGTAAGGGAAAAGGGAGCGATAGTATGATACTTTTTAATATGCCGCAATGAGTCATCAACAAGCTTAGTGTCAAATTCAACCGGTTGATATATCTTCAGTTTTTTCTCGGGCTGCAACGCGTTATAAAAAAGCGAGATAATAATTGCGGAAAGCACTAAAAGCAGCATCCCAAAAAATTTGTATTTCGCAAAAAATGCCCACATTATTTTTTTAACAAAGATACAGTTGCTAATGAAAGCGTTCAAGAATTTAGTTATGAAGTGCTACTAAATCTTTCTTAAAAAAGTAGTAGTCTATTTAGTTTCTTTTTATAAGACCTTGTAATGACGTACTTTTGTGCGTTTTAATTATAGAAATTATTCATGGGCCTTATCATTCAGATATTGACATTTGTTCTTATTATTTCCATTCTTGTGATTTTACATGAGTTTGGCCATTACCTTCCTGCCAAATGGTTTAAAACTAGGGTGGAAAAATTTTATTTATTTTTTGATTGGAAGTATTCACTTTTTAAAAAGAAAATTGGCGAGACGGAATGGGGTATCGGATGGCTCCCTTTAGGAGGATATGTGAAGATATCAGGAATGATTGATGAGAGTATGGATACCGAGCAGATGAAGAAGGATCCTGAACCTTGGGAGTTTCGAAGCAAACCTGCATGGCAGCGGTTAATTATTATGTTAGGTGGTGTAACCGTGAATTTTCTTCTGGCTTGGATTATTTATTCAGGCCTACTTTTCACTAAGGGAGACACTTATATACCAGCAGATAATATCAAGTATGGCATATTAGTTGACTCAGTAGGGCAAAAAATAGGGCTAAAAACAGGAGATAAAATTTTATCTATTGACGGAAAAAAAACTAAGAAGTTTGATGATGCCATGTTAGATATCATTCTTGGTGACGAAGTAACGGTAGATAGAGATGGAGAGAAAGTTACTTTTCAAATTCCAGAAGAAGCAATTGCTGATGTATTAGGTTTGAAAGGCAAACGTTTTTTGGGATATCGAGTTCTTCCAATAATTGATAGCATCATTCCAAACCTACCTGCATCAAAAATAGACATCAAAAAAGGAGATAAAATTGTTCAACTCGATAATCAAAAAATTGATTATTGGAACGAATTTTTAGGGGCGATGTCTGAAAACGTTAAAGATTCAATTGTATTAACTATTGATAGACAAGGAATTCATAAAGTAATACCTATTAAACTTTCTGATGATTTGAAACTGGGTGTTGGTGTTTATCAAGAAGATATTACCGTAACAGATACTTATTCAGGCTTAAGTGCAGTTCCCGCAGGCTTTAATGAAACTATTAATGTACTAACAAAGCAAATTAAACAGTTTAAAATAATTGCGAAACCTAAGACTAAGGCTTATAAATCGGTTAAAGGCCCTATTGGTATCGTAGAAGTGATGCCTAAAGTATGGGATTGGGGCTTTTTCTGGAGCTTTTTGGCAATGTTTTCGGTGTGGTTGGCATTTGTGAACCTGTTGCCGATACCGGCGCTTGACGGCGGACATGTTATGTTTTTATTATACGAAATTGTTTCAGGTAGACCGCCAAGTGAAAAGGTATTGGAACGTGGTCAAATCGTTGGTTTTGTTATCGTAATGGGACTAATGGCTGTCGTTTTTGGCAATGATATTTGGAACATCATCAAAAGGTTTCTGTAGTCACCTTAGAATAATTTATTGATTGCAATAAATCCAGCTTTTTTTTGTTTGTTGTATTTTAAAAAACGATTATATTTGCACCCGCCTTTGCAAATTAAAGGTGGCAAAGTCGGGCAAGCCCGCAAATTATTCCTCTTTACCTGCCTGCCGGCAGGCAGGGCTCAGAACTGAGTTTCTCGCTTTATCCGGCAAAAAAGTATTGGGGTTTGGTCAAAAAAAGACTATAAAATAAACATATTCCTCCTTAGCTCAGTTGGTTAGAGCATCTGACTGTTAATCAGAGGGTCCTTGGTTCGAGCCCAAGAGGGGGAGCTTCAAAAATGCCAACCATAAGGTTGGCATTTTTATTTTGGACTTTTTGGGCGAGAAGCCTGTGCCGAGCCAGTCTGTCCGAAGACATGTATAGGCGAGGTAAGTCCAAGAGAGGGAACGAGTAAGCCCAGTAAGCCATTGTTTTTACTGTTTTTTTTGTTTTTCTATCTTGTTTGTATTTTTTTCAAGGCACCGCTCCGCAACATGACCTCACTTAAGCATTATCTTTGTAGAATTTGTAAGTGCTATTAAAAGACTTCTATGCGTATTCTGACCATATGATCTGTGATTTTAATACATTTATTAATTCATAATTGAAAGAATCAGCCTATACCTTGATATATGATCGACTATCTGATTACCGTAAACGAGGAAGAAACTCAATTAAAGAAAAGCGAGATTGCATCTTTAGATACTATTTCCATAGATAGTGCTACTTTTCATTTATTAGAAAATAATAAAGCCTTCGTGGTGCGTATAGTGCATTCCGATTTTTTAAATAAAACACTGATCATATCCGTCAACGGAAATAACTACGAAGTAAAAATTGAGGACGAATACGACCAACAAGTAAAGAAGATGGGTCTTTTAGCAGTTACTGCTCAAAAAATGAATTCAATTAAAGCCCCTATGCCCGGACTTATTGTTGATGTAATGGTAAAAGTAGGTCAAGAGATTTCTGAGGGCACTCCATTGTTGGTTTTGTCCGCAATGAAAATGGAAAATATTATTCTTTCTCAGGGAGAAGGGGTGGTAAAAGCTATTGAAGTAAAGAAAGATGATACTGTTGAAAAAGGGCAGTTGATTATTGAAATGGAATAATGCGAGGACTGAGCGTAGCCGAAGTCATAGTAGTTTAAAAAATAGGATTCCCGCCGAAGTTTATCCTGAGCGAAGACGAAGGGCAGGAATGACAATAAAGTACGTATTGAATGAAAAAAATACTAATTGCGAATCGTGGTGAAATTGCACTTCGAGTTATGAAAACTGCTCGAAAAATGGGAATCAAAACGGTTGCGGTATATTCAGAAGTTGATAGATATTCACCGCATGTTAAGATTGCTGATGAGGCTGTATTATTAGGCCCAGCGCCTTCATCGGAATCCTATCTGGTCATGGAAAAAGTTATTGAAGCGGCTAAGGCTACAGGTGCTGAAGGCATTCATCCAGGTTATGGGTTTCTCAGTGAAAATTCTGATTTTGCCCAAATGGTAGAAGATAACGGCATTACTTTCATCGGCCCAAAGCCTCATGCGATTGAAGTAATGGGAAATAAATTGGCCGCCAAGGAAGCCGTTCGAGATTATAATATTCCTATGGTGCCTGGTATTGAAGAGGCGATTACCGATATTACATTGGCTCAGAAAATAGCAAAGAAAATCGGCTTCCCTATTCTAATAAAAGCTGCTGCTGGCGGCGGCGGTAAAGGCATGCGCGTTGTCGAAAATTCCGAAGACCTACCTGAGCAAATAGATCGTGCCATTGGTGAGGCTCAATCTGCTTTCGGAGATGGCTCTGTTTTTATAGAAAAGTACGTTGGTTCGCCCCGACATATTGAAATTCAAGTTCTTGCTGATATGCACGGCAATATTGTTCATCTTTTTGAACGTGAATGTAGTGTGCAACGAAGGCATCAAAAAGTAGTAGAAGAAGCCCCTTCTGCGGTGTTGACTCCTGAGGTTCGAAAGGCAATGGGCGAAGCTGCCGTAAAAGTTGCGAAGGCTTGTGATTATGTTGGTGCAGGTACGGTTGAATTTCTATTGGATGAAAACATGAATTTCTATTTCTTGGAAATGAATACCCGTCTTCAGGTAGAACACCCCGTTTCTGAAATCATAGCGGGAGTGGATTTGGTAGAGCAGCAAATTAAAATTGCCCGTGGTGAAAAGTTAGAATTCGCGCAAGATGGTTTAAAAATACAAGGTCATGCCCTTGAAGTGCGTGTTTACGCCGAAGACCCATTGGCAAATTTCGCACCAAGTATCGGTACACTCTCTACCTATAAAACACCAGTAGGAGAAGGGATTCGTGTTGATGACGGTTTTGAAGAAGGTATGGAAGTTCCCATTTATTATGACCCGATGATATCAAAGCTGATTACGTATGGTAAAGATAGAGCAGAAGCTATTCAGCTCATGATTGAGGCCATTGATAATTATAAAGTTGAGGGTGTAGCAACAACGCTATCTTTTGGCAAGTTTGTGTGTCAACATGAGGCTTTTACCTCAGGTGATTTTGATACCCATTTTGTCAAAAAATATTATGCTCCAGAACAATTGGAAAAGCAATATGCTGAGGAGCGAAGAATAGCAGGTTTAATAGGCCTTAAACTTTATCTTGAAAATAAAGAGAAATTAACTAGTCCAACGACAGTTTCTTCGAACTGGCAGAAAAGTAGAATATAGTATTGCAAATCGATTTGAATAGCAAGAATGAAGGATAACAAAAAGATACTAGAAGATAAATTAGAGCAGTCTCGTTTAGGTGGCGGCCAAGCACGTATTGATAAACAACACGCTAAAGGAAAATTAACAGCTAGAGAACGCGTGCATTTTCTATTAGATGAAGGTTCTTTCGAGGAGATGGGAGCTTTGGTTACCCGCCGCACCAAAGACTTCGGAATGGAAAAGCAAATTTTTTATGGGGATGGAGTTATAACTGGCTATGGAACTATAAACGGAAGACAAGTCTGTGTTTTTGCGCAAGATTTCACGGTTTTCGGGGGAGCACTTTCAGAAACCCATGCCGAAAAAATATGCAAGATTATGGATATGGCTATGAAAATTGGTGTTCCCGTAATCGGACTTAATGATAGTGGTGGGGCTCGTATTCAAGAAGGGGTTCGTTCTTTAGGAGGTTATGCTGATATCTTTCATAGAAATGTAATGGCGTCTGGGGTGATTCCCCAAATTTCTGCTATTATGGGTCCTTGTGCTGGGGGTGCTGTATATTCTCCTGCAATGACCGATTTTACCTTGATGGTAGAGAATTCCAGTTATATGTTTGTTACGGGTCCTAATGTGGTAAAAACGGTGACGAATGAAGAAGTGACTTCTGAAGAATTGGGAGGTGCCATGACACATGCTACAAAGTCTGGAGTAACGCATTTGACCGCTGCCAATGATATTCAATGTATCAATCAAATAAAGCAAATGCTGAGTTATATGCCTCAGAATTGTGAAGACAAGCCTGTTGATATTCCCTTTGAATTGGCTGGTGAGCTTCGAGAGGAATTGGAAAATATCGTTCCGGAAAACGCTAATCAACCCTACGATATGCGTCATGTTATTGGTGGAATAATTGATGAAAATACCTTCTTTGAAATTCATAAAGACTATGCTGATAATATTGTAGTGGGCTTTGCAAGATTAGGCGGAATGAGTATCGGAATCGTGGCAAATCAGCCAATGAGTTTAGCGGGCGTTTTAGATGTAGAAAGCTCCAGAAAAGCAGCGCGTTTTACTAGGTTCTGTGACTGTTTCAATATTCCATTATTGGTTTTGGTCGATGTTCCAGGGTTTCTTCCGGGTACCGACCAAGAGTGGAACGGAATTATTACCAATGGCGCAAAGCTATTATATGCCCTGAGTGAAGCTACAGTACCTAAGGTAACCGTTATTACAAGAAAAGCTTACGGTGGAGCATACGATGTAATGAACTCTAAACATATTGGTGCGGATATGAACTACGCATGGCCTGGCTCCGAAATAGCGGTAATGGGAGCCAAAGGTGCGAGTGAGATTATTTTCAAAAAAGAAATCAAAGCTGCCAAAGACCCTGAAGCGAAACTGGCTGAAAAGGAAGCTGAATATGCAACGAAGTTTGCCAACCCTTATAGTGCGGCTGAAAGAGGATTTATTGATGAGGTAATCCATCCGAAGAATACGCGAAGAAAATTGATAAAAGCCTTTATAGCCCTTCAAAACAAAGTGGCTATCTTGCCGAAGAAAAAGCATGGTAATATACCGTTGTGATAACTGTGATTTAATTGGTAATATCAAGATGAAAGTTTATGAATTTAAATCAAATAACGGTTCCTTCTATCGATTTGAAAAAATCAATTCCTTTTTATAAAAAGCTTGGATTGAAATTGATTGTAAAGGCTTTACCTCATTACGCAAGATTTGAATGCCCTGATGGAAAAGCAACATTTTCAATACATCAAGTTGATCATTTGCCCACAGGGGATGGTATTTATGTTTACTTTGAGTGTGAAAACCTTGACAAAGATGTTGCGATGCTTAAGGAGAAAGGAATTGTATTCGACCAAGAACCAACAGATGAAAAGTGGTTGTGGCGAGAAGCTCGATTGAAAGATATTGACGGAAATCAACTTGTTTTATACTATGCAGGTGAAAATAGAGTTAATCCGCCTTGGCGAATAAATGATGTCTTGGTTTAATACGATTAAAATGAGTAAGACACCATTGTTTGATGATTTTTCTTCTGTTTCTTCGAAAGAATGGAAACAGAAAATACAGGTTGATTTAAAAGGAGCAGATTATAATGAAACCTTAGTTTGGGAATCTCTTGAGGGAATCAAAGTAAGACCTTTTTATCACGCTGATGATAAAGTACATACTACTAGAAACTTGACTAATATTAGTGGCTGGCATGTAGGTCAATCTGTATTTGCAGACAATGCCAAAGCTGCAAATACCAAAGCGAAAGAGGCTTTGGCGAGAGGAGCAGAAGTCCTTTGTTTTATCATTCCTTCAGAGAAAGTAGCGATATCAGATATACTCGCTGGCATCTCGCCGGTCAAAACTAAAGTGTATATAGCCTTTCAATTTTTATCGGCCAATTATGTTAAAGCTGTTTTAGATTTTGTGGGAGATGCACACGAAAATCTTTACTTGAATATTGACCTTATTGGCAATTTAGCTCGAACAGGTAACTGGTATTTCAATTTAGAAAGAGACCATGACGAATTAAATGTCATTTTAAATTACAAAAATCAGAATAGCCTTTGTGTTGATGTTTCGTTATACCAAAACGCAGGTGCGAATAGAACGCAGCAACTGGCCTATGCATTAGCACAGGCTAATGAGTATCTGAATCATATGCTGAACAAAGGTGGGGCAAGTACCCTCACCTTTAAAATAGCCGTTGATACCAACTACTTTTTTGAAATTGCCAAACTCCGTGCGCTGCGATTACTCTATGCAACCTTGGCAAAGGAATATGGGGTTGTAGAAAGCTGTCACATTATTGCCGTTCCAACAAGAAGAAATAAAACTTTGTACGATTATAATACCAATATGCTGCGAACAACGACGGAGTGTATGGCGGCTGTTTTGGGTGGAGCTGATACGATTGTGAATTTGCCATACGATGCTATTTATCATAAAGAAAACGAGTTTGGTGAGCGTATTGCTTTGAATCAACTACTTTTATTGAAAAACGAAAGCTATTTTGATAAAGTTGACAATGCCGCTGATGGGACGTATTATATTGAGAATCTTACCAATCAATTAGCGGAAAAAGCCTTGGTTCTATTCAAATCTATTGAAAGTAGTGGCGGATTTTTAAAGCAGTTGAAAGCACATACGATTCAACGAAAAATACAAGAAAGTGCTAAAAAAGAACAAGCCCTTTTCAACGCTGGGGAAGAAGTTTTGGTTGGCACAAATAAATTCGTAAACGAGAACGATAGAATGAAAGATACGATTGAACAATATCCTTTTCTGAAAACTAATGCTCGTAAAACATTAATTCAACCGATTCTTGAAAAACGTTTAGCCGAAGTAGTAGAACAAAAAAGATTGGCTGATGAGTAGAAGGGATTTTTCAAATATGGTGTTGAGGTCTGGCGCAGGAAGCTCGAAGTCCGATGTAAAATCGAACCCCGAGCATAGCCGAAGGAAGAAATTCGAAACCGCCGAAAAAATTGTCATAAAACCATCATTTGACAAAGAAGATATAGCTTCCGCAGAACATCTTGATTTTGCTGCCGGGATTCCACCATACTTACGTGGACCCTATTCTACCATGTATGTTCGAAGACCTTGGACAATCCGACAATATGCTGGATTCTCAACAGCCGAAGAAAGTAATGCTTTTTACAGAAGAAATTTAGAAGGAGGTCAAAAAGGACTTTCGGTTGCCTTCGATTTACCAACACATCGGGGGTATGATAGTGACCATGAACGCGTTGTAGGTGATGTGGGAAAAGCTGGGGTAGCCATAGATTCTGTTGAGGATATGAAGATTTTGTTTGATGGAATCCCTTTAGATAAGATGTCCGTTTCTATGACCATGAATGGTGCTGTACTTCCCATAATGGCTTTTTATATTGTGGCTGCGGAAGAACAAGGCGTCGATAAGGCACTACTTGCAGGAACTATTCAAAATGATATCCTAAAGGAATTTATGGTGCGGAATACCTATATCTATCCGCCAAAACCCTCGATGCAATTGGTAGCTGATATCTTTGAATATACAAGTCAGTTCATGCCTAAGTTTAACAGCATTAGTATCTCAGGATATCATATGCACGAAGCGGGAGCATCTGCAGATATTGAATTAGCATATACTTTGGCAGATGGATTAGAATATATTAAAACCGGACTTAAAACAGGTTTAGAAATCGATAATTTCGCTCCTCGTCTATCTTTTTTCTGGGGAATTGGCATGAATCATTTTATGGAAATTGCCAAAATGCGTGCAGCCCGTATGTTATGGGCAAAGTTGGTGAAACAGTTTTATCCGAAGAACCAAAAATCATTGGCATTACGAACGCATTGCCAAACCAGTGGATGGAGTTTAACCGAGCAAGACCCTTTTAATAACGTGGCGCGAACAACCATTGAAGCTATGGCGGCCACATTGGGAGGAACGCAGAGTTTGCATACAAATGCCTTGGATGAGGCCATCGCCTTACCTACCGATTTCTCCGCGAGAATTGCCCGTGAGACACAGATATTCCTGCAAGAGGAAACTAAAATCACCAAAACGGTAGATCCTTGGGCGGGAAGCTATTATGTAGAATATTTGACGGAACAAATTGCTCAGAAAGCTTGGACGCTAATAACGGAAGTGGAGGAGTTAGGTGGAATGACCAAAGCGATTGAAGCGGGAATACCGAAAATGCGTATTGAACAAGCAGCGGCAAGAAAGCAAGCGCGAATTGATAGCGGACAAGACGTGATTGTTGGCGTAAATAAGTTTCAGCTAGAAGAAGAGGATGATTTGCAAATTCTTGAAGTTGATAACCAAGAAGTGCGTAGACAACAATTAGAGCGCTTAGCAGCTATAAAAAAGTCACGTAATGAAGTGGCAGTTAAAAAGGCTCTGGCTGAATTGACCGATGCTGCCAGAACAAAGATGAATAAAGAAAAATCGGCCCCCAATAGCCATGAGGGAAATAATTTATTAGCTTTAGCTGTAAATGCTGCACGACAAAGAGCAACTTTAGGTGAAATCAGTGATGCCCTAGAAAAAGTTTACGGTCGCCATAAAGCAGTGATAAATTCATTTTCAGGCGTGTATTCGAAAGAAATAAAAGACGACCAAAGCTTTGAAAAAGCAAAAAAAATGGCTGATCAATTTGCGGAGCAAGATGGTCGACGCCCTCGTATTATGATTGCTAAAATGGGGCAAGATGGTCATGATAGAGGTGCAAAAGTAGTAGCTACAGGGTATGCCGATTTAGGCTTTGATGTCGATATAGGACCTTTGTTTCAAACACCTGAAGAAGCGGCGAAACAAGCTGTTGAGAATGATGTTCATATTTTGGGAGTTTCTTCCTTAGCGGCAGGTCATAAAACTTTAGTGCCAGCAGTAATCGAAGAATTAAAAAACTATGGTCGTGAAGATATTATGGTGATAGTTGGGGGTGTTATTCCAAAGCAAGATTATCAATTCTTATATGATGCAGGAGCCGTAGCTGTATTTGGTCCTGGCACTAAGATTAGCGATGCTGCTATTCAATTGCTCGAGATTTTAATAGATGCATAGCATTGCACCTTAAAGAACCTTGATTAGTCTGAAAAACAAATAGTTTTTGGTGTTTTTTTTAAATTGTTTAAGTCAATAAAAATGAGATATTTAGTATTCATATTCCTGCAAATCGTACCGCTTATTTGTTATTCACAAAGTGATGAGTACCACGTAAATTCTTTTATGGATGAAGGCTTAAAAGCTGCCAATGCACATCATTTAGGAGATGCTTGGTTAAATTTTTTAGTTAAGGCTGATGAAAATTTAGATTACAATATTACACAGGCGACCTTTAGTGCCAATGCCATATTAGACTGGCATAAACATAAAACTCCTCAGACATTAATTATTTTAGAAGGGGAGGGTTTTTACCAAGAACGTGGAAAAGAACCTATAGTTCTAAAAAAGGGAGATGTGATTACCTGTGAAAAAGAGACAGAACATTGGCATACCTCAACCCCAGATAGTAAAGTATCTTATCTCGCAATTTATGGAAGCGAACCTACGATCTGGACGGAGAAATTGACCCAATCGTACTATGATAGTGTAGCTCAGAAGTTAAAGAACAATTAAGGGCATGCCGTTATGATCAGGCATTTAGAATCTACTTTTTAAATGCTTCAATTTTCAATTGTTTTTCGACCCAAAATGCTATATTTGAAACCAAAGTAATCTAAAGCGAATAAATTTTTTAATCTAGATATTTTGCAGGGTATTACAATTCCTCCTCTTACATTAATCTTATTAATTTTTCAATCGCTGACATTAGCCTTTCTTTTTTTGATGACCATTATAAAAGGGTTTGAAAAAGGAAGGATCATGATGATTCTTGTAACTTTATTTTTTATAGCCTATAACCTTTCTTCAGGCACGATTGAGTTTGAGGTTTTGAACATGGATTTTTTTTCTAAGGAGATCATTTCTTATACTATGGGAACAGGCTGTGCGATCTTTTTCCTTTATTATATCTACTTTGATTTTGAAGTCCCAACGCCAAAGTATCTAACAATCAATCGTATATTCATGGCGATCATGGTAAATTTTGTATTGATGTTCGTTATTCCTTTAGCACTTACAAAGGATCTTGATTTATCTCGAAATCTTTTCCTATTACTCCCTGCTACAATAGGAGCTTACTTATTGGTAAAGACTTATCTCTTATTTTTTGCAATAAATAAAAAAAACAAGAGTGCCTTTCATAGTGTTAGACTAGTTTTTGGGGCAATTGCTTTATTTAGTCTCTGTGGCTTCCCGTTTAGCATTTTGATATTTGGAGGGAACCTTGTGTTTCAACAAGTGCTTTTCAACATGGGCTTTGCTGCTATTTTAATCTCCTATTTCCTAAAAGTGGCTCAGAAAGATTCGCAATTGGAAAATATTGAAAAATTTACAAGGGAGGAAGTTCTATTAAAAGATTTTCCATTTGATGAAACTAAGGTGTTGAACCTTATTCTTAATCAATCTGAAGATAATTTTCAAACATTAGGAAAT
>CALDYU010000007.1 GCA_937944485.1 uncultured Flavobacteriaceae bacterium | reverse complement strand
AGTAAAGTTAGAGCCTTTTGGTAGAGCTATGGCCGAGCATAAGCCCGATGTTTGGTTTACTAACCTTAGAAAAGGACAAACGGCTTTACGCGACTCTTTAGATATTTTAAGTTTAAGTAAAGATGGTGTATTGAAAGTAAGTCCTTTTTATAATTATTCGGATGAAGACTTAGATACCTATTTAGAAGAAAAAGGATTGCCAAACGAACATAAATATTTTGACCCTACAAAAGTATTAGGGAACAGAGAGTGTGGGTTACATACCTAAGATAATAGCTTAAAGCTATAATAAAATTGAATCAAAAACATCCATGCCTTATCTTTGCAAAACGAAAATGAGGCACGAAGTAGATAAAGATTAAAATGAGCGAATTTTTAAATATAAATCCATTAGAAGCAGAAGCAATTCACATATTTCGTGAAGTAGTTTCTCAATTCGAAAAACCTGTATTATTATTCTCAGGAGGAAAAGATTCTATTACATTGGTGCGTTTAGCTCAAAAAGCATTCTGGCCAGCTAAGATTCCTTTCCCTTTATTACATGTAGATACAGGGCACAACTTTCCGGAAACTATCGAATTTAGAGATCGTCTAGTTGAAGAACTAGGAGCAGATCTTATTGTACGTTACGTACAAGATGATATAGATAAAGGGTTGGTGAAAGAGGAGTCAGGCAAGTATGCAAGTCGTAACTCTTTACAAACAACGACACTTTTAAATGCATTAGAAGAGTTTAAATTTGATGCTGCTATTGGTGGGGCACGTCGTGATGAAGAGAAAGCACGTGCTAAAGAACGTATCTTCTCAGTTCGTGATGATTTTGGTCAGTGGGATGAAAAAAATCAACGTCCAGAGTTATTCGATATGTTAAATGGTAAAATTGATTTAGGTCAAAACGTTCGCGTATTCCCAATTAGTAACTGGACAGAATTAGATGTTTGGAGTTATATCGAGGACGAGGGAATTGAAATTCCATCTATCTACTTTGCTCACAAACGTAAGACTTTCTTAAGAGATGGTATGATCTGGTCTGCTGAAGACGATATTGTTTATAGAGAAGAAGATGAAGTTGTAGAAGAGCGTTTAGTACGTTTCCGTACAGTTGGAGATATGTCTTGTACAGCAGCTGTGCTTTCGGATGCCGTATCTATCGAAAAGGTAGTTTCGGAAATTAAAGAAAGTACAATTTCAGAGCGTGGTGCGCGTATTGATGATAAGCGCTCGGAAGCAGCGATGGAAGTGCGTAAGCAACAAGGGTATTTTTAAAATAGTTGTGGGTTAGCAGTTGTGAATTGTGAGATTTACAATTGTTATAAGTCAATTTAACAATAGATAAAATTTAGGAGTTTTAGTTTTAATAAGTTTGTTAAGCATTAAGTCTGACAACTGAAAACTGAAAACTGCCAACTAAATAAGATGGAAGTATTAAAAATAGCAACAGCAGGTAGTGTAGACGACGGAAAAAGTACGTTAATTGGACGTATTCTTTACGATACAAAATCACTTACTACAGATAAATTAGAAGCTATCGAAAAGCGTAGTAAAGCTAATGGATTCGATTATTTGGATTTCTCGTTAGCCACTGATGGTTTGGTAGCTGAGCGTGAGCAAGGAATTACGATTGATGTAGCACATATTTACTTTTCGACTGCTAAGAAAAGTTACATCATTGCAGATACTCCTGGTCACGTAGAATATACGCGTAACATGGTAACGGGAGCTTCAACTTCTCAAGCTTCTATCATTTTGGTAGATGCTCGTAATGGAGTTATAGAGCAAACGTACCGTCACTTCTTTATCAATAACCTATTGAGAGTAAAAGATGTGATCGTTGCCGTAAATAAAATGGACTTAGTAGATTATTCTGAAGAAAAGTTCAATGCTATAAAAGCAGAGTTCGAACGCTTAAAAGAAAAAGCAGACTATAAAGGTCAGAATATTACGTTCATTCCAATCAGTGCATTAAAAGGAGACAATGTAGTTGGTGGTTCAGAAAATACTCCTTGGTACAATGGGCAATCTATTCTTCAGCACTTAGAAGATTTAAAAGCACAAGATGTTTTCGAAGCAGGCCAAGCGCGTTTTCCTGTACAAACGGTTATTCGTCCTAAGAAAGATGAATTCCATGATTTCCGTGGATATGCAGGGAAATTATACGGTGGAGATATTGCAGTAGGAGATGAAGTAACCGTATTACCTTCTTTAACAAAATCTAAGATCAAAGAGATTTATTTCTTCGATAAGAAATTTGATAAAGCAGGAAGAGGAAGTTCTTTAAATATCACTTTAGAAGATAATGTAAATGTATCTCGTGGTGATATGATTGTTAAAGCTGGCGAAGAACCAAGTTCGGAAAAGCAATTAAGAGCAAAGGTATGTTGGATGAATGGTCAAAACTTAGTTCCAAAAACAAAGTATTTGCTACAACATGGAGTGAATAGAGTTCAGGCAATGATTCAATCAGTAGACAATGTATTAGCAACTGATTTTTCAGGAGCTGAAGCTACAGATTCGTTAAGTTTAAATCAGATAGGAGAGGTTGAAATTAAGTTAGCTAAACCTGTTTTCTTCGATAAATACACGGAGAATAAACAAAATGGAGCTTTTATCTTAATCGATCCTCAAAGTAATACTACTGCAGGGGTAGGGATTATAGAGTAAAAAGCGAAGCTTTTAGTACATAGTATTCAGTACGAAGTACTAAGACTTGTTTAGAGTAAAAGTAGACAACCTCCTTTTTAGTGAGTGTTTGAAATAAAATATATAATAGTTGTATTGAAGTCTTGATACTTAATACTAACTACTTAATACTAATTAAAATTATGCAAAATTTTAGATCAGAGATAATTAAATATTTATGCTGGGTATTAGCAGTAATGTTTAGTCCTAGTTATGCTCAAGATTGTTTACCGTTAGGAGTTTTTTTCAATAATCAATCGGAGATAGATAACTTTTCTGGTTGTACTATTATTGCAGGAAATGTAAGCTTTATTTCTGGCAATAGTGGTATCACTAATATAGATGGTTTAAGTCAAGTTGAGATTATTGAAGGGGATTTAAATTTTTCAGGAATGACGGACTTATTGAATATTGATGGATTATCTAATCTAAAAACTATAGGAGGTAACCTTTCAATAGAAGCGGTTCCAAATATTCAAAATTTGAATGGATTATCCAGTTTGAAAACAATAGGTGGTGATTTACAGTTACTTGGTGTTTTTGATGAATTAGATTTATTAGAAGATATATCAGGTTTATCCAATTTACTTTCTATTGGTGAGAATATAGATGTTAATAATTTCGAAAAATTGGAATCTTTGAATGGACTTCAAAATGCAGTTACTGTTAGTAATGGAACACTAGATTTATTCAATAATTCAATTTTGAATGATATTAGTGCGCTTTCTAACTATGATAATATAGTTGAAATTTTTGTTCAACAGAATCCTATGTTATCAAACTGTGCTCTTCAAACTTTTTGTGAAAGAGGGAGTACTTTAACACATACAATCCAAAATAATGCTATTGGTTGTAATTCATTTCAAGAAATAGCCTCTCAATGTGTAACTTTAAAAACTCATGATTATCTTGAAATTACTCAAAATTCAGTTTTCTATCCTAACCCTGTTATAGGTAATTTCATTAGTATTGAATTAGACTCAAAAAAAGCTTCTATTTATGATTTTGAAGGAAGAGTAGTAATAGATGAAATTAAAATTTCAGATAATCGTATAGACCTATCTTTAATTAATACTG
This sequence comes from uncultured Flavobacteriaceae bacterium, assembly GCA_937944485.1. Classification (GTDB taxonomy): domain Bacteria; phylum Bacteroidota; class Bacteroidia; order Flavobacteriales; family Flavobacteriaceae; genus Maribacter_C. The sequence goes on along the minus strand of CALDYU010000007.1, from coordinate 147,879 downwards.
GAGTTTACTTTATTAAATTTGAAGGTGTTAATAATATTTATAAACTAATTAGAAGATAACAAGAAAATGTACTCTGTACTTTGTACTCAGTACTGAATACTAAAAATAAGATGCAAAGTTTTAGATCAGAAATAGAAAATCCGATTGTAGAAAAGGATATCATCGAATTAGCGAATAAAATCGAGATGTTCCACAACGGAAAGATTGACGAAGAAAAATTTCGTAGTCTACGTTTAGCACGTGGTGTTTATGGACAACGTCAAGAAGGAGTACAAATGATTCGTATTAAATTGCCATATGGTAAAGTAGGATCGAATCAATTACGTCGTATTAGTGATGTTTCTGATGAATATTCGCGTGGACGTTTACATATTACGACGCGTCAAGATATTCAAATTCACTATGTGGACTTGAATCGTACACCAGAATTATGGGCAGAGTTAGAAAAAGACGATGTTACTTTACGTGAAGCTTGTGGTAATGTAGTACGTAATGTTACGGCTTCAGAAACAGCAGGTTTCGATGTAAACGAACCTTTCGATATTCAACCATATGCTCATGCTATTTTTGAAGAGTTTTTACGTAACCCAATTTGTCAAGAATTAGGTCGTAAGTTCAAAGTTTCTTTTTCTTCAACTGATGAAGATACAGGGCTTTCTTACATGCATGATATAGGATTCATAGCTAAAATTAAAGACGGAGTTCGTGGATTCAAGATTTTAGTAGCAGGTGGATTAGGTTCACAGCCGCGTCATGGAGAAGCTTTATATGAGTTCTTGCCGGCAGACGAAATCATTCCATTAATGAATGCTGTTTTACGTGTATTCGATCGTTTCGGAGAGCGTAAGAGCCGTGCCAAAGCACGTATGAAGTTCCTAATGGCCAACATTGGTTTGGATGCTTTTAAAGAATTAGTAGAAGAGCAACGTATTGCTGTTCCTTATAAAAAAGTAGCTATTGATGCAGATGCTTATCCACAACCAGTGATTGCTGAAGTTTCAGATATTCCTACGGTTGAGATTAAAGATCAGCAAGCTTACGAAAACTGGAAACAAGCGAATTTAATTCCTCAAAAGCAAGAGGGGTACGTTGCTATCGGAATCAAAGTATTATTAGGGGATTTCTATACTAAAGAAGCACGTTTATTAGCTGATTTAGTAGATAAATATGCTGCCGGTGAAGTTCGCTTGACTCTTCGTCAAAATATTGTTATTCCTTTCGTTAAGGAGGAATTATTACCCGTATTGTATACAGAATTAGAAAAACTTGGTTTCGTAGAAGCTGGTTATGATAAAGCGGTAGATATCACTGCATGTCCAGGTACTGATACATGTAACTTGGGTATTGCTAGTAGTACTGGTATTGCAGAAGAGTTAGAAAGAGTAATCAAAACAGAATATCCGTCTTATGTTAATAACAAAGATTTAGTTATTAAAATTAGTGGATGTATGAATGCATGTGGACAACACAATATGGCAAATATTGGATTTCAAGGTATGAGCATTAGAACAAAAGATAAGTTGGTAGCTCCTGCTTTACAAGTTCTGTTAGGTGGAGGTAATGACGGCAACGGAAATGGTCGCTTTGCGGATAAAGTGGTAAAAGTGCCAAGTAGAAGGGGTCCAGAAGCCTTACGTTTAATTCTTGATGATTTTAATGTGAACGGAAAAGGGAATTCCTTTGGGGATTACTATGGTGAAAAAGGAGAGCATTATTTCTATGATTTTCTAAAACCCTTGACTGCAATCGACAATTTGACCCAAGAAGATTTTATCGATTGGGGAAACTCCGAAAAATATAAAAAGGAAATCGGAATTGGCGAATGTGCTGGTGTAGTTATTGATTTGATTGCTACGCTACTATTGGAAAGTGAAGAAAAAATTCAGAATGCCGAGGAAAATCTAAAAGAACAAAAATGGGCAGCAAGTATTTATTATGCCTATACCTCGATGGTGAATACAGCAAAAGCCTTGTTGACTGTAGAAAAGACGAAAACGAATACGCATAATAGTATTATCAAAGATTTTGATGAAAAATTCGTAAAGGAAGGCCGTCTAGCTATTGAAGGGGGTTTTGAAAATTTAGTATTACAACTAAACCAAAACGAACCCTCTGAGACTTTTGCCAAAAGCTATTTGGAAGATGCCAAAGCATTTCTTCAAAAAGTAGCGGCTTTTAGAAATCATGAACTTCAAGAAGCATAGCATGACAAATTTAAGAATCCATCCGAGTAAGAGTTCTCCCCCTTGGAGGGAGCTAGAGGGGGCTGGGAAACTTACCCTTGTCGGTGCTGGTCCGGGTGATGTGGAACTCATTACGTTGAAGGCTATCAAGGCTTTGCAGAATGCAAATGTGGTTCTTTATGATGCTTTGGTGGATAAGGAACTATTAGCATATGCACCTCAGGCAGAATTGATTTTTGTGGGGAAACGTAAAGGGTGCTATTCGTACCAACAAGAACAAATCAATGAATTGATTGTAAGTCGAGCCAAAAGTCATGGACATGTCGTTCGCCTAAAAGGTGGAGACCCTTTTGTTTTTGGAAGAGGAGCTGAAGAAATGGAATATGCCGCTAAGCATGGATTAGAAGTGGAAATGGTTCCAGGAATATCATCTTGCCTTTCAGTTCCGGCAGCCCAGAACATTCCGGTAACCAAAAGAGGTTCGGCAGAAAGTTTTTGGGTAATTACAGGAACCACAAAAGAACATAAATTATCGAATGATATTCGATTGGCGGCAAAGTCAAGTGCTACAGTTGTTATTTTAATGGGCATGTCAAAACTCTCGCAAATTGTTGATCTTTTCAAAAATGAAGGTAAATCTGAAACACCAATTGCCATAATTCAAAACGGTACTAGAGCTGATGAAAAAGTTGGGATCGGAACGATCGCATCCATAGAAAAAGAAGTAATAAGACAAGAATTGGCAAACCCTGCAATCATCATTATTGGTGAGGTAGTGCGCCATCGTGAACAAGTTTTAGAGATTCAAGAAAAGTATAGTGAATCTGAATTGGTCTGTTAATTATGGAACGAAATAATCTTTACCCCATATTTTTAAAAACGGCTCAGCTTCATATTCTTATCGTTGGCGGAGGAAATGTAGCCGAAGAAAAATTGACCTTTTTGACGAAATCGAGTCCTGATGCTAAGGTAACCATGGTTTCTCCCATGTTTCGAGAGACAACAAGGCAATTGGCAGCCAACTTTAAGGTAGAGCTGATAATCGATACCTATCATGAAAAGTATTTAAAAGGAAAACATATAGTGGTCGCTACCACAGATGTGCCTGAGGTTAATGTTGAGGTTTACAATCACTGTAGAGCGCTTGACAAATTGGTAAATGTAGCCGATAATCCTCCGTATTGTGATTTTTATATGGGCGGAATTGTAACCAAAGGAAATGTAAAAATCGCTATTTCCACAAACGGAAAGTCGCCGACTACTGCAAAAAGATTACGTCAGTTTTTTGAGGATGTAATTCCGGAAGATATAACCAAAATGGTGCAAAATTTGAACAATTATAGAAAAACGATAAAAGGAGATTTTGAGCAAAAAGTGGACAAAATGAACGAAATAACTCAAAAATTGATTGAAAAAGTGTAAAAATTGGTAAAAAAGTAAAAAGTACGAAGTACAAAGTATTGAGTAGAAAAATATGAAAATACACTTTGTCTTCTTGCTGAAAAGTAGAATTGAAATAAATAGTTTGAGGTTTTAATTACAAATATTTCAAAACGCTTTGTACTTATTACTTAAGACTTAATACTATTAAAAACATGATAAAAACAGATATATTGATTATAGGCGCAGGGCCAACAGGGCTATTCACGGTTTTCGAAGCAGGATTACTGAAATTGAAATGCCATTTGATAGATGCTCTGCCACAACCTGGTGGACAATGTTCAGAAATATATCCGAAGAAACCTATTTATGATATTCCTGCCTTTCCTGAAATTTTGGCAGGTGATTTGGTAGAAAATCTCATGGAGCAAATAAAGCCTTTTCAAGCTGGCTTTACCTTAGGGGAGCGTGCCGAAACTTTAGACAAGCAAGATAATGGCTCCTATATTGTTACTACCAATAAAGGTACCAAACATCATGCGCCAGTTGTTGTAATTGCAGGGGGATTAGGTTCTTTTGAACCGAGAAAACCGCCCATTGAAAATATTCAAAATTTCGAGGATAAGGGAGTTGCCTATATCATCAAAGATCCAGAAATATATCGAGATAAAAAGGTGGTTATCGCAGGGGGTGGCGATTCGGCATTAGACTGGTCGATTTTCTTAGCGGATGTTGCCAGTGAAGTAACGCTGGTACACCGTAGGAATGAATTCAGAGGTGCTCTGGATTCCGTTGAGAAAGCTTCAGAATTGGCAAAGTCAGGTAAAATTAAATTGTTGACCGAAGCTGAGGTAACTGAATTGCACGGTACCAATGTATTAAATGGGGTGGTGGTGAAGCATAATGATAAGGAAAAAGAAAGCACTTACTTAGAAGTAGACAATTTTATTCCACTCTTTGGGCTATCTCCAAAATTAGGTCCTATTGGAAATTGGGGATTAGAGATTCATAAAAACGCGATTAAGGTAAACAACGCAATAGACTATCAAACAAATCTCCCAGGTGTGTTTGCCATTGGTGATGTAAATACCTATGAAGGAAAGTTAAAGTTAATTCTGTCTGGTTTTCATGAAGCTGCTGTTATGTGTCAGTATGCATATCAAATCATAAACCCAGATAAACGTTATGTCATGAAATACACTACAGTAGGTGGTGTAGAAGGTTTTGATGGCTCTAAAAAAGAAGCTAAGAAAGAAGTGGTACAAAGTATTCAATAATTTTTTTGTTTAATTAGTCAGAAGCCCTTTAATTGTTGCAGATTAAGGGTTTTTTTATTTAGAATTATTCGGAGGATAGTCGGAGATTATTTTCTCATAATTTGGATTTTTATAATTTACATAGGGTTTTTGCGTTTGAAAGAAATAGGCGTAAAAACGAAAATTATGAATTGGTATCTTAAAGTGTTAAAACAATATGCTGATTTCAGTGGCAGAGCTAGAAGGCAAGAGTATTGGATGTTTTACTTATTCAATTTTATATTTAGTTTCATTATTGGCATTATAGATGCCTTCCTTGGTATCGAAGAATTTGGAATTGGTACCGTATATAGTTTGGGGGTACTTATTCCAACTTTTGCAGCCGGCGTCCGCAGAATGCATGATCTCGGAAAAAGTGGTTGGTATATACTCATTCCTATTTACAACATAGTTTTACTATGCACTAATGGCGAGGCGGGGCCGAATCGATATGGTCCAGATCCTAAAAATCCGTATAACGAAATTGACGATATCGGTGTTTCAGAAGCATAGCTACTTTAATCGAATAAAAGTAGTTAGGAATGTTTTTTATTAGCGATCTATTTTTTTTGAACCACAAAGTTTTGTAAGAATTCGCCTTGTAATGACCAATAAATTTGTTTTTCTTGCGTTACTAAATAATTAATTCCAAACCTAAAAAATTTATTTTATGAAGTGGTTTTTAAAAGTATTCAAACAATATGCCGATTTTAAAGGTAGAGCTAGAAGGAAAGAATATTGGATGTTCTTTTTATTTTGGATTATTATTTATTATGCCTTGCTATTCATTCCTGCCATTTTAGAAATACCCGAGCTTACATTTCTAGGAGTGATTTTTTATCTGGGATCTTTGATTCCCTTACTGGCTGTTGGAGTACGAAGAATGCATGATGCAGGCAAAAGTGGCTGGTTTTTGCTAGTTCCTATTTACAGTTTAATACTTGCTTGTACTGATAGTGAGGAAGGACCTAATAAATGGGGTGATAACCCGAAAAATCCAAATACTGAATTAGACGATATAGGTGTCACGGAAGCTTAAGAGCTTATTGAAAGATAAAAAAAGGAGCGAATTAAATTCGCTCCTTTTTTATGCTACATATCTTTTGTAAAGTGGTTATAATCATTAATTATGGTTTGAATAAAGTTTTCAGGAATAATATCCGCATGTGGCCTTTCCTCGATTACATTAATGATTTTATCTTTTAGCACGAGCATTGTTTTATGATCTCTATTTTTTCTGGCTCGAATAAAGTTTTCCTTAATAATTCTCACATCGTTATCTGATAATTTAATTACCGAGAAATAAGTAGGTTTGTAGTCTTCTTTAATTTCCTGAAGAATGGTATGATTGATTCCGACCTTGTTCTTTAATGTTATGACGGCTGTGCCAGATGCCATGCCTCCTAAGCGCTGATGCTTTTTAGAAGACCCAATGGCTACCAAAGCAGGAACGCCCCAAAAAAGGCTGATTTCGGCCAACCGCATAGCCCAACGAATAAAATAATCTAAAAAAGAGGCGCGATAGCCGTCTATTTTGACTACCCGAATATTCACTATTTTTTTTCCTAAAGTTTGACCCATTAAAAGAGTTTCTGATACAATAGTGTAAAATATTATAGGGGAACAAATTACAATTATAATTGCCATTACACTCCAAGGGTCGTCTGCAAAATCATCCTCAATGATTCGATCAAGCGGAGTTGCTACCGCGGCAAAAAGAAACGAAATTAAAAATAGATAAGCTATTTTAATAACTAAGTCAATAATGTAGGCTAAAATACGTTCTCCTACTTCAGCAGCTTTAAAATTAATTGTTACGTTCTGTGTAGTAGTAATTTGTATTTCTGCCATTATATAATTTTATTTGCATTGTATGAGGGAAGTGGCTTTTATCCGACAAAATAAAGAAAAATGGTTACAGTTTGAAAAAGCAATTTCTCAAAAGAACATTGAAAACCCAGACCACCTATCTGATTTATATTTACAATTAATCAATGATTTAGCGTACGCCCAAACATACTACAAAAAGAGTAAACTTGTTGTTTATTTAAATAATTTGGCAGTAAAGGTTTATCAAAAGATTTACTTAACCAAAAGAGAAGAATCTAATCTATTCGTTTATTTTTTTACAATAGATGTGCCCATATTGTTATATCGCTATAGAAGGTATTTATTGTATGCATTCCTGTTTTTTCTTACTGCCGTTTTAATAGGGGTTGTTTCTGCTGCTAATGATGATTCGTTTGTTCGTTTAATATTGGGTGACGCGTATGTGAATGAAACAATGCAGAACATCGAAAACGGAGATCCAGTGGCGATCTATAAAAGTGGAAGTAATTGGGGTAGTTTTATTGGAATCACTTTTAATAATTTAAAAGTAGGCTTGACAGGATTTGCATGGGGTGTATCAGGTGGAATAGGTACGGCCTATATCTTACTTGAGAATGGAATAATGGTGGGTTCTTTTCAATATATGTTTGAAAAGCAAGATGTTCTTTGGGAAAGTGCCAAAGGAATTTGGATTCATGGTGCGATGGAAATTTTTGCAATTGTAATAGAAGGTGCCGCAGGTTTTATTTTAGGTGCTAGTATTTTATTTCCAAAGACTTTTTCAAGATTGGTTTCTTTTAAAAGGGGCATGCGAGATGGAATAAAAATTGTAATCAGCACCTTTCCATTTACCATTGCGGCTGGCTTTCTAGAAGGTTACGTAACGCGATACTCAGATACAATGCCTAATATTGTGGCATTGTTTATTATTTTCGGTACGCTGAGTATCATTTCTTACTATTATCTTATTTATCCTTTCAGAGTCAATAAAAAAATATTAAACGCAAGCTTTGAGAAGTAAAATCACTCTTCTTTTTATGTTTTGGTTTGGTAAGGGCATTGAAATATCAAATGCGCAAGAAAAGGAGGTGCCTGATATACCAAAAGAAATTACGGTATTACCAAATTCCTTTAAAAATGATTATACCGGTAAGGCATATGATTACATTGAAACCACCTCATTATTGGCGCGTTTCAAAAACTGGTTCATCGATGTGATTTCAGGTTGGTTTCGAATAGAAAATGAAAGTGCCGGAAATATTTTTACTGTGCTTCAATACTTATTTTGGATCTTTGTGATTCTTTTGGTTATCTACTTAATCGTGAAAATCATTTTGAATAAAGAAATTCGATGGATTTTCAAAAGAACTAAAGAAGATGCGCAGCATCTCAATTTTGATATTGGTGACAATATAAGCGAAGTAGATTTTAAAAATCTGATTTCTGAGGCTGTAGCCAGTAAAGATTACAGATATGCTATACGGTATTACTATCTTTTTTTGCTTAAAAAATTAGATCAATTCGACGTCATTGTATATGACGCACAAAAGACTACTTATGATTATCAGATAGAAGTAGAAGGTTCAAAATACGCATCAGGTTTTAGTAGAGCCACTTACTATTATACCTATATCTGGTACGGCGAATTTAGTATTGATGAACACGAATACGTGCAAACATCTTCTGTATACGATCAACTTTTAAAACAGTTTAAAGGATGAGTAGAAAAGGAGTTATAATAGGCAGTTTCGTTATTCTAGTAATCGTATTAGTATTTGCTAATAGAAGCCACACAGTTGATTGGACGCCTACATTTAATGAGTTTGAGACCAAACCAATGGATACAAAGGTATTTTTTGACCAATTACCTTTTTGGTTTCAAGAAAGGTCGATTAAGAAAATACATACTACATTTTATGAATATGATCAATATCTAAGAAATCAGCCAATCGATTCCGTTAAGAGCTATATCAGTATTTCTAGAAACTATGACATCGATGAAACCTCTTTCGAAGCTCTATTAGAATATGTTGCCTATGGCAATGACGCTTTTATCTCAGCAAGTAGTTTTCCATATTTTATGAAAGATACGCTTGGTTTTAATACCGCATATGAGAATACCAATATTAAGGAGGTAGCGAATAGATTGTTTTTTGAATTTTCAAAAGATTCATTAATTTATACTTCAAAGATTCCGGTTGGAACATCTTATGTAAAGGATAGTACGGCTGGAAAAAAATTGGGATACTTTATTTCTGCCAAAGGTGAAAAGAAAACCAATTTTGTTGGTATACCGTATTACGATGGAATTTTCTATATACACACAAATCCAGAGGTTTTTACAAATTATCAACTATTAGAAGCATCTGATACGCGCTACATTAGCACGGTGATTTCATATTTACCTCAAGTCCCTATAATAGTAGATAAAGCAGTTAAAATCAACCCTGAGGTCAGTCAAAGTAAGTTCAGATATATAACCTCTAAAGAATCTTTAAAATGGGCTTGGTATCTATTACTGTTAGCACTTGCACTTTTCATTTTTTTTAATGCTAAACGTAGGCAAAGAGTCATTCCTATAATTGAGCCATTAAAAAATACTACAACAGAATTTGTACATACGGTTAGCAATTTACATTATGAAGCTGCAGATTATAATGGTATTATCCAAAAGAAAATCATTCACTTTTTAGAATCTATAAGAAGCAAATATCATTTATCTACAGAGAACTTAAATGAAGATTTTGTAAAGAAATTAGCAATGAAATCAGGTAACTCTGATGAACAAGTACAACAATTGATTTCGTTGATTTTGAAGATGAAATCTCATAAATTCATGACCAAAGAACCATTAATAAACCTGAATAAGGAAATAGAAAATTTCTACAATAAAGATAAAAAGTAGCACATGGAAAATAATGATATCGAATTTGATAATCGGTTAAACCTAGATGAATTACAAGCTAGTGTATTGCAGATAAAAACGGAATTAGCCAAAGTTATAGTTGGTCAAAAACAATTAGTCAATTTATTACTTACAGCTTTATTGGCTGAAGGACATGTATTGTTGGAAGGTGCACCCGGTGTGGCTAAGACCATAACGGCAAAACTATTGGCTAAAGCCCTTGATGTGGCATTTAGTAGAATACAGTTCACACCAGACCTTATGCCATCTGATGTATTAGGTACTTCAATATTCAACTTGAAGAAATCAGAATTTGAATTTAAGAAAGGACCTATATTTTCGAATATTGTGTTAGCTGATGAAATTAACAGAGCTCCAGCCAAAACTCAAGCCGCTTTGTTTGAGGTAATGGAGGAAAGACAAGTTACTATGGATGGTGAAAAGTACATCTTAGATGCGCCTTATATTATATTGGCAACTCAAAATCCGATAGAGCAAGAAGGAACCTATAGATTGCCAGAAGCGCAACTAGATCGTTTTCTGTTTAAAATAACTATAGACTACCCCAATTTAGATGAAGAAGTAGAGATAATTACCAGAGAACATGCCTTGAAAACAACAAAATTAGCTCAAATTACAAGTAGTTTAAGTAAGAAAAAAATTACCGCTTATCAAGCATTGATTTCTCAAATAATCGTAGAACCACATCTGATAAAATATATAGCCGAAATTATATTAAATACACGAACGAACCCCTTTTTATATTTAGGGGCATCTCCCAGAGCTTCCATAGCAGTATTAAAAGCTAGTAAAGCTTTTGCGGCAATAAATGGTAGAGATTTTGTAACTCCAGAAGATATAAAACAGATCGCCATTCCGGTATTACAACACCGCGTTATAGTTACACCCGAAAGAGAGATGGAAGGTATTACTTCAACACAAATAATAAACGATATTCTTCAGAGTGTTGAAATTCCAAAATAGATTAGCTTAATGGCAAAAACTAAAACAAAAGTGGTTTCCAAACCAATGCCCATAGTGCGATTTTTTAAAGAGTTGTATTTAAATAATCGTTTTTTCTATGTGTTTTTTGGGATCATTTTGCTATTTATTTTAAGCTTTATTTATCCAATTTTATTGGTGATTGCCAAACTATCAAGCCTAGTTTTTTTAGTTGGTGTAGTTGTTGATATCCTAATTCTTTTTGGAACCAAAAAAGGTATACAAGCATCAAGAATACTACCTGAAAAGTTCTCGAATGGAGATACTAATAAAGTAAGTATTGAGGTTACTAACGGAATTACTTTAAAGATCTTTTGTACCATTATAGATGAACTACCCTTTCAATTTCAGCAACGTGATTTTAGTTTAACAAGAGAACTTGGAGCTAACACAAGAGAATCAATTTCTTATCAAGTCACCCCCAAGGAACGTGGAGAGTATAAGTTCGGTGAATTACACATTTTTGCATCGAGCATAATAGGTTTTGCCTTGCGAAAGTTTTCTTTTGATGCCTCTCAAATGGTAAAGACTTACCCTAGTTTTTTACAACTTAAGAAGTACGATTTAATTTCATTGAATCAATTTAACCTACAATTTGGAATAAAGAAAATACGCAGAATTGGAAATTCTTTTGAATTTGAACAGATTAAAGATTATGTACAAGGAGATAATATAAAAGATATTAATTGGAAGGCAACAGCTAAGCGTAATCAACTGATGGTAAATCAGTTTCAAGATGAAAAGTCTCAGCAAATATATTCAGTTATTGACAAGGGGCGCGTTATGAAGATGCCTTTTGAAGGATTGAGTTTGTTAGATTATGCTATCAATTCAGCGTTAGTTATTAGTAGTGTTGTAGTGCGAAGACATGACAAGGCGGGCGTGTTTTCATTTTCTAAAAAAGCGGAGAACTTTGTTGTAGCTGAAAGAAGAAATACGCAAATGAATTTAATTCAAGAGTCGCTTTATAACATAAATACTGATTTTAGTGAATCTGATTTCGGTAATTTATATGGTTTAATAAAGCGAAAAGTAACTACAAGAAGCTTGTTGCTGCTGTACACCAATTTTGCAAGCCTAGATGCCGTAAATAGGCAGATTGGCTATCTGAGAGCAATTAATAAAAGTCATTTGTTGGTTGTTGTTTTTTTTAAAAATACAGAATTAGAGATTCTTAAAAATCAAGAAGCAAATTCTCTTCAAGAGATTTTTGACAAAACCATTGCAGAAAAATTTAGCTATGATAAAAAATTAATCGCAGCTGAGTTGAATAAATACGGAATTCAAACGATTTTGACTTCGCCTAGTAATCTGACTATTGATACGATAAACAAGTATTTAGAGATTAAGGCGAAAGGTTTGTTATAATTTGAAGGCTAATTTTTGTATAAATAACTTGGTTTTCATTAGCCTGTGGCTTTACTTTGTACTTAGTTCATAGAAAAATTGAAATTGTTATCAAGAAAGGTGGAGGGATTAGACCCTATGAAGCCTTAGCAACCCTTAGCTCGTTCTGATGCCTATCAGAATCTAAGAAGGTGCTACATTCTATCTTTATTCTGAATTCATTTCAGGACCTTGTGAATAAACTCATAAGATTTAAAGGCAGATAACCAAAAGACTTGGCTTTTTGCCTAATCTATACCCTTACTTGATACTATTAATTTGAGCGTTGCCTTTGTAAAAACAAAGGTCAGGCTATCCGCTGTATTTTTTTAAACCGAAAAAGTTTAAAAAAGATGTCGCTGCTATCCTTAACGCAAGTAAGATTTACGAAATGACGAGTATCAAAGATATTTTACAGAAAAGAATATTGGTATTAGACGGGGCAATGGGTACCATGCTGCAACGCTATAAATTTACGGAGGAAGATTTTCGAGGTGAGCGATTTAAAGACTGGAAGCACCCCTTACAAGGCAATAATGATTTGTTATCACTAACCCAGCCCGAAGCAATTGCAACCGTTCATTCAAAATATTTCGCGGCAGGAGCGGATATTGTAGAAACGAATACTTTTTCAGGTACAACCATTGCCATGGCTGATTATTATATGGAAGATTTGGTGTATGAACTCAATTATGAGTCTGCCAAAATCGCGCGAAAAGTAGCCGATGAGTTCACAGCAGAAGAACCACATAAGCCTCGATTTGTTGCTGGTAGTATGGGCCCTACTAACAAAACGGCTAGCATGTCTCCTGACGTAAATGACCCCGGATTTCGTGCCGTTTCCTTTGATGAATTACGAATTGCCTATAAGCAGCAGGCGGAAGCCCTATTAGACGGCGGTTCTGATATTCTTTTGGTAGAAACCATTTTTGATACGCTCAACGCCAAAGCCGCACTTTTTGCAATCGAAGAAGTAAAAGAAGAACGAAATATCGACGTGCCGATTATGGTAAGTGGAACAATAACTGATGCATCAGGTAGAACCTTATCAGGTCAAACGGCAGAGGCATTTTTAATATCCATTTCCCATATACCTATTTTGACGGTAGGTTTTAATTGTGCCTTAGGAGCCAACCAGTTGGTACCGCATTTAGAAGTTCTAGCTAATAAAACGGAGTACGGCGTATCTGCTCATCCAAATGCCGGATTGCCAAATGCTTTTGGAGAATATGATGAATCGCCAGAGCGAATGGCTGACCAAATAAAGGAATATGTTGAAAAAGGCTTGGTGAATATCGTTGGAGGTTGCTGTGGAACGACTCCAGAGCATATTGCTGCAATTGCTGAATTGGTAAAGCAGTATGATCCGAGGGCGTTGATGGTTGATGGTTGATAGTTGTCTGTTGACAGTTTTTGGTAATATATTGATAATGGAATATACAGAATTGGAAGTATGGAAAGAGGCTAGAATTTTGGTAAATACAATTTATCAGATATCAAAGCTCTTTCCAAAAGAAGAAATGTATGGATTGACTAGTCAAATACGGCGCAGCGCGGTTTCAGTTCCTTCAAATATAGCAGAAGGATGCGGTCGTAGAACCTCAGCTGATACCATACAATTTCTGCATATTGCTAGAGGTTCATTGTATGAATTAGAAACCCAATTGTACTTAGCTGTTGACCAAAATTATTTGGAAAAAGATGAATTTAGACCCTTATTGAATCAAATCTTAAAGTGTAAGAAACTTATTAATGGATTTATAAAATATTATAAGAATAATTGATGCCAGAAGGTAATACCAACATACTATCAACCTATACCCGACAACCGACAACAAAATATTTAAAGCTTAGCGGACTTGAGCCATTGGTGGTCACTCCAGAAAGTAATTTTATCAATGTAGGTGAGCGTACCAACGTTGCAGGTTCTAAAAAGTTTCTGCGTCTTATTAAAGAAGAGAAATTTGAAGAAGCTTTAGATGTCGCACGTCATCAAGTAGAAGGGGGAGCCCAAATTATCGATATCAACATGGATGACGGACTCATCGATGGCAAAGAAGCCATGGTGAAGTTCTTGAATCTTGTTATTGCAGAACCCGATATTGCGCGAGTCCCCATAATGATTGATAGTTCAAAATGGGAAATCATTGAAGCAGGACTTCAAGTGGTACAGGGTAAGTGCGTGGTAAATTCAATCAGTTTAAAAGAAGGCGAACAAGAATTTATTCATCATGCAAAACTGATTAAAAGGTATGGCGCGGCAGTCATTGTTATGGCCTTTGATGAGGTGGGTCAGGCAGATAATTATGAAAGGCGCATAGAAATAGCGCAAAGATCTTATAAAATATTGGTAGACATTGTCCACTTTCCTCCTGAGGATATCATCTTTGATTTGAATATTTTTCCTGTGGCAACGGGTATGGACGAGCATAAACTGAATGCGCTCGATTTTATAAACGCCACCAAATGGGTTCGCGAAAACTTACCATATTGTAGTGTTAGTGGGGGTGTAAGTAATGTTTCCTTTTCTTTTCGAGGCAATAACCCAGTACGAGAAGCCATGCATTCTGTGTTTTTATATCATGCAATTAAGGCCGGAATGAACATGGGTATCGTTAACCCGACCATGTTAGAAGTGTACGATGATATTCCGAAAGATCTATTGGAACATGTAGAAGATGTCATGCTGAATCGCAGAGATGATGCTACAGAAAGATTGCTTGATTTTGCAGAATCTGTAGTAGGCAAGGTAAAAGAAAGCAAAGTAGATTTATCATGGCGCGAAGAACCACTTCAAAACAGAATTACCAGAGCTTTAGTTAAAGGCATTGATCAATATATTGAAGAAGATGTAGAAGAAGCGCGGCAGGCTGCTAATAAACCTATTGAGGTTATCGAGGGTAATTTAATGACTGGTATGAATGTGGTAGGAGACCTTTTTGGTAGCGGAAAAATGTTCTTGCCGCAAGTGGTAAAGTCCGCTCGAGTGATGAAAAAAGCAGTGGCTTATTTGTTACCTTATATTGAAGAAGAAAAGCTTGCCAATCCGCAAGAGGAGGATTCTGAAGGAGTGGGAAAAATTTTGATGGCCACCGTTAAGGGAGATGTTCATGATATTGGTAAAAATATAGTAAGTGTTGTCTTGGCCTGTAATAACTATGAGATTGTAGATTTAGGCGTTATGGTGCCGCCTGAAAAGATAATTACAGCAGCTATTGAATATAATGTAGATGTTATAGGCTTAAGCGGATTAATTACACCGTCTTTAGATGAGATGGTGCATTTGGCCAAAGAAATGGAACGTAAAAACTTTACGGTTCCTTTATTAATCGGAGGTGCGACTACCAGTAAAGCACATACGGCAGTTAAAATAGACCCGCAGTATAGCCAGGCCGTTGTACATGTGAATGATGCTTCAAGGGCGGTTACTGTGGTTGGAGATTTGTTGCAGAAAGAAACATCGGGCAGTTATAAGAAATCTATTAAAGAAGATTATGATGTCTTTCGCGTGAAATTCTTAAAACGTTCTGTTCAAAAGGAATATAAAGCTATAGAAAAGGCGCGAAAGAATAAATTTAAAATAGATTGGAATACCACTGAAATCGTAAAACCCAACGAACTTGGTATTCAAATTATTGAGGACATGGATTTGAAAAAGCTAGTGTCCTTTATTGACTGGACACCCTTTTTCAGAAGTTGGGAACTGCATGGAAAATACCCTGATATTTTAATGGATAATGTGGTAGGCGTTCAAGCCACTGACTTGTTCGCTGATGCCCAAAAAATGTTGACCGAAATAGTTTCAGAAAAGAAACTGAAGGCGAAAGCGATTTTCGGATTGTTTCCAGCAAATACTATCAATGAGGATGATATTGCCCTTCGACTTCATTCGGGGAACAATAATGAATTGAATAGGCCGCTGAGCGAAGCCGAAGCGAAAGACGAATATATATTCCGTACCCTACGCCAACAATTACAACGTCGTGAGGGTGTACCCGATTATGCTTTAGCAGATTTTATCGCACCCAAAGAAAGTGGTAAGCAAGATTATATGGGTTGTTTTTGTGTTTCTACGGGATTCGGAACGGCCGAACTTGCAACAGCATATGAGAAAGATTTAGACGATTATAGTTCAATAATGATAAAAGCTTTAGCCGACCGTTTGGCAGAAGCATTTGCCGAGTATTTACACAAAGAAGTTCGAACTAAACATTGGGGGTACGCATCAAATGAAGATTTGAATAATGAAGAACTTATAAAGGAGGCGTACAAAGGAATTCGCCCTGCACCTGGGTATCCGGCTTGCCCCGATCATTTAGAAAAATTGACCATTTGGGAAATACTTGAAGTAGAAGAAAAAATAGGGGTTAAGCTTACTGAAAGTCTGGCCATGTGGCCAGCAGCTTCAGTTTCGGGCTATTACTTTGGTAATGCTGAGGCGAAATATTTCGGCTTAGGAAAAATAAAGGAAGATCAAGTAGCTGATTTTGCAACTAGAAAAGGCATGACTGTTGAGGAAGCGACAAAATGGTTGGCACCAAATATTGTTGATGAAGCCCCTGGCTCATAAATGGCAAATGCTGTTATGAAATAAATAGTTTTGAATAAAATTTAACAATAAGGAGTAGCTATGCGTTAGGGATTGAGGTATTGTTGAAGCTCCTTTTCTGTCATATCGAGCGCCCGCCTGAATGACAAAGTCGGGCAGGCAGTCGAGATAAAAGAAAAGAGCGACTACCGAAAGCCCGACCTTTAGGTAACGCCAAAATAAAAAGATTAAAATAATAACAAATACATCCGCTATTAAACTCCCTCTCCTTTAGGAGAGGGCGGGGTTTAACGAGATACTGAAACAAGTTCAGCATAAATGAAAGTAACCGAACATATTACCGCAGCGAAAGGAAAAACATTATTTTCTTTCGAGATTATTCCGCCAGTAAAAGGGCGCAGTATTCAAGAATTGTATAACAATATAGATCCGCTGATGGAATTTAACCCTCCGTTTATTGATGTAACCACTTCACGCGAAGAGTATGTTTATCTTGATAGATCAGGACTCTTAGACAAAAAAATAACCCGTATGCGGCCAGGTACACTAGGTATTTGCGCTTCGATTAAACATAAATATGATGTTGATACTGTGCCTCATGTGTTGTGTGGAGGTTTTACAAAGGAAGAGACGGAATATTTATTGGTTGACTGTCATTATTTGGGCATTGATAATGTCATGGCTTTGAGGGGAGATGCGATGCGCGAAGAAAAATATTTCGAACCGACTTCAGGTGGACACCCATTTGCGATTAACTTAGTAGAACAGATTCAAAACCTCAATTGTGGAAAATATTTGCATGAAGTAATAGAAACTGATGATTGTGCTGATTTTTGTATTGGCGTTGCGGGCTATCCTGAAAAGCACTTAGAAGCACCTTCTTTAAAGTCTGATTTAAAGCGATTGAAAGAAAAAGTAGAAGCTGGTGCCGATTATGTAGTGACTCAAATGTTTTTCGACAATCAAAAATATTTTGAGTTTGTAGATGCAGCTAAGGAAATGGGAATTAATGTACCCATTATTCCTGGGATTAAACCAATTGCCGTAAAACGTCATTTGCAGCTATTACCGCAAGTATTTAGAATAGATCTTCCACAAGAATTGGTTGATGCGGTAGATGAATGTGAAAATAATAAGGCAGTGCGACAGGTAGGCATTGATTGGGCTATTGAACAGTCTAAAGAATTAAAAGAAGCTGGAGTTCCTGTTTTGCATTTTTATTCTATGGGCAAATCTGATAACATTCAGGCGATTGCCAAAAGTCTATTTTAGCTACCAAACTTAAAATACAAAGTTTTCAAAGTTCTTACCTTGAATTTCGAACTTCGTACTTACCTTTGATTACCATGAGCCTAAGGGTATTCCTGCTTATACTATGTTTTACAAGAATTTGCTTTGGGCAAAATGATGAACAACGAACCAATTATAGCTTTGATGCAAGTGCATTCTATGGTTCCATCATTTTGCATAACGCAGATATCAGTCATTTGATTACGGAGCATCCAGTAGGTCTTATTCTAGGATTTAATAGAAAAACCTATGGTTCTGAAGATTGGCAGCAAGGTTATAACTACCCAGACCTCGGGGCTTCATTTGTTTTTCAGAGGTCAAATAATCCTACTCTTGGAGATAACCTAGGAGTTTATGGACACTTCAACTTCTATTTTTTAAAACGAAATGTGCAATTACGCATAGGGCAAGGGATTTCTTATGCTACCAACCCTTATGATCGCGTAACCAATTTTCGAAATAATGCCTACGGTTCTCGAATATTAAGTTCTACTTTTTTAATGTTGAATTACCAGAAAGAAAATATTCTTGAGGGTTTAGGTTTTAAGGCAGGAATATCTCTAGTACACTATTCCAATGCGAATGTCAGAGCACCAAATACGTCAACCAACACATTGGCTTTCAATGCTGGTTTGACCTATACTTTGAAACAAGAGGAACCCGATTATACCGTACGCGAAAAAAAGAAGATTACTGAAACTTTTAAATACAATTTGGTCTTTAGATCGGGTGTTAATGAGAGTGATATTATAGGCTCAGGTCAATTTCCCTTCTATATTTTTTCGGCTTATGCAGATAAGCGATTGAGCAGAAAAAGTGCTGTTCAGGTAGGAACAGATATGTTTTTTAGTAATTTTTTAAAAGGTTTGATTCGATTTCAGTCGGTTTCGTTTCCTGAAAATAATGTGGCTGCAAATGCCGATTTCAAGCGTGTAGGGCTATTTGTTGGACATGAACTTTTTATAAATAAATTAAGTATCATTAGTCAATTAGGGTATTATGTATACTATCCTTTTGATTTCGAAGGACGGATTTACAACCGCATGGGGGTCAAAAAATATTTTGGAAACACTTGGTACGGCGTAGTTTCTCTAAAATCACACGGTGCTGCGGCAGAAGCTGTTGAATTTGGTATAGGAATTCGATTATAAAAGTTATGAGTTCGGAGTTATGAGTTATGATTTACAATCTTTCAAAATGTCAGTTTCTCTTTTTAGGGATGATAATAGCGTATTCCCTCATGTTCTGAAGTGTGCACTTTTATTATTGTCCGGTTTTTTTATATCATGCAATTCAGATGCAGCACCAGATTGCTTTCAAAGTGCTGGAAAACTTATTAGAGAGGAAGTCAGCGTAACCGATTTTAGTAATATTACAGTATTCGAAAATGTCGGACTCGTTTTAAAACAAGGACCTGACATAAAGGTTGAAGTCGAAACGGGTGAGAATTTGATGAATGAAATTGTCGTATCTGTTAAAGATAATCGCCTGTTGTTACGAAATACGAATGATTGCAATTTTTTTAGAAATTACGGATTAACCAAAATCTATGTTACGGCGCCAAACATTAGAGAGCTACGTAGTAGCACCGGACTTAAGATTGAAAGTGATGGAGTTCTTTCCTTTCCGGTTATGAGACTTGTTTCAGAGAGTTTTATAAATGATGAAAGTGAAACAACAGATGGCGAGTTTGATCTTGAACTAGATACCACCGATGTTACTATTGTAGTTAACGGAATTGCATATTTTAAACTAAGAGGTAAGACACAATTTTTTGGTGTCACTATCGCTGCAGGAGATTCTAGAATTGAAGCAGAAGCCTTAAATGCTCAATTTGTTGACGTAGATCATCGTGGTTCAAATGATATACTAGTAAACCCTGTTCAAGTTATTAAAGGAGATATACGGGGTTTTGGTGATGTTATTAGTTATAGAAGGCCGCCATTAGTTCAAATCAATGAATTGTTTAAAGGGAAGTTAATTTTTAAAGATTAATCTGCTAAATCTCTAAAGTGAAGCCCATAACTACATTTTTACAAAGAATCTTTGGTCAAAAGAAGAATGAAGGAGATAACTTTACGTCGTTGGACTTACAGAAGGCAGATCATCTGTTGAATGACTTGGTGCTTTCAAAAAAAGTACCCGGATTAGCAATTACAGTGCTCAAAAATGGAAAGTCTTTGTTTCAAAAAGGCTATGGCTATGCCGATTTAGAACGTAATATTGTAATTGATCCAAAAAAAACAATCTTTAGAATTGCTAGCGCATCTAAACCAATTGCTGCAACAGCTTTAGCTTTTACGGTTCACGAGGGCCTAATAGATTTAGACGCCTCTTTTTACAAATACGTGCCTTATTTTCCTAGAAAGAAATGGGATTTTACAATAAGACAGTTGGCATGCCATACGGCTGGAATACGAGGGTATCGTGGTAAGGAATACGCCTTAAATAAACCATACACCATCAAAGAGAGTATTGAAATTTTTTCAGCTGATGAATTGCTTTTCGAGCCTGGTACCGATTATCAGTATAATAGTTATGATTGGGTGCTGATTTCCCTAGCCATGCAAGAGGCCAGCGGTACTCCATTTGAAGAATACGTGAAAGAAAAGGTTTTGAATCCTCTTGGGATGTCAAATACCTTTGCTCCCAATGTCACTTCGGTTGCGCATAGTGATTATTATAATCGTAAAGAGATCCTTGAGCATAGTCGATACTACAATAAGAATAGCTTAGGCTTCAGAAAAGCAATCCCCGTGAACAATTATTTTAAACTCGCAGGTGGTGGTTACCTATCTACTTCTGAAGATATAGCAAAGTTTGGGCAGTCGCTATTAGATGATAAATTGTTCCACGGAGACTTAAAAAAAGAATTCTTAACAGCTCAAATGATTAATGGATCCTCAACGTATTACGGACTCGGTTGGCAAGTAAGTGAAGATAAAAAAGGAAGACTATATTACGGGCATGTGGGTAATGGGGTAGGAGGTTATTCTAATTTTTTTGTCTATCCCGAGCAACAGATGGTATTTTCGATTTTAATCAATTGTACAAATCCTAACGTACAAGAAGAATTAAATGAGACCATAGATGTGCTAATTGCACGTTCCGTTGAAAGAATAGCTTAAGGTGTATTTAGGGAGTTAAAGTTTATCGTGCTAACAGGCGATTTAAATTTTAACAATATCGCATGAAAATGAAAAAAAAATCACGGAAAAGGAATTTTCTAAATTTAATTCATACATTAGCCACAAGTTTAAGTGTATTATGACAATGCAAAATTACTATAACAGATTCTTTTTTTACTTCTTTTTTAAAGGAAGCGCAGGGCTGTTGTAGTATATTGAAGTTAGATATAATATAGAAGTCCTGCCAAAAGCAGGACTTTTTTTATTCTTCTAACTTTTCAAATTTCAAGAATAACCTGAATTTATTTCAGGATCTATTTTTAAACCTAGGATTAACGAATAGCATGAAACTAAAAGTAGCCATACAAGGAATAAGAGGTTCAAACCATCATCAAGTAGCGAAGGATTATTATGGAGATAACATCGCATTGGTGGAGTGTTTGTCTTTCGATTTTTTAGTAGACCAGCTTTTGAGTGGAACAGCTGATAAAGGCATTATGGCTATAGAGAACTCGATTGCAGGCTCAATCATTCCGAATTACAACTTGATATACCATAATAAACTTCATATCATAGGAGAACATTATTTGAATATTCATCATAATTTGATGGTGCTTAAAGGACAACAAATTGAAGATATTGAAGAGGTGCGTTCGCACCCAATGGCGTTGCTGCAGTGTAAGGAGTTTTTTCGCAAATATCCTCAGATAAAATTGGTGGAAGATGTAGATACAGCAGAAACGGCAAAACGTATTCAAGAAGATCAATTAAAACAGGTAGCAGCAATAGCTCCGAATGTGGCTGCCGAATTGTATGGTTTGAATATCGTAGCCAAAGACATACAGACGATTAAGAATAACTCAACTCGATTTATCATTGTAAAGACAAAAAACAAAGAGTTACCAAAGGAAGAAATCAATAAAGCAACGGTGCGCTTTATTACAGATCATAAACGAGGTAGTTTGGCTGCTATGCTTAATGTAATGAGTGATTGCAATTTGAATTTAACAAAAATACAAAGCCTTCCTATTATTGAAACGCCATGGAAGTATGCCTTTTTCGTTGACGTGACTTTTGATAGTTTCGCCAATTTTGAAAAGGCAAAAGCACTGTTGAGCATCATGTCTGAAGACTTTAAAGTGTTGGGTGAATATAAAAATGCCAGAGTATGATACAAACAGCCGATCGCATAGAAAAAGTTCAAGAATATTACTTCTCAAAAAAGTTACGCGAAGTACGTGAACTAATGGCTGAAGGAAAGGCGATCATAAATATGGGTATTGGTAGTCCTGATATGGCGCCATCTAAAGAAGTCATCCATGCGATTCAAAATTCGGTTAGCGATACGGGTGCGCACCAGTACCAAAGTTACCAAGGCCTACCAGAACTACGAGAAGCTATTGCCACATTTTATTCGTCCAAATATGGAGCTGAGGTGAATGCTGCTACTGAAATTTTACCCTTAATGGGTTCTAAAGAAGGTATTATGCATATCAGTATGGCCTTTTTGAATGAAGGAGATAAGGTGTTAATTCCAAATCCTGGCTACCCTACATATACAGCTGTTAGCAAGTTGGTTGGTGCCTTGCCAAAGTATTATGATTTGATAGAAGATAAGGGTTGGTTTCCTGATATTAGGGAGTTAGAGAAAGAAGATTTGTCAAAAATAAAATTGATGTGGATAAATTACCCGCATATGCCTACCGGCGCTAAGGCTACCAAAACACAATTGGAAAAATTGGTGGCTTTCGCAAGAATGAATAACATTCTATTAATCAACGACAACCCGTATAGTTTTATTTTGAATGAAAACCCAACAAGTATACTGAGTATTGATGGTGCCAAAGATGTTGCCTTAGAACTGAATTCCCTGAGTAAAACATTTAATATGGCCGGATGGCGTGTGGGAATGGTATTAGGAAATGAAGAAAACCTAAAATCAATATTAAAAGTAAAAAGTAATATGGATTCTGGAATGTTCTACGGCATTCAAAAAGGTGCGATTGCGGCCGTAGAAAGTTCTCAAGACTGGTTTGACAATTTAAACAAAGTTTATAGTGCCCGTAAGGAGTTGATGCTACAATTGGTAAAAAAGTTAGGATGTACTTATGATTCCACTTCTGTTGGCATGTTTGTTTGGGCGAAGCTACCTTTCGGTGTGCCATCCGCAGAAAAATTTATTGACGATATACTTTATGACAAAGATATTTTCATTACCCCTGGAACCATTTTCGGAAGTAATGGTGAAGGGTATATTCGATTTTCACTTTGTGTTGCTGAAGCGAAAATTCAAGAAGCAATAGACAGATTTTAAATGGTTGACAGTTATCAATTGATAGTCAATAATAATGATGAATTCGAAAAAAAATGAAACAGTCAACGAATAAGGAATAACGAAAGCGCAGCGATAAAAATGAATGTATTTATAATCGGTATCGGACTAATTGGAGGATCTTTCGCGAAAGACATCAAACGCATAAACCCCGATACCACAATTTACGGAATTGATACCAACGATGCTCATGTTGAAGAAGCGTTAGCTTTGAATCTGATAGATGTAAAATCTAGTTATGAAGATTTG
The DNA here is from genome assembly GCA_937944485.1 of uncultured Flavobacteriaceae bacterium. Taxonomy (GTDB): domain Bacteria; phylum Bacteroidota; class Bacteroidia; order Flavobacteriales; family Flavobacteriaceae; genus Maribacter_C. Next base: position 124,350 of record CALDYU010000007.1, on the reverse strand, counting down.
GGAGTGGCTGATATGGTTATTGTTACGATACCTGTTGATGTTTTAGTAATAAAGCTTCCTAAAATATTAGATGTTGTTAACGATGATTGTGTAGTTTTTGATGGAGGTTCTACAAAACAATTGATTTGCAAAGTATTAGGAAATCATCCAAAGCGACGAAATTATTTAGCCTGTCATCCTATCGCGGGCACAGAATTTTCTGGTCCATCTGCAGCTATAGAAGGGTTGTATAAAGGCAAAACGAATATCATTTGCGAAGTAGAGAAAACTGCATTTAAGTTACAAGAGAGTGCTTTAGAGCTATTTCAACAAATGGGTATGCGTATTCGATATATGAATCCGGAAGCCCATGATAAGCACATTGCGTACGTTTCTCATTTGTCACATATCAGTTCATTTATGTTAGGAAAGACGGTTATTGAGAAAGAGAAAAATGAACGCGATATTTTTGATATGGCTGGGTCAGGTTTTGAGAGCACTGTGCGTTTGGCAAAAAGTTCACCAGCTATGTGGACCCCTATTTTTGAACAGAATAAAGAAAATGTTGTAGAAACACTAGAAGAGTACATTCAAAACCTAGAAGAATTTAAGCAAATGCTTTTACAGAATGATTTTGACGGAATTTATAATGAAATGAGGAGTACAAATAAGATCAGAGAAATATTGAACGGTATTCCTTTGAATAAAAAGTGATTTTTGAGACAAGAGACAAGAGACAAGAGACAAGAGACAAGAGACAAGAGACAAGAGGCAAGAGGCAAGAGACAAGAGAATATAAAAGAGATATTAGAAAACAATTAATATTTAAATAGAAGAGGACGCAAGATGGTGAAAACCTTTACCCTTCACCTTTTGCTCTTCACCCAAAAACAAAGTAATGGAGAATACAAAAGAAATGAGAACATGGTTGGATGATATGAAACTAAATCATCCACTAGTAATAGCAGGGCCATGTAGTGCAGAAACCGAGGAACAGGTGTTAGGAATAGCGCATAGCTTGAAAGATACCGATGTCAACTACTATCGTGCTGGTATCTGGAAGCCAAGAACGCGACCAGGAAACTTTGAGGGCGTTGGTGCTTTAGGTTTGAAATGGCTCCAAAAAGTAAAGAAAGAAACTGGACTTAAAACTGCCACGGAAGTAGCCAATAGAGCTCATGTCGAATTGGCTTTAGAACATGATATTGATTTACTTTGGATTGGTGCTCGATCAACGGTAAGTCCGTTTATCATGCAAGAATTGGCCGATGCTTTAAAAGGTACTGATAAGATTGTTTTAGTAAAGAACCCAGTAAACCCTGATTTGGCACTATGGCTAGGAGGTATTGAACGTTTACATACGGCTGGGATTAAAAAATTAGGAGCGATTCATAGAGGTTTTTCGACCTATGAAAAGTCGAAATACAGAAATATTCCGGAATGGCAACTGGCCATTGAGTTTCAGAATAAGTTTCCTGATTTGCCATTAATAAACGATCCGTCACATATTACAGGTAAGCGCGATATGATTTTTGACGTATCTCAAACGGCCTTAGATTTAAATTTCGATGGGCTAATGATAGAAACACATCATGACCCTGATAATGCTTGGAGCGATGCTGCTCAACAAGTAACTCCAGATAGATTAGTTCAAATTATGAATGATTTGAAAATTAGAAAAGAATCAGATCCTGAGGAAGAATATAATAGCCAATTGAGTGGATTAAGAGCTCAAATTGATGTTATAGACAACCAGTTAATTGATACGATGGGGAAAAGAATGAAGGTTGCTGATAATATTGGTAAATTGAAGAAAACTAGAAATGTAGCTGTTTTACAGTCCAGTCGATGGAATGAAATTTTAGGTAAGATGATTTTGGAAGGAGAATCAAAAGGCCTAAGCGAAGAGTTTGTTCTTAAAATGTTCAAGGCAATTCACCAAGAATCTATCAATCATCAGAACAAGATTGTAAAGGCATAACGCACCTTTAATTTATAAACAAAAAAAACCCTCATCTAGGTATGAGGGTTTTTCATTTATTAGAAATCTGTATTACTTTTTAAAAATATAACGTGTTATAAAAATACCATTCGCATCTCCTTTTCCTGCGCTTTCTACAGCACTGGTGACAAATGCAAGTTCCCAACCATTTGCTACCATATCATTTAGCATTGAAGTTAACAAAGCATCGTTAGCAGCAATGTTTTGAAAGCGGATACCGCCAATATTGAAAAAGTTTAAGAGTTTAGTTTCTTCAAAGTTTTTTACCCTGATATCAGCTCTTTTCGATTTGTTTCTAGTATTATCTTCCTCTGTTTGAACACTAGTATATTCTTTGTGATCTTTCTGTTCTAAAGCGTTTACAATTCTAGACCTTCCTAATCCACTAGGTACTATTGATTCAACACTAGTGATGACTTTAAATTGTTGGGCGCTCATCTCTAAAGTCGCAGCGAGGACAATACATGTCGTAATAAGTAATTTTTTCATAATTATTTTGTTTTAGTGAAGTTACAGTTTACAAGAATAATGCCATTTATTGAAAAAAGAAAGTCGTTTCTTTGTTATTAATTGAATTATTATAAACATAGCCTTTATGCAAGGAGTTGTTTACAAATCTACAGGAAGTTGGTATACCGTGAAAACAGCTGATAACGACTTTTATGAATGCCGTATCAAAGGAAAGTTTCGAATTCAAGGCATTAAAAGTACAAACCCTATAGCTGTTGGTGATAAAGTAAAATTTGAGTTAGAACTATTGGGTGATACGGCCGTCGGTACGATTTCAAATATTGAAGAACGAAAAAATTATATCATTCGTAAATCGGTAAATCTATCCAAACAAACACATATTATTGCAGCTAATCTTGATCAAGTCTTTTTATTAGTCACCCTGAATAATCCGAAAACCTACCCTGTTTTTATAGACCGATTTCTGGCCACCGCCGAGGCTTATGATATTCCCATAGTCTTACTTTTTAATAAAATCGACACGTACAATGACAAGGAATTACTAGAAATTAAATACTTAGCGGCCTTATATCGAAAAATAGGTTATGAATGTATTGGAATATCGGCTGTAACAAAAAAGAACCTCGATAAGGTTAAGACACTGATGAAAGGTAAAACTAGCATGTTTGCAGGTCATTCTGGTGCAGGAAAATCAACCCTCGTAAATGCCATAGAACCTAGTCTTGATATAAAAACTTCAGAAATTTCTGGGTTGCATTTACAAGGACAACACACGACAACATTTGCCGAAATGTACGATTTGAGTTTTGACGCAAAAATAATTGACACCCCCGGAATAAAAGGGTTCGGCATGGTGGCTATGGATAAAGCAGAAATAGGTGATTATTTCAGAGAGTTCTTTAAATTAAAATCAAACTGTAAATTTAATAATTGCTTACATATTGATGAGCCAAGTTGTGGAATTAAAGAGGCACTTGAGAATGGTGAAATTGCTTGGAGTCGTTACAAGAGTTATATGCAGATAATTTCTGGGGAGGAAGAAAATTATAGAACCGATATTTATGGTGAAAAGAAATGAGAGTAGTTATTCAAAGAGTTACCTCTGCTAGTGTTTCTGTTGAAGAAAAAGTAATTTCAAAAATTAATATAGGACTATTAATTCTAGTTGGAATTGAAGAAATAGATACTGCGGAAGATATTAATTGGCTAACTCATAAAATAGCTAATTTACGTATTTTTAATGATGAAGATGGTGTGATGAATCGATCGCTACTTGAAATAAATGGGGAGGCTCTAGTTGTAAGTCAATTTACATTGCACGCATCTACAAAAAAAGGAAATCGGCCTTCATATCTAAAATCGGCCAAACCCGATGTGGCGATTCCTCTATACCAAAAATTTGTACAACAACTACAAATTGACATAAACAAAAAAGTACAAACAGGGATATTCGGTGCCGATATGAAGGTTGATTTATTAAATGACGGCCCGGTTACCATTATGATAGATACTAGAAATAAGGAATAATCTTGATTATTTGTTTTTTCGTCGAATATCTGTAAGAAAATTATCGATTTTGTACTATACTTGTTCTTACCAAACCAAACCAAATGCGCATTTTATTCTATCTAAGTATTTTATGTAGTACTTCAATTACCTTTTCTCAAAATAATTTTTCTGCTGCCTTAATTGATGAAGAACTAAAATTAAATGCCAATGCTGTTGTTCGTTTAGACGAAACTAAGGTGGAGATAACCGCAAGAAATAAAATGCAGGTTTCACGACGTAGAGTCATTACCATCTTTAAAAAAGCAGGCGAATCCTCCATAAAACCCTACGCCTATTATGACCCTGGCACAAGACTTAGTAATATTGAGGCCTTGGTTTATAACGAAAATGGTAAGGAGATAGAAAAGATTAAGAAAAAGGATTTTTTTGATGTGAGTGCTGTAGATGGTGGTATTCTTTATGGTGATTCTCGTATTAAATTATTCCGATATACGCCAACCTCTTATCCGTACACGGTAGATTTCTCTTATACCTATACCACATCGAATACAGCGTTTTTACCAAAATGGATGCCAGTTGATGATTATATGGTAAGTACGGAAAGAAGTGTTTTTACCATGAATATAAATGCCGGACTAAAGTGGCGTAAAAAAGAAATAAATTTTGATGGATACCCAATAGATAATTATTCAGAAGGTGCTAACCTTAGTTATGAAATGACTAATGTAGGTGCTCAAAAACGAGAAATGATGAGCCCTTCATTTTATAGTTTTGAACCACAATTAATGGTAGCTCTAAATAGTTTCCATTTAGAAGGGGTAGATGGTGCAGCTACCAATTGGAAGGAAATGGGTCAATGGCAATACGATAATCTATTAGTGAATAGAGACATCTTACCGCAAAGTACGGTTAATTTGGTAAGTCAAAAGTTAGATGGTGTTACAGATAAAGTTGAAAAAATCAAGCGTATATATAAATTCGTTCAAGACAATACTAGGTATATCTCGGTACAACTGGGTATTGGAGGGTGGCAGCCAATTTCTGCCGAAGAAGTTGATCGAGTGAAATATGGCGATTGTAAAGGTCTTACGAATTACACTAAAGCTCTTTTAAAATCTCAAGGTATTGAATCCTATTACAGTGTCGTTTATGCGGGTAGTACAAAACGTGGCATGGTTAAAGACTTCGCCTCAATTCAAGGCAATCATGTAATTCTAAATGTACCTAATGAAGCAGATGATATTTGGTTAGAGTGCACAAGCCAGCAAATTCCATTCGGATTTTTGAGTGATTTTACTGATGACCGTGATGTATTGGTAGTTACTCCCCAAGGAGGAAAAATTAAGCATACAAAGGCCTATTTGAATGATGAAAATTTGCAAGTTACCAAAGCGGTTATGAAAATTTCGGCATCAGGTGATTTAGCAGGTGAAGTAATTATTCAAACACAGGCTATTCAATATGACCAACATTCTTCTATCGAGAGTATGACAGATAAGAAAAAAGATGAATATTATAAAGAATACTGGGATAATATAAATGGTCTTAAAATTGAAAAAGCAGTTTTTAATAATGATAAAGAAAATGTCAAGTTTATAGAGAATGTTAAGATCTCGGGCTCCTCTTACGCCAGCCAAATAGGTGAAGAGTTAATGTTCAAACCAAATGCTTTTAACGCAAGTAGTTTTGTACCTGATCGATACAGGAATCGAAAACTTCCTTTTGAAATTGCTAGGGGCTACACAGACGAAGATGAATTTATTATCCAACTTCCAGAAGGGTATATATTGAATGAACTACCAGAAAATGTCACCATTAACTCTGATTTCGGCACCTATAACATGACAATGGAGAAATTAAATGATACTGAACTTAGGTATACCCGTAAAATTCAAATATATAGGGGATTTTATGATAAGGACTTGTACGGAGATTATCGAAATTTTCGAAGGTCTATTAAAAAAACGGATAACCTAAAGTTAGTTTTAAAGAAATAACAAAACCATTATGTATAAAAGTAAGATTACACTGATTTTTATTTTATGTTTTACAACTATCATTTCGGCCCAAGATTTTAAATTCGGTAAGGTGTCTGAGGCTGAGGTAAACGAAAAAGTGTACCCTAATGATACCTCTGCCGTAGCCGCATATTTGCTAAAAAATAGAAGAAGTTATTATGTTTATAATACCTCAACAGGATTAGATTTAATAACTGAAATTCACGAACGGGTCAAAATATACGATAAGAACGGTTTTGACTATGCAACTGAAATAATAAACCTGAGCAAAGGTTCCGGAGGAAATAAAGAGATGGTATCGGGTATAAAAGGAATTACTTATACGATGGAAAATGGTGCCATGGTTGAAACCAAACTGGAGAAATCAGGCATTTTTAAATCAGAGTATTCTAAGACCTTAAATCAAACTAAGATAACTATGCCTAATGTGAAAGAAGGCTGTGTTTTAGAGTACAAGTATAAAATCTCTTCACCCTATATTCAAAGTATCGATGAATTTCGATTTCAAGAGGCCATTCCTATTAAAAAGATAAAGGCCTCAATGTCAATTATAGACTATTTCAAGTTCAATCAGCGTCAAAAAGGTTTTTTACTGCTAAACGCTAAAACGACCAGTGAAACAAATTCTAGGTTAAGCACTAAAAATATTATTACGTCTTATGACCTTTCGAATATTCCCGCAATGAAAGATGAAAGTTTTGTCTCTAATATTGATAATTATCGCGCAGGTGTAAATTTTGAAATCGTATCCCTTCAAATACCAGGTCGTGCTTATCAAAACTATGCTCAAACTTGGGAGAACGTAGTGGAGACTGTCTATAAAAGCGATGCTTTCGGTACGGAATTAAAGCGGTCAAAATATTTTGAAGATGATCTTGATGCCGCGCTCGCTGGTGTTGTGGATAATAAGAAAAAAATTCAAACGGTTTTAAGTTTTGTGAAGAAAAAAGTAAAGTGGAATAAAAAACGTGGCGTTGGGACAGACGAAGGCGTTAAAAAAGCCTATAAAGATGGCACCGGAAATACGGCAGATATAAATCTTATGTTAGTGGCAATGTTAAAACATGCGGGTTTAGATGCTTACCCTATAATGTTAAGTACGCGTGATAATGGTATCTCCCTGTTCCCTACTTTAGATGGGTTTAATTATGTAATTGCGGGTATTAAAAATGGAGATAGCTATGAACACATAGACGCAACTGAAAGTTTTAGTTCTACGAATGTTTTGCCCATGAGGGCCCTAAATTGGTTAGGTCGCGTTGTGGCAAAAGATGGTTCTTCTGATATGGTAGATTTAATGCCGCAAAAAAAGTCGATAGAAACAAGTATGCTCGATGTTAGTTTAACTGATGACGGCTCTATTGAAGGGGTTAGTAAACAACGTTTTTCTAATTATTATGCCATGTTATTACGCAAAAGATTTGCTGATAATACCGAAGACAAATATTTAGAAGAATTAGAAAAAAATTATGATGGAGTAGAAATTTCTAATTTTCAAATCTCAAATCAGAATGATACTGCAAAACCATTAGGACAATCATTCGATATTGTAAAAGAAGATTGTATTGAAGAAACAAGTAGTAAATTGTATTTTTCACCTTTATTTTATCTAGCAACAGATGAGTCACCATTTAAATCTAAAAAACGAGAATTTCCAGTTGATTTTGGATATCCATGGGAAGATAGATTTATTGTTAAAATAGCCGTTCCAGAGGGGTATAAGATTGAAAACTTACCTGAAAATACGGTTTTCGCTTTACCTAATAAAATGGGCAATTTTAAATACAACATATCTGAAAAGGGAGGAGCAATTCAATTATCTTCAAGCATAACTTTCAATAAGTCTTTAATTGGAAACGAGTACTATGAGGCACTTCAAGAATTTTACCGACAAGTGATAGAAAAACAATCGGAAAAAGTAGTTTTGTCCAAAATCTAATTTAATGAATATACAAAATGCTCAAAAAGCTGTTGATGTTTGGATTAAAGAACACGGGGTTCGTTATTTCAATGAATTGACCAATATGGCTCAACTTACTGAAGAAGTTGGTGAAGTTGCTCGCATTATTGCAAGAAGGTATGGTGAACAAAGCGAAAAAGAATCAGATAAAGACCAAGATTTAGGAGAAGAACTTGCTGACGTTCTTTTCGTTGTACTTTGTTTAGCTAATCAAACAGGTATTGATTTACAAGAGTCATTTGATACAAAGCTAGACCTAAAAACAAAGCGCGACCACGACCGGCATCACAATAACAAAAAGTTGAAATAGTGTTATCTTTACCCCTTAATTTTAGGGGGTCATGTGGAATGTTTTTATTTACGGACTCTTAGTATTTAAAACTACCAAAAGAACATTGCATTTTGAATATATATCTTACGGGTCCTGCAAATAAGTGCCTTAATGCAAACATTCGAATCACGGGCTCAAAAAGCGAGTCCAATCGACTGCTACTCCTACAGGCATTATTTCCTAATATTTCAATAAAGAATCTGTCCAATTCAGATGATGCAATGGTCATGCAAAAGGGACTCCAAATTAGTACTGGAGAAGTGGATATTCACCATGCTGGAACGGCTATGCGTTTTTTGACAAGCTATTTTGCTTCTCAAAATGGTAAGGAAGTCATTTTAACAGGGTCTCAACGTATGACAGAAAGGCCTATCAAAGTACTCGTTGATGCCCTGAGAAGTTTAGGCGCAAGTATTAGCTACGAACATAATGAAGGGTATCCGCCACTTCGCATTAAAGGAAAAATGCTAACAACACATAAAGTTAGCCTTCCTGCAAATATTAGTAGTCAATATATTTCATCTTTATTACTTATTGGGCCAAATCTTGTTAACGGACTTGAATTAGAATTAATAGGTAAAATTACTTCGGTTCCGTATATTAAAATGACGCTTGCCCTTCTCGAAGAAATTGGAGTTGAAAGTACTTTTGAGGGCCAATTAATTCAAGTTAAACCTAAAAAGGATGTTGATGCAGTTGAATTAGTGGTAGAATCAGATTGGAGTTCGGCTTCTTATTTTTATAGTATTGTCGCACTTTCAGAAATCGGTACTGAAATTAAACTATCATCCTATAAGGAGAATAGCCTTCAAGGAGATAGCATCTTAGCTCATATATATCAAGAATTTGGCGTTAGTACCACCTATACCGAAACAAGTATTCTTTTGAGGAAAGTTGCAAAGACTCAAAGGCAAACTTTCAATTGTGCTCTTGAAAATGCTCCTGATATTGCCCAAACTATTGCGGTTACTTGTATGGGGTTAGGTATCGGTTGTCATCTAACAGGACTGCATACACTTAAAATAAAGGAAACAGATCGCCTAGAAGCTCTGCGAATTGAGTTAACTAAATTAGGCGGTAAAGTTGCGGTCACCGATAAAGATCTGAAGTTAGCACCTGCATTAAGTATTAAACCGAATGTGGCCATTGATACCTATAACGATCATCGAATGGCAATGGCATTCGCTCCGTTAGCGTTAAAAACTTCAATAACAATAAATGATGCGCACGTAGTTTCTAAATCGTACCCTGATTATTGGAAAGACCTTCAGCATCTTCAATTTATAGTCAAAGAAGAATAATACTATTTAATTACCATTTTACTTGACATCCCCTATCTGCAAATCGTATATTTGCTCGCTTAAAAAATAGCAACGACATTGCTATAACAAATTACAGAAATCAATTCTTTCCAATTATGAAATTATCAAACTTCAGTTTTGAGCTTCCTGAGAATCTACTAGCAGAATACCCAGCAGAGCACAGAGATGAGTCTAAACTAATGGTCATACACCGAGAAACAGGTAAGATTGAACACAAAATGTTCAAAGATCTTATCGATTATTTTGAGGAAGATGATATAATGGTTATTAATAATACAAAGGTATTTCCTGCACGTTTATATGGAAATAAAGAAAAAACTGGAGCCCGTATTGAAGTTTTTTTACTTCGAGAGTTAAACGAAGAACAACGTCTTTGGGATGTACTTGTAGATCCTGCCCGTAAAATAAGAATTGGAAATAAACTTTATTTCGGTGAAGACGAATCTTTAGTAGCTGAGGTTATCGATAATACAACTTCAAGAGGTAGAACACTTCGTTTTTTATATGATGGCTCTTATCTTGATTTCCGAAGAAAATTAAAGGAACTTGGACAAACACCATTGCCTAAATATATTAAAAGAGATGTAGAACCAGAAGATGAAGATCGTTACCAAACAATTTATGCAAAGCACGAAGGAGCCGTTGCTGCTCCTACTGCGGGACTTCATTTTTCGAAACACTTATTAAAGCGCCTAGAAATAAAAGGGGTTGATTTTGCAGAACTTACCTTACACGTTGGTCTGGGTACTTTTAATCCGGTTGAAGTAGAAGATTTGTCCAAGCACAAAATGGACAGTGAAGAATTGATAATCGAAGAAAGAGCTACAGAAATTGTCAATAAGGCGAAAGCAAACAAAAGAAGAATTTGTGCGGTCGGTACAACCGTAATGCGTGGTTTAGAAAGTGCAGTATCGTCGCAGCAAACGCTGAATACTTATGATGGTTGGACAAACAAGTTTATTTTCCCGCCGTATGAATTTAGCATAGCAAATGCAATGATTACTAATTTTCATTTACCTAAATCTACCTTATTGATGATGGTATCAGCCTTTATGGGTCATGATTTAATGAAAAAAGCCTATAAAGAAGCTATTCTAGAACAATATAAGTATTACTCGTACGGTGATGCGATGTTAATTATATAATTAAGGCCATTCCTGAGAAGGTATGACGCTTTAAAATCCCTCTTTACATTCGAAACAGTATAAAGAGGGATTTTTTCATTTATAATACGTGGTAACAAAAAAGAAAGACATACGCGCTCTAACGCTTGAGCAATTGAGAGAATTCTTCATTGAAAATGGAGATAAAGCTTTTCGCGGTAACCAAGTTTACGAATGGTTATGGCAAAAGGCTGCGCATTCTTTTGAAGTGATGACAAATATTTCGAAAGAAACTCGAGAAATATTGGAATCCAATTTTGTTATAAATCATATTAAGGTTGATGTGATGCAGCGTAGTGCAGATGGCACCATTAAAAATGCGGTGCGTTTACATGATGATTTAGTGGTAGAATCAGTACTAATACCAACAAAAACAAGAACTACAGCCTGTGTTTCAAGCCAAGTAGGCTGTAGCTTAGATTGTAAGTTTTGTGCAACCGCGAGGCTAAAACGTATGCGAAATTTGAATCCTGATGAAATTTACGATCAAGTGGTTGCTATTGATAATGAAAGCCGATTGTATTTTGACAGACCTCTCAGTAATATAGTATTTATGGGGATGGGAGAACCTTTGATGAATTATAATAATGTGCTAAAAGCGATTGATAAGATCACCTCCAAAGAAGGTTTAGGCATGTCTCCTAAACGAATTACAGTTTCAACTTCAGGAGTGCCAAAAATGATTAAAAAAATGGCTGACGAGGGCGTGAAGTTTAATCTTGCTGTTTCTTTACATTCTGCAATTGATGCCATTCGAACAGCAATCATGCCTTTCAATGCTACTTTTACACTTAGTGATCTGAAAGAATCGCTTGAATATTGGTATAAAAAAACGAAAAGCAGAATCACCTATGAATATGTGGTATGGCAAGGTATTAATGACAAACAGAAAGATGTTGATGCTTTGGTGAGTTTTTGCAAATTTGCACCTTCAAAAGTGAATTTGATAGAATATAACCCTATTGATGATGGCGATTTTCAACAAGCCTCAGCTAAGGCGATAGAAATGTACGTGCGTTCTTTAGAACGAAATGGAATTGTTGTGACTGTCCGTCGTTCAAGAGGCAAAGATATTGATGCTGCCTGTGGACAGTTGGCTAATAAGACTTGAAAAACGCAAAAAAAGGTTTGAAAATCTAATTGAAACAGCCTCTATTTATTTTAAGACTTCGCATTAAGTTCTCTACCTATTAGATAATATCAGGTAGTACTTTTTAATGCTCTTTTTACCATCCGAATAGATGTTGCTTAACACGCTATACGCAGTACTAAATACTTAATACTCTTTACTATTTAATGCCTTCTTTTACCTAATTTTATAGTTCTATAAAATCCTCGTCAAAAAACAGCGTATTAATTGAAGATCGTATCGCAAATAAAAGAGCCAATTCGTCCAGAAATGGAACATTTCGAAACGAAGTTTAGAAATGCGATGACCTCCAAAGTTGCCCTATTTAACCGTATTACACATTATATTGTAAATCGTAAAGGGAAACAAATGCGACCCATGTTTGTTTTTCTAACGGCGAAAATGCTCAATAACGGTTTGGTGAATGAAAGAACCTATCGTGGTGCTTCCGTAATTGAACTAATCCATACCGCAACCCTAGTACACGATGATGTGGTTGATGATAGCAACAAACGCCGAGGTTTTTTTTCTGTTAACGCCCTGTGGAAAAATAAGATCGCTGTTTTAGTAGGTGATTATCTATTGTCAAAAGGTTTGTTATTGTCAATAGATCATGGTGATTTTGATCTACTGCGCATTATTTCTGTTGCAGTTCGTGAAATGAGTGAAGGGGAATTACTGCAAATTGAAAAAGCAAGAAATCTTGATATTACAGAGGCTATTTATTACGATATAATTCGACAAAAAACAGCAACATTGATTGCTGCTTGTTGCTCATTAGGAGCTTGTTCTGTGAAACCTGATACCCCTGAAGTGGAAACTTTTAGAAAGTTTGGTGAATTGTGTGGTATGGCATTTCAAATTAAAGATGATCTTTTTGATTATGGAAGCAGAGCCATTGGAAAACCTACGGGTATTGATATCAAAGAACAGAAAATGACACTTCCTTTGATTTATGTATTAAATTCTTGTTCTAAAGATGAAAAAAAGTGGCTAATTAACTCTATTAAAAACCACAATAAAGACAAGATAAGAGTAAGAGAAGTCATTGCCTTTGTTAAAGCGAATGGAGGCTTAGATTACGCCGTTGAAAAGATGCTAAAATATAAGAATGAAGCGCTACAACTATTAAAAGAGTATCCTGATTCTGATTACAAACGCTCTTTAGAATTGATGGTTAATTACGTCGTTGATCGTAAAAAGTGATTTTATTGGGCACGATAAATGCGATGATAGCTAAGGCATTTTACAAATAATCAAAATTTATTTAATATTTTATTAAGTGATAGGCAACGTTTTTAGAACAGGCCTCGTCTATGTATTTAGAAGCTTGGCATTCATAATAAACAACCATTGAAAATTATATCATTTTACAAAAACGAAAAGCAACTGATAAAAAAATCAGGATTGGGCAATAGAGAGGCTCAAAAAAGGCTTTACGAAAAATATGCACCTAAAATGCTCGGAGTGTGTAGACAGTATATTAAAGATCTACATTTTGCTGAAGATGTAATGATAAATGGTTTTGTGAAGGTTTTTAAAAACTTAGACACTTTTAGGTTTGAAGGAAGTTTTGAAGGTTGGATACGAAGAATTATGGTTCGAGAAAGTATTTCATTTCTGAGGAAGAAACAATTTGTGGTCTATGATGATGAAATTGTCGATCGAGGTAGCGGTCAACATTTTTCTTTCGTTATTACTGATATGAATGTCGAACATATTCAATGCCTAATTGATGAGCTCCCAGACGGTTATAAAACTGTTTTTGTCATGTATGCCATTGAGGGCTATAAACATAAAGAAATTGGAGAATTACTAGAAATTTCGGAAAGCACCTCTAAATCACAGCTTTTCAAGGCAAGAAGAATTTTACAAGAAAAACTTAAAGTGCAAAACAATATAGGATATGGCACCGAATAAATTTGAACAACAGCTAAAGGAGCAATTTAACGAACGTGAGATACAACCGTCTAAAGATAGTTGGAGTCGCTTGAATAGTCGATTAAGTATTCAAAAAGAGAGCAATAGAAATTCGTTTTTTTGGTACAGCATCGCCGCTAGTTTTATAGGTCTTCTAATAATATCGGTACTATACTTTAATAAAGGCAACGATCAGAATAATGCTATACAAGTAGTAGAATCTGCAGATGAGAATAGTCACACACCTGAAATTGTTACGCCCAATGTATTCGTCGAAAAAAACTCTAATGATATTGTAAATAAAACTCAAGATCATGTGGAGAAGATCGCCATAGTGCAGGAAGAGGAAAGTGTAGTAGCAGCTACTAAAAATAATGATTTTGTAAAAGGAGCTTCGATTATTGAAAACTTAGAAACAAAGATCGAACTTTCTGATTCTATTATGAATACTAAAATTACAGAGGTTATAGCTCATGTAAACGCGCTAGAGATAGACGCTGGAGCCTTAACAGATGCTGAGGTTGATTCGTTACTTCGCAATGCGCAAAAGGAGATTTTCGGTGATAAAATTCTTAATCAAGGTAATTCTGTTGATGCCTTAGCAATGCTTAATGAAGTTGAAGAAGATCTTGATCAATCTTTTCGAAATAAAGTTTTCGAAAGTCTAAAGCGCAAATTTATAAAGGCAAAAACTGCTGTTGCCGATCGCAATAATTAAATATTCATCAATCAATAATCGCATCACCATTCGTCGCCTTCTAAAGGCGATGGGTGAGAGATGCTTAAATCAAATTAAAAATGAAAAAAGTCGCGTATTTATTAGTTTTAATCTTATCAATTAGTGGCACCCAATTTCTTAATGGGCAAGAAGAACAGCATAAAATCGAAGTTTTGAGCAATCAAAAAAATAAGATAATAGCTCAAGAAAAAGAACTTTTAAAGGAAGAAGTTGAGGCCATCAATAAACGTTTAGATAATAATCAAATTTCGGCGGCCGAAGCCAAGCTTTTAAAAGAGGCTGCGGCCAAAAAGAGGGCATTGAATATTGAAAATAGAATTGCTATTATCGATGCGAAAATTGCATTGCTTCAACGAAATGATGGAGAATTACCTCAGATTCAAGAAGCAGATACTACTGATTTTACAGCGCGTATAGAAATTGATTTTGGCGGTGGCGATAGTTCTGAATTTACATGGACCAGAAAGCAATGGGAACGAAAAAATCTACGTTATGACCGCCGCACTTATAATGACTTAGTGATTGCTTTTGGTTTGAATAATGCTCTTGTTGAGGGGCAGTCTATTGAAGACACACCATACAAAATAGGGGGTAGTCGATTTTTTGAACTCGGTTGGGTATGGCGTACAAGAGTGTTCAAAAACACCAACATTTTGAGATTTCATTATGGTTTTTCATTCCAGTTTAATGGTTTGAAGCCCAAAGACAATCAGTATTTTACGGTCAATAACGGAGTGACAGAATTAGAAGATTTCGATTTCGATCTAGAAAAATCAAAATTCAGAATGGATAATTTAGTATTTCCGGTTCATTTTGAGTTCGGGCCATCAAAATTCAGAGAAAGTGAGAAGCGAATTCGCTATTCTATTAATAATCGATTTCGATTTGGTATTGGAGCCTATGGGGGTTTTAATTTAGGTACACGTCAAAAATTAAAGTATAACCGAGATGGTGATAGTGTAAAAGATAAGTTTAAGCGCAGTTACAATACAAGTAACTTTGTTTATGGTTTAAGCTCATATATGGGTGTTGATGGCGTATTACTTTATCTAAAGTATGATTTAAATCCAATTTTTAAAGATGCAACTGTTGAACAACGAAATATTTCTTTAGGCTTGCGCTTTGACTTGTAAAGCACAATTTTATTATGCTTTTATAAAGCATGATTTTAGCTATATTTACCGATACAGATAATTCTATCTACACGTAAATATTAAAGAAGCAATTGATATCAAAATCCACCATTGACCAGGTTTATGAAACTGCTCGTTTAGAGGAGGTCATTGGTGATTTTGTGCAGCTGAAAAAATCAGGTTCAAACTTTAAGGGCTTAAGTCCCTTTTCTGATGAGAGAACACCGAGTTTCATGGTATCTCCCGTAAAGCAAATTTGGAAAGATTTTAGTAGCGGTAAAGGAGGTAATGTAGTTGCTTTTTTAATGGAGCATGAACATTTTACCTATCCTGAAGCGATAAAGTATTTGGCTAAAAAATACAATATTGAAATTGAAGAGACCGAACGTACAGATGAGCAGAAGCAAGAGGCGAATGAACGCGAGAGTATGTATCTGGTTTCAGAATATGCCCAAAGCTACTTTTCTGATATTTTATGGAAAAGTGAGTTGGGAAAAGCAATCGGACTAAGCTACTTCAAAGAAAGAGGTTTCACAGACACGACCATACATAAGTTCAATTTAGGGTATTGTTTAGATCAGTGGGATGGCTTTACGATCGCTGCCTTAGACAAAGGCTACCAACTAAACTATTTAGAAAAGACAGGTTTAACAATTGTTAAACCAGACACTGTAAATACTGAAAAGACGAAGCAATTCGATCGATTTAAAGCAAGAGTGATGTTTCCCATTCATTCAATGAGTGGTAGAGTACTAGGTTTTGGCGGACGTATTTTAACCAATGATAAAAAAGCAGCCAAATATCTAAATTCTCCTGAAAGTGATATTTACCATAAGAGTAAAGTACTGTATGGAATTTATTATTCCAAACAAGCTATTGCCAAAGAAGACAATTGTTATTTAGTAGAAGGGTATACTGATGTTATTCAATTTCATCAACGAGGAATTGAAAATGTAGTAGCCTCAAGTGGTACGGCTTTAACTGCTGAACAAATTCGATTGGTGAATCGTTTGACCAAAAATATTACGGTCTTGTTTGATGGCGATGCAGCCGGTTTGAGAGCTTCTTTAAGGGGTATTGATTTGATATTAGAGCAGGGAATGAACGTTAAGGTCTGCACCTTTCCAGAAGGTGAAGATCCCGATAGCTTTGCTAAGAATAACAATTTAGAAGCCGTTCAAGAATATTTAAAAGCTAATTCAAAAGATTTTATTCAATTTAAAGCCCATCTTCTGGCTAATGAGGCTGCAGATGACCCCATTAAACGTGCTGATACGGTACGAGACATTGTGAACAGTATTGCAAAAATACCTGATGCTATTAAACGAGAAATATATGTGCAGGAATGTGCCCATATTATGAATGTTTCTGAGGGAGTGTTATTCAGTACGTTGGCTCAAATAGGGAAAAAACAGAAGACCGAGGCTTCAAAAAAAGGGCAGCAAGAACAAAAGGCTTTTGAGGTAGTTAAAAACGAAGTAACCGTTGCTAAAGTTGATGTTCAGTATGAATTGGAGCGCAAAATAATAGAAATGCTTTTATTGTATGGTAAAGAAAAGCAAGAATTTGAAGATTTAGTCTTAAAGGAGAATGATGAAGGCGAATTAATTTTGGAGCCTGAATCTTTAGAGATTAAGGTGTATGAAAAAATATACTTAGACCTGCAGGATGATGAAATAGAACTTACTAACGATCGATTTAGGACTATTTATCAAAAATTAATTGCTGAGCTTAACGAAAAAGAAGATTTCGCAGTAAATACCTTTTTGGCAAACTTAGATCAAGAAATGGTCTCAGAAATTTCGTCGATTTTAATGGAAGAAGAAAAATATGTATTGCATGATTGGACACGAAAAGATATTTACCCTAAAGAGAAAAAGACAGTAATTGCCCAATTGGTTAGTGAAACGATATTGACTTTACGATGTTTTTTAATTAAAAAGAGGATGCTATCATTACAACAGAATACGCAAGAAACCGCAGAAGATCATAGTGAAACCTTAGAAGAAATAATGAATTATTTACAATTGAATAATTTATTAAATATGAAGCTTAGTAGAGTCCTTTCTTAAGGGGTATGAAGAGGGAAAATAAAAAAGCCGCATATTATGCGGCTTTTTTATTTGTCAAAAACTTAGCTACACCTAGTATAACTCAAGTGCTTTTGCTTGCTGGAGTAAGTCTACCATATTGTCAACGTTTAATTTTTTCATTAAACGCGCTTTATATGTACTTACCGTCTTTTCATTTAAATTAAGACCTAAGGCAACCTCTTTATTTCGTTTGCCACTAGCCAACAATTTTAAAACTTCTACTTCACGAGTGGATAATTTTCTAAAGAACCTTCTTGGCTTTTGAGTACCTTCATCAAAAGCAAGTCGTTGCGCAAGTTCATTTGTAATGAACATATTACCTTCACTTACTTTATTCACCGCTGAAATGATATAATCAATATCAGAAGCTTTTGATAGATAACCAAAAGCACCAGCTCGTATAGTGCTTAGCGCGTAAACATCTTCCGATTGTCCGCTGTACATTAACACTTTAACATCTGGATACTCTTTTTTAATCTTTCTTAGAGTGGCTATTCCATTTATTTCGGGAATATCCATTTCTAACATTACCACGTCGGGGGTTACTTTTGTTAAATTTTCAAATAGTTCTGATGTGGTTGATACAGAAGCTACAACTTTGAATCCTGTTGCTGATTCTAAGACATGTTGAACACCCATTCTAACAATAGGATGGTGATCTGCAATTAATACTTTGATCATTTTTGATTATTTTTTTGGGACAATAAACCTTGGTTGGTTGGTCTGTCTAAAATTACTGACACGCAATGTAAGGCTTAATTATCTATTTCAATTGTAAAATTGAGGTTTTTTTCACAAAAACGAAGATTTTTTTGATTTTATTCGACTAGATAGCAACATTTTACGATTATATGTTAAATATATGTAATTGGAATCTTACAAATAGGAATAGGAATCATCTTATGTGTATTTGCGGTATTAAATTTTTTGAAAATTTTAAAAACTTCTTTCTCTCTTCCAGTAAAGTCATTTATATTTTTTTCTTCGTCGTTCATGCGCATGGCCCATTCTAATTCTGGGTATGACGCTCCAATTTGATCTTCATCGGTACGATCATCACCCCAAAGTCCGTCAGTCGGAGCAGCCTTTTGAATATCCTGATTAATCTTTAGAAACTTGGCAATTTCATACACTTGCGATTTTAAAAGATCAGCAATCGGACTCAAATCAACCCCTCCATCCCCATATTTGGTAAAGAAGCCAACACCGAAATCTTCTACTTTGTTGCCAGTACCGGCTACCAATAAGCCATATAAGCCCGCAAAATAGTATAGGGTTGTCATACGTAGTCTCGCCCTTGTATTTGCAAGAGCCATAAATCGATCTTCTTCATTCGTCACCTGAGGCAGCTCAGAAACAAGCGTATCAAAAACGGGAGTTAAATTTACTTCTTGCCTTTTAACGTTGCTAAATTGCTCTTGTAACCACTCAATATGTTTTGAAGCTCTAGAAACTTGATTTGGTGCTTGGTGAATGGGCATCTCTACACACAAAAGCTTTAATCCGGTCTTAGCACAGAGCGTTGACGTAACTGCCGAATCAATACCTCCTGATATGCCAATAGTAAAACCTTTAATATTAGAATTCACAGCATACTCCTTCAACCAATTCACAATATGGTTCACTACTTTTTCTGTTTGCATGGATATTAAAATTATTGAAACGATTAACTTTGCGTCTAAATTTAAAGCGAACCTGTCAAATAATAAAATGAAACGAAAATTTCTTTATATAAAAACCACATTTATAGCCATAATTCTCTTAGTGGCCTGTAATGATGCTGATAAGGTAGAAGCCGAAATTGCCAAAATTAATATTGACTTGAATGTTTCAAGATTTGATAGGGAGTTTGCCGAGGCAACCCCGTCTGATCTTCCCAAATTAAAAAAGATATACCCTTATCTATTCCCAAGACAATATCCTGATAGTATTTGGGAACTTAAACTAAAGGATACCATTCAAATAGAATTGTTTGATGAAGTGGGAAAGACTTTTAATGATTTAGAGCTTGAAAAAAAGGAATTGAAGGCCTTGTTTCAACATATTAAATATTATTTTCCTCAGTTTACGGTGCCTAAGGTGATTACGCTGACCTCAGAAGTGGATTATAATAGCCAAGTTATTTTAGCTGATTCCCTTTTATTAATAAGCCTAGACACTTATTTAGGGCCAGAGCATCACTTTTATCAAGACATACAGAATTATATTGCCAATGGTTTAGATAGAAAATTTATGATCTCAGATGTAGCTGAAAATTTTGCTTATCAAGTGGTGCCTAGGTTGAATGATAGAACTTTTTTATCTAATATGCTGTATTACGGTAAAATACTATATCTCAAAGACAAATTAATGCCCAATGCAGATCACGCTATTAAAATGAAATACAGCCAAGATCAATTAGAATGGGCGATGGCTAATGAAGAACCGATATGGCGTAATTTTATTGAGCAAGAACACTTATATAGTACCGATAAAGTTTTGAATCTGAGATTTTTAGAACCCGCACCCTTTTCGAAATTTGGACTAGAATTAGATAACGAGTCTCCAGGTAGGTTAGGGCAATATATAGGCTGGCAAATTGTAGATTCTTTTATGCGTTCTAATGAAATTACCTTGCAACAGCTTTTTCGCATACCGGCAGAAGAACTTTTTAAAAAATCAAAATATACACCGAGCAGATAAAGCGAAACAGGCAATGATCAGATTAATTATAATCTGGTTTTTCTAGCAGATTTAACGAGTAAAATAGAATGGCAGAACTACATACATCAGAAATAACATTAACCGTTGGCCTCGACGAAAATCGTGTGCCAGAAACTTTAAATTGGTCAGCCCAAGACGGAGGTGTTGACAATGAGCAAGCGAAGGCGATGTTATTATCTGTCTGGGATAGTACCAACAAAGAGTCTTTAAAAATTGATTTGTGGACAAAAGATATGCCTGTTGATGAAATGAAAATTTTCTTTCATCAAACCTTGGTTTCATTATCTGATACTTTTATGAAGGCAACTCAAGATGAGAAAATGACGGCTACTATGAAAGACTTCTGCGATTATTTTGCTGAGAAACTAGACTTGAAATCATAGTATTTTCTAAGGATTATTTCTCTTCTTTTTCCGTGCTTTTTTCTTTTTTGGACGAGTTTTTTTGTTTGAAAGTAGCGTTTAAGATTTAGCGGATCTGTCTGCTCTATAAAAATACGTAAACCTTTCAATCCTGCCTTAAGGCAGGCAGGTAAGGCTAAAGTCCGAATTGTTTATGGGTTTTGTTGTAGCCTGTTTTTTTAGTTACAATTGGTTTCAGAATTTGTACAAATATATTCAGAAGAAAGCCAACCTTTATTCCCTTCTTTTTCTACAAAAACCCAATCATTTTTACAATTCAGCACATTTAGATAAGATTCTTCAATTATAACACCAGTAATTTCAGAATCCATTGCAGGCTCTTTACGTAAAGATATTTCTTGACCATTATAATTATTTGTTCCCACTTCTACAAAGTCTGATTTAATCCAATAGTTTTCTAGTTCAGGGTTGTATTCATCCTTACCAATTTGTAGCCAACCTAGTTCTGAATTTTTGAATAAAAAACCACCTCCAAAATCGTAATCTGAATTATCTTCAAATCGAAAATATTTTATGATTTGTCCATTTGCATTATCGTATATAGGCAAAGAATCAGTGTATTTAACGTAAGTTTCAAAATGACAATTATTGAGTATAGAAATCTTGGTTTCTGATAAATCTTTGCTTACTGATTCGGCACTATTAATAAGCTCTTTTTTCTTCGATTCTCCGCAAGCGGATACCATAAATAAAGAAAAAATGTAAAATACTACTTTCATTTTTTTAAATGTGCTATAACAATTGCATAAAGAACATTATGTCCTTTATGTGTACTTTGGTTGTATAACTTATACCGCTATTATTTATATACTTTATTGCTCGGAGTTATTGAGTTTTTATCATCTCGGATATGATTTTACTCGTGACTGAAATTCCAATTTTAGTTGCCGTTTCAAAAACCCAGTTCCCCGTCTTTTTTAAGTTAACTAATAAACCTTTTTTGTCTTTATTTGTTGCCGAAACCTCAGCCTCAGCCAAACGACCAATAGCAATATCGTGTTCTCTAGTTTTGCTTTTAGATTTTAAAATATTTCTTAGTTGAGCTAATTCTTTACCAAGTTCATTTAAATCATTATCTGAAAGATTGTTTATCAATTCGATTGTCGAGTTTTCATTTTCAATGGCTATAATTACTCCAGTTGAATTCTCTATATTCAAATTATATTCCTTATTACTAGTATCCTCTAAAAATGTATTAAAGAAGCTCTTTGTGTTTAAAAGCCCTGTGTGAAATTGTTCTAACCAAGTCCATTTAGTTTTTTTTTGTCCTTCAACATATCTGTAGGCATATTGAATAGGTGGATACCATGTGGTTCTTGGAACATCAGGTACTTTCAGCAATTGACTAGCCAAAGTTATCAGGCTATTCTCATAGCTTTTTGTTTCCTCCTCTGAAAACTCAGTATTTGGCGGAAAAGGCTCTCCTCTTTTTCCAGTTGATAACATAACAGATGCCCTTTCTAAAAAAGTATCAGTTTGCTTTAACAATCTTCTAAGTTCGTTCTGTTTACTCATTCTTTTCAAATTACCACCAACCTTCTGGGCTAAATGTGGTGGGGGGCAAGGAAATTTTTCGTTTCCGCCTGCCTGCCACCTAGGAAGGTTTTTTCTTTTTATTATTTAATGCAACCCCGATGCTTCGGGGCCAAAGATTTTGCGGACCTGTCTGCTCGTAGACAAGCATACACAAACGTTGGCTTAAAGGCCGAAGTCCGTATTAATTAAAGGCATCCTAAGTTTGTTTTCTATTGATTTATTTCGTTCTCTATTGTGTCTAATGCCCAAATTGCAATTCGTTTACAACCAGCTTTTATATCTTTTCTTTTTGCGGATTTGAATTCGAAACCTTTTGCAGCCAACCTCTGTCCTCCAATACTATGTTGATTTTGATATTTTAGTCTAATTACAGCAGTAAAACTTGAATCACTTTTATGAACAATACCTGTTAGAAAAACGGAAGGTAGTTCAGGATTATCAAATTTTGCTTCGTCCTTTATATAATCAGCAATCTCTTTTCTTGAAAATTTACGAAACGCTTCATTACTGGCTTTTTCATCGAATATTGCTTCTTTAGTTTCAACGGAAAGATCTTTTGTAATCCATTTACCACAATCCGATGAAAAACACTCAAAATGAATTACGTGAAACTTTAGGTTATCTGGAAAATTCTCCTTTAAACATTTAATTACCTCCGACGGCATACCTAAATCCTTGAACTCAGATACTAATTCGGATGTTGGAAAAAAACCTATATTGAATCGATCGAGTTCGTTACAGAAGAGTGTTGAGTCATTTTTCAGAATGGGTATTAGATCCTTTATGTCATCTTCACTTAAAGTACTTTCAAGCTGGCAATAAGAATAAGTTGATGAAATCAGCGTTAAGACTATTAATAAATGTTTAATATTTTTCATTCTTCTAATTTTTTTACACGCTGAATTATTTCAAGTTGACTAGGGTCTATTTTTAATGCTTGTCGATATGGTTCAAGGGCGCCTCTCTTTAAGTGTATCTTATCGTAATAGGAATTTCCAAGTTCAATTAGTTTATCCCTTTCTTTAATTTCATCAGAATTAAGTTTAATAAAAGAAAACCAGATTATAAAACTGAGAATTGGAATGCTAAAAAAAGCTATTTTACTTATTTGTTTAGATCTCGGTCTATTTATAATTCTATTGCCTTTCGATTTAGACCAGCCAATGTAGCCAAAGAGAATCATTATTAAGACAGTACTTAAGATAAGTAGGTGTAAAATATATGGATTTAAACTAGGTAAAATGCCTGCAGATCTAGACGTAATTGTCAGAAAAACTGAAATTATACCCAAAAATGTGGCAATAAGATCAAATCTATCTTTCAAACTTGAACCATTAGTTTTAGTGTCTTTATTTTTTGTTTCCACACCTGATGTATCAAGATTAACATTTTTAGCATTAATAACATACTGATTTCCATTCCCTGAATACGTGTTTGTCTGAATAATATAATCTTGAATTTTATTAATTGCGTCAGTAATAACTTTCTCAGTAACCTTAAAGCCTGAAGTAGAGTTTTTAGTTTGATGTGAGCTTTTAAAATGCCTTAATTTTTGGGAGGTATATATTTCTGGATTTTTATCTACAATTTTATGATGACGTTCACATAATAATATTAAATTATCATAACTCCTTCTGTGTTCATCATCTGAATGTGGATTATACCGAGGGCCATTTTTACTAGCGGCCTCAATATGGCAGATTTCACCAAGAACATTTCCATCATCATCAACCAATGTATTTATACAATCATCATAAGCACATCTATTGCCAGACTTAGCAAATAATCTTTTCACGACAGAACTTGTTGGTGATTTTCTTGCCATTATATTTTCAGTTGGGTTATTTAATTCTCGCTAATGGTCTTGTGTATGAAACGTAGCGTGCAAAAAAACACTAACTTTTCGGATTAACACAGAGCCGAATTTTTATATTATGTTTTTAATTTTTTTATTTAAAAGCCAACTCCAAAAGATTTGGGGGACACTCTAAATATACCCAAAACTTAGTGTTAAGTACCAAAACCCGTATTAATTATAGCCATAGTTACCTGCTGGCTTTTAGTGTTTTTAATTCATATTTATTCATTCCGCAATTAGAATTCAAAACCTTAAATTCTTCATCGCCACGTTTTGTCAAATATTTAATGAACTTCTTTT
The DNA here is from genome assembly GCA_937944485.1 of uncultured Flavobacteriaceae bacterium. Lineage (GTDB taxonomy): Bacteria > Bacteroidota > Bacteroidia > Flavobacteriales > Flavobacteriaceae > Maribacter_C. The sequence goes on along the minus strand of CALDYU010000007.1, from coordinate 99,762 downwards.
CATAATCATACCAAGTTCCGCCAATTGGTGTTTCTCTACAAGTTTTGACCAAACTAAAAATTTGTTTTCCAGATTGTACAATCATTCCTCCAGGTTTTGTTCCAATATTGAGTGCTTTAATACGTTCATAAAATTTCTTTTGAGCTAATAGATATTCAGCTGGATTTTCTTTAGAGGTCATTTCTATTAGAGCAAACGTTTTAAGTGCATTCAATTCACTCTGATAGTTAGCAACAAAAAGAGTAAAATGCTCGTAATAATTAGGTTCACTATTTTTCGGATAATTTTTATTAGAATAAGCTATTACATTATTAAGTCCTACGTTGTCAAAAATTTCAATGTGCTTTGGTTTATTCAAATCTGTGGCGTAAAAAGTGTGCTTTCTCAAATTCTCTTTCAAAACGTCTTTTGCAAAAAGTTCAGCAGATATTGAATAATCAATATCTAATTCCGATTCCGTTTTTAATTCAGCTTTGGATTCGATATTAGATTCAGATTTCTGTTCCGTTTTTTGATTTTCCGATTTTTCCTTGCAAGAGCAAAAAAGCAAAATCATTATTATCAGTTTGTAGTTTCGGGTTCTCATTTTTCAACTTATGGCCAACAATTGGCTAAGCCTAATAACTCAAAAATCCTTTAAATTTAGCAGAAATACAATATTAATCGGTAAAGAATGTGACGTAAATGCTTACAAACAAGTAGAAATGTTTCTAAACATGAAAAAAATCAAAAAAATTAGTCCATAGCAACCGTAATGGGCCAGCCTTCATATTGTTTAGCGTCTTCCTTGGTAACATCAACATATCGTGGCCAACATTCAAAGGTTGTGGTTTGCTCTTTTTTATAAAAACGAATGAGTCCGTAACCGCCACCTTTTGAATGTGCTGCGGCTCCGCTTCGCATTCCATTTTCAGGGTTTACGTAGGCCATCATGCTTATTTTGTTATTGAATCCGTCTAAATAATCACCCGTCCAAGGTAACGTAGTATTTGGATTTGGATGAACACCTGCCTTTTCATCTTCGGGCCACCACCAACGGCTGTAATAATCATTGACTATAGCCGGTACTACAAAAGCCCAAGGGCCATCACCAAATTCATGGATGCCCTGTTTGATTACGGTTGCCAAATGTTGATCTCCCGCAATATGAACCGCGCCCGCTTTTTTAATTAATGTTAACGCTTTTTTTCTTCCTGTTTGGGGCCAGCCGTTAGAATCTAAATCTGCATGCAGCCGATTTGTTTTTTGACCATGTATATGTGCCCCACCGCAAAAACCAGTCTGAGAAAGCACCACTTTGATTGCTTCTTTGTTGGTAGCTCCCCAATCCTCTAAAAATTGTAATTGGCGATCTCCCAATAGGCTAAGTTCTGGTAAATCTATGGAAGCGGGGTCATAATCGGGATTCCGAATATGATCAGGTCTCGGACCTTGTTGCGGAATCTTCCCTGCCGGACCCGATTTAAACTTTCGGTCTTCGAGGATAGCAAAGTCAACACCTCCTAAAAGTAAATTTGTATAGTATACGCCTATACCACGTTGAATAGGAGTAGGGTCATAGGGGTCGGGTAGGTGGGCGGTTTGGCAACGTTCAACCATATTCACATATTCGATAGGGTAACGGTAACCTCCGTCTGCAGCACCATTAATTTCAGAGCGCTTGCCATTTTCTCCCCATAAATTGCCTTGACCAATATCATGATCATCAGGAATAGTAATAGCTGGTCGATTGCGAAAGGTTTCTCGAAACTGTAAGCCAAATTTTAGCCACGCGGCGGTATGCTCTGTATGATCATACGATTGATCACCAGCGAAAAAGATTAAATCCGGATTTTGATGATTGATATTACGCACGTAATTTTCTCGCATACCTCTGTCTTGATTTGAATTACACGAAAGAGCTGCCATAGAAATAGCCTCCTTATCCTTTGGGTCTTTGCGAATCAATCCTTCAAATTTTGAGTTTTCACCATGGCGAAGCCGATACTTCGTGTCTTTTGAGTCATCCCAATTTTCAACGCGAAAAAGGGCGGACCATCCAATATCATTGATTTTTTGTTTCTGAATTTCGTGCCACTTTCCGTTTTCTTTGATTTCCAAGCGTACCTCACGAGATTCATCAGGATATAAAGGATATAGTTGTGCCGACAGTTTTAAAGTTTTATTTGACACGGTATATATTCCAAAAGAAATCACACTATCTCTGTCCACTTTTAAATTTATGATAGGATTGCTATCTCGGTTCCACCAATCGTTAATTGCCAAAGTATCCACATTAGAAAAAGGAGCCTTTACTGACGGAATCTTTTCTTTAGCGTTTTCGGTACAGCTAGTACTTAACCATAGAAGGAGCGAAATAATTCCGAAGTATTTCATAAGTTCGAATTTAGAATGTAAGTCTAAGAGCATTGCTCAGACCTATAAGGTACTTTAAAGATATACTTTTAGAACATATGCCAAATACGCAACAGCAAAAACTAATATTTATATATAACGCTGACTCTGGTTGGCGGAATATGATTCTAGATAGCGCTCATAAAATATTTAGTCCAGACACCTATGACTGCAGTCTTTGTGATATTACTTATGGCGCTTTTACCGAAAATACAGTTTGGAAAAATTTCAGAAAAGAAACTGATGTGCAGATGGAGTTTCTTCATAAAGATGAATTTTCACAATCCTACGCCTCAAAGTTCGGAAACAAATTCACCTACCCCATTGTATTAACGACTTCAAACAATGCTTTAGAAGTTTTTATAAAAACTGAAGAATTGAATGGACTGACGCGTGCTGAAGAACTTATTGATTTGATTAAAGTGCGTTCATTTTAAAGAAATCTTCATTAACCGATTTGATAAAATGTAGCACTTCTTCACGCCCAATAGCTTTCGATGATGAGGTAATAAAATGTTGAGGTGCTTCTTCCCATTGACTTTCGATCAATTTTTGTAAATACGCATCCACCTGCCGTTCAATAGCTTTCGGTTTCAGCTTATCTGCTTTTGTGAAAATGATACAGAAGGGAATGCCGTTTTCGCCCATCCATTGCATGAAATCTGTGTCTACTTTTTGAGGATCATGGCGAATATCCACTAATACAAAAGAACATAATAATTGTTCGCGTTGCTGAAAGTAATTGGTAATGTATTTTTGAAAAGTATTTTTATCTTTTTTAGAAACGCGAGCGTAACCGTAGCCAGGCAAATCGACGAGAAACCAGTTATCATTGACCTTGAAATGATTGATTAGTTGCGTTTTACCTGGCCTTCCTGAAGTTTTCGCCAAGTGTTTTCGATCCATCAACATGTTAATTAATGAAGACTTCCCCACATTAGACCTGCCAATAAAAGCATACTCCGGTAAGGGTTCTGACGGACATTTAGCCACATCAGAATTGCTCATTACAAAGTTTGCAGATTTGATTTTCACCTTAGCTAAATTTAGAAATACTATTGAAAATATTGTTGCAAATAAATTTTTCGCTTTAATCGATACCTAATCTATTGTCAAAATGGAACGTTTTGGTTTTAGAAAACACGCTAGGGGTTAATATTTAGAATCCGCGCTTTTGCAACCAAGCATCTAAAATTTGATTGAATTCTTTAGGATGTTCCATCATTGGCGCGTGTCCGCATTTTTTCATCCAGAATAAGTCTGAATCAGGCAGTAGTTCATGAAATAGGTCAGCCACATCAGGTGGCGTAACGCTATCATCTTCACCCCAAATAATGCAAGTGGGTGTTTTCATTTTGGGCAAATCCTTAGCCATATTATGACGTATGGCACTTTTTGCAATAGCTAGCGTTTTTACAATTTTACTGCGGTCATTAACAGTTTCAAAAACTTCGTCAACAATTTCTTTTGTGGCCACAGCAGGGTCGTAAAAAACATCTTGCGCTTTTTTCTTAATGAACTCGTAATCTCCTCTTCTTGGATACCCATCACCCATGGCACTTTCGTAAAGTCCTGAACTTCCAGTAATTACCAAAGCCTTAACCATTTTAGGGTACAATTTTGTATGTAGTAACCCGATATGACCTCCTAATGAATTTCCTAAAAGAATAACGTCTTTCAAATCTTTAAATTCTATAAATTTTTCTAAGAATTTAGCGAATTGTTTCACGTTCGTTTTCATCATGGGCATATCGTAAATCGGAAGCTCTGGTATCAAGATTTTGTATCCTTTTTTAGGAAAATAATCCGTCACACCGTGAAAGTTACTTAAACCACCCATGAGGCCATGTAAGATAATTATAGGCGTGCCCTCACCTATTTCAATATATCTGAATTTACCCTCCGTTTTTAGTTGTTCTTTCATTTAAAAAGCTTCAATCAATAATCGCAAATATAGGTATTTAGCTGATTATACAAACATCGTCTTTTTTGTGCAATATAAAAGGAAAAACTGCCGATTAGGTCAAAAAATATGGACTTAAAAAAAGGACTTCGAATGGAGGCCAAATGATGATTGCAGTCGGCATTTCGTCTAAAAAATCAATTTTTTTATAACAAAGTGGTAATTTGTGGTAAAAAGTGGTAATAAAATATATATATTTGAGTTTTAAAGGTTAAAGTCAAGTATTTAAGTGATCAATTTCATTGGAACATACGATTGTAAAGCCGATGCCAAAGGTAGGGTAATGCTACCAGTTGCGCTCAAAAATCAGATGTCACCAGTGGTAACAGATGGTTTTGTGATTAAAAGGTCGGTTTTTCAACCATGTTTAGAATTGTACCCCATGAAGGAGTGGAATTTGTTAATGGAGAAGATGAACAAGAAAAATCGCTTCAAGAAAAAAAACAATGACTTTATACGACGTTTTTCTGCTGGTGTTAAAGTGGTTGAGGTTGATGCTACTGGGCGCTTACTCATACCAAAAAATTTAATCGCCATAGCTGGTATTACCAAAGAAGTGGTTTTGAGTTCGGCAATTAATATTGTTGAAATATGGGATAAGAACAATTACGAAAAAGTAATTGATGAAACTGCTGAAGACTTTGCAGCTCTTGCAGAAGAAGTAATGGGTGACGATGGCGATGACGGAGCCGATGTATCATAAGCCCGTTCTGTTAGGCGCTTCTGTAGATGGGCTTAACATAAAAAAAGATGGAATATATGTGGATGTAACCTTCGGAGGAGGGGGTCATTCCAAAGAAATACTGAAACGATTAGGTGATGAAGGCAAACTATTTGCCTTTGATCAAGATGAAGATGCACTAGTGAATGCTTTCGATGATAAAAGATTCACTTTGATCAATGAGAATTTCAGATATATAAAACAATTTTTAAAGTTCTATGGCATTCGGAAAGTAGATGGAATCTTGGCAGATTTTGGTGTTTCATCGCATCAGTTTGATAAAGCAGAACGCGGATTTTCAACCCGTTTTGACGCGGACTTAGATATGCGGATGAGTACAAGAAATAGTATTACGGCTTTTGAGGTAGTAAACAACTATGTATACGACGACTTGAGAAAGATACTCTTTAGGTATGGAGATTTAAGAAATGCAAACCTAATCGCAACAGCAATTATTGAAAAGCGAGAAGAAACACCAATAAAGACAACAGCGCAGTTAAAAGAAATTTTGCAACGATTTATGCCGAAGGCAAAAGAGCATAAAATTTTAGCGCAAATATATCAAGCTATTCGCATAGAAGTGAATCAAGAAATTTCGGCCTTAGAAGAATTTTTAACGCAAACGGCTGATTTGCTCGCATCAGGAGGAAGATTGAGTGCGATAAGTTATCATTCTCTAGAAGATCGATTAGTTAAACGCTTTATAAGAGATGGTCGGTTTGAAGGCGAGGCAGAGAAAGATTTTTTTGGCAATCGTAATGTACCTCTTAAAAAGGTAGGAGGCTTAATTGTTCCGTCTAGAGAGGAAATAAGTATGAATAATAGGGCACGTAGTGCAAAACTCCGTGTAGCGGAACGAATATAAAGACGAAGAATTAGAAAGATGAAATATAGATTATTAAATGTTTTGAGAGGCACCTTTTTGGTCAGTGATGATGCGCCAAAAAATTGGTTGTTTATCATTTTCGTGTCTTTTCTAGCTGCGGTAATGATAAGCAGCTCTCACAGTGCTGATAAAAAAGTACATCAAATCGCTACCCTTAGTGAAGAGGTTAAAGAATTGAGAAATGAATATTTTGATTTACATAAAGATGTGCAGCGTATGAAGTTAGAATCTAAGATTACGCAAGTACTACAAGAAAAAGAATTATACCCATCGGAAATTCCACCACAGAAAATTAAAGTAAAAACGCAGCAAGCAAACTAGTGGCAGTAAAAGATAAAAACATAATGACCCGTTTGTATCTAGTGGCTGCATGTCTCTTTGTATTTGCCTGTGCCGTAGTTTTTAAGTTGGTAAATATTCAGGTAGTTGATGGTGACAAATACCGAGACCTTGCAGAAAAGCGAACTACAAAAATTTTCACCATCACTCCTAATAGAGGTAATTTATTCTCTGACGATGGTAGCCTATTGGCGACTTCAGTTTCAAGATATACCATACGATTCGATGCGGTAACGGTAAAGTCACAAGATTTTACGGATAATATAAAGTCACTTTCCGAGAAGTTGGCTGAGTTATTAGGTAAATCTTCATCACACTACCAGCAACTATTACGAAAAGCGAAAGAAAACAAAAATAGGTATGCCTTAATCGCTAGAAACCTAGATTACTCGGAGTACATGGCAGTGAAAGAATTTCCGCTATTCAATAAAGGGCCTTATAAAGGAGGACTTATTATCGAACAAAAAACGGTACGTGAGCATCCGCTAGGAAAAATTGCCGAACGTAGTGTTGGCTATGAAAATGTAGATGAAAACGGATATTATAGTGGTGTTGGTTTAGAACGTGCTTTCGGGGAGTATTTACGAGGAGTGGAAGGAAAGCGAGAAAAGCAAAAAATTGCCAAGGGTCAATGGAAACCCATAGGATGGGACAATATAGTTGAACCTAAAGACGGCTATGACTTAATTTCTACGATGGATATCAATATTCAAGATATCGCACATCACGCGCTACTGGGTCAGTTAGAAAAATACAAAGCCGATCACGGTAGTGTCATTGTTATGGAAGTTAAAACGGGTGAGGTAAAGGCAATTTCTAATTTAGGCCGTACTGCTGAAGGAAAATATTACGAACGATTGAACTATGCCATTGGTGAATCGCATGAGCCAGGCTCTGTATTTAAGTTGATGAGCATGGTTGCAGCACTTGAAGATAAAGTAATTGATACCAGCACGGTTATCGATACTGAAAAAGGGCGCTTTAAGGTGTATGACAGAACCGTAAAAGATTCTAAATGGGGCGGATACGGAAAAATTTCAGCATCGAAGGCTTTTGAGCTTTCTTCGAATACGGCCTTTGCAAAAATTATCCATAATGGTTACAAAGAAAAGCCATCTCGTTTTGTGAATCGTTTGGCCAGCATGAATTTGAATGAAAAATTAGGACTCCCCATTAAAGGAGAAGGTGCACCTGTTATACGCTTTCCTGGTGATAAAGGTTGGTCAGGTGTTTCGCTGGCGTGGATGTCGCATGGCTACGAGGTATCAATGACGCCTTTGCAAACACTCACCTTTTATAATGCCATCGCAAACGACGGTGTCATGGTAAAACCGCGAATGATAAAAGAAGTCAAAGAATGGAATAAGACGATTCGAAAATTTGACAAAAAAATTATCAATCCCGCAATTTGTTCAAAAGCCACAGTTAAAAAGGTACAGCAAATGTTGAAAAATGTTGTGGAAAAAAAGCACGGAACGGGTCATAACATGTACTCACCAAACTTTTCAATGGCTGGAAAGACGGGAACCGCACAAAAAAATTATGTCAGCAAAGACCCTGATAAATTAAGGTATATCTCTACTTTTTCAGGCTATTTTCCAGCGGATAACCCCAAATACTCTTGCATCGTAGTGATTCATGAGCCTGATAAAAGTGTGGGTTATTATGGGGCAGACGTATCTGGTCCTGTTTTCAAATCTGTTGCTCAAAAAGTGTACACATCCTCACCATTGATAGAAGAGGTTGAGCAATTTGAAATGCCCGATAATGAATTAGAAAATTCATATCAACGCTTCTATGCTGAGGCTCAGAAGAAATACAACAAAGTTCCAAATGTAAAGGGAATGTGTGGTATGGATGCCATTGCAATTCTAGAAAACTTAGGCTTGCAAGTGAAGGTGAAGGGCAATGGAAAAGTTAAAAAACAATCAGTCTCGCAAGGAACTGCTATAAAGAAAGCGCAAACCATCGTGTTAGAATTATCATGAAGTTGTTAAAAGACATATTGTATGGGGTAGGGCTTCAGGCCGTCAGCGGATCTACCAATGTAATGGTAAATGCCATTCATTTTGATTCGCGTAAAGTTGCCATGGATGATGTTTTTATTGCGGTACCTGGAACCATAACTGATGGTCACGATTATATTGAAAAGGCCATTAACGCGGGTGCAAAAGCCATTGTTTGCGAAAAACTACCGGAGCAGTTGATTAATGAAATTACCTATCTAGAAGTAAAAAACGCAAATTCAGCTTTAGCCATCATGGCGTCTAATTTCTATGGTAATCCTTCTAAGAATTTAAAATTAGTTGGTGTTACAGGCACTAATGGAAAAACCACGGTAAGTAGTTTATTGTATCAGTTGTTTAAAAAAGCGGGTTATAAAGTCGGCTTGCTATCGACCATTAAAATTATGGTTGATGATGTCGAATATCCAACAACGCATACCACCCCAGATGCTTTAGTAATTAATCAGCATCTGCATATGATGACTGAAGCTGGTGTAGAATGTTGCTTTATGGAGGTTAGCTCTCATGGTATTCACCAAAGAAGAACAGAGGGTTTAGTCTTTGAAGGTGCCTTATTTACTAATTTGTCGCATGACCATTTAGACTACCATAAGACATTTGCGGAGTATCGCGATACTAAAAAAATGTTGTTCGATAATTTACCAGAAACAGCTTTTGCCTTATCAAATATTGATGATAAGAATGGTTTAGTGATGCTGCAAAATACGAATGCAAAAAAAAATACCTATGCCCTAAAAAGCTATGCGAATTATAGGGCTCAAATATTAGAAAACCAATTTGACGGTCAACTACTAAAAATTGATGATAGTGAGTTGTGGACTAAATTAATTGGTCATTTTAATGCTTATAACATGCTTGCAATTTATGCAACTGCAGATTTATTAGGCTTAGAAAAATTAGAAATACTGCAACTCTTAAGTGAATTGGAAAACGTAGATGGGCGATTCCAATACTTTATCTCGAAAGAAAAAATTACTGCGATAGTTGATTATGCCCATACACCGGACGCGTTAAAAAATGTGCTTGATACCATCAACACATTGAGAACTGGAAATGAAAACGTCATCACCGTTGTGGGGTGTGGTGGCGACAGAGACAGGTCTAAGCGCCCGGTTATGGGTCATATCGCTTCTGAAATGAGCAACAAAACCATTTTTACTTCAGATAATCCGAGATCAGAATCTCCTGAGATGATTATTGAAGAAATGGAAGGTGGCGTTGAACCGCAAAACGTAAAAAAAATAGTATCGATTGTAAATAGAAAACAAGCAATCAAAACCGCGTGTCAGTTGGCGTCAGCCCATGATATAATTCTTGTCGCTGGTAAAGGTCATGAAACCTATCAAGAAACAAATGGGCAACGTGTCGATTTTGATGATTTTAAAATGGTGAAAGATTTTTTAAAAAGTCTAGATAAATAGTAGTTAAAGAATATGCTTTATTATCTGTTTGAATATTTAGAAAAACAATATCAAGTGCCAGGGGCGGGGTTGTTTCAATTTACCACCTTTCGAGCAGGCATGGCCATTTTGTTTTCATTAATTATTGCAACGGTTTATGGTAAGCGCATTATTCTATTTCTTCAAAAGAAGCAAATTGGTGAGAGTATTCGAGATTTAGGTCTTGAAGGCCAAAAGCAAAAAGCGGGAACTCCAACTATGGGAGGACTCATCATTATTATGGCCACTTTAATTCCAGTATTACTATTTGCACAGCTTGACAATATTTATATCATTTTGTTGATAGGTGCTACGATATGGATGGGTGTAATAGGTTTCATTGACGATTATATAAAGGTATTCCGTAAAAACAAAGAAGGTTTAAAAGGGAAGTTCAAAATCTTAGGTCAAGTTGGCCTTGGTCTTTTAGTGGGAGCAACTCTATATTTTCATGATGATGTTACGATGAGAGAACACACGCGTACCATTATAACAGAAGAGTTCACCGTTGAAGAAATAAGAGGGCAAGATATTAAGTCAACCATGACGACAGTTCCCTTTTTTAAAAATAATGAATTCGATTATAGTGAATTATTAGCCTGGGCAGGTGATGGCGCAAAAGAGTACGCATGGTTGATTTTTATTCCCATTATTATTTTAATCGTATCAGGGGTATCGAATGGTGCCAATTTAACTGATGGCATTGATGGTTTGGCTGGTGGAACCTCAGCGATTATAGTGTTCACTTTAGGGGTGTTCGCTTTTGTTTCTGGTAATATTTTCTTCTCAGAATATCTAGACATCATGTTCATTCCAAGGTCTGGTGAAATACTAGTTTTCATAACTGCTTTCGTAGGAGCTTTGGTTGGTTTTTTATGGTATAATGCCTATCCAGCGCAAGTGTTTATGGGTGATACGGGTAGCCTAACTATTGGGGGTATCATCGCCGTTATCGCGATTATTCTAAGAAAGGAAATTTTAATACCACTGCTGTGCGGAATTTTCTTTGCCGAGTCTATATCGGTGATGTTGCAAGTGGCATATTTCAAGTTTACTAGAAAAAAATATGGTGAAGGAAGACGCATTTTTTTAATGGCACCCTTACATCACCATTATCAAAAGAAAGGATATCACGAAAGTAAGATCGTTACACGATTTTGGATTATAGGTATTATGCTGGCTGTTGCAACGATTGTGACTTTAAAAGTGCGCTAATGAAACGGCTGGTAATTCTTGGAGGAGGAGAGAGTGGAGTGGGCACGGCCATTTTAGGAAAAAAAAAGGGATACGATGTATTCGTATCTGATAAAGGAAAAATTAAGGAGAAGTATAAAAAAGTTCTTGAACATTTTGAGATTGAATGGGAAGAAGAAACGCATTCTGAAGCTAAAATTTTAAATGCTGATGTGGTGATGAAGAGTCCGGGTATACCTGATAAAGTTCCTTTAATAATGAGCTTAGAAGAAAAAGGTATTCCGGTGATTTCAGAGATAGAGTTTGCCTCTAACTATACGAACGCTATGATCATAGGAATTACAGGTAGCAACGGAAAAACGACTACCACTATGCTGACAAATCATCTTTTTCAAGAAGCTGGTTTAAACGTTGGTATGGCTGGCAATATCGGGGATAGTTATGCCAAAATGGTCGCTGAAAATAGTTTTGATTACTATGTTTTAGAAATAAGCAGTTTTCAATTGGATGGCATACTTGATTTCAAACCAAAGATTGCCGTATTAACCAATATCACACCAGATCATTTAGATCGCTATGAGTATCAATTTGAAAATTATATCGCCTCGAAGTTTCGAATTGCGATGAACCAAACCAATGAAGACTACTTGATTTATGATGCTGATGATGAGGTAATAGTGAATTGGTTACAAAAGAACCCCGTACAATCTAAGTTAATCCCTTTTTCTATTGAAAAAGAACTAGAAGAGGGCATTTATCTCAAGAATGAAAATATTGAATTAAGCATACATAACGACACCATACAAATGACGACAAACACCTTAGCACTCGAAGGAAAACACAATCTTAAGAATACCATGGCTGCTTCTGCTGCTGCCAAATTGGTAGGTATTCATAAGCAAACCATTCGGGAGAGTATTACCAATTTTCAAGGAGCACCCCATCGCTTAGAGAAGGTTCTAAAAATTGGACATGTACAGTATATCAACGATTCAAAGGCAACCAATGTGAATGCCACCTATTATGCTTTAGAAAGTATGAGTGCCCCAACGGTATGGATAGTTGGTGGTGTCGACAAAGGCAACGATTACAAGGCATTAATGCCACTAGTACGGGAAAAAGTAAAGGCTATTATTTGTTTAGGTCTTGATAATTCTAAAATCACAGAAGTTTTTGGCAATGTGGTAGATCTAATGGTAGAAACCTATGCAATGGATGAAGCTATTAAGGTGGCTTATAAAATAGCCGAGCGAGGTGATACCGTATTGTTATCACCAGCTTGTGCCAGTTTTGATCTTTTTGATAATTATGAAGATCGTGGAAACCAATTCAAACAAGCAATTAAAAGTTTATAGTAAGTGTCAGAAATATTTAAAAATATTAATGGAGATAAAGCGCTTTGGGCTGTAGTGGCCTTATTGGGCTTGTTCTCTTTTCTGCCAGTGTATAGTGCCAGTAGTAATTTAGTATATGTGGTGGGGCACGGTACTCCTATAGGGTATTTGGTGAAGCATGCAGTGTTCTTAATATTCGGCTTTGGCATTATTTATGGCATACACAGAATACCCACTCATTTCTTTAAAGGCTTGTCACTTATAGCAATGCCGATCATCATTATATTGTTGATTATTACTTTATTTCAAGGGAATGCCGTTGATGGCACGAATGCAAGTAGGTGGATACGCTTGCCTTTCGTAAAATTCCAAACGTCTACTTTGGCGGCAGTCGTATTAATGATTTATGTCGCTAGATACCTGACTAAAATTAAAGACCAAGAGATAACTTTTAAATCGAGTATTATCCCTTTATGGCTTCCTGTTTTCGCCGTTGTCGGTCTCATATTGCCGGCGAATTTTTCAACCGCTGGCATCATGTTTACCATGGTTTTAATACTATGTTTCATTGGCGGTTATCCTCTTAAATATTTGGCGGGAATTGTAGGAACTGGACTTTTGGCATTGACCTTATTCGTATTAGTAGCAAAAGCATTTCCCGGGTCTTTTGCGAATCGTGTTGATACTTGGGAAAATAGGCTTACTAATTTCACTAACGGAATCGATGCAGAAGGTGATTATCAAATAGAAAGAGCAAAAATTGCTATAGCTACCGGGGGCATTGTGGGTAAAGGTGCTGGTAAAAGTGTGCAGAAGAACTTTTTGCCACAAAGTTCATCAGATTTTATTTATGCAATTATCGTCGAAGAATATGGCTTGGTAGGGGGGGTAATTTTGATGTTATTTTTCTTATTCCTGCTATTCCGTATTGTGGTAATTGCCAATGGCAGTCCTTCAACTTTTGGCAAACTATTGGCATTGGCAGTAGGACTCCCGATTATATTTCAAGCTTTAATTAATATGGCGGTGGCAGTTGAATTGTTTCCAGTTACTGGACAGAATCTACCTTTAATTAGTAGTGGTGGTACATCTGCATGGATGACCTGTTTAGCAATTGGTATTGTATTGAGTGTAAGTAATAAGACAATACGCAAGAAAAAGAATAACATAAATATAGATGAAACGAACCCTTTAGAAATATTAAGTGGACAGCTATAAGTTCATACTTTCTGGTGGCGGAACAGGCGGACATATTTATCCTGCGATAGCAATAGCGAATGAATTGAAAAAACGATATCCAGACGCGCAATTCCTATTTGTAGGTGCTGAAGATCGTATGGAGATGGAAAAAGTGCCTTTGGCTGGGTATAAAATAGTGGGTTTAAAGATTGCAGGTTTACAGAGGAGATTGACAGTAAAGAACTTGTCTTTCCCTTTTAAATTGATACAGAGTTTGAGAAAAGCGGCGAAAATAGTTTCTGAGTTTAATCCTGACGTGGTCATCGGCACAGGAGGTTTTGCAAGTGGACCCGTTTTGAGGGTAGCTTCCAATCGAGGCATTCCTTGTTTATTACAAGAACAAAATTCATATGCTGGTATAACAAATAAATTATTGAAGCATAAAGTTGCTAAAATATGCGTAGCCTATGACGGCATGGAGTCTTTTTTTCCGAAGGATAAAATAGTAAAAACAGGGAATCCTGTTCGTGATAATTTAACGAGGATGAATAGCTCTAAAAGGGAAGCTTCAAAGTTTTATGAGTTGAATGAGCGAATACCTACTGTGTTGGTTCTGGGCGGTAGTTTAGGAGCACGTCGTATTAATGAATTGATTGCTTCAAAGCTCAATTTTTTTAAAAAACTTGGTATTCAATTAATATGGCAGAGCGGGAAATTGTATTATGAAAAATATAAGAATAACCATTCAGAGGCGGTCAAGGTGAAAGGTTTTGTAAACCGAATGGATTTGGCGTATGGCGCGGCAGATATTATTATTTCTAGAGCTGGAGCGGGTTCAGTATCAGAATTAAGTATTGTTGGTAAACCGACGATTTTTATTCCCTCGCCCAATGTAGCTGAAGATCATCAAACTAAAAATGCAAAAGCATTAGCCAATGAAAATGCCGCAATATTAATTCATGAAAAAAATCTTGATACTGAATTTGAAAGGGTATTTGAGGCATTGTTAGTATCGACATCGAAGCAAAAAGAATTAGGAACCAATATTAAAAAAATGGCATTGCCAGCTGCCACAGAACATATTGTTGATGAAATAGAGAAATTACTGAATGTAGCTAAAAGTTAGAAGCGCCTTTCTATAGGTTGTAGAAAGGTTGCGACTAGCTTAAAGGTATTTAAATGGATTTAAAAAATATACATAAGGTTTATTTTATTGGTATCGGAGGCATAGGGATGTCTGCCTTGGCACGGTATTTTAAATTTATCGGTAAAGCGGTTGCTGGTTATGATAAGACGAAAACACCCTTAACTCAAAACCTTTCCAAATTGGGTATTGCGATTCATTATGATGAGGATATAACAGTTATTTCTGAGGAGTATTTGCAAGTTCAAGATACGCTGGTAGTATATACCCCCGCAGTACCGGATACACATACACAATACCAATATTTTTTACAGCATAATTTTAGCATTAAAAAGCGGTCCGAAGTATTGGGTATTATAACAAAAGATACTTTTTGCTTCGCTGTTGCCGGCACTCATGGTAAGACCACTACTTCAAGCATATTAGCGCATTTGCTAAAGGAAACAGGAACACCACTAACCGCCTTTCTTGGCGGTATTTCAGAAGATTTTGATAGTAATTTTTTATTTGAAGGAAACGAATTTTCAGTGGTTGAAGCGGATGAATTCGATAGGTCCTTTTTGCGTTTATCACCAAATGTGGCCTGTATCACTTCTATGGATGCCGATCACTTAGATATTTATGGAAGTAGCGAATCACTCGTGAAATCATTTCATGAATTTGTAAACTGCTTAAAACCAAATGGCAAATTATTTATTCGTAATGGACTTCCCTTAAAGGGAATTACGTATGGCATTGACGATGATGCCGATTTTTGTATTCGAAATTTAAAGATTGAACATGGCACCTACATATTCGATTTGGAAACTCCTAAGAGCTTGCTCAAAGGCGTTAAATTCAGTAAACCTGGGCGGCATAATCTGCTGAATGGTTTAGTAGCTTTTGCAATGGCGGTTGAATCGCAGACCCCCGAGCACCGCCTAGCTGAAGCATTAGAAACATTTAAAGGAGTACAACGACGATTTTCATATAAGATAAAAGAAAGTGATTTTATATTTATCGACGACTACGCGCATCACCCTACAGAAATTAATGCAGTGCATGATGCGATTTCAGAAATGCACCCTGATAAAAAGGTGCTCGCTATTTTTCAACCACATCTTTTTTCAAGAACAAAAGATTTTGCTGATGAATTTGCCAAAAGTTTGTCAAAATTCGATAAGATACTACTACTAGATATTTATCCGGCTCGTGAAAAACCTATAGTAGGTGTGACCTCAGAATGGTTGCTAGAAAAAATAGAAAATCCGAATAAAAAAATAATAAAAAAAACAGATTTAGTAGCAGAAATTAAGAGTCAAAAGCCTGAGGTTCTGGTAACTATGGGGGCTGGTGATATTGGCCTTGAGGTGAATAAATTACAAAAGGAGTTAGCGTATGCGAATTAATTGGAATTATTTTAAGATAGGCCTGCTAATAGTAGCAATAACAGGGCTTTATGCCTTTTCGAACTATAGAAGTGAGGCAAAAAAAACAGCAAATATTGACATTGAATTCGTTGGTGATCAAAATTTATACATCACCGAAGCCATGGTTAATAAATTGTTAATACAAAATTATGGGAGCCTCATAAATGTGCCCAAAGAAAATTTAGTTTTGAATAAGATCGAAAAGATTATTGAGGCTAATAAAATGGTAAAAAAGGCTCAAGTTTATCTTACGGTCAATGGTGAACTTGAAGCCCGAATAGAGCAACGCAAACCCATCGGAAGAATAGAAGGAGAGAAGACGTTTTATTTAGACGATGAAGGAAAACGCATGCCTTTGTCAATGAATCACTCTGCAAGAGTGCCTATAATTACGGGTAAAATAACAGGAAAGAGCCTCGAAGATGTGTATGAGATTTTGAAGTATATCAATGCCGATGAGTTTCTTAGAAAAAATGTTATTGGTATTCATATAGAAGACGAAGACAAGTATCAGTTGAAGTTTCGAATGGAACAGTTTGTGGTTAATTTAGGAGGTATAGATGCTTTGGAAGAAAAGTTCAATAATTTCAAGGCTTTTTATACCAAAGCGAATAAGGATAAAACCTTAAACAATTATAATATAGTAAGCTTAGAATTCAACAATCAAGTAGTGTGCACCAAAATATAGTCAAGAAAATGGAAGAAGGTAAATATTCAGTAGGTTTAGATATAGGAACTACTAAAATCGTGGCGATTATTGGTAAAGAAAACGAGTATGGCAAAATTGAAGTTTTGGGTATTGGCAAATCCAAAAGTTTAGGTGTACATCGTGGGGTGGTTAATAATATTACGCAAACTATTAAGTCTATTCAACAAGCGGTTGAAGATGCAGAGGCTGATTCAGGACTTAAAATTGGTTCTGTGGTAGTTGGTATTGCAGGGCAACATATTCGAAGCCTTCATCACAGTGATTATATAACTAGAGCTAATTCTGAAGAAGTTATTAATGAAGATGATTTAGATAAGCTATGCAATCAGGTATATAAGTTGGTAATGTTACCAGGGGAAGAAATAATTCATGTTTTACCGCAAGAGTATAAAGTAGATGGTCAAGCTGAAATCAAACAACCCATAGGTATGTATGGGGGTAGATTAGAAGCTAATTTTCATGTGGTAGTTGGTCAAGTATCTTCCATAAAAAATGTGGGTCGATGTATTAAAAGTGCGGGTCTTGATTTAGGAAACATCACATTAGAGCCCCTTGCTTCTTCTGAAGCAGTATTAAGCCAAGAGGAAAAAGAGGCGGGCGTTGCGCTTATAGATATAGGTGGTGGCACAACAGATCTGGCCATTTTTAAAGATGGAATCATTCGACATACCGCAGTAATACCTTTTGGAGGAGGCGTTATAACCGAAGATATTAAAGAAGGCTGTTCTATTATTGAAAAGCAAGCAGAGCTCTTAAAAATAAAATTTGGTTCAGCATGGCCAGGAGAAAATAAGGATAATGAAATTGTATCGATACCTGGTTTACGCGGAAGAGAACCTAAAGAAATTACCTTAAAGAATCTTTCAAAAATTATTCACGCTCGGGTAGTTGAAATTATCGAACAGGTTTATGTGGAGATAAAGAATTATGGGCATGAAGAACAGAAGAAGAAATTAATTGCTGGCATTGTTTTAACTGGCGGAGGTAGCCAATTAAAACATTTGAAGCAATTGGTTGAATATATAACAGGCATGGATACAAGAATTGGTTATCCGAATGAACATTTAGCAGGTGATTCTGATGAGACTGTCGCTAGTCCCCTTTACGCTACTGCCGTTGGTCTTCTGATGAATGCGATTCAAAACGAAAACAAAAATGTTATAGAAAATGTAGAAGTACAAGAAGAAATGGTATTTGCGGGCCACGAAGAGAATGCAACGGCAACTGCACCAGCCAAAGAGCGCAAATCTGTTTTTGATAAATGGTCAGAAAAGCTGAAAGATTTTTTAGATAATGCCGAGTAGATCGAATAAACAATAATTTAAACCAGTAACACATATATCGTATGAGTAATAACGCAGAATTTGAAGGAATAGCTTTTGATTTGCCCAAGAATCAAAGCAACGTAATTAAGGTCATTGGAGTAGGTGGAGGTGGAAGTAACGCCATAAACCACATGTTTCAAGCCGGAATAAATGGAGTTGATTTTGTTATTTTAAATACAGATTCTCAAGCGCTAACAAATAGCTCGGTTCCTAATAAAATTCAATTAGGCGTTTCTTTAACAGAAGGTTTAGGTGCTGGTGCCAATCCTGAAGTAGGAGAACAAGCGGCCATTGAAAGTACAGAAGATATCAAGTCAATGCTTGATATTAATACAAAAATGGTATTCATTACTGCCGGAATGGGAGGTGGTACAGGGACTGGTGCGGCCCCTGTCATTGCAAAAATGGCTAAGGAAATGGATATATTAACTGTAGGTATTGTTACTATGCCGTTTCAGTTTGAAGGAAAAATGCGTTGCGAACAAGCTCAATTGGGTATTGAAAGGCTTAGAGGTAATGTAGATTCTTTAATTGTAATCAATAACAACAAGTTACGTGAAGTTTACGGTAATTTGGGTTTTAAAGCCGGGTTTTCAAAAGCAGATGAGGTATTAGCCACAGCAGCAAGAGGTATTGCAGAGGTAATAACGCACCACTACACACAAAATATTGATTTAAGAGATGCTAAAACCGTATTGTCAAATAGTGGTACGGCTATTATGGGTTCTGCCATAGCTACAGGTTCTTCAAGAGCCAACGAAGCTATTATGAAAGCCTTAGATTCGCCATTATTAAATGATAATAAAATTAATGGCGCCAAGAATGTATTATTATTAATTGTGTCTGGTTCACAAGAAATTACTATTGATGAGATTGGTGAAATTAATGATCACATACAGTCTGAAGCAGGTCATAATGCAAATATAATAATGGGTGTTGGTGAAGATCTTGAACTGGGGGAATCGATTGCTGTAACAGTTATCGCTACAGGTTTTGATATTGATCAGCAAGATGATATTGTAAATAGTGAGGCGAAGAAAATTATACATACACTAGAAGAAGGACAAAAGGCAGTACAAGACCTTACTCCAAAAAATATAGTACATCAATTAAATGAAGAAGATGTTGTTAATGAACCAGTGCTGAAGCACGAATTAAATGATGAATTCTCAGAGTTAGATTTAATTCCTACAACCAATTATATTAAGAATTTCAACGTTTTTTATGAAGAGGTACTTGCTGAGGATGTTTCGGAAGACGATTTTATTATTATTGATTCAAGTCGAAATATAAACGAATTTGATGTGGTTGATCCTGAGGTTGTATCGGCAATTGAAATCGAAGAAGATCAAATTGAAATGACCTTCGATTTGCCTCTCGTAACTTCAGATGATGAAGCTGAAGAGGAACATGTAATTACGTTTAGCCTTGATGAAGATGTGAGTGAATTAGATGTGAATGAAGAGATTGAAGTGATTCCTGTATTAGAATATAATAAAGAAGGAGAGACGCGCTATAGTTTGGATGACTACATGGAATTAGAAAATCAATTGACGGGGGCGAAATCAAAAGCAGAAGAGTTTGAACCAAAAATTGTAGAAGATGAATTAGTTTTTGAGCGTAGAACAATGGAGCAAGACCAAGGTGATGATGTTGCAACTGGCAAAACAGAAATCGACCCTATCGAAAGTCCATTAGAAGAATTGCTTAAAGAGCGCGCCGATGAGCGTAGAAGAAAACTAAAAGACTTCAATTATAAGTTTCAAAATAGTTTAAGTAATATTGACGAAATAGAAAAGGAGCCTGCTTATAAACGCCAAGGCGTTAATTTAACAGATGCTACTACAGAGAAACAAGTGTCACGAACGACATTAAGTGAAGATAGTAATGATGAAATTCAATTGCGATCTAATAATTCTTTTCTACACGACAATGTAGATTGATCAGATAAATAAACCTATAGTTAAACCCGAAAGTAATATTTACTTTCGGGTTTATTTTTTATATTCGCAGTCCAAAAATAGGGACTTATGAGCTTACAACAGCAAGTAATGGAGCAGATGAAAATAGCGATGAAAGCTAAGGATAAAGTCGCCTTAGAATCTTTACGAGCTATTAAGTCATCGCTGCTTTTGGCACAAACCGAAGCAGGTTCAGAATCAAATATGAGTGCTGAGGCTGAAATTCAATTGGTTCAAAAGTTGGTGAAGCAAAGAAAAGATAGTGCTGCTATATTTTTAGAGCAAGGAAGAGAAGACTTGGCGGAACCGGAGTTGGCGCAGGTAGCTGTTATTGAGCAGTTCTTACCAGAGCAATTAGGTGAAGATGCTATTAAGGAAGTGGTTGATCGAACAATTTCAGAAACAGGCGCTTCGGGTATGAAAGATATGGGTAAGGTAATGGGGCTTGTTTCTAAAGAACTAGCAGGTCGAGCTGACGGCAAGACGATTGCTACGATTGTTAAAAGTAAATTAGTATAATTAAGGCCGCGTGGCGCAACTGAATAGCGCATCAGATTTCGGCTCTGAGGGTTGGGGGTTTGAATCCCTTCGCGGTCACGAGGGTCTTGCAATTAGCAAGACCCTTTTTAATTGAGACTAGCGATGAAATTTTATGTTTATGTTATACAAAGTCGAGTAGATGGTCGTCTTTATAAAGGAATGACGACTAATCTTGAAAAGCGAATAAAACAGCACAACAATGGAGAAAACAAATCTACGAAAGGCTTTCTTCCATGGGTTCTAATGACCGCGAAGGGATTCAAACCCCCAACCCCGCCTGTTTTGCATGAAGCATACCCAAGCAGAGTAGCAGCTCGTAAAAGAGAGATTTACTTTAAATCTGGATCGGGGCGAGAGTTTCTAAAAGAATTTTTAAATCGTTAAGAAGCATCAGACCTGCCTGCCGGCAGGGTTGGGGGTTTGAATCCCTTCGCGGTCACGAGGGTCTTGCAATTAGCAAGACCCTTTTTAATTGAGACTAGCGATGAAATTTTATGTTTATGTTATACAAAGTCAAGTAGATGGTCGTCTTTATAAAGGAATGACGACTAATCTTGAAAAGCGAATAAAACAGCACAACAATGGAGAAAACAAATCTACGAAAGGCTTTCTTCCATGGGTTCTAATTTTGCATGAAGCATACCCAAACAGAGTAGCAGCTCGTAAAAGAGAGATTTACTTTAAATCTGGATCGGGTCGAGAGTTTCTAAAAGAATTTTTAAATCGTTAAGAAGCATCAGACCTGCCTGCCGGCAGGCAGGTTTCGGCTCTGAGGCCTGCCCGCCGGCAGGCGGGGTTGGGGGTTTGAATCCCTTCGCGGTCACAAGGGTCTTGCAGTTAGCAAGACCCTTTTTATTTACGCGGTTGTATAGCGAAAGTGATCTTCGAGTCATTAAATAAGAAAGCCTGGCCAATGCAAGACCTTCTTATGTTAAAATTGAAAATATAATATTGTGGTAAGCTATAAGCTAAGTTTCATAAATATTTCATGGGTACCTTGATCTCCTGAAGAAACAAGGTTTTCAAAAGCGGCCTCATAGGCATAGCCTAGATCAGCCCATGGCGTAATATTAAATAAAGCATATCCGCCAAAACCTTCATTGATTCTATAACTAGTCCCAAGTTCAATTTTTTCATTAAAGTTAAAACCAGCCGTTATGTCTAAAGATAGCGGAGCCGCTTCAACATACCTTGCTAATGCAGATGGCTTAAATTTAAGATTACCACCCAAACTAAAATCATAACCAAAACCGAGATAAGCATGACTTCTACTAGCTCCTAACGTTGCTATTCCGTTGTCTTCTTCTAATCGTTCAGTACTTATTATATTCGGAATTGAAAGCGAAACGAAATAATCTTCTCCTCTTAAATAGGCACCTGCCCCAACATTAGGTTTAAAACCGCCATTGAGATTAGTTAAAGAAGCATCCGATCCAATACCAAAAGTTTCTAGCCCTACTGTATTTGCATTATAAGAATTCGCTCCTGCTTTGATACCTAGAAAGAGGTCAGTTTCATCATTAATACTCAGTTTATAAGAGAAATCTATAGTAAGTGAAGTCTGATTTTCAATAAAGGTTTGATCATTGATAATTGAAACACCAAGTCCCACATTTTTTCCCATTGGGGTTCCAAAGAAAATACTTTGGGTTTCTGGTGCACCTGCTACTCCGAGCCACTGACTTCTAAAGTTGAGTCCGATTTCTGATGCTACTTTGGCATTGCTTACCTCTGTACCCGTATTTGCACCAGCATAAGCGGGATTAATAAGATTCATATTATAGCGGTAAAAAGAGCGATTAGGGTCCTGTTGCGCCATAGTTGATACGCCGGCTAAAAGTATTGCGGCACAAATTATGTTTTTAAGTAGTTTCATTTGACAATTGATTTAGGTTTTATTTGGTTAATTCGAGCGAACGATGCCGCCCGAACTAACATTAGATTATATTTTGGTATGATTTAATAATTAATAAATAACCAGCCTTTTACAAGCCTTGAGCCATCTGCAAGATTGATAACAAAATGATACGAACCAGGTGGTAATTTTTTAGAACGTGCTCTAAAGGTACCATCCCAATCATTTTGATAGTCGACAGCACTAAAGACTTCATGACCATAGCGATTATAGACTTTCACAAGGGCATTAGGATAGTTTTCAATGCCCGTAATTACCCAATAATCATTCATTCCATCACCATTTGGTGTAAAGGCATCTGCAGGACTAATTGTTGCTATACTTCCTACTTCACCACAAGAGTCGCTGTCTAAATAATTCGGAATACCATCATCATCGCAATCGTCGTTGGTGAAGTTACAATCACCATTAGCGTCTTCTTCTTCGTTACTAAGACCATCATTGTCAGCATCTTCGTCTTTTGAATTTACCAGATCAATGATACGCTGTACTTCTTCAAGTGTTGGTAGATTGCTAAAGTCCGTTTCTGATTGAATAGCTAATTGATAACAAAGTTCATTGGCAGGTTCAACATTGTTTAAGCCAACGATAGCCTCTAACTGTTCAACAGTTACTGGAGTACCATTACCATTGTTATTGCCATCAACAGAATTAGAATCTTCTAAAATCTCCGATAAGGCATCTAACATTCCATTTTCGACACTATTAACAGCATCAATAATGATTTGCAGTTCTTCAAGGCAAACAGGTGCTGGATCAGCATTGGCAATGGCTTCTTCATATTGATCTAAATATTCAGGATCAAGATTTTCTAAACCTGCGGCTGTAAGATCATTGAGCGACGGATTACCATCTGCAGGGTCATTGCTATTACGTACGATCTCTGCAACCGTATTTACTTCGTCGATCATGGCTTGAACTTCTTCAAGAGTTGCCGGTGAACTTAACTTGTCTGGATGAATATCAATAAATGATTGATATTGAGATTCATTAGCTGGAATAACATTTTCTAAGCCCAATATGGTATTGAATTCTTCAATAGTTGTCGCTGAAGGAATTACATCTGGTTCATCTCCTTCAGTACCTATTTGAGCTAAAATACTTTGTGAGGTGTTCACAGCCGTTACCATGCCTTGAACTTCAGCTTGCGTAGCTGGTTCACTAAATTCGAACGGGTAGTTATCAATATAAGCTTGATACAACTCTTCGTGAGAAGGTATTAAACCATAAACTGTTGGAAAAATAGTCTCCATTTGTTCTACGGTTACAACGGAAGGGGTTGTATCAGGGTAGTCCCCTTCACGACCAATTTGAGCGAGTACATCGCAGAATAGGTTTGCCCTATCAATGATGCTTTGTACTTCGTCAAAAGTAGGAAGGTTGCTAAACTCAGTTTCAGCCTGAATAGCTTGTTGATAACATATCTCAAAAGATGGGTCTACATTCATAATACCCGGTATGCTACCTAATTGGGTAACGGTAACTGCCGTATTATTGGCGTTATTGGCTCCACCAGGTGAATCAGAGTCTTCTAAAATCTCGCTAAACACACTTAAGGTTGCGGCATCATATGAGAAAATAACTTCTGCCGGACTGCCATTAACTACGTTTAATTCAGGAGTAGTTCCTCCATCTTTATCATCATCAATAGTCGCTGTTACATTGACTGATTCAGCAGTAATATTAGTAATGGTAATGGTAGCACGTCCGTTACTATCGGTCGTTGCGGTTGCACTTGATAAAGTGGCATTACCAGTTACGCTAAAGGTTACCTGATAACCCGAAAGGGGTAGGGGCGTTCCTGAACCATTCTGTATTTGAACCCAAACTTCTTCTGTATCAACGCCGTTCGCAAAAGCTGCTCCATCAGTAGCACTAATACGCGTGCCTGTTGCTGATACATCAACAGCATCATCATCTAATATTGTATAGGTAAAGGTATCAATAGGTGTACCACCAGTGACATTAGCAATTTGAAGTACGCCTTGCGGATTACTTAAATTAAGCACTACGGTTTCATTTCCGAATTCAGGAGTTAGATCATCTAAAATCTCAAAGTCTATTCCTGTTGTAGTACCACTAAGATTGAGGTCGTTTAAGGCAATAGGGGTAGCAGCATTATAGGTGCCTGCCGGAATAGTTACTGTAACTGTTTGCGGTAATGCACCGGTTACCCCTCCTATTTCAAAATCGTTACCTAAGGTTGCGACACTAGTAGCGTTAACGACAATATCGATATCGGTAGAAGAATTCAGCACTCCTTGAATAATTAATCGAGGTAAATTGCCACCATCACTTTCGAGATCACTGTTGGCCGCTAGTTCAAATGCAATAGGAATTGCCTTTTGCGCCAGGGTGAAATATGTGGTTCCCGTAAGGCTTACTGCAACTGTGCCTGTAGCTGAAAGTGCAGTTTCAGTAGTGCCAGTTGTGGCGCTAAAATTACCGTCTGTAGTTCGCGTTAGTAGTACCCAATCATTATTGTAACTATCAAATTGTAATTGAACTGTACCGACACTTCCTGTATTTATAGATTTCCATTCCCTAGCAGAACGATTTCCGTATACGCTTGTATCTAAATCTGTTATGTTCTTTGTGGCTGGTATAGCGCCATTACCCCCATCATTACCAATGACTAAAAATTGACCTTCATTCAGAGAAGTATGTGATCCGTTCGATGACGTAAAATTAGTATCTGTAGAAATTGTGAGTATTGAACCGTCATTGACAGATTTTGATATCTGTTGATCAAGCCCAGAATCATTATCTCTAGCAATACCGAATACATCGTTACTGTATGAACTAAGGTCATACACTGATGTAGCGTCACTGTTCAAATAATTTGAACTACTAGCATCTATGGTAATACCATACTTTAAAGCTAGATAGGACTCTACTTTTTGACGGTCCGTCGCAGATAGTGCACTTGCCTTATAAAAAACGAGCTCACTGATTTGTCCATCCAGATGTAAGGCCTCTAACGAACCAATTCGAACTCGAAAGATATTGTTGGCATTAAAATTAGTTTCAGTATCCGAATTAGATAAACTGCCTTCAGTGTAAACTTCTCGTCCAGTCGTATTATCATAGCGGTGGGTTACCATAAACGGAGTGTTATCCGAAATACTTCCAGGTCCACTTAGAAGTTCGTTGGCACCCCAATCCATGCGATGCTCATCATCTTGGATAAAGAAACGAGCACTTTCATTAACAGTTGCTTCTACGTCACTCGCATCATATAAAGTTTGTAAACCTGTAGTTGCGTTAATGGTACCTACAGAAAATACGGTGTATGATTCATTATCTCTAGGAGCTGTGCCCGGTTGCGTGTGATCTAAGTGAAGATCTTCAGTGTTGGCTGCCTCAAAAGCAATACTTGGATTAAAGTTGATTACATTATCGGCAAAACTTGGTTCATCCCCAGCATTAGGCTGATTTGCAATGAACCCGTTAGGCGATTGATCTACCCATTGTTGTATGGCATCATTGTCAGTGGCGTTGGTAACGCCAGCATCACTATAAGCATCGGCATCAGCTTTTAACCAAAGACTATTGTTTGCTATAACCCCGCCAGGTGCAATAATATTACTTACTAAAGTGAAGGATGCATTATTGCTTAGGGTCACTGTTACCTCGCCATTGGCATTGAGAGGCGTCGCGCTACCGTTACTAAAATTAACGTCGGTATCAACCACAATGGACCATGTTTCGTCATAACCATCAAATTTTAAATTGACCGCACCCACGTTGTTGGTGTTTTGCGCTTGCCAAATACGTGCCGTGCGTACATTATATCCTGCGGGAACTTGCTCACTTTTTATGGTGTTGGTTCCCATGCCATTATTACCCATTACTAAGAACTGCATGTCGGCCAAATCTGTTCTAGAATCGTCATTAGGACTCGTAAAATCGTTTGTAGTAGAAGCGGTTAGAATAGTTCCACTATTTATCGATTTTGAGACTTCTTGATTCAAACTTGAAGCATCGTCACGGCCGATACCAAAGACATCGTTCCAAGCATCAGGATTAGAAATATTCGTGATGGTAACTGGTACGCTGTGCGAGCCCTGTGTGGGTGCCGAATTGATCATACGCCCTGAGCCACCTGCTACCATGTCAATGGTAACGGCGCTTAAATCGGCTAAGGTGCCCGCGCTAAAGCTAAAGCGTTGTTGTACTCCAGCCTGCATGGTCAAGGGTTGGCCAAAATTAAAGATGATACTTCCTTGGTAGTCGGCCGGTACATTCGTCGTGGCCTGATACATTGTAGAAGTTGCAGGATCCGTCCATTCCATAACTACTGTTCCCGAACTGCTAAAGTCCTCGGTAATTGATGCTATGGTAATGCTCTGAAATATTTCATCAACCAAAGGCGTATACAATAAGTCTGGAGTTGATAATGAAAAGCCATCGTTCGGGGTTGAATTATCTTGATACACAATCTCTTCTTGAGCCGTTGTAGTAAAGACTTCGGTACCGTCAGAGGCTACATAATCTTGTACACTTCGGTCTAGTGTAATACCATATTTTAAGGCTAAATAAGATTCTATTTTTCGTTGTTCAATGCTTGAATTTTCTTGTGAAGCATCATAAACGATAATTTCAGATATGTTACCGTCCCAAAAATTAAGCCCACCGCCTATTTTAGTATTAAATCCTGTAGCACCATTTCTAGCACTATTTAGAGTTTGTTCATCCGCTCCAAAAGTATATCCGTAGGTAGTATTTGTTGCCGAATCATAATGTACATCGTATAAAAAGGGTTGATTTGTACTAATAGGAGTAGTTTGATTCAAATCAGTGCCACCTAAGTCAAATCTGTTTACAAGATTACTTCCTGTAGATGCAACCTCTATTTCGAACAAGGTAGTTCCTGAAGCACCTGAATTTCCTTGATTTAAAATTGTTCTGCGCCCACCGTCGTTGTTACTTGCCACAACATAGGCGGCAAAATCGTTATTGCCTGTTGGTATAACATTGGCTACAGGTATTTCAAGATTATCGTCTCCGTCAAATAGAATACTGGGATTGAAATTAATTTCATTAGCCGAATTTTGAGGATCAGAAACTACCGTTGTTGCATGATAGTCGTTTAAAGATTGATCATTCCAAGTTGTAACATCGGTAACACCTTCAACGCCTTCATTAGCCTTTAACCAAAGGGCGAGGTTTGATGTGACTCCACCTGGTGCTTGCGCATAAATCGCTAAACTAAGGTAACGACCACTTACCAAGCCCGTTACATTGGTCAATTCACCATTGTCATCCAAGGTACCCAGTACCGTTTGATCTCCTGCAGTCGAAAAGTCATCATCAGTACTTTGTATGACATCATAGCCTCCAAAGCCTTCAAATTTTAGGTTGACCGCATCGGTAAAGTTAGTCGTTTTGTATACTTGCCACTCTCGTGAAATACCTAAGTTATAATTAGCGGCATCTAGCTCCGTGGTCTGATCTGTTGTTTCGAGACCATTACTAGCAAAGCTCATAAACTGTAAATTATTAGTATGTCCATTGACAACCGCATTATTGAGTTTGGTAAAGTCATCATCATCCAAAGAAACAGTCATAACTGTACTGCCGTTAATAGACTTTGATACTTTTTGGTTCAAACCGGCTGCCTCGTCTTGACCTATACCGAAAATGTCGCTATTGTAATCGGTGTCGACTGCACTGTCCCACATTAGGGTACCCATGCTACCATCCCAATCGCTGGCGACATAGTTTGTTGCAGTATCTTGGTTCAAGGTAATACCATATTTTAAAGCGAGGTAAGATTCTACTCGTAGCTTTTCAAATGGTGCGATATTGACATTGTAGGCAATAATTTCTTCAATGTTACCCGTAAGTCTTTCTACATTGATACCATCTTGTCTTATCCCTATGGTAATCTCCTGGAACGTAGGTGGTATATGGTCATCGGTGCTTGTTGTGCCCAATAAACTATTAAAACTGAATATGCCATCAGTTCCGGATCTTTGGTAGGCTGAAATATTGGGTAAGCCTGCTATGGGGTTAATTGGTGCAGCAATTCCTGTGGAACCGTTTATAGATCCATCATTAGGACTTCCTCGTCTCAAGGTTTCCGTTGTCGCTGTACCCGAATAGCGAAAATGTCTTGAGTTGGAGAGATTACTATCCCCAGGGTTGTCATATTGTAGATGCATCAGGGTTTGACTATCTACTAAATCGTCAATTGAGCTGACAAAGAAGTAACTTAAGTCAGTATTTCCAGCGAGACCTAAATCATTGTTGAATAATTCAAAACCAGCGTCTCCATCAAAAGTAACAGCAGGATTAAAGTTTGTTGTGCGTGCTGTAGCATCAGGATTATTCGTAGATGCCCTGTGCGCAAAATGATTGTTGTTGACAGATTGATCTTCCCATTCCGTCATCGCAGCATCACCTATAGTACCTGCATCTCCTTTTAGCCAAAGGGCCAAATTAGGTGCTACACCTCCAGGAAATACTGTAAAAGCATAGGCAACGGTAAAAATTTGTCCGTCAGCAACGGTCACCGCATTGGGTGTAGACCATAGGTCGCC
Organism: uncultured Flavobacteriaceae bacterium; assembly: GCA_937944485.1. Classification (GTDB taxonomy): domain Bacteria; phylum Bacteroidota; class Bacteroidia; order Flavobacteriales; family Flavobacteriaceae; genus Maribacter_C. The sequence goes on along the minus strand of CALDYU010000007.1, from coordinate 70,738 downwards.
ACTGGTATTGGTCATCAGTACGGGTTGTTCATCACTTAAATCTCCGTCACTGTTGCTATCGATTAGCAAATAGTAATCGGGTGTTTGTTCCGTATCGGGAATATCAAAAGAGGGAAGCCCTACGTTAAACTCGAAAAACAAGGGTTGGTCATTGCCCGTCACTTGGGCGTACCATTTCCTGTTCATCATCTTGAATTTATTAGGGGCATTATTAATGCTAAAACTGGTATCGCCGTCATCATTACCCACGACCACAAAGGCCGAAGTACCGGTTAAAGATAACCTGCCTGGGTCGCTATTCAAGTTGGCAAAATCCCGTACCGTTGCTACGGTAAGTACCTTGTCATCATCATTTCGAGAGCTACTGATACCTTGGTTCAAACCTTGATTATCGTCTTTGGCCAAACCAAATACATCATTGTCGTAATCAGCATTGGTCGTTTTGTCCCAAACGGTTACGATGTCTTCATTTTCATCTTCATAGATAAAATTATGCTGAAGCGGAATGTTATATTTTATAGCAAAATAGGTATTGATGCGCTCACGTTGGCTTTGATCTAGATCAACACCAAAAAGATTGGCTTCCGCTATTTTACCGTTAAAGTAATTGTCTGTAGGTAACCCACCTAAATAAGTAGTTCCCATAAGACTATATTTTTCTGGGCTAGCATCAGTGGCTACTTCATCACCATTACGATACAGGCGTGCTTCGCCAGTACCTGTTACACTATAATTGATTAAGAAAGGTTTGTCAGAAACTGCAGGTGAAGCATCGGATAGTGCAACGCTACCATTGCCATTAAAACTGTTGTCTACCGTTGCATTTCCTGCACCGTTAGTAACCGAAATATCCAATCGGTTATTGGTGTCTAAATGGTTGATAGATTGCGTCACATTGTTCTGACGAGAATCTTCAACTGCCAATACAAAAGTGCTCAAGGCATTGTATCCGTTGCTGCCTACGTCAACACTTAGGGCTGGGTATCCACTCCATGTTTGTGGATATATACGCACGTATTGTGCTGGAGTATTGGCCGAAAATTGGTTACGAACCCTGGTAGAACGATCTGTATTTCCTGTAAAAACACCATCGAGCTGGGTATAGTTGGTACCATCGGTAGAAATTTCTACCGTATAGCTGGTTACCCAATTATTGGGGCGTTGGTTGGCAAGTTCCCCTTGCGTACGAATGGTACTAATAGGAACAATTTCACCAAAATCTAATTGTAAATATTCTGTTGTGTTCGCGTTCTCGGTAGGTAGGTTGGCGGGACGCCAAGAACCTGTTCCTGTGGCGTTTGTGTTAAAAGTATTGCCAATGCCAGACGAACCTGCGCCATACGTAATTTCATTGGGAGGGGTGCCAGTAACCAATACCGAACTTGCGCTACGCGTATCAGGAATTGTATTTCTATGGTCTGTTGGAAAACTAGGATCTAGCGTATTGAAATCATAGCCTTCAACAAAATCATCGGCCCCATCAAATTTCATAAGAGGGTTGAAGTTGACCATGTCGGTCGTGTTTTTCAATAAGGTAGGTTGATTGGCTGGGGTGGTTTGTGCAAACACACGCCCGTCGCCTGAAATGTCACGCCATTCGGTGATGAGATCTCCATCATTTGCAGGTACGGCGCCCGCAGTGACCCAATAGAATAAGGTACCCGAACCACTCACGTTACCCGGGGCACAACCCAAGGCATCACCTTGTATCGTCCAACCCTGATCGGTTACCAAACTAGCTCTAAAAGGTTCTGCCGCGCAAAATTCTAAATTTACAGCACCTAATACGCGGTTATCTATCAAATCTTGCTGCGCCCAACTGGTCAATGTTGCATCATAGTTGGCCACCGATAGGCCAGAGTTACTTAGCATATTTCTAAAATCAGTACCTGTTATAGGGGTCCAAGCCGCCAATGACTGATCAAAAGAGGTAGCTCCATTAAACGTATGAAAAAAGTGCTGTACTTTACTTACATCCCATTGGTTAACAGGTTGATTAAATGCCGTAGCTGGGCCAAACATGTACTGCATGTTAATACCATTACCTCGGTTTTCACCAATATTCCAATTGTTCACCGGTTGGTTAAAATTGGGATTGAGGTGGAACATAGCATGAAAATCTCCTACACGACCTACATTCCAAGTATTCACTGTATTGTTGAATATGGCGCCGTTACGGAACATATCTCGCATCGTAGTTACATAGGCCATAGTACTTGGTCTTGGGTCTTTGTCAGGTGTATTGGCGGCACGTTCCCAATCTTCTAGTGGATTGTTAAAGGCAGTATTAGCCTGAAACATTCCCTGCATATTAATACCTGCAGTTCCCGTATTTTGTCCAATATTCCAATTGGCGATACTGGGCTCGGGGTCAGTAAAGCCTCCATCATTGAGGAACATATAAATGAAATTTGTTACTCTACCCACATCCCAAGCCCCAATAGGATGGTTAAAATTGTCTGTGTTATTGAACATCTCACGCATATTAGTAACATAGCCCATGGTAGACCCTGTTCCTGTTTCCCAGGTGGCCAAGGGTTCTACAAAGGCCCTCGCTACACCGAACATGTTGCGCATAGTGATGCCAAAGGTATTGCTGCCACTAATCTGCCAATCGCGCAGACCTGCACCCGTAAAAGCTTCTGTCCAATAAAAAGTTTCTTGAAAGTTGTTGACCCTACGAACATCCCAACCACTCAGGTTTTGGTTAAAGGATTGCGACTGGCGAAACATTCTGTACATGGTTATGGTCTCGTTACCCGTAAGGTTGGCACCCATGTTCCAGCTTTGCATACCCGTACCAATGGCTCCTGAGGCATCCCCATTATTAAATGCAGTAGACCCAGAAGATCGATAAAACATTTGGGCAAAGTCCCGCACCCTGCTTACATTCCAATCGCCTAAATCTTGATTAAAGATGTCGGCATTCATAAACATGCTGTTCATGGTACTTACATATTCTAGACTTGAATTGGCATTGGTCTCCCAGCTTGCCAAGGGAGTATTAAAGGCATTTGAGTTATTGAACATACTGTTCATGGCTATGCCCGTCGTACCCGTGTTTTGACCAATGTTCCAGGTATTAATACTAGGTGCTGGGTCGGCAAAGGCATTCATGTTGGCAAAGGTGGCGCCAAAGGTGATTACCCGGCCCACATCCCAATCCCCCAAAGGGTGGTTAAAAATCAGTGCCCCATTGAACATGGCATTCATATGGGTCACATAGGCCATGGTAGAACCAGCATTGGTTTCCCAAGAATTTAAGGGCTCATTAAATACTGGTGCCAAGCCAAACATATTGGTCATAATTACTGCATCTGTTTCGGTACCGCTAATTTTCCAGTTGCTTAAACCAGAGGTCAACAATTCGCTACCGCCAGTAACCTCAGCTTCACCATCGCCTGTAAATGCATCTGCATTGTAAAACATTTCTGTAAACTGTGTCACTTTAGTAACATCCCAATTACTCAAATCTTGGTTAAAGACAGGAGTGTCTCTAAACATACGATACATGCTTATGTTTTCTGTTGTGAGATTGCTCCCAATGTTCCAATCGCGCATACCCGTACCCACTATACTTGCGGCATCACCGTTATTAAATACGTTAGCTCTGTAAAACATTTCACTAAAACTGATGACGCGACTAACATTCCATCCGCCTAAGTCTTGATTAAAAGCATCGGCCTCTTCGAACATACTGTTTGTAGTGGTGACATACTGCATTGTTGAGTTTGCCCCGTCTTCCCAATTGGATAAAGACTCATTGAAGGCACGAGCATAAAAGAACATTTCGCTCATGTTAACAGGGTCTGTATTACTACCACTAATGTTCCAACCGCTCAAACCTGCACCGGTAAAGCCTGTATTGTAACGGAACATGCTATTAAAATTGGTTACTTTCGTCACATCCCAATTCCCCAAATTCTGATTGAACTCTGCATACAAGTTATTAGGGTGGTTGGTGCCAAACATCAAGGTCATGGTAATGGTTTCGCCAGGGGCCAAGTTGGCTCCAACATTCCAGTTTTGCATATTGGTGCCTAATACTCCAAAGGCATCTCCATTGTTGAATCTAACAGGTGCCGTATTACTACCACTGTAAAACATTTGTTGAAAGTTAGTGACCCGACCAACGTTCCAACCTCCTATATTTTGATTAAATAAGCCGGCATTTTGAAACATGCCAAACATATTGGAAACATAAGCCATAGTACTCCCAGGGTCTGTGCCTCCGTTAGTTCCAGGAGCACGTTCCCAACCCGAAAGGGGAGTATTGAAACTGGGTACCTGAAGAAACATATAAGACATGTTTATAGTATCTGTACCTGTGTTTTCGCCTATGTTCCAATTGTTGATGCTGGCAGTGTTAAATAGCGAGTTGTACGCGAACATATTCGTAAAGTTGGTCACCCGACCAACATCCCAATTACCAATATCAAAAGAGGTCATATTGTGTGCACTACGAAACATGTACGACATATTGGTGACATTGCTGGTATCCCAGTTTCCTAAATTAGCTGGGTTGAAATTTGTAGTAGCATAAAAAGCTTCCTGCATGTTGGTTACGTTACTGGTATTCCAAGTACCGATATCGGCAGCACTGGCATCAAAAAGGTCAGCTTGATTATTTTCCCTGAACAAACGCCATATACTTGCATCTGGTGCAAAGTTGGGCGTGTCAGTGGCCATAATGGTCATGTTTCTTGCATATCTCAGGTTGAGTTGCGCAAAAGGTGTAGTACCCCATTGGTTCAATTCTTGTATTCGCACCGGATACCCCACATTACCATTGGTAATAAAAATAGTCATACCAGAGTACCCTGCTTTATAAGGGGTGGTATTGTTTCCTCCCCAGTTGGCCGGGTTTATAAAGTGGTTGACATTTACGTTAGAATACGTATGCAGCAACGCATCTGTATTGGCATCGTAAATATTAATGGTCACACCACCTTCATTACCCCCTGATTGGTAGGTGTTTATAATAGTAAGTACCGTTTCATTGGCAGGTATCTGTGCGTGCGTTGCGGTACTAAAGAATGATAAAACAAGTGTTATTAAAAATAACTTTTTACAAATACTTATTTTTAATTGGTGTGCGGCTACTTTTTTCATACTACTGTATTGGTATAATTAAATTTTTTGTTTAAACTACACGCTGCTAAGAGGTGTTTGCGAATTTCTAGGCGGATAGTTAATCGCAGCGAATTACTACATTTAAATAAGAAAAACCTTACAAATGTTGTGTACTAAAGCAAATTTGTGGTGAAAATGTCAGATGATGTGGAAGCATTGGCGCTAATACGATTTGGCTGAGAACCAACTTGAAATTGCTTTTTGGTAAAAATTATAGGGCTACATGAAGCTTGGCTTGATCATCATTATAGTGTTACGGCCTTTTCTAGCTGATTTGTTCTGAAAGAATAGTCAAAACCTATTTATTGTGATCAAATAGAATAGCTAGAGACTTTGAAAAGGATAATTAGCATGATTTTGACCTAAGCTATCATTATAAAAAGGATCGACTCGTTCATCGGTATATGAGGTATGGGATCGATAGGGAAAAGATTCACTAATTTATAGAGTTTTGCAGAAATACTTTTATTTTGACGTCTATGTGCAAGTAAGTGCCTTGAATACTGAAAATAGCACTAGTGATACCATATGACCTTTCTTGAATAACTGGCTTTCGCAAGACTACAAACCATCACTAGTTAAATGACAAACAATTAAAATTTCTATTGATATAATATAATTAGTAATTCATTGATGCTATGATAAAGCATTACATTTTAGATTTAAATTGGCATGAGGGGCATTCCAAACCACTGACCGTACTTTTTAATCTGATACCATCTAAATGTGTGACTACAAAATCTTGTATAAAAGCGTATTTATTTTCTTTATTATTGACGCCAATTTGAGCATCTTTAAATTTTTCACGAACTATATTATCGTATTCTTGATCGCCCCAACAGTTGGGGCAGACGCCTTGTGGAACCTTTGAAAATTCATCTTCTTTTTTTCCCAAGAGCCATTGCAATATTTTCACCATCACTTTTTATTTAGAACAACAATTGAATTATTAATCTGATCATTCGTATGACCCATACTTTCATTAAAACTAAGACTTTTGCTCTGTTGTATTGGTCATCGCTTCTTCTTAGTATAAAATGGCAATCAGTTCTTACAATGCAAACGAAAATAGTATTATATTATTCAAGCAAAGGGTGTCGCTTTTGATACTGAAGTTAAGTTTTCGCATTTGTTTTTAGAATGTTCTTGATAATTATCTTAGCATGAACACGCGAATTTTCAATGAACCACTTATGAGTTTCCATTCCACCACAAATCACCCCGGCTAAATAAAGTCCGCTTACATTAGTTTCCATGGTGTTCGGATTGTAATTTGGTAATTTTTTTCCGTCTTCAGACAATTGAATTCCGAGTTTTTCTAAAAATTCGAAATTGGGCATGTACCCTGTTAAAGCCAGAACAAAATCATTTTCGAGGGTCTTTTCTCCCTCAAGGGATTCAATAATGAGAGTATCTTTTTTAATTTCTTTCACGGTGGCATTGAAATAGGCTTTAATACTGCCCTCTTCAATGCGATTGATGATATCAGGTCTCACCCAATATTTTACACGACTACCCACTTCAGGACCTCGAATAATTAGGGTCACTTCAGAACCTTTTCTATAGCATTCTAAAGCAGCATCAATTGCAGAATTGCTTGCACCTATAATGGCAAGTTTTTGACTCGCATAATAATGCGGATTGTTATAATAATGCGAAACTTTTGACAAATCTTCTCCAGGTACTTCTAAAGTTTTAGGCAAATCATAAAAGCCTGTTGCTAAGACGACGTTTGAAGCGCTGTACTTTCGCTTATCAGAAACAATTGTAAATAGATTCTCGGTTTTATGAACCGTTTCTATTTTTTCAAAAAGGTGAATATGTAACTTATTTGAAGTCACAATTCTACGATAATATTCTAAGGCTTCATCGCGTTTTGGTTTTGCTTCAGTACTAATAAAGGGTATGTTATCAATTTCTAATTTCTCTGAAGAAGAGAAAAACTGCATGTTGGATGGGTAGTTAAAAAGAGAGTTGACAATGGGGCCTTTTTCAATGATAAGATAGCGAAGTCCTTTTTTTTGAGCTTCTAAGCCACAAGCAATTCCTATAGGGCCTCCTCCTACAATGACAAGGTCATATACTTCCATCAGCCTGCTATTTGCTTTAGATCGCTTATAGTTTGTGTTGGATTTGCGCTTTTGAATACAAAACTACCAGCTACCAAAACATCAGCACCAGCATCCCTTAATGATTTTGCATTTATAGAAGTCACACCACCATCAATTTCAATTAAGGTATTCGAGTTTTTCGAAACTATAAGTTCTTTTAGCGCCCGAACTTTAGTATAGGTATTTTCAATAAAAGACTGTCCGCCAAAACCAGGATTGACACTCATCAAGCAAACAAGATCAATATCTCGAATGGTATCTTCTAAAAGATTTACGCTGGTATGCGGATTCAATGCTACTCCCGTTTTCATACCTTCTGCTTTAATGGCTTGTAGTGTTCTATGTAAATGGGTACAGGCTTCGTAATGCACAGTGAGTATTTCGGCACCCAGCGTTGCAAAATTTTTTATATAGCGGTCCGGATCTACAATCATCAAATGCACATCTAAGGGTTTGGTAGCGTATTCGGCTATTGCTTTTACCACTGGCATGCCATATGAAATATTAGGCACAAAAACACCATCCATCACATCGATATGATGCCAATCGGCCTCACTTTGATTTACCATTTCTACATCACGTTGTAGGTTGCCAAAATCTGCTGCTAGTAGTGAAGGTGCTATTTTTACACTCATGTTATGGAATCTTCAGTATTTCTTACAAAAGTACGGAATTGGAACGTCAATTTTATAGGTCGATAAACGCTGGTTGACTTGTACTGTTATATTTTTTCAGCGATAAGCTCTACCATTAGGCATGTGCATATACTGGCTCCGTCTGTTTTTTCAAGTTCCTCTAATTCCTGCAGCGCTAATTGTACTTCTGTTGTTGAAAGGTAGTTTTGAGAAACCAACCTTGGAAAGTAGCTTTGAAAAAAAGTTTTAGGCCATTGCCAAACGCCATTATTAGGCGTAGCAATTTTAGCCATAGGTCGAAAACCAACGATTTTCATTCCTATTTCTGACAATATCTTGGGTAAATATCTGCCGATATCTATTTCACTATCTGAATCTTTGAAGCTTTTAAGGGCTTGTTTTATAGCTTTGGTCAGATTTTCTTTTTGAGGTTCTGTTTGCAATACTCCCCAATCATAGTATTCGTGAATAACCATTTTTGCACCAGGTTTTAATGCAGCGACCACCTTTCGAAGTACTTCTTTTGGTTTAGGTATCCACGCCAATGCCCATCGACAATACATGCCATCTAGGCTCGAAGTTTTAAGTTCTAAATCATCAAAATTAGCATGTATGGCTTCAATATTTAAATGGAATTGTTTGGCTGTTTTATTTAAAAAAGCAATGTAATTTTTAGATTTATCGACCCCAATGACCCCTCCTTCTTCACCTGTGATGAATGCTAATTCTTTAGTGCAATACCCAGGTCCGCAACCTAAATCAAGTATGGTTTGCCCTGGTCTGAAATTAGCATTTCGCCACCCTTGTTGCGCTTCTTCAGCCCACACTTGGTGCTGTACACCGAGTCTAAACAATTCTTCCTCGTCAGTACCTAAAATATATGATTGTTCTTTCATTATTAGTCAATTATTTGCATAGTATAAATAGTCCATATCTGGTTTTTCAGTTGCATAATAGTGTACCCAAATATAAGCGTGTGAAAATGCACTTGCCAAAAGCGCGGCTTTTGAAGCAAAAGCAATGGCTAATCCCCAGAAAATTAAAAACCCAAAAACATACATACTGTTACTTGAATATTTGAACATACCTTTTTTAATTAGCGGCATTTTTTGATAGATTTTTTCAAAATGATCTGCCCCTGCCGCTCTTTTAAGACCAAAATATTTTTTGACACTATACAAGGTATAAACAGCTGGAATTAGAATAATAACTGATAGTATAATTCGAATTGGGTTATCCAATAGAAGACTTCCATAATCGACTTGAATTAATAGAAGAAGGGCTATGAACCTTCCAATAAATAATATAAAAAATATAATGAGATATGTCTTGAATCCTATGTTTTTACTAATGGTTTGTGATTTTAGTTCGAAACGCCATGCAATCCAAACAAATACTTGGTGAACTATTGCAAAGCTGATAGTCAACCAAAATAAAAAAGGAAATGGCCTTCCTATTTTATCCCATAAGTACCAAATTGAAATTAAAAGTACCGCCAAGGCCATGAAATGAAACCATTGGCCAGACCAAAGACTAGGTATATGTCTTTTATACATTGTTGGTTAATAGAAACTAGGTTTCTATAAAAGTAGTAAAACTATAAACAAGGTAATTGTGGTGTGTCAAATATGCTTGAGTCCTTCGTAGGTTACTACGCTGACTGCGTTGGCCAAGTTTAGACTGCGAATATGTTCGCTGTACAAGGGAATTTTGTACAGGCGGTCTTGATTGTTTTTAACAATAGTATGCGATAAACCAACTGATTCCTTACCAAAGATTAGAAAAAGGTCATTGACGTAATTGATTTCCCAGAAAAGTTTTTTTGCATGGCTTGAAAAAAAAGCTATTGGCTTGTCTTTGTGTTGTTTAAAGAAATCATCTGCACTCTCATAAATCGTTACGCCAAGGTGTTGCCAGTAATCTAAACCAGCTCGTTTTAGTCGTTTGTCGTTTAATTCAAAACCAAATGGTTTTACTAAATGTAAGTGCGACCCAGTGGCTAAAGCAAGTCGCCCTATGTTTCCTGTATTATTTGGTATTTCAGGTTCGATAAGAACAATATTAAAGGCCATTAGTTTTTGATAGATTGCAGGTATAAATGTTCTACTTTCTCTCTTGCCCAAGGTGTTTTTCGTAAGAACTTGAGGCTTGATTTTATGGATGGATTATTTTTAAAACAACGAATATCAACTTGACCTGCGAGATCTTCCCAGCTATAGTTTTGAGATAGATATTCTAATATGTCAACCAGTTTTACACCGTGAAGCGGATTGTTAGGTTGTTCCTTTTCATTTTTCATAACATTCTTTTTCACGATGCCTATTGACATTAGGCAATTTCAAAATTACAAATAGTAACGGTTTTATAGAAAGTTATTAAATGAAAAAACTCCGGTAATCAGCCGGAGTTTATTCATCAATCAAAAAACGAACAGTCATGATAAACTGTTGTTACTGTCAAAATTACAATATATATGCCAAAATTCCAATTTAAGGTTATTTTAACGAATATATCGCCTAATTTACCTATCCTAAATAGGTCTTCAAGATTTTACTTCTTGAAGTGTGTTTTAATCTGCGAATCGCTTTTTCTTTAATTTGACGCACTCTTTCTCGAGTTAAGTCGAATGTTTCGCCAATTTCTTCCAAAGTCATTGAGTGTTGCCCGGCCAAACCAAAGTAAAGGCGAATAACATCAGCTTCTCTAGGAGTTAAAGTTTCTAAAGCACGCTCAATTTCTGTACGTAAAGATTCATGAAGTAATTCTTTGTCCGGATTTGGAGATTCTCCACTACGAAGTACATCGTATAGGTTTGAATCTTCGCCTTGTATCAATGGAGCATCCATTGAGACGTGACGTCCTGAATTTTTTAATGATTGTTTTACGTCTTCAACTGTCATATCTAATTCTTTTGCAATTTCTTCAGGCGAAGGCATACGTTCATGCGCTTGCTCTAAGAAAGCAAAAGTTTTGTTGATCTTGTTGATTGAACCAATTTTGTTCAATGGTAAACGAACAATACGAGATTGTTCTGCTAAGGCTTGTAAGATAGATTGACGAATCCACCATACTGCGTAAGAGATAAATTTGAAACCACGGGTTTCATCAAATCGTTGTGCCGCTTTAATCAATCCTAAGTTTCCTTCATTGATTAAGTCAGGCAGCGTAAGGCCTTGGTTTTGGTACTGCTTTGCAACCGATACCACGAATCGAAGATTGGCTTTTGTTAGTTTTTCAAGAGCGATCTGGTCGCCTGCCTTGATACGTTGAGCCAATTCTACTTCTTCATCAGCGGTAATCAAGTCAACCTTGCCGATTTCTTGCAAGTACTTGTCCAAAGATGCGGTCTCTCTATTAGTGACCTGTTTTGTAATCTTAAGCTGTCTCATTTTCGGGGATTAAATTTATAAATCAAATAGACTGCATATACTTATACGTACAAATCTTTAAAATGTTACAAAAGCATAGAAAAAAGTTCATTTTTCGGTTAAAGTGCATAAAAAAAGCCCCATCTGCTATGTCGCGATGGGGCTTTAGATATATGCTCTAAAAAAGAAACTTAATCTCTTCTAGGTTTACGATCTCTATTATCTCTGCGTCGGTCATTGTTACGCGGTGGTCGTTCAACAAAACCTTCTGGTTTTGGCAAAAGCGCTTTACGAGAAACCTTTTCTTTTCTCGTACGCTTATCTAACCCAAAATATTTCACATCAAATACGTCACCCATGTTCACAACATCAGAAACATTTTCAGTACGTTCCCATGCCAATTCAGATACGTGTAATAGCACTTCATTTCCTGGAGCATCTTGGTATTCAACTACAGCACCAAAATCTAACATCTTGATTACCTTCACTTCATATACACTACCAACTTCAGGTTTGAACATCAATGAATCTATTTTCGCCAGAACGGCATCGATTCCATCTTGATCGGTTCCTAAAATTTCAACAATACCTTCTTCTGTTACAGGATCTTCATTAATAACGATTGTAGTTCCCGTTTCTTTTTGAAGTTCTTGAATCACTTTTCCACCAGGTCCTATAAGCGCCCCAATAAATTCATTAGGAATAGTACGTGTAACCATTTTCGGAGAGTGAGGCTTCACATCTGCAGCTGGTACAGCAATGGTATCAGTTAACTTCTCTAAGATATGTAAACGACCATCTCTAGCTTGTTTTAATGCATTTACTAAGATTTCGTAAGACAAACCTTTTACTTTGATGTCCATTTGACAAGCTGTAATTCCGTCAGCCGTACCCGTAACTTTAAAGTCCATATCTCCTAGGTGATCTTCATCTCCTAAGATATCTGAAAGAACCGCATATTTTCCGGAATCAGCATCAGAAATTAATCCCATAGCGATACCAGAAACTGGTTTTTTCAATTGTACCCCAGCATCCATCATCGCCATAGTACCAGAACAAACTGTTGCCATAGAAGAAGAACCATTTGATTCTAATACTTCAGAAACGACACGTACGGTATAGGGACAATCATCGGGTACCATACCTTTCAAAGCACGTTGAGCTAGGTTACCGTGTCCTACTTCTCTACGTGATGTACCACGTATAGGTCTTGCTTCACCAGTAGAGAAAGGAGGGAAGTTGTAATGTAAATAGAAATTCTCTTCACCTTCATAAGATGGCATGTCTATTTTATTTGCATCTCTAGAAGTACCTAAAGTTACTGTTGCCAAAGCTTGGGTTTCTCCACGTGTAAAGATTGCCGAACCGTGAGTAGAAGGTAAATAATCTATTTCACACCAGATAGGGCGAATTTCATCTGTCTTACGACCATCTAAACGTAAACCTTCATTTAGAGTAAGGTCACGAACCGCAGCTTTTTCTGCTTTATAATAATATTTAGAAATAAGTCCGCCGAAATCTTCTTGTTCCTCTTCTGAAAAAGAAGCTTTAATTTCTTCTTTTATCTCACCAAAAGCGGTGCTTCTTTCATGCTTGGCAGAGCCCGCCTTAGCTATGGCATATACTTTATCATAAGCCATATCATGAATTTTCTTAGCTAAATCTTCTTCTTCTCTTTCCCCTTCATATTCACGTACTTCTTTCTTGCCGAAAGCTTCGGCCAATTTTACTTGGGCAGCACATTGCACTTTAATCGCTTCATGAGCGAATTTAATCGCCTCTGTCATTTCTTCTTCAGAAATCTCATCCATTTCGCCTTCTACCATCATTACAGAATCAGCTGAAGCACCAATCATCATATCAATATCAGACTCGGCTAATTGCGCTCTGGTCGGATTGATAACGAATTGACCTTCAACGCGAGCCACTCGCGCTTCAGAAATAGGGCATTCAAAAGGAAAATCAGATAATTGAATTGCTGCTGATGCGGCTAAACCAGCCATGGCATCTGGCATGACATCTTCGTCATGCGACATGAGTTGAATCATCACCTGAGTTTCAGAATGATAATCTTTTGGGAAAAGAGGGCGTAATACACGATCTACTAAACGCATTGTCAATACCTCGCCATCGCTTGGTCGTGCTTCTCTTTTAAAGAAACCACCAGGATAGCGACCAGCCGCGGCAAATTTTTCACGGTAGTCTACCGTTAATGGTAGAAAATCTACATCTGCTTGTTTGTAGTTTGAAACAACAGTACACAATAGCATACATTTTCCTGATTGAACAACAACAGAGCCGTGTGCTTGTTTTGCCAACTTTCCAGTTTCGATAGAAATCTCTCTACCATCACCGAGGTCTATGACCTCTCTAAATACTTTTGGAATCATACAATTGATTTTTACCCGATTCTTTGATTTTCGGGATTTTGTTAAACAATGGTCATCTGGTTGTTGAAGCCAGAAGGTTGTGTTGTTGTGTGTGCGAAGGCACTTGACCAATGAAAAACTGTGTGCAGCTTTTAGTTTGCCTCTATATTCAGAGGACTTTCAAATTTATATAAACAGTTGCCAAAATGAATTCAGCATAAAAAATAGGGGCTGAAAAATTTCAACCCCTACGAATATTACTTTCTTATATTCAGTTCTTTGATTAATTCACGATATTTTACAATATCTTTCTTTTTTAAATAATCAAGTAGACTTCTTCTTTTACCCACTAATTTCACAAGTGAGCGTTCAGTGTTAAAATCTTTATGGTTCTTCTTCAAGTGACCCGTAAGGTGATTGATACGGTGCGTGAATAATGCAATCTGACCTTCAGTAGAACCAGTGTTCTCTGCTTTACCGCCATGTTTTTTAAAGATGTCGGCTTTGATTTTTTGTGTTAAGTACATGCTAATATTATTGTAAATGATTATTATGTATCTGATTGATTTTCAATCAGGCTGCAAAGATAGTAATATTTTACTCATATACAGCTACATGATTTATTTTTAGTAGAAAATCTGTTTTGCGATTTGGCTATTTTCAAAATAGCCAAATTTAGGTAGAAATGCAGTGAAAATTTGTCCTGAGACATCTCATCTGAAAGCAATTTTTCTATGAATTAAAACGTTTGAATACTAAATTTAAAAGTAGATGCGCATCAGATTTGGTACTTATTCTTTGAAAGTAAAGTCCTTCTCCGCTCGAGAGTTAGAATTACCTGATGTGGCAAATCAATTTAGCTTTAACATCTATCAAAAGATATTTCATTTTTGTTACATTCCGATATTTCCTGTTGAAAAAAACGGAGTGATTAAAAGAAAGGAAACAGGGAAAGTATTTTTAGAAAGCACCCCTGAGATGCGAACAGCTCTTAATCTCAAGGTTTTAAAAACCAGAAGTCCGGTATGGAGTTATATTGGCTTAATAGTAATATGCGTACCTATTATTTTCTTATTAGGTCTTTTTACGTATCGGGCAGCTTCTGAGGCAACTGATCTTGCGGATAAAAAAATAGCCAAAGGAAACCGTATTGATTTAAAAAGTGAATTGGTGCAGTCTCCCGAGATTGATGACTTGTACATTTTTAAAACGCTTACCCTAGAAGCGATGACTGATATGAATGGTCATTTTGTGAAATACGAGAAATCTCATTTCTCCTCAGCCTATAAGGTTAGATACAAGATTAATTACCTAGTTAAAGATTCTGTAGGGTTTGAGTTTCTAAAACAAAATACATACGACTACACTTATGGTCTTAAAAAGGAATTTAGAATTTCGAAAGAAGATTTATTGGCTGCTTCTAAAGGCTATCAGGATTTAAAAATTCAAAAATACCCAAGCTCAGTTAATGCCACAAGCAAAAATGTTGTAGGCATATTTGAAATTCAACGCCCTGAGCACAGCTTGTTAGAGGGTCGCTAACAAAATTTTTCAGAAGGCACAGCCAGTGGGCAAAGGGTCAACTTCTTCGAGATCTTTAGCGAATTCAGCAGCGAGGTTTTCAGGAGTAAAACCACTAGCAACAGAACCTCTAAAAACTTGGGTGCCATAGCTCGAGGTATTCATATGAGCTCTTATATAGACCTCCGTGTTTTCAGAAATAAGTACGGGTCCTCCTAATCTTGTGAAAGGTTGTTCATCGACATGGCTGTGTCCGAGAATTCGTCGATATAAGAGATTTCCATCTAAATCGATGACTTCCCACCAATTGGCGTACTGCTGACATCCTAAATCCGGACTTGCAATCGTAACCTTAAAAGTATACTGACTTTCGTTACCAGAAGCGGTAACTTGGGTTACCTGTGCTACACCATTGGTAGTTGCAAGCATTTCTTCATTTTCCATCGCCATATTTGAATCGATCTCATCGTCTACGGCAGCACAGCAGGTCATCCAAAGAATTAAAAGAACTGAAAACAAGGATAAAGAAAAATTCATTTAAATACATTTTTAAATAATTAATCGCTATTTGCAAAAGTTCATTACAAATAGCGATTAAAGTTTATTTGGTATTAAATGTTAACTAGCTGTTCGAACCGGATTGTTCTGTATCAAATCAATATATAAGTTGATTTTCTTTTTTAAATCACTTCGATGTACAATGAAATCAAGAAAACCATGTTCTTTAACGAATTCTGCTGTTTGAAATCCTTCAGGCAATTCTTTACCTGTGGCTTCTTTTACAACCCGTGGACCAGCAAAGCCTATCAAAGCACCGGGCTCTGCGATATTAATATCGCCAAGCATGGCATATGAAGCTGTTGTGCCACCCGTAGTTGGGTCTGTGCATAACGAAATATATGGCAAACCTGCTTCTGCTAATTGTGCGAGTTTGGCAGAAGTCTTTGCCAATTGCATTAAAGATAGTGCAGCTTCCATCATTCGTGCACCACCAGATTTAGATATCATTACAAACGGAGTTTTCTTTTTAATAGCATTATCGATAGCTCTTGCAATTTTTTCTCCGACAACACTACCCATGGACCCTCCGATAAAGCTAAAATCCATACAGGCAATGGTAAGGTCTTTTCCTAAAGATTTACCTATAGCTGTTCTCACAGCATCATTGAGTCCTGTCTTTTTTTGAGCAGCTTTTAAGCGATCGTTATACTTTTTGGTGTCCTCAAATTTCAATGGATCTTTTGAAGTTAGTTTCTCATCCAACTCTTTAAACTTATTATCATCAAAGAGCATTTCAAAGTATTCTTTACTTCCTATACGCACATGGTAATCATCTTCTGGGCTCACATAAAAGTTCTTCGCCAAATCTTCTGATTCAACAATTTTACCTGTAGGAGATTTATACCAAAGACCCCTAGGGGTGTCTTTTTTCTCCTCCGTGGCCGTTTGAATGCCTTTTTCTTTTCGTTTAAACCAAGCTGTCATATCGCTCATATTTAAAAAGTTAGGGGGTTCGCGTATTAAAGTGTATTCACGTTATTCAAATCTTCGAAAGCTTTTTTTAAGCGTTCAATAAATGACTTTTCACCTTCACGTAACCAAACTCTAGGGTCATATTTTTTCTTATTTGGCTCATCAGCACCCTCTGGATTGCCAATTTGAGATTGTAAATATGCAGAATTATCTTGAATATAATCTCTTACGCCTGAAAGAAAAGCATACTGCAAATCAGTATCGATATTCATTTTAATTACGCCATAGCTAATCCCTTCTCGTATTTCTTCCACTGTAGATCCTGAACCACCATGAAAAACAAAGTCTATATGATTATGTTCAACACCATATTTTTTTGAAATATACTCTTGTGAGTTCTTCAAAATTTTAGGAGTTAATTTTACATTACCAGGTTTATAGACCCCATGTACATTACCAAAGGCGGCAGCCACCGTAAATCTGGGGCTCACTTTTGAAAGTTCTTCGTAGGCATAAGCTACTTCTTCAGGTTGGGTGTACAATTTAGAATCATCAACATCAGTGTTATCAACGCCATCTTCTTCACCACCAGTAATACCTAACTCAATTTCTAGGGTCATATCCATTTTGGCCATACGCTTTAGATACTCCTTACAAATTTCAATATTTTCTTCGATAGGCTCTTCTGAAAGGTCGATCATATGCGAACTGAATAAAGATTTACCCGTTGCAGCATGATGCTTTTCACTCGCATCTAAGAGACCATCAATCCATGGGAGTAATTTTTTGGCGCAGTGATCTGTATGTAAAATAACGGTGGCACCATAAGCTTCAGCTAATTGGTGAACATGTTTAGCGCCTGCCACGGCCCCTTGAATGGCCGCATTTTGATTTTCGTTCGATAATCCTTTGCCGGCATTAAACTGAGCTCCGCCGTTTGAGAATTGAATAATTACTGGAGCATTTAAGGTAGCAGCAGTTTCTAAAACACCGTTTATGGTATCTGAACCAATAACATTTACTGCAGGAAGTGCGAATCCTTTTTCTTTTGCATAATTAAAAATTTCTTGAACTTGGTCGCCTGTGGCAACTCCTGGTTTGATGTTATGACCCATACCTTTTTTTAGTCGGTTAATTTTATTTAAGTAATAGGGCAAAAGTAATAATAATCAAAAAGAGTATCCTCTTAAAACGGATAGTTTATACCAACTTGCAGCACAGAATTCTTAAAATTGTAATCTCGGAACCATCTTTTTGAAGATTCCTCAGCGGGGTTGTATGTTTTAAAGCCTAAATCACCTCGCAGTACAAAATAGGTGAAGTCATATCGAATTCCGAACCCTGATCCCAGGGCTATATCCTCAAGCGAAGCGATACCATCAAAGGTGGCTTCAGGATCGTCAACGTTATCATATATATTCCAAATATTTCCGGCATCGGCGAAAAGTGCTCCCTTAAAGTTGCCAGCAATAGGAAAACGGTATTCTAAATTTAGTGCAATTTTTAAATTTGCCTCATTAAAGTCATTCAAGGCACTTGTTTTACCTGGCCCCAGCGAGTAGGGGCGCCAAGCTCTGTTATCGTTCGCACCTCCTGCAAAATAACTACGTACAAACGGAATGTTGTTAGAATTTCCGTAGGGCACAGCTATTCCGAAAAAACTTCGAAATGCAAGAACATTTGATCGTGATAAATCCCAATACTTCACATAATCAAACTCAGTTTTCAAATATTGAGAATAGGGTACGCCAAATAACCGGAGATCTGTATCACCATTGACATCAGTAACTTCTTCAAAAGGAATAATTTTGGAAACTAAGGATAGTATATTTCCGGCACTTTCAACTTTCCACTTAAATTGATAAAAATCATTATCTGTAGGCCCTTGCCTATTATTCTTACTAAAGGAGTAATTACTTGTAAAAATTAGGTTGTTTTCGGTTAACCTCTCTTCACGTTCAGAGATACTTTTTACATCATTAAAATCTTCTTGAGTTAATTCATTACTGTTTGGGCTAATGGGAATGGTGCTGTTTACCACATCGCGAATAAATTGTGTCGTGCCTGCATTTTCTGGCTCTAAAACTTCAGCATTAGAGGGCGTTGTCAAATTGCCATTCTCATCGAAATAAGTGGAGTTCACCCCAATACCATCTTTTTGGGCTATTTGGTTGAGCCGATTATATGTGTTCAGATAGACATCAAAAAAACGGTCGGGGTTGGTGTTGCGTACATATTGAACATTTAATAATTCAAGACTGTTCTTTTTGTTATCGGTTGGCGTCCAATTATACCCTAATATGGTATTAAAAGTTTGCTTGTCTAATCCTAGATTTTTTTGAGAACTAAATCCTATTGATGTACGCGTTCGAGGCAGCATGTAATTCGGAATGATTTTCTTTGTATTGAATAATGGAAACCATATTCTCGGGAAACTTAAGTTGGTTTCAGCGCCAATTTCAGAAAAGGAATCTTCAGTAACATCACCACTTAATAGACCAAAAGAGCCGTATGCCGAAATACTTAAATTTTCAGCTCCTTTGAATACATTTCGAGTTATTAGTGAGGCGTTGAAACCAATGCCTATTTTACGTCGATTTGAGCGCGTTACTTCGAAATTAGGAGCGAAGGCATACTTTGGTTTTTCTGATAAATAAATATTTGCGGCTAGTTTGTTGTTTAACGAATCTTCTTTAAATATAAGAGTCGGATATTTGAACACATTTAAACCAGTTAACTGTCGAAGGGTACGAATACGATTTGTATCACGATACACATTACCTTCTTTAAAAAATATAGCATCAGTTAATGTTTTAGGTTTAAACCGAAGTTTATCGCGATAATAAATGGTATAATTATCAAACTCTTCAGATTGCATATTGGCACTAGGGTAGTCGGTATAAATATTGATTTTATCGAATTTATAAACCTTATATTCAGAAGTAGTAACTGCGCTTTCCGTTCGTTTTTTGAGATTGTCAATAAACAATTCTATATCCATTTGACGATCATTACTGCTACGTGCGGTATCTCTAAGAACGTCAAATTTGATAGCACTTTCTTGAAAATTCCATACGCCATTATCTCTAAAAATAGCTGTTAGCCGCTGCCGTTCTTTATCAAAATTTGCAAAATCAAATTGTGTTCCTACCTTAACATATGAGTCTTTTTTATGTGCTCTATAAATAGAATCAATAGCAGTTGAGGTTATATTATATGTTATAGTATCAAGCATATACGGCGCGCCTAAATTGACCTGATAGTTAACACCAATTCTCTGTTTCCTTTTTAAGGTGTCAATACGGTAAGAAGTGCTGTTGTTAAAATATCCTCTATCTCTGTAAAATTCTTTTAAACGGGCTAATGTTCTTTGTGTTTGTAAAGTATCGAGAATAGCTGGTGGTTCACCAATATTTTTTAGCCAATCACTTAGGCCCTTTACTAAGAAAGATTCCCCCAATCTATTGACCTGTTTTTCAGATAAGCGTTTCACCAATTTTTCTTTACGTTTCGGTTTTCGATGAAGCCAATCGTTATAGGAAGAATCAGGATTTACTTTGGCCAAATTGTATAAATTGAGTCTTAAATTATACCCCAATAAATCACTATTTGGTTTTTGAATAATAAGACTCTCGATAGCTTCGTCAACTATTTTAGTACTATCAACTATAATAGTGTTTTTTGCAATTAAGAGCTCATCATTTTCGACTCTTTTGAGAGCGTTACAAGACACCATTATGAAAGCTATACAGAATAAGCTTATTTTAGTGCAGAATTTTTTAAAGGGCAATTCCGTCCTCATAGAATTCAAAAATACATTAAAAAACATAGTATTGGTATGCCTGTTAAGAGTGAATTGAAACGAATACGAAGCTTACAGCAAAAAAAGTACCGAAATGCGTTTGGATTATTTTTAGTTGAGGGAAAAAAAACAGTTCAAGAACTTTTAGCTAATGATATTGCTCCATATAAAATTTTTAGTACCGCAGACAATTTTTTTGGAGTTTCAGAGGAACTTTTTGAAAAAGTAAGCGCCTCAGAATTAAAGCAGATGAGTCAATTGAAAAATCCGAATGGATTTTTAGGGGTATTTCATATGCCTGAAGGGGAAAAAGTTAAGACAAGCGATTGGATTTTAGCACTTGACGATGTGCAAGACCCTGGTAATTTAGGAACCATCATACGCCTGTGTGATTGGTTTGGTATAACCGATCTTATTTGTTCAAAAGGTACTGTCGATTGTTATAACCCAAAAGTACTTCAAGCCACAATGGGTTCTATCGCGAGAGTGCGTGTACATTATGCAGAATTGTCAGATTTTTTAAGAGAAATAGAACTGCCTATTTACGGGGCATTCATGCATGGTACAAGCGTTTATAATTGCCAATTGCCAGATCAAGGGGTACTCGTATTGGGAAATGAGGGAAAAGGCATTTCCGAAGTCATAACAAATGTAATAACTGATAAAATAGGTATCCCGCAATACGGTAGTGAAACGACCGAGAGTTTGAATGTAGGTATGGCCGCAGCTATATTGCTAAATGAAATTCGCAGAAATTAGTAAGGAAGGCATAATGCAAAGAGATGCTTTGTAAATTTCCTATGGAGCAAACAGAACCAATACAGTTGCTATTTAATCTTCAGGTTTAAGATTATTCGAAGGTAAAATTAATAAATATACCCCGGGTTCTTAAGGCACTAATATTACCAGTCCATGGGCTATTTGGGTCATTATCACGAACTAATTCATCTGTAATTGCGAATACACCTCGTATGGAAGGAGTGAATTTAAAATATTCTAAGTAAAAATCAATACCGAAGCCTAGTTCGTAATTATACACCATTTTTTTCATTCTAAAGGTGCCAGAAGCATTATCGTCTAAACTAGTTTCGTTACTTCCTAAGTTTAATGATGCCGAACCACCTCCAATTAGAAAAGGTTTGAAATTTCCTAAGCGGCGCGTGCTTACTTTTAAAAGAAGTGGAAAATTAATGTAGGTAGATTTTACTTCACGAATAGCATCTCTTTCTTCTGTAAAACCGGGGAAACCAAGAGTACGTGCGCTATAGGCAAGGCCCGGTTCTATGCGCACATCTAAAAACTCATTCAAGCGCAACTCTCCAATAAGGCCTACAGTAAATCCCAAAGATTTATTTACTAAAATGTCATCTGTATTATTTTCATAATCAAATTTGAAATCATACTGATTTAAACCTAAGTAATACCCATAATTTAAAATTTTCTTGTCTTTATTTTCAATATTGAGAACGGGTCTTTCATTGAATTGTGCCTGCAAGGGTAGGGCAAGAAACAAAGCTCCAGCTAAAAGAAAAAGTAGTCTTATCATTCAAAAAAAATATTTACCTCGCTTAAGGTTTAGTAGCCGTATAGATTGAAGCCACCCCAAAAGTTTGCGGTTTATCCGTTACCTCTATAAACCCGATTTTACGCAAAATATTGTTGAAGTTTTCGCCATGAGGAAAAACAGCTGCAGATTCTGATAAATAGGAGTAGGCCACTCGATCTTTCGAAAAAATACGACCGATAATAGGCAGTATATAATTACAGTGAAAATGATAGCCCTGTTTAAATGGTGTCTTGGTTGGTACTGATGTTTCTAAAACAACAAAAGTTCCCTTAGGTTTAAGAACCCTATAAATTTCAGCTAAACCTTTTTCTAATGTTTCAAAATTGCGTACCCCAAAAGCAACAGTTATCGCATCAAAAGAATTTTCTTCAAAAGGTAAATTTTCGCTATCACCCACAATCATTTCAATAGTGTCGGTAAGATTTTTGTGATTAATCTTATGTTTTCCGACTTCAAGCATGCCGGGAGAAATGTCAAGACCTACTATTTTTTCGGCACCTGTTTCTATCATATGAATGGCTAAATCACCAGTACCCGTTGCAATGTCAAGAATAGATTTGGGTTGTAGTTTTTTTAAAATTGCTACTACTCGTTTGCGCCATTTTACATCAATTCCAAAGGATATAACGCGATTAAGTCCATCATAATTTTTCGAAATGGTATCGAACATTTGGGTTACTTGTTCTTTTTTTCCGAGTTCTGAATTTTTATACGGAGTAACTTTTTTGGCCATCGGCAGCATTTTTTTTGCAAAGATAAGGCATACACTTAGACTCAAAGGGCTTAATTAAGGGCAATAAAGTAATATGGTATCTGTTTAATACTTATGTACATGCAGTGCTGAGGTCATAAAAATTATGTAGTTTTGCCCCGCAAATACAAGCAAATTATACAATTACATGAGCTATAGTATAGCTTTGACGCCACAGATGACATTTTTTTCTGATTCAAGATGGAGTATTCAAATGCTCCCACTGCGAACCAATAATCTTATTCGATGAAAATTATTATCGCTGGAGCCGGCGAAGTAGGCTTTCATTTAGCAAAATTACTTTCGTATGAATCGCAAGATATCACCTTGATTGATACGAATAAAGAAAGTTTAGCGTATGCTGATAACCACCTTGATATTCGTGTATTAAGAGGTGATGCCACCTCTATCGCAGTTTTAAAAGATGCCCAAGTACAAAGTTCAAATCTAGTTATTGGTGTCACTTCATCAGAAACAACGAATATAACCTTGTGTATGCTTGCTAAGCAATTAGGCTGTGAACGCACCATTGCTCGTATTTCGAATACAGAGTTTGTAGATTGTAAAGAAACTATCAAATTTGATGAATTAGGAATAGACGAACTAATTTCACCTGAAGAACTAGCGGCAACAGAAATACAACTATTGTTGAACAAGTCGGCATTTAACGATACTTATGAGTTTGAAGAAGGTGAGTTAATTATGGTCGGTGTTTCTATGCCTAAGTCGGCTCCTTTCGTAGGTAAGATGGTAAAAGAAGCTGCTACGATATTTCCTGAATTGAATTTTATGCCTATAGCTTTAAAACGAAGGGGAACCCAGTATACGGTTATTCCTCGTGGAGATACGGTTTTTAAAGAAGGAGATCAGGTGTATTTTATCACTGTTAAACAGGGTGTTGATGAACTCTATAAATTGACAGGAAAGAAGAAGGAAGAGATTAAAAATGTAATGATTCTAGGAGGTAGTAAAGTTGGTTTTAAAGCAACTAGAGACTTATGTGCTAAGAAGTTCAATGTCAAACTTATAGAAAAAGACAAAGAAAAGGCTACCGACCTTGCCGATGATCTACCTACTGCTCTCGTAATTAATGGTGATGGAAGAAACGTAGAATTATTGGAGGAAGAAAATTTAGAATCAATGGATGCCTTTATAGCCGTTACTGGAAATTCTGAAACGAATATAATGTCTTGCTTGGTAGCAAAATCGAAACATATTAAAAAGACTATTGCCCTGGTAGAAAACATGGATTACTTTCAACTTTCACAATCCATAGGTATTGATACTTTAATCAATAAAAAACTCTTAGCGGCAAACAACATATTTCGTCATATTCGCAAAGGTGATGTGGTTACTTCTATGCGCTTGAATAACTTAAATGCCGAAATTTTGGAATTTGTAGTAAAACCGGGGTCAAAAGTTACCAATAGCGCCATACGTGATCTTGATTTTCCAAAAGAAGCTACGATTGGGGGTGTTGTTAGAGATGGCAAAGGGGTAATTGCCTTGGGCGGTTATGAGATAAAGGCTGGCGACTGTGTAGTAGTTTGTTGTTTGCCAGAAACCATCGGAAAAATAGAAAGAATGTTCTTGTAACATGAAACTCAATTCAAGAATTATTATTCACATAATGGGCCTATTGCTGCTGGTTAATGGTGGCTTTATGCTTGTTGCTAGTTTAGCGAGTGTTGTCTATAAAGATGGTGCGACGCTTGATATTGCTTTAGCGGCTATGACTACCATGATTTCAGGTATGTTATTGATGATAGCAACGCGTAAGCACAAGAAAGAGGTACAGCGGAAAGAGGGTTATATTATTGTTACATTAGGTTGGCTTGTTATGTCTATTTCAGGCATGTTACCCTATTTGTTTTCTGGTGCAATACCCGGAGTAACAAATGCTTTTTTTGAAACTATTTCTGGTTACACAACAACAGGTGCTTCTATTTTAAACGATATTGAAAGTCTCCCTGAAGGGATATTATTATGGCGTAGTTTAACTCATTGGATTGGCGGCATGGGTATTATTGTGCTCGCTATCGCTATTTTACCTTTGCTTGGTATTGGTGGTATGCAGTTATTCGCTGCTGAAGCCCCAGGGCCCAGTGCCGATAAATTACACCCGAGAATAACAGATACCGCCAAAAGGCTTTGGTATATTTATGTAGGCTATACCGCCGCTGAAACACTGTTGTTAAGTGTTGCTGGGATGTCTTTTTTTGATGCTATAAACCATTCTCTAGCTACTTTATCTACTGGTGGATTTTCTACCAAAAACGCAAGTTTGGCCTATTGGAACAATACACCAATAATTCAATATATCGTAATGTTCTTTATGTTTTTGGCAGGCAGTAATTTTGTCTTGAGCTATTTTGCGTTTAAAGGTAAGGTACAACGTGTCTTTCAAGATGAGGAGTTTCGATTCTATGTTGGTTTTATGATACTTTTCACCATTATAGTTGCCATTGTTATCTATTTTCAAGCTAATGTACCCGTTAGTGAGTACCACCCCATGGTCTTAGGAAAAGGTGAAAGTTCGATACGTCATGCCCTATTTCAAGTTATAGCTGTAGTTACCACAACAGGTTTTGTATCAGCTGATTTTACAAGTTGGACGCCTTTTCTCACTATCTTTTTCTTCGGATTATTTTTCTTAGGAGGTTCGGCGGGTTCCACTGCGGGCGGTATTAAAGTGATGCGACATTTGCTGATTATTAAAAACGGAATTTTAGAATTTAAACGTACGTTGCATCCGAATGCCATTATACCTGTACGCTATAAAGACAAAACTGTCAATGAGCATATCGTATATAACATCATTGGCTTTTTTGTACTGTATATGCTACTTTTCATTATCGGAGCTCTTGTATTGGGCGTACTAGGCTTAGATTTTCAATCGGCTGTTGGTGGTGCGGCATCTTCATTAGGTAATGTAGGTCCTGCCTTAGGCAGTCTGAATCCTATGAGTAATTTCAATAGTTTGCCAGATGCTGGTAAATGGTGGTGCGGATTTTTAATGCTAGCTGGTCGACTTGAACTTTTTACCGTGCTTATTATTTTAACACCGTATTTTTGGAGACGCACTTAACGAGAAAAAGCGGTTGAGTTAGTTCTCAAACCGCTTATTACATGTGAATTAATTCCCTAGAAATTAAATTTTCCGTTGTTATTTTTATGTTCAGAAACTGGAGGAATGGTTTCTAAAATATCCCAATGTTCTGCTATTTTACCATTTTCTATTCGAAACAAATCATAGAAAGAGGTGTGCTTTCCACCAAATTTCCCTTCATTAACTGAAAGAACAAAATTACCTTCGCCTAAAGTAATGTGATTTTTCTCATAGATCATCGTTACTCCATTTTTTGCCATTTCTTCAAGTGCTTTGCCTAAACCTGAGAGTCCGTCGCCAATCATTGAATTATGCTGTACGTAATTATCACCATCAAAGAAAGTGCTCATTTTATCAAATTCGCCTTGTATTAAAACGGTATTAATAAAATCTTTTACGATGGCCTTATTGACTTCTGTTTTGTCAAGATCTTTTATGGTATTACTGCCATCGGTCTGTGTATGGTTACTTGGGTTTGGTGGCGTTATTGGTGCTAAATTATCCCAGTGTTCAACAATTTTGCCATCTTCAAATTTGAAGATATCAAATCCCACTTTAGGACCAAAAAAATCATATATGGTATGTGTAAAGCTGTAAGCACCATCTTGAAATGAGCGTATAACTTTTGCTTTGAACCCGCCTTCTGGGGCATTTTGTAATACAGCGCCAAAACCTTCTAAACCGTCAGCGACTCCGAGATTATGTTGCTTGTATTTTGCTGCATTAATATAACCAATTGGTGTTTTATCACCTGTTTCAAGACTCGTTAATAGAGCACTTGCTTTTTCTTTGTTTGATAATTCTGTTGTAGATTCCATTTCTTCTGTTTTTTGAATTTTTTCTGTTGAAGATCTGCATGAAGCCAAGAGCACTAATGCAGTGATTAATAGTATTTGTTTCATTTTTTTGAAATTTAATTCGATGCAAAGATGAAGTGAAACCAATACAGAGAAAAGATAAAAACTGGAATAAAAATGGTTAAAATCAAACCATTATTACTTATTGTATAAATTTTTAAAAGCCTTAGGGGTTAAACCCGTACTTTTTTTAAAATACTTAGTAAAATTTGTAGGATCTTCAAACCCCAGTTTATATGCTAGTGCGGTGCTTTTAATATCAGAATTAATTAGGTTCCTTTTTGCCTGAAGAATTATGAAATCGTCAATAACATTTTTCGCCGTTTTATTTATAAGCTTTTTGCAAATGGTATTCAGATATTTATAGGTAACGGCAAGTTCTTTAGCATAGAAAGCCGCGCTTCTTGTTTGAGTGAAGTTATTCTTAATCAAGTTAGTAAACCTTTGAAAAAGGTTGATTTTTCCCGAATCATTGATATGGAATGTTTGATTTTGCTTAATAAGCTCTGCCTTAGATAACAAAATTACAAAGAGTGAATTAAGAATAGTCTTTTGGTAAGTAGGTTCAGTGGCGTCATATTCTTTTCTTAATAAGTCAAAATAGTTTATGAAATCTGATGCAGCGGGAATTTGAAGGATCGGTGAAAATAGTTGCGGATTAAATAGCCGAACAATAAAATCTTTTGGCAAATGCGAAAAGCTACTTATAAAGAAATCTTCAGTAAAAATAATGCAAAACCCTTTTAAATGATCGGAGAATTGAAAGGCATTGATCTGTTCTTTAGTTAAATAAACAAGACTATTTTTTTGAACAGGATACCAATTGAAGTCCACAAAGTGCTTTCCAGAGCCTTCCGTGAAAAATATAAAATTGTAAAATTTTAATTGATGGGGTAATTCAGGATTATGCTCATGAGATGCTTTGCTTCGAGCAATTTTTTCGATAGGAACAATTTCAAATTCTAAGTGTTCTTTAGCGGCAGGGTTAAATTTAATATTGGGAATTGAATTCTTCATAGCAACGCGTATTTAGATCAACTTGAGCATTGATAAATCAATCGCTGGCAACGTATTCCCTGAATAGATCGAACAAGTACTTCCTTATACAAGTACCTTTTCAATTCTGGCTATAGCTTCACGAATTTCTTTTTCAGAAGCGGCGTATGAAATGCGAATGCAGTTTTTGTTACCAAATGCATCACCGGTTACTGTAGCCACGTTTGCCTTTTCCAAAAGATACATAGCGAATTCTGAAGCATTGTTTATGGCAGTACCTTGAAGCGTTTTTCCGAAATAGGCCGATACATCAGGAAATACATAAAATGCCCCTTCAGGCTCATTACATTTGAAACCATCAATAGCATTTAATAGGTCTAAAATCAATGTTCTTCGCCCTTTAAATTCGTCAACCATATAGTTTACGCGACTTGGCGATTCTATTAAAGCAGTTATTACGGCTCGCTGTGCAATACAGTTTGCGCCACTTGTTACCTGCCCTTGTAGTTTATTGCAAGCTCTAGCGATATATGCAGGAGCACCAATGTAACCAATACGCCATCCTGTCATTGCAAAAGCTTTCGCAACACCGTTTACGGTGACCGTTCTATCATACATATCGGCAAAAGACGCCATGGAGGCATGTGTCGTAACGCCATAGTTGATATGTTCATAAATCTCATCGCTGACAACAATAATTTGCGGATGCTTTTGTAAAACATCTGCTAAAGCTCTCAATTCATTCTCACTGTAAATAGAACCACTAGGGTTGCACGGAGAACTATACCATAACATTTTGGTTTTAGGAGTAATTGCCGATTCTAATTGTGCTGGAGTCATTTTGAAGTCAGTAGTAATAGAAGTTGGTACTTCAACAGGTACGCCATCGGCTAACTTTACAATATCACTATAACTCACCCAATACGGACAAGGTAAAATTACTTCGTCTCCTTTATTTAAAATTACCTGAGCTACATTATATAAGGCCTGTTTGGCACCAGTTGATACCACAAGTTGATTGCGTTCATAAGTGAGATTGTTATCTCTCTTGAATTTCGTAATTATAGCATCTTTCAAAGCTACATAACCATCAACCGGCGTGTATGAATTGTAACCATCTTTGACCGCTTGTATGGCGGCATCTTTAATATAATCAGGGGTGTTGAAATCGGGTTCGCCTAGGCTCAATCCAATAATATCTTTACCTAAACCTCTCAATTCTCTTGCCTTTGCTGCCATTTCTAGGGTTGCAGAAGGAGTAACGCTATTAATTTTATCAGATAGTTGGTTATTCATGCAAATGTCTCTTTATTTTCACTTCCATAAAGATGGAAACACTATAAATACGATGTTTAAAATACATCGTAAAATTAAGGCATTTACAATTCTTATTATTGAGAAAAAGGAATAGATTATTAACTATTTAAAAGTTGTTTGTGAATAGCATAAAAAAATAAAGAACTTACTCATCGAAATTCATTATTAATCTTTCAATAGCATTGTATTGAGTCTCACAAAGAAAAGTGTTCTTGGTGATTCTTTTATACTTGTAAAGCAGGTTGTTTCCCTAATTCTTTTAAATGTTGAAAGTGAGATAGAATGGCCTTTCGCGTGGTTTTGTATTCGTTATACGGTAAGTTGAATTCTTTGGCCGTTTCCTTTACAATTTTCGAAATCTTTGTGTAATGTACATGGCTAATATTTGGAAAAATATGGTGCTCTACTTGATGATTTAAACCACCAGTAAACCAGTTTACAATTTTATTTTTAGTGCCAAAATTTACAGTGGTAAATAGTTGATGTATGGCCCATGTATTTTTCATGGTGCCACTTTCATCTGGTAGCGGGGTTTGCGCGTCATGTACAATATGTGCTAACTGAAATGTAACACTCAAAATAACACCCGCTACATAATGCATAATAAAAAAGCCCAAAAGCACTTTCCACCAAGCAATTTCAACAAAGACGAGGGGTAAAACAATCCAAATAGTAATATAAAGTAATTTAGTGATCACCAAAGTACTCCAATTCACAGCGGCACTTGGTAGCTTGCCATAAGCAAGTTTTCGTTTCATATACCGATACATCTGTTGAAAATCTGTAGTTATCGCCCAATTGAAAGTGAGTAAGCCGTAAAGAAAAACAGAGTAAAGGTGCTGAAATTTATGATGTTTTTGCCATTTTGCATGTTTCGAAAAACGAAGAATACGACCGGCCTCCATATCTTCATCATGTTCATGAATATTCGTATAAGTATGATGTAAAACGTTATGTTGTACTTGCCAGTTATATACATTTCCTGCCAAGATATAGATGCTACTACCCATTAGTTTGTTGACCCATTTTTTGTTGGAGTATGAGCCATGATTACCATCGTGCATAACATTCATACCAACACCAGCCATACCAATACCCATAAGAATCGTAAGTAATAGATTAGCCCAGTTCGGCAACCCTAAAGTTAAGATTAGAAAATAAGGCGTCAAAAACATCGCAAACATGATAAACGTCTTCAAGTGAAGACGCCAATTACCCGTTTTTTTCAATTGATTTTCTTTGAAATAATCATTTACACGCTTATTCAATGTTTTAAAGAAATGGGCAGAATCTTTTCTGGAAAATCGAATGGTAGTCGGGTTCATAACAAACGTATTTTTTACAAAGATAGGATAATCAAATCCCTTAATATGGAATGCTTTCTTAAAAAAAGAAAATTTTCGCTGTGGTGAATATACTATTTTTGTTCAAATTTTAATTCGGATGGGGATAGAAATTGTATTAAAGTATTTTCCTGATTTAACAAAGGAACAAAAAGAGCAATTTGTTCTTTTGGGGGATTTGTACAAAGATTGGAATCAAAAAATTAATGTAGTTTCTCGAAAAGATATCGATGAGCTTTATATAAGGCATGTGTTGCATGCCCTTGGGATCGCAAAGGTGCAGCAATTTCTTTCTGGAAGTGAAGTATTAGATGTTGGTACGGGTGGTGGTTTTCCAGGTATACCTTTGGCTATTTTGTTTCCTGATACTCATTTTACTTTAGTCGATTCTATTGGAAAAAAAATTAAAGTTGTTGATGAAGTGGTAACAGGTTTAGATCTTAGCAATGTTACTACTATTAATGCTAGAGTAGAAACTATAAATGAGCGTTTTGATTTTATCGTTAGCCGAGCTGTAGCAGCGATGCCAACATTTACGCATTGGGTGAAAGGGAAAATCAAAAAAGAGTCGATGCACGAAAGACGCAACGGCATTCTCTATTTGAAAGGAGGTGATTTGCAAGAAGAGCTTAAGGATTATCGGACAGCTGAAATTTTTGATTTAACTGATTTTTTTGAAGAAGCTTTTTTTGAGACCAAACGGGTTGTCTACCTACCTCAAAAATTCAAGGGCCAGAGTTAAGTTAAGCACTTAACATTCTGTTGAAAGAATAACGGCAGTTTAAGGCATAGTTCTTTAAGTAGCCTACAATGTTTTTTCTATTCAAATTTTCATTCTTTTCTTGCGCGTTATTGTTCTTCTTTGCTTTCATAAAGGGGATATTTTTAACGATTAAATATTCGTAAATCATAAATAATTTACAATTACTTAACGTTAAATTTACATTGAAATTGCCTAAAATCCAAATATCCTGTATATAATCAACTCATTTACAGATTTTAAGCCTTCACATATTTGTAAAATTCACGATAAATGGAAAATAAAAAAAGGTGCTCTAAAGCACCTTGTCATAAATTTTAAAGAACAGTATTTTTATTTACTCCATGGCGGAACAACACCATTCGTACGGGCATAAGCGATCAATTGACCTTTGTGTTCCCCGTTGTGCTCCATAATAGCTAAAAGTCCACCCAATTTATTCATTTTAGCAAAACCAAAGTCAACCTCGTCGTTCAAAGCAGCTGTTTCAACCATAGTTATTTTGTCAAGGACGAAGGCGTTTGATTTTTTAAGAGCAGCGATGATATTTTCCTTGCCAGTGATTTTACTTAAATTCATCATATCTACATCAGTAGGAGGAGCAAAGCCCATTTTAGATGCTAAAAAGTAATTTCCCCCTGCTACATGTAAAAGAGCTTCACCAACTGAATTTACCCCTTCTGCAGGTCTCCAATCAAATTGTTCTTCCGAAAAAGCTTCGGCCAGCTGAATTACTTGAGCTTGGTTGCCTTCCAATACTGCTTGCACTGTAGTTTGTGCAAGTTTGTCTTGTGCCGTTGTACTAAACACACTGGCAATCATAAATGCCGCTAAAATTAAATTTGTTTTCATATTTACTTTTATTTAAATGTTACTTTATAAATGGTATAGTATTCGAAATTAACCTAAAAAAGGATAACGATAGTCTTCTGGGGTTACAAAGGTCTCTTTTATTAATCTAGGAGAAACCCAACGTAATAAATTTTGAGCTGAACCGGCCTTATCATTGGTTCCTGAAGCTCGGGCCCCACCAAAAGGTTGCTGACCTACTACAGCTCCGGTGGGTTTATCATTAATATAGAAATTACCTGCGCAATTTTGCAAAGCTTTTGTTGCTTCATCAATGGCATAGCGATCTGTAGAAAGTACAGCACCAGTAAGGGCATATTCTGAAGTTTCATCTACTAATTTTAGCGTTTTACTCCAGTCTTTGTCGTCGTAAACATAAATGGTAACCACGGGGCCGAAGAGCTCTGCACACATAGTAGTGTATTTCGGATCTTTAGTAACAATAACCGTGGGTTCAATAAAATATCCTTTCGTTTTGTCATAATTGCCCCCAACAAGAATTTTGGCTTTTTTATCCTTTTTAGCTTGATCAAGGTATTTGGCTAATTTGTCAAAAGAACCTTCATGAATAACAGCGGTGATGAAATTGGACATATCTTCAGGAGAACCAGGAGGATTAAATGATTCAACATCTTTTTTCACTTGGTCTAAAATTCTAGATGCTTTTGATTTCGGAAGATATACACGAGAGGCAGCACTACATTTTTGGCCTTGAAATTCAAAGGCTCCTCGAACGATAGCGGTTGCAACTTGTTTCGGATTAGAAGATTTATGGGCAAGAATAAAATCTTTGCCACCTGTTTCGCCAACAATGCGGGGGTACGTTTTATAGGTGTGAATATTATTTCCTATTTGCTTCCATAATTCTTTAAACACATTTGTAGAACCTGTAAAGTGAATGCCAGAAAAATCAGGACTGGCAAGTACTGTTTTAGTTATCATCACCGGATCACCATAGATGACATTGATAACACCATCGGGTAGTCCCGCTTCCTTGAATACATCAACAATTACTTTGGCAGAGAAAATTTGGCTGTCGCTCGGTTTCCAAACTACCACGTTGCCCATCATGGCAGCACTTGCAGGAAGATTTCCTGCGATCGCAGTAAAATTAAAAGGAGTTATGGCATAGACGAAACCTTCTAAAGGTCTATACTCTACTCTATTCCATATACCTTCTGCAGAATCAGGTTGCTCTTCATAAATTTGGGACATGTATTCTACATTAAACCTTAGAAAGTCAATAAACTCGCAAGCAGCATCTATCTCAGCCTGATGAATAGTTTTTGACTGCGCAATCATGGTGGCCGCATTAATTTTGGCGCGGTACGGCCCGGCTATTAATTCAGCAGCTTTTAAAAAAATTGCAGCACGTTGTTCCCAAGTTAAATTAGCCCACGCATCGCGCGCTTTCAACGCGGTATCAATGGCATCAGTAACGTGCGATTTATTTGCAATATGATAGGTGCCTACTTTGTGTTTATGGTCGTGCGGAGGAGACATTGGTTTTGTCTTTCCTGATTTTACCTTTTTCTTGCCGATATACATAGGAATTTCAACAGAACCGTTGTAGTATGTTTTGTATTGTTTAAGAACTTCCTCACGTTCAGAAGTACCCGGAGCATAACTTTTTATTGGCTCATTGTAAGCTGTTGGTACTTGAAAAAAACCTTTACCCATGGAGATAATTATTTAAAATTTAAGCTCCGCAAAGGTAGCGAAATGCCAGAGTAAAAATTATAAATTATTCATTATAAATTATGAAATTCTTAATCTTCACTATACTTTTTTTGATTTTAGATAATTAATATAGCCATTAACAGAATGAATTGCTTTTAAAACTAGTCGAAGTCCTTCTAGAATTTCCTTTTCGGTCACTATTTTTCGTCCATACAGATTAGAAGATCGTCTTTTATTTCGAACAAAGTCCCTCTGCTTATTCTGCAATACTGGGCGTTTTCTTTAAAATGAAATCTACCAAAGCCTTCGTCAATATTTCGAGTAGTAGATCGTGCTGCTCTTTTTAAATTCTGATGTATGTCGTAATCTTTTTTGTCAGTTTTGGTTTTTAAAACGATATCAATCTAAATGCGAAGTTCATGACATTTTGTGACGAATCAAGTTCTTCAAAAGAAGTGTAGGAAGCCATTTTTTTTTAAAACGGGAAGATAGTAGTTCCTATTTAAAACGAATCTTTTTCTTACTCTGAAAAAAATTAATAGAAAAGTGAAATAGAATTAATGGTTTTTTTATTTTCTAATAATCAATAATCAATAATCAATAATCAATTCTAATTCAAAGCAAAAGGGGCACTGAATTTAAAAGTAGGAATGTACACTCTGAACTTTTCGGTAGAACTAAAATTCACCATGTTGTAATAACCTTTCATCGCTCCTATTGGTGAAGCTAATAGGCAACCTGAGTTATAGGTATGTGATTCACCAGGTTTAATCACGGGCTTTTTACCAATGACCCCTTCTCCATCTAAAACTTCTTTTTCATTAAGTGCGTCAAAAATTTCCCAATGACGTGATGTTAGTTGAACAGAGTCTTTACTTTGGTTCTCGATAGTTATAGTATAACCGAACGCAAAATGCATTTTATAGTTTTTAAAGAATGTGCCTTCAAAACTAGTATTAACCGAAATTTTTATGCCTTTTGTAACCTGTGTAATCATGTGTTTTGTTCTAATAAGTGAATATGCTTCCTGTAAAAAGTATAGCCAAGGTGAACGTGGCTAAGATAAAGAAAATGACATTTAGAAAAGCATATTTAACAATAGTTTTAAAAAAGCCTTGTTGGTAGAATTTTCGCATGGCTAAAAACAAGTAAATTGAAAATATTAATATAAAAATCCAATTGCTTGAAACGCTAAAAATTGCGTCTACCAAAAAGCTAATAATGAGCAAGATAAATAACAATGATTGAATATGAAAGCCAAAGACGAGATGTTCGGTATAGGTATATTTTTTTCGGATGTACGCCATCCAAATGAAGAAGGCAAACATTGGAAGGAAGAAAAATACGGCAAACGGTAACTTTGAAATTAGGCTGCTAAAAAAGCTCCCCGGCTGTTTTAGAAACTTCGAAAAACTCTTAGACGCATTAAAGGCCGCTCTATTTTCTCTTGTAGCGGTAATATTATACGCACTAGGGAGTTTGTCAAAACTATATATATTTTCATCATTTTTCAGTGTACTGCCAAAGAATTCTATTTTGCCCATAAAACGAATAAAGAATGACTCATTATCAAGTGCCTTAAAATTTTCAGATGGGTTAGAAAGTAATATTGAATCTTGTTCTTGAATAGATTTTTGAATTTGCAAAGAATCTATGATAGTACTGAGTGATTCGTCATTTTGCGCTTTGGTACTTATTGAAATTAGGCCTTCTTTGCCAAGGAAATTCCCTTGTTGTACGGTACCAGTTTGATCCAAAGAAGTAAAGTCCTCGCTAAAATTAATCATTAAAAAATAGACGATTGCTAAACTTAATAAGAACCGGAATGGATTGGTGTAAGACACTCTTTTACCACTAATATAATCATGCGTAATCTTACCAGGTTTCGTGAGCAACGCTGACAAGGTTTTCAGCAACCTAGAATCATACGAAATTAAACTAGAGAAAAACTCATCGAAAAAATCTTTCAACGTTAGCTTTTTGGTGCTATTCGCTTGAGAGCAATTGGGGCAGTAGCGATCACTCATATCAAGAGGGTGGTCACAATTGGTACATTGCGTACCTCGGTATTGCAATCCATAACGACCTTTTTGCTGTAAAACAGGTTTATTATCCATCAGAAGTATAAAAGATAGCTAAATATACAATTTCTATAAGATGACACCGCAGGCGCAGCGGCTAGGATTTTTAGTTGCTTATTTGTCTAGAGTTCGCAGAACCTATACCGATGATGCTATCATATAGATCACCGAAATCTCGATAGTAAACTAAAACCAAGTAATTGTTCTCTGTATAATGAAAATTGCCAGAAACGGTATTCAAGTCAACGACGCCATCTTCGCGTTTAATGACATATTTATAATTGTAAAAGCCCTGTTTTAATTTAATACGCGCCTCCATCATGCCATTATCTTCATTATAGGTCATTTTATTTTCTTCCGTGAGGGTATAATTATTGTATTTGCCATATATAAAGACTTCGTCAAGCGCAAGCTCTTCCGCATAAGGTAAGCTAAAGTGTAAGTTGGTATATTCCGCTTCTCGAGAAGAATTACTCCCTTGCAAACTTCGTACTACAAAATCACCGTTAGCATCAGGATAGTAGGTATAAGGTCTTGAAAAGCGATAAACATCACTAAACAAATAATGATTGTATAAATCGCCCAATTCAATATGTGAGATTTCAGAGGTCGGAGCACGAAGGTCTTTCGTATCGAAATTCAAGAATTCATTACCGCCATAAAAGCTAGTTTCTTGATCATACTTATACACTAATTCGTTGCCAAGGGTAAACTGCGGTACAATATCTGTAATAGTTGTTGGCCAATGGTGGTTTTGTAAAATGGCAATTTTAACTTCTTTTTTCGGATTTACAAGTCGCGCATTTGCCGTGTTGATTTTTATTTGCACGACCTGTTTTTCGTTAAGATATTTAAAATCTCTCGAGCGTTTAATAATCGCACCAACTTGAACAACATCTTTGTAGGCTACAAACCTTCTTGAAAATTGCAGTTCGTAGGTGCTATTATAAATTTCTAAAACATAGTTGCCACTTACTTTTAAACGTACATTTTCATTGGGGATTGTCAATCTGTAATTCGAATAAGGTTGTAAGGTGTTATAGCTATTTTCGTAATCAATAATACGTTGATTATCTACGCCATTCAAGTATTGTGATTTTAATAGTTGAGAAGGCGTCCAGTCGTAATCACAGTGTACTATTTTATAATAGTAATCTTGTTCATTCGCCAATAAATCATCAAATTCGAGTAGTATCTGTTCGCCAATTCTAACTATAGGAAACTGATCTTCGGTAGGCCCTTTAAAGATAATAGACTTAATATGTTCTGGAGGGTTTACTTCTACCTGAACCTGAGCAAAAAGGCAAGGTGATACAAGTAAAAACAGTATAAGTTTATAATAGAGGCGCATTATTTAGCAAATTTTAAAACAAAGGTAAACAAAAAGCATACCTAAAAAATTAAGCTCGTTGTAATGCCTAAATTTATAGGCAATAATTATGAAAACAATCGTTTATATAGTAAATTTGCACGAAATTTAGATAACCTAAGGTCTACTCCAATATGTCTAAAGACATTCGTATTAAAAAAGGGTTGAATATAAACCTTGTCGGCGCTGCCGAAAAAACCACATCGAAAGCTGTTTTAAGTAACGTATATGCCCTAAAGCTTGATGATTTTCATGGAATAACCCCTAAAATGTTAGTAAAAAAAGGCGCCGAAGTTAAGGCAGGTGAAGCTCTTTTTTATAACAAAAACATTGAAGATATGTTATTCGTTTCTCCAGTAAGCGGAGAATTAATTGAAATTGAAAGAGGCGCAAGACGACGTATTTTAACACTTAAAATATTAGCTGATAAAACGCAAAAGCAAATTGAGCATTCCGTGAGCGATTTGAATACGGTTACTGCCAAAGAAATTAAAGCATCTTTGTTGCAATCAGGCTGTTGGCCTTTTATTAAACAAAGGCCTTATGACGTCATTGCCGACCCGAATACCACGCCAAAATCTATTTTTATTTCTGGTCACAATACAGCACCATTAGCTGCCGATTACAATTATGTACTTCAAGGAAAAGAAAAGGAACTTCAAGCTGCTATTTCAGCATTGACGAAGTTAACGCCAGGAAAAGTTCATGTCTCTGTTAGTGCAGGAGGGAGTTCACCACTTTCTGGATTAAATGGAATAGAATTACATAAGGTTTCTGGTCCGCATCCTGCAGGGCTCGTAGGAACACAGATCAATAAAATTGACCCTATCAATAAAGGAGAATTAGTTTGGACAATTGCTCCTCAAGATTTGGTGATTATGGGAGAATACTTGCTGACAGGAAAATTCAATGCTGAGCGTACTATCGCTTTAGTTGGTTCTTCAGTAAAAGCTCCGAAATATTATAAAACTAAAATAGGAACCGAAGTTGCTACTTTTTTATATGGAAGTGGGGTGCATGGAGAAAACTTTAGAGTAATAAATGGTGACGTCTTAACCGGTTCAAAAAGCAGCCAAGATGGCTTTTTAGGCTTTTATAATAATACAGTTTCGGCGATTCCTGAAGGTGATGATTATGATTTCTTCGGATGGAATAAACCAATTTTCAATAAAATTTCTGCCACCAGAGCATTAACCTTTTCGTGGTTGACGCCCAAAAAGAAGTTCGATTTAAATACGAATACTAATGGGGAACATCGGGCTTTTGTTTTGACTGGGCAGTTTGAAAAAGTTTTCCCATTAGATATTTACCCAATGCAACTGTTAAAAGCTTGTATGTATAAAGATTTAGATGAAATGGAACAACTAGGCTTATATGAAGTGGCACCGGAAGACTTTGCATTAACTGAATTTGTTGATGTGTCGAAGCAGCCGCATCAACAAATTATTCGTGAGGGACTTGATTTATTACAAAAAGAAATAGGATAAGATGGGCTTGAAAGGAAAATTACACGAGATAAAGCAAAAGTATAAGGGTAAAAAAATGGCCCCAGCTTTCAATGCTATTCATACTTTTTTATTCACACCTGATGAAACGACGCATTCTGGTTCGCATGTAAGAGCTGCAGATGATTTAAAGCGTACCATGAATACGGTAATTATGGCATTGGTGCCAGTACTAGTATTCTCTATTTTTAATGCAGGTTATCAGCATTACTCCGCATTAAACGGATTTCCAGAACAATTCTCTTTAATGGAGCATTTCTTAACTTGGAAAAATGCTTGGATTGGTATTATTAAAATACTACCCCTATTGGCTGTTTCATATGGCGTAGGGTTATTAGTAGAATTTATTTTTGCTGTGATCAAGGGGCATGAAGTAGAAGAAGGATATTTGGTGACGGGTATTTTGGTGCCCTTAATTGTACCTATTGACACACCGCTATGGATGTTGGCTGTAGCTGTTATTTTTGGTGTTGTTATCGGTAAAGAAGTTTTTGGAGGAACAGGCATGAATATTTTAAATCCTGCACTTACCATCCGTGCTTTTTTATTCTTCGCATATCCAACTTGGATGAGCGGTGATAAGGTTTGGGTTTATGAAGCACGAGAACGTTCTGAAGCTATTTTAGCTGGTGCTACTAATATTGATGCCATTTCCGGTGAAACAGTATTGGGTTATTTAGCACAGAATAAAGGTGCAGAAATGGCAGCGAAATATGATGTTTGGGATATGTTCTACGGATTCATACCAGGTTCGGTAGGCGAAACACCAACGCTACTTATTCTTTTAGGTGGTCTGTTTCTCATCTTTTCAAAAATAGCAAGTTGGCGCATTATGTTAAGTGCCGTTTTAGGTTCTTTGGTCATGGGCTTGATTTTCAATCAAGTGGTTGATATGGGATGGATAACCGAAACCAGTAAATTCTATGGCTTAATGAGTTTCGAATTCTGGCAACATTTACTAGTTGGCGGATTGGCCTTCGGTATTGTCTATATGGCTACAGACCCAGTAACTGGGTCGCAAACCAATCGCGGCAAATGGATTTACGGTTTCTTGATTGGATTTTTATCGGTGATGATCCGAGTTTTCAATCCAGCCTATCCAGAAGGGGTGTTCTTAGCGATTTTATTAATGAATGTTTTCGCACCCACCATAGACCATTATGTATTACGTGGAAATGTGAAACGTAGAATGAAACGATTACAAAACGCGGTTATCCATCCAAAAGATACGGATGGAAAAGCAGCAGAACTTCAAGCAGAAACAGTTTAGTTATGGCGATTAATACAGATAAAAATAGTTACACCGTAATTTTCGCAGCCGTAATGGTTGTAGTAGTCGGTTCGATACTTGCCTTCTTAGCTTCTTATTTAAGACCAAATATTGAAGAAAATGAGCGTTTTGCAAAGCAACAAAACATTTTATACGCCATGGGTGTTAACGAAAATGGAGATGATGCAAGTGCCGTAAATTTTATACCTACTGATGAGGTTGAAGGTGAGTTTTCAAAATATATTAAAGAGCAGTTGG
The DNA here is from genome assembly GCA_937944485.1 of uncultured Flavobacteriaceae bacterium. Classification (GTDB taxonomy): domain Bacteria; phylum Bacteroidota; class Bacteroidia; order Flavobacteriales; family Flavobacteriaceae; genus Maribacter_C. The sequence goes on along the minus strand of CALDYU010000007.1, from coordinate 30,614 downwards.
TCATTGAAGCGGGAAATACTTCATCAAATGAGGAAGCCTATCTTATTGATTTGAAAAAGCAATTAGCGGCTAAAAAGAAAGGTGAGTCTTATAAACTTCCAGTTTTTATTGGTGAGAAGGACAACAAAAAGTTCTACATTCTGCCAATGTACGGTAAAGGATTGTGGGATGCCATTTGGGGCTTTGTAGCTCTTGATGATGAGATGACTGTTCAAGGCGTATATTTTGACCACAGAGGAGAAACACCAGGTTTAGGCGCTAATATTAAAATGCGCTATTTCATGGATGATTTTTCAGGAGAAACTATTCTTAACGGAACTAGTTATGAAGGTATCGCGGTTGCCAAGGGAAATAATGATCCTTTGAATAAAACAAAAGACGATAATGAAGTAGATGCTTTAGCGGGAGCTACTATTACAGGTAATGGTGTGGCTGCGATGATAAAAGAAAGTATCAATTTATACAAACCTTATTTAGAAACGATTAGATTAAAATAATATGGGACTACTTTCAAAAAAAGATGCCAATCTGATTCTTGATCCTCTGGCAGATAATAATCCTATTACTATTCAAGTTTTAGGTATATGTTCCGCTTTGGCAATTACAGCCGAACTTGAAGCTTCAATTGTAATGTCGGTGGCGGTAGTTTTCGTTTTGGGTGTAGGTAATGTTGTGATTTCGTTGATGCGAAATATCATACCCTCTAAAATTCGTATTATCGTTCAGTTAATTGTTGTCGCTACCTTAGTTATTATGGTAGATCAAGTATTAAAAGCTTTTTCATATGAATTAAGCCAAAAACTTGGTGCATTTATAGGGTTGATAATTACCAATTGTATTATCATGGGTCGTTTTGAAGCTTTTGCTCTAGCGAACGGGCCTTGGAAATCGTTTCTTGATGGAATTGGAAATGCATTGGGCTATGGAGTTATCTTGATTATCGTTGGGTTTTTTAGAGAGCTTTTAGGTTCTGGAACCCTTTTAGGGTATTCAGTATTAGGTGATTCTATTGCAAAAACAGGATTGTATGCCACAGGTTATGAAAACAATGGTTTTATGATCATTCCACCAGCAGCATTGATTGTGGTAGGTATTATCATTTGGGTACAACGTTCAAAAAACCCTGCATTAGTAGAAGAAAACTAAATATAGTGTTCAATGTCCAGTTGGCAGTGAGCATAAAAAAGTATATAAAAAATTAGCGCCAAAAACGAATAAGTAAGAAGCTGTTTAAAAACTGTTTACTGAACACTGATTACTGAATACTTATTTAAAGATTATGTTAGAACATGTAGAATTATTTTTTAAGTCCATTTTCATTGACAACATGGTATTTGCCGTGTTCTTGGGAATGTGTTCCTATTTAGCAGTTTCTAAAAAGGTGGCTACTGCCGTAGGTTTGGGTGCAGCCGTTATTTTTGTATTGGCTGTAACTGTTCCTTTAAACTGGTTATTAGATAAGTATTTATTACAAGATGGTGCCTTGGTTTGGTTGGGAGAGGAGTATGCCGACTACAACCTTGGATTCTTATCCTTCATTCTTTTTATAGCAACTATCGCGACCATGGTGCAGTTGGTTGAGATCGTGGTAGAGAAGTTTTCACCTTCGCTATACAATTCATTAGGTATATTTTTACCACTTATTGCTGTAAACTGTGCAATTTTAGGAGGTTCTTTATTTATGCAAGCCAGAGAAATTGAAACACTCGGCTTGGCATTGAATTACGGCGTAAGTTCAGGTATAGGCTGGTTCTTAGCGATTTTAGCGATTGCAGCAATACGCGAAAAGATTCGATATTCAAATGTTCCAGCCCCTTTAAGAGGTTTGGGAATTACATTTATTATTACCGGATTGATGGGTATTGGTTTTCAAAGCTTTGGAGGTATGTTGACAGGGGGTGACGAGGCACCAGCTGAGGTAGAAAAAACTACAGTTCAAACCATTGAAGAAGAAAAAATTGAAAAGAAAGAAGAGGTAGATGAAAAAGAAATCTCTTATAACGATATAACAAAGAAATAAGCATGATTTTAGCTGCAAGTACACTTGGTACTATTACAATAACTGTTGTTGCTTTTTTAATTCTATTGATGGCATTGGTAGCCTTATTGTTGTTTACAAAGCAAAAGCTATCCCCATCAGGTCCAGTAACAGTTACCATTAATGGAGAAAAGAAAATAGAAGTGGCTTCTGGTAGTTCGCTATTAACTACTTTAGGAAATCAAAAAGTATTCTTGCCTTCGGCTTGTGGTGGGGGTGGAACATGCATTCAATGTGAATGCCATGTATTGTCTGGTGGCGGTGAAGCACTTCCAACTGAAACCCCACACTTCTCTAAAAAAGAATTGAACCACGGAGCCCGTTTAGCCTGCCAGGTGAAAGTAAAACAGGATATGGAAATTACCATTCCTGAAGAAGTATTCGGCATCAAAAAATGGCCTGCAAAAGTTGTTCGTAACTATAATGTAGCCTCTTTTATCAAGGAGTTTGTTGTAGAGATTCCTGAAGATATGGGCTATAAAGCTGGAGGTTATATTCAAATCGAAATTCCGCAATGTGAAGTGAAATTCGCTGATATGGATATTACGGCGCACCCAGAAGAACATGAGTCGCCTGATAAATTTCAAACAGAATGGGACAAGTTTAATCTCTGGCCTTTGGTAATGAAGAATCCTGAGACGGTTGAACGCGCTTATTCCATGGCTTCTTTTCCTGCGGAAGGAAGAGAGATAATGTTGAATGTGCGTATCGCTACACCGCCATGGGATCGTTCTAAGAATGGATGGATGGATGTAAATCCAGGTATTGCTTCTTCGTATATATTTGGTTTGAAACCCGGCGATGACGTGATCATTTCTGGGCCTTACGGGGAATTCTTTATCAACGAATCTGAATCTGAAATGTTATATGTGGGTGGTGGAGCAGGAATGGCTCCCATGCGTTCGCATTTATATCACCTGTTCAAAACATTGAAAACCAATAGAAAAGTAACGTATTGGTACGGTGGGCGTTCGAAGCGAGAGTTATTTTACCTAGATCACTTTTATCAGTTAGAAAAAGATTTTCCGAACTTCAAGTTCTACTTAGCACTTTCTGAGCCTATGGAGGAGGATAATTGGAAAGTTAAAGAGAATATAGATGCGCCTGGAGACGGTTTTGTAGGTTTTATACACAATTGTGTTATAGATAACTATTTGAATCATCATGAGTCACCTGAAGATATCGAATTATATTTCTGTGGCCCTCCATTAATGAACCAAGCCGTGCAAAAAATGGGAGAAGATTTTGGAATACCTGATGAGCACATCCGTTTTGATGATTTTGGCGGATAAGTTCTTTAGTGTATATAATACACTTTAAGTGTACCATAATGAAAGTATAAACCGATAGCGAACTATCGGTTTTTTTGAATAGTAATTTACCAAAACATTAGAAGCGATAATAAAAAGTTTATATGCAAGCTTTAACAGAACAAGAACTACATAATTTAGCAATGAATATTGTTGGCAAACAACTAGAAGCCGAAGGCTTTGAGTTTTTAGCTGTTAATAGTGCCTTGAGGAAAAATCCGCAGTTTGTTTGCACCAAGAACAAGAAGATGCGTTTTGTTGTGGTAAAGAGTATTGAATATCCTGGTGATCCGAAAGATATTGAGTTCTTTAGGGCAGATTTGAATAAAATGCGAGATCATGCTTTAAAATTTGAAGCAGAAACTTTTTATGCGGGAGTGGGTTTGGTAAACGCTTCCGATTATAAGTTACCCGTGTATTTGAATGAAGAATATATTGTTGATTATGATGGATTGGTTAAAATTTAGACGACTTTCGAGCCTACTTTTCTTTATTTCTTGTTTTAGCCTAGTGTTTGTTGACTGTCGTCCTAAAGAGCCGCAAGTATTTAAAAACCAAAATGTAGGCCCAGCCTTCGGTACTTCCTATAGCCTTATTTATATATCAACACGTGAACTAGATTACCAAAATGAAATAGATTCTGTAATTGTCGCTGTGAATCAATCTATGTCGACTTATATGCCCAATTCAGATATTTCGAAAATTAATAATGGGAATACAGAAATTGTAGTTGATCAGATGTTTCAAGAAGTGTTTCAACTTTCTAAAGAAGTTTACGAGAAAACTAGTGGTTATTTTGACCCAACCGTGGGAACTTTGGTAAATGCATGGGGTTTTGGTCCGGGGAAGCAAATTACTTTAGATAGTGCTCGTGTAGATAGCTTAATGCAATATGTAGGATTTGATAAGGTCGCATTAACTCCTGATAACCGTATTGAAAAAGAGCATGCTAATATTCAGTTTGATTTTAACGCAATAGCGAAGGGTTATGCCATCGATAGACTTGCTACATTATTGAATCAAAAAGGTATTGATAATTATCTCTTAGAAGTAGGGGGGGAGCTTGTTGCTAAAGGAGAAAATATACATGGCCAAAGGTCTTGGGGTGTACAAATTCAGGACCCGCAGGCGGCGGGTGCAAAACTGGCTATCCGTTTGAAAAATAAAGCGATGGCATCTTCTGGTAACTATAGAAAATTCAGAATTGATAGTATTACCAGTAAGAAATATGTACATACAATAAACCCAAAAACTGGTTTCACAGAGAATGGTGCCACCTTAGGTGCGAATGTTTTGGCGAATACTTGCGCTAAAGCAGATGCCTATGCCACGGCTTTTATGTCGATGGATTTAGATACGGTCAAAGAACTGCTAAAGAACCAACCAGAATTAGATGCTTATATCATTTATCTTGATCAAAATGGAACGACCCAAGAATTTATGACACCAGGGTTTGAAAAACTTGTTTTGGATTAACTATTTTTTGACTAGAGGAATAATCTCGCCCTTGGCTAAACGGTACTTCTCTATAGTTTCTTTGGTCATTGTATTGGTGTAGTTAACTTCTTCAACATCAAAGCCAACACCACGAAGTTTATCAAAATAATCACGCCCGTAAATGCGTACATGATCGTATTGCCCGAAAATTTTAGTCCGTTCTTTTTTATCCGTAATACTATCGTCCTCAAAAGTAGTTTCACGACTTAAATCTTGCGGAATTTGAAAAATACCCCAACCACCCGGTTTTAACACGCGATACAGTTCTTGCATTGCTTTAGTATCATCGGGAATATGTTCTAATACATGATTACAGAAGATAACATCATAGGTGTTATTTTTCATAGGAAGGTCACAAATATCTGCTTTAATATCTGCTAATGGTGAGAATAAGTCTGTGGTGACATATTCTAAGTTACTCAGTTCACGAAAGCGTTTGTAAAAGGCTTGCTCGGGTGCAAAATGCAGTACTTTTAAAGTAGCTGTAAAAAAATCAGTTTCATTTTTGAGATAAAGCCAAAGCAATCGATGGCGCTCAAGGGAAAGCGTTGCAGGCGCCAAAACGTTTTCTCTTGGGTTTTCATAGCCATAAGGCAAGAAACGTTTGAACTTCTTTCCGTCAATAGGATCAACATAATTATTACCTCGCATTGCAAATGCCAAGATAGGCCTTGCCAAATAACTTAGTTTAATAAGTATTGGCCTAGGGAGTAAATTTAAAATAAATTTAAAAAGGTTGGACACGAATTTCACTAATTTACACTAATTCAATGGTACTATAGTACTATTCTTTTGTGAGTTAAACTATCCGCTCCGAAATTAATCAATAATCCTAATTTTAGTTTTGAGGCAGCTAGATAATTTAATGTTTGTTTTATATGGGTACTTGCTAACTTTTCGATTGCTTTTAACTCAAGAATAATCTTCTTTTCAACAACAAAATCGGCAACATATTGATGTGGTAAAATTTCACCTTTATAGTTAATAGGAAATCGAACTTCTCTTTCAAATGGCACGCCATTTGATTTCAATTCAATTTCAAGAGCATCTCCGTAAACAGCCTCACTAAACCCTTTGCCTAGTTCATTATGAACATCCATACATAAGCCAATGATATAATAAGATTCGTCTTTATAAACTATTTCACTCATAATTTACAATCCTTTTTCAGAAGTTCATTCGTGTACATTCGTGAAATTAGTGTCCATAAAAAAGTGAAGATTGTTTATGTTTCTATATGATTCTTTTTTTAATAACTCAACCCTTTCCCCGAAACTCATCTTCTTCATCACTTTTAATTCCAAGCGCTTCATAAACGTATTTAAAAGTAGATAACAGTTCTGGTTTGCCATTAACGAGAGCAACATTATGTTCAAAATGGGCACTTGGTTTTCCATCGGCGGTTAGAATTGTCCAGCCATCATTCAATTGTTTGATTCGGCGCGTTCCTAAATTGATCATCGGTTCGATGGCAACAACCATTCCTTCTACAAATTTTTTACCCCTACCTCGTTTTCCATAATTCGGCATTTCAGGATCTTCATGCATTTTACGCCCTAATCCGTGACCTACTAATTCGCGAACAACTCCGTAACCATGGTCTTCAGTATATTTTTGAATCGCATAACCTACATCACCAACGCGGTTACCTTTTTTAAACTCGCGAATGCCAGCGTATAAAGAGGCTTTGGTAACATCAAGTAGTTTTTTGGTTTCTGGGGCTACTTCACCGACTTCAAACGTATAGGCATGATCACCATAGAAATCATTTTTTAAAGCACCGCAATCAATGGATATAATATCACCTTCAACCAAAGGCGTATTATTCGGAATTCCGTGCACTACTTGGGCATTCGGGCTCATACATAGCGAGTTGGGAAAATCATATAATCCCAAAAAGCCAGGCACGGCACCATGGTCTCTAATACATGTTTCTGCGAGGGCATCTAGCTCTAATGTTGTAACACCAGGTTTTACCTCTTTGGCCAGCATTCCTAATGTTTTTGAAACTATTAATGCACTTTCACGCATTAATTCTATTTCCTCAGCGGTCTTAACTAGAATCATAGCTTACAAAGGTAAATTATTTGCAGATACCCTTTTTAAATTAGAGAATTTTGAGTCATTGCTTTGGGCTGCTTTAATCCCATTAGTTTTAGAATGGTTGGCGCAACATCCCCCAAAACACCATTTTTTATAGAAGTCAATTCATTATCGACCAAGATTATAGGAACCGGATTGGTAGTATGAGCCGTATGCGGACTACCATCAGGATTAATCATTGTTTCACAATTACCGTGATCTGCAATTAATAATGTAGTATAGCCGTGTTTTAAACCTGAACTTATTACGCGCTCAACACATGCGTCAACGGCTTCACATGCTTTTATAGCGGCTGGCATTGATCCTGTATGACCAACCATATCACCATTTGCAAAGTTCAAGCATACAAAATCAGTCGCTTCTTTTTCTAATTCAGGTATTAGAGCATCTGTTAATTCAAAAGCAGACATTTCTGGTTTTAAATCATAAGTTGCCACTTTGGGAGATTTTTTTAATATTCTTGATTCACCTTTAAAAGGGATTTCTCTTCCGCCAGAAAAGAAAAATGTTACATGAGGATACTTCTCTGTTTCAGCAATTCTAATTTGAGTTTTGTTTTCTTTTTCTAATACTTCACCTAAGGTTTCGGTGATATTATCTTTATTGAAAATAACTTTTATTCCTTTAAAATCATCACTGTAATTGGTAATGGTAACATAGTATAGGTCTAATTTTTTAGTGTTATATTCTGGAAAATCCTTTTGATTTAACATGGTAGTTAGTTCACGCCCTCTGTCCGTTCTGAAGTTAAAAAATAAGACCACGTCATCTTCCTTAATTGTAGCTACAGGTATGTCATTTTCTGTTAGAATGAGGGGTTTTATAAATTCGTCAGTCACCTCATTGTCATAACTTGTTTGAATTGATGTTGTAGCATTCGATGTTTTGATTCCAACTCCGTTTACTAGAGCATCGTAAGCCAGATGAACGCGTTCCCAGCGATTATCTCTATCCATCGCGTAATAGCGACCTGTTATGGTTGCTAATTTGGTATTTGTTCCTTTAATGTAATTTTCTAAATCTGATACATACTGCTTGCCTGATTTAGGGTCTACATCTCTGCCATCCGTAAAAGCATGCACAAACGACTGTACCCCGGCGTTATTGGCTGCATCAATAAACCCTCTTAAATGATTAGTATGTGCATGTACGCCTCCATCACTTAATAGCCCTAAAAAGTGAACATTTTTATTATGATCTGATGCGTATTTAAGCGCATCAATGAGCTCTTTTTCATCCTTTAAGGTGTCTTTTTCAATAGCCAAATTAATTTTAGCTAAATCTTGATATACAATACGGCCAGCGCCTAAATTCATATGCCCCACTTCACTATTACCCATTTGGCCTTCTGGAAGCCCAACATGCAAACCATCCGTACGCAATTGAGCATGCGGATACTTCGTGTATAAACTATCTATAAAAGAGGTGTTAGCGTTATCAATGGCAGATACTTTTGGATCAGGAGATTTACCCCATCCATCTAAAATCATTAATATGACCTTCTTATTCATGGTTTGTTCCAATTTGAATCGTAAAAATAGGGTGATTTAGTTGCTATAACCAGTATTTCGAAAAGCTTTTTAAGAATTGGACAGGACTTTTATGAAGAATGTTATAAATCAAGCTTAATTTTCAACAGTTGTTAAACTTTAGTTATATATCTGTTAATCTTAAAATTTGAAGGAAAGAGCACTACTATCTTTGAACTATCAACACATTTATTCATCAATTCAAAAACCAAAAACGCTTGCTAGATCGCAAGCGTTTTTTTGTATTATATTGTTAAAGTGATTTATAGTTTTTGTAAAAAACTCTTTTTAATAGAATTTTTAAAAATCCCAGCCATTTACAGCTCTATATGATAAAGCATACAGCGCCATTAAGAGCATAAGCGCACAAAAAACAGAGTATATCTTCAATGCCACAACTACGGCTTTTGGTTTGCAATTGGCAAAAGCCTCTTTGTACAAATTCGTAAAATGTATAATTGTTCCCATTATAGCGCTATTTGACCAATAAGCATAGCTGTAAGGAATTAAAGAAGACTGTAGTAAAGATATTGGGAAAGAGCAATATACGAAAAAGTAAGTTGTATGCCTAATTAATGCTTTTCACTTATTTATTGCCCCTGATATTTAGCAATAGATTCCTTAATTTTTTGAATTCTATTTTCAGGATCGGGATGCGTACTTTGAAATTCGGGCACGCGATTGGGTCCTGCTGCTGCTTTTAAAATCTGCATTACCCTAATCATTTCGTTCGGATCGTAGCCTGATTGTATCATAAAAAGAACACCAAGATCATCACTTTCGAGCTCGTCACCACGGCCATTTTTTAGTAAGGTCGTCTGACCAATGCCGCCAACAACGTTTCCTATATCACCGGCACCAACAGTGGCACCCATAGTAGCTGTTCTCCAAAACTCGCTTGAAGCTATTCTTTCAGCCGAATGTCTTCCTATTACATGACCAATTTCATGACCCAATACACCTGCTAGTTGTTCTTCATTCAATTGCTTGAACAGGGCATAGGTAATAAAACATTGACCACCTGGTAATGCAAAAGCATTAATGGTTTTATCGTCTGCCAAAAGATGGAATTCAAATTTATAAGGAGTTTCTCGTGCAATACTATTTTGAACCAATTTATAACCCACTTGATCAACATATTTTTGAAGACGTTGATCAGGATAAAGACCCCCATGTTGCTGCGCCATTTGCGGAGCACTTTGAAGCCCGATCGCAATTTCCTGTTGCGCATCCATAGTAATATGCTGCGAACGACCCGTATAAGGGTTTTCTTCAGTGTTATTGCATTTTCGAATGAAAGCAAATGCTACAATGGCTAAACCAATAAAAATTCGAATTTTCCAGCTTCCTCTGTTCATGTTTGAAAGTGTTCAAATAGGAAAGGGAAGGTACAAAAAAGGTAGAAAAGAGCTATAAAAGTTCTTTATTTATATCTAAAATGTTGTTTTGTATGTATGTTTTTAAAAAGCCACTTGTGAAATATTCGCTGCCTAAAAACGTTTCTTCTTTCATTAATTGAACGATATTTTTACTTCTAAAAGCGGTTAACATGGGCACAGAAATGGGCGCAAAACTATAGTGCCACGGTTCATATTTGAATCCTTTTCTTCGAGGTTCATCCGTATAAACGAGATGAAAATCAAAAACTTTGGCGTTTTCATCCATCCATTTTTTGAAATCTTCATAAGGGCCACCGGCTTCAAATTTTTCAGTGACTAGCATATCTCCTTCCACTTTTCTATAACCATCTACAAGGTCTACATCAGTACCCCAATGGTGCCTACTCGTACCAGGTATGGTAGAATATTCAATTATTTTATCGATAGCAGGTAGCGGATCCATACCCAATTCTTCAGTATACTTATCAAACTTACGTTCAAATATGGCTTCTTGCCGCGAAAAGTTTCGATAACTTGAAACAACTTTTAAATCAATACCATCACTATAGGCCGCCTTTTTCATCTCAACAAAAGCATCATGTGCTTCGGCTCTTAAATTAATGCCTTTTCCAAAAAGTTCAATGTCTGCCTTTCCCATTAACTCCAAAATGGAATACTCTACTTCCTTAGCTATCGTAAAACTTGGTGCTAATGCAATTCCTAAACTCGCTATTCCGGTCTGTTTGACAAATGATCTACGCTTCATTGTATTTTTTTTATCCCTATTGCAAAAACGTTACCAAATGTAATGTAGTATTCACAGAGCATTTAAAATTACTTAAACATTTCTTTTTCCTTAAAGAGAAATATAAGCTTTTTTATTCATTGATGTAAAGGTATCCCTGATGTAGCACATCGATATCTTTAAGTTCTATGATGTAAAAATATAATCCAGATGGCAATATTTTGTCTTTATTTACTAAAAGGCCAGAATTTGCTATACCTTCGAAAGTGTTGTCATAGTCTTCGGCTTCATACACTTTGCGTCCCCATCGATTATAAATTTTCAATAGATTATCTGGTGATAGTGCGACCTCCTTTATAACTAAAAAGTCATTGGTTCCATCGCCATTCGGAGTAATTAGATAATTAGCGAGGTTTATATTATTTTTATTTAGACTCCCCCCTAAGGTTATTACGCTATAATCATCGGGTGTGAACGCTTCCGAACTAATGTATCCGTTACTGAAGTCTCCACCATATTCAGAAATACCTAAATTTTCCCAAGTTTCATTTGTCGTATGCCAACCGACAACACGTAAGTCTTCAACAGCCTCTGCTAATACATTAACTTCACTTTCAGGATTCCATGTTAAACGCACTTTAGCGGGAGTAGCGGCATCAACATCCCAAAATTCCTTAGTACTGATCATCGTAATGATATCTGTATGTGTTGCGGTATCGAAACTCAATGAAAAGGTGGATGGACTATTCGGATTTTCAAAGAAGTAAGCGCTTTTAGCATTTGAAATAGTAGTTTCACTGATAAGGCTTAACGGTCTTAAACGTGTTTCGTCACCGATAGGAAATGTAAAATTAGATTTATTGGTGATGCCAGCATAGCCATCAACTTTGGTGAAGTCTTCGTTACCATTATAAAATGCATTATTGATATAATCAATATATATGTCTATTTGATCTCTAGGCGTGATAATATTGCCTAAAATATAATTGGTGTTGTTTGTCACCCTTATACCAACTTCTAAGTAAAGATTATTGGTTACCATAATTTCTAAATCTTCAAATACGGGTCGAAATGCTCCGGAAATTAAGATACTATTATTACTAAAAAAACCTATTAACCCCTGATTGTCATCAGATATACCATTGTTGATAAGGTCATGATGAAAACCGAGTGCGCCGTCAGTATGTACTTTTAAGTTGCCAAAATTTTGAACAGCTTCCTGTCCATTTATAATTAATGAACTTAATAGAAAGGAAATATATACTAGCGTTATTTTTTTCATATTCGTTAATAGGTTATAGATATGTTTGATAATGAGCTATTTACTGAGTATAACGAAGAATCAAAATATAATGGAGCCGTTGCTTTTTTAGAGGAACTGTAAATTATATTACCATTTTGTAAATAAGTGACGTTTCCTAAGCAATCAACATTAATTCGAAACTGATCACCTGCACTATAAGTCGATACATAGCCCAAACTGGTTCCGTTTTCTCTAATTTGAATACGACTATTGGCTACCATATATACGGCGAAATCTAAATTGGTATAGGAGGAACTGGCAGATGGGTTCGAACTTAAACCAGCCATTAAGTATCTGTTCGATTGATCTGCGGTAAAATCGACATGTCCTCCGCTATTGGTACTTATTACATGTGTTGTTGAATAGCCTTGTGCATTCCAACCATTTGAAGCAGTTCTATTTAGAGTTGTGCCATTATAATTTATAGATCCTGTAATAGTCATCTCATTAGTGGCATAAGTATATGTGTTCAATGGAGATGATGCTAATAACTGAAACCCACCGGTTAATGTGCCGACACCTGCATTATTGGTAACAGAAATATCAAAGCTACCATAAACACCTCCAGAAGTAATGTTCGCTGTAATTTGAGTAGGACTATTGATAACAACAGAATTAATAGTTTGACCAGTTATCATAACTGTAGAAGCGCCATCAAAATAGGCCCCATTAATGGTGATATCTTCGGTTTGATTGAGCCCGAATGAAGCACAATTCCCAATCCCAGCACTTGTATTTGCAACTATTGGAGTATTTCCTGAAACCGTGGGTGTAAAGTTAACATCAGGATCTATGCCGTTTGAAAAAGTAAACGAGCCATTACCATTATCAGTAAATGTTGACTTTATCCCTGTTACGATGTAAGGATCAGCAGTAGTCCCGCTCCCAGTAATTGTGACATTGCCATTGGTTATTATCTTAGTTTCGTTGCCTTCGGGAGTTAGTTTTTGCCAAGAAGATCCAGAATATTGGTACAATAACTTATCGTCAGTATTATAAATTAAAGAACCCTCATAGAGACCCGTCATAGCAGTTATTTCTGCCTGCGTCGCCGTGTGAATGGTAACAAGATCATCCGCAGTAGGGGATTGTGAGAATATCATTTTCAGGACAAAAAATGATAGTATACATAGTTTTGTTTTCATTTGGTTATAAATCTAAAATGGTAAACATAAATTCAGAATTAAACCTATTACGGTCCGTTCCTCCATTATCATTATCACCTATTATTACTTCAAAGGTTGTTGTTGTCTGGTTACTATAGGATATGCCTGGGTCGTCATTTCCTGCTCCACCACGGCCTGGTTGCGTTAATTGGATAATGTAATTTGCGTCACTAGTTATTCCTGCTGGCAATGTAACGCGATAGTGTCCGTTACCGGCAAGCTTGGTTACCGAAATACCAGTAGTCGATTTTGTAACAGCACCAGCAGCAGATATTTTGCCAAAAGCCTTTATAGGACTCTCGTATAACACACCACCATTAGCACCAATGGATAAGCTATTATCAGTTTCAGCAGCTAGTACATTGGCAGTTTGAGAAGTAGTAGCTTCATTTGAATAGCTGATAACACCGGTTGTAGTATTCTGAGTTAACGAGGTCGTAGTTTCGTTAATAGACCCTCCACCATTACTTAAAGAAATTAGTGTGCCAGTTTTTGAAAGCACTTGAATCTCATTCGTGTCGCTAAGATCTTGGTCGGCTGTTGTGTGCGTATTGAGATTGTTTTGTACGGCTGTGATAGCTGCATCTGCATCGGCTTCGTTAGCGTCAACATCAGCTTGTACAGCCGCGATGTCTGCCGATTCTTCAAGAGCAGCAAGACTAACATCTACTGAAGTAGCCCCTTCATTAATTGTCAAAAGACTAGCTGCACTTAGCGTAGCAGCAGTAATATCATCGTCGGTAGTAATAGCTCCAACTTGCGTATCGACATAAGTTTTTACGGCTTGTTCTGTTGGAAAATCAGTATCTGAATTATCAGCCAGTGTACCGTCTGTAGATTTGTTTGCACTATCTTCTTTTAAAGCGATAGCCGCATTGGCTGCAACTTCATTGGCATCAACGTCCGTTTGTATGGCAGCTTCGGCTGCAACTGCTCTGGTTTCTTCAAATGCTAGATTGGAGGCATTTGTTGTTATGCCCGCAGTATTAGCTGCTATATCAGTCGTGTTAATTGCAATCAGTCCCGCATTTGCAGCTTCCGCTGCTAATGCTCTTGCTTCTTCGGCTAAAATATCTGCGGATTCTTCTAAATCCGTTAAATTAACATCTACGAAAGTAGTTCCTTCATTAATTGTCAAAACACTAGTTGGGCTGAGTGTAGCACTAGTAATATCATCATCGGCTGCCGCTGCTATTTGACCATCAACATAATTTTTTGTTGCAGCGTCTTGAGCCGCGGTTGGATCAGCCACATCTGTTAATGTATTCCCACCTAAGGAGACAGCTGCATTGGCGGGACCAAAACCGCTTATGGGAATATTAGTTTTATCAAGTTTGGTATTTGAAATCGTGCCATCGGCAATATCTTCAGCAATAACGGTTCCATTAAGTATTTTTGCAGAATTTACTCCATCATCTTCAATTTTAAATGGGTCCGAAGTAGTTCCGTTTCCAGTAATAGTAACATTATCTACATTAAGAGACGCTTTTAGTTCATCGATGGCGTCTTGTGCATTGGTCGCACTTAAAGTTGAACTTGTATTGTCATAGGGAATTGCACTTGCATTTGTGTCAATGGTTAGATTAGAAGCACCATTTGAAAAAGTATACGTACCGTCACCGTTATTGATTAACCCTGCCTTAGAGATAATGACAGCTGCACCCGATTCATTGTTGTATGTGAAGGTACCATCATTATTATCAATTAAGGCGGTTATTGTTTCGCTGGCCATAACGTCAATACAAAGACTTGTCCATGCATCATTACGATACTGGTATAAACAGTTTTCATCGGTGTTATAAACAAGAGCACCATTTAAAGGTGTAATTGCATTCATTTGCGGGGTTGTCACTCTCGTAACCACAAATACTTTTGAAGCACTTTCAAGTTCTAATATTGAAGCTGGGTCTATGGTATTGATATCATCACCAACCTTTACTTGAGCTAGCACCAGATTTGCCCATAGAAATAGAAGGGCGAAGGGAATTTTTTTCATAATATTGACTAATGGTAACTTACAAAGTAGCCCATAAATCGTATGTGGTTAAAGTAAATGTTGTGTAACAACAAAAATTGGATGTGTGTTGACACAAAGTTGTTGTAAGAATATTCTTCAAATTTCTGATTTGCCAAAGAAACTAAGGGTTTAGAAAACTCAACTGAGCGAAATGTGGTACAATATCTTCAGGTATTATTATCTGGCCAGATACAAAAACCCTTGAAAACTAAGTCCGATATCGTCTAAGGAAAGCACATAAAAGTAGACCCCTGAAGGAAGGCCCTTTTCTTTAGAAATAACAAAGTTATTCGTCGTAGCGAATCCTGTAAATTCGGTATTTGTATAATTTTCCATTTCAAAGACTTTGAGTCCGAAGCGATCAAAAATATGAATGGTGTTATTTGGAGATAAGGCAATTTCAGGGATTTCAAGAGCATCGTTTACACCATCGCCATTCGGGGTTACCAAAAAATTATCTGTATTAATAAGTTCGGTGGCTTCTGTTAAAACATTTGCAAATGTTATGATTTCGTAGTCATCAGGAATAAAACTACTGGAAGTAACAAAACCACTCGTCTGATCTCCAAGAGCTCCCCCATTGCTCAATACCATCCATTGGTTGCTTGCTTTTTCCCATCCGACAATACCTAGATTAGCAATTTCGTTAACAATAGAGCCTATGTTACTTCTTTCATTCCAACTGATGCGAATGGTAGAGGGTTCTGCACCCTCTAATCGCCAGAATTCAAGAGCACTAATATCACCAATATCATCAGTTTTATTAGTAGCGTTAAAGGCATTGGAAAACGAAACAGGACTATTTATATTTTCAAAAAAATAGGCGCATTTGGCAACTGCATTTACAGTTGTTGAATTTAGAATGAGCGGCCTTAGTTCTGCGCCATCACCTATTGGGAAGGTGAAATTTTGTTTATTAGTGATTGTAGCATACCCATCTACCATAGCCATATCACCGCTACCATTGTAGTTGGCATCTTCAAAAAAGTTCAAATAAATGTCACTTGTGGTTCGCGGTGTTCGAAAATGACCTAGAATGAAATTTGTATTGTTTGTAATATTTAGGCTCGTATTGAGTGTAACATTATCCATATTGGCAATTTCTATATCATAAAATGTAGCTGCAAAAGCACCCGATATAGAAATTGGAGCAGCCCCGTAAAAGCCCGCCAAACCCCGATTGTCATCAAAAATACCATCATTAATTAGGTTGGTATGAAAACCTATTTCACCATCATTATGAATTTGAATGTTACCTGAATTATACAAAGCGGTTTGGGCATTTATGAGCACGCTCCATGAGAAACTTATTAGTATGAAAAATAGTTTTTTCATTTGATTAAGGATTATATATTGTATAAAACCAATCTGCATTTGCTGGTGTAGGAACCCCACCAATAAACTCGTAAATCTGAACGGAAAAATTAGCTGCTGTTTGGCCAACTATTTGAATCATTATAGGATTCCCAGGGGTATTTTCCACAACAGATACATTTATAATGTAATTCGCCGTTGTTTGGCCACTTATTGGGATATTATAACTACCATTTGTTCCTGTAGCTGCAGCAACACGGGCTTTGATGGTAACTCCCTCAGGAGCTTCAATCCAGTCTGTTGCAGTAGCCGTTGAGGATAAAATTTGACCTGAAGTTCCTGCTTCGCCATCTTTATCAAGTAGTTGCTCTTTTAATTCTATACTAGCATCAACAATAACCTCTCGACCGTCAGTTGCCGTATGTTTAACACGTAATGGGGTTTCTCCTCCAGCCGAGAAGCCTAAATCATCTGCTGCAGCCAAATACATGCCTGTATTGATGTCTCCAGAAAAACGATACGAAGGTTCTCCTGCTATGCCTTGCGAATTTAAAATTCCTTCGGCCCGAATAGCACCTCCAACATGTAATTTATTGGCTGGAGGATTGGCACCATTACCGATACCTACGTTACCTGCGCCAGTGAAAACTAAACTTTGATTGGCGTTTGTTAGTTCATAAGTTCTCAATAAACTGGCAGCGGGTTGAACTAAATTGGCTGTTGATAGATTTTGATTTCCTGCTGGAAAGTCTTGCCATTCCACATTACCAGAAGTTTCATCTGTAACTAAAATTTGATCCACTGGGGTTGCTGGATCTATTGTTGCTGGTTTTATTCTCAAGGCATCTGCATTGAGTTCTATGGTGGTATCATCTACGTTGATATTGTAACCCGAGCCTGCAGTAAAATCTGAAAGCCCATCGTTACCATCTGTATCTGTAGTAGCCCCTCCACCATTAGACCATTGCACTCCTGTACCTGTTGAAGTTAAAACTTCTCCGTTGGTACCCAGACCAAGACCGTCAATTTCTATACCTCCGTAAATTACAATGTCTTTGTTGTTTTTAATGGAAAAGGCTTTGTCAGTGGTCGCTGGCAGTACAGCACCATCAGCATCTTTTTGTAAGAAATGAAAATCACCTCTTGCCCAAGCTCCCGTTCTTTGATAAATTAATGCTCCTTTGGCTAAAGTTGCAGGGTCATGGGTCTCAGGAGAAAAAAGTATACCCGTGCTTGAGTTTGCACTACCTGGAGCTAGTGTCTGTAGTAGTAGCGGGAACATGACATCAGAGCCACCACTTGGCGTCTCTGCAATTACAACTTTACTAACATCTCCTGGAGCTGCTTTACCATCTAAACCTATTTGAAGTTGTCCAGAATTAAGACGACTTGTAGGGTCCCAGACTAGGCTTGGAGCACTTGTTATATCCCCTTCATTTGGATTAAATGCAGTTGTTGGTGTACCATCAGTATCTGCATAGAAAATTGCTTTAGCCGTACCTACATGTCCAGCATTGACACCAACTTCCCAACCACCAGCACCTGCATTCAAGGTTGTATTCCATTTCATAATGTCTCCATCTGCCGAAGCTCCATTCTGATTTATTTTTTCTAGTGTTACTGCATTATCGGCTAAGCCTAGTTCGGTAGCAGCACTACTACCATCGCCTGTTAGTGTTGCATCAGATATTACCGCTCCACCTACTGGTAAATCAACCCAAGTAACCGAATTCCCATCATTTGCCGTTCTTAAAATTTGATTTGCAGCACCCGGTTTTACACGAAATGGATCTGCGGCAGTACCAATTCCTTCTAAGGTTATATCATCGATTAACTCAGTAGTTCCTGCTCCACCCCCTACTGCATTAATGACATAAGGCGTCGCAACAGTTCCATTACCAGTAATTGTAATATTTGTTCCTGGAGTAACTACTGTTTCTGAACCATCTGAAACTAAAGGACTCAAATCTACATTAGTTGAATTGCCCCCTTCAATATTTAAAGTCAACACGTTGGCTGCGTTTAAAGTTGGTGTTTCTAAATTTTGATCATCGGCACCTCCGCCTCCCGCCAAAGCACTTAAATCTACCGTAGAAGGATCCCCGTTTTCAATTCCAATAGATAAAATATTAGAAGCATTCAGAGTTACTGCTCCCATGTTTTGATCATCGGTACCTCCTGTTCCACCTCCAGTAGCATTGATAATATATGGTGTTGCTGTAGTTCCATTACCAGTTATCGTTATATTAGTTCCTCCAGTAACTACTGTTTCTGAACCATCAGCACCTCCTGTACCTGTCAGCACATAGGGATCGACAGTTGTTCCTGAACCAGCTACACTTATTGTTGGGGAGTCATTAAATTTTGTTTCTGAACCATCTGAAATTAAAGCACTTAAATCTACCGCAGAAGGATCCCCGTTTTCAATACCAATGGATAAAATATTAGAAGCGTTCAACGTTACTGCTCCCATGTTTTGATCATCAGTACCTCCCGTTTCGCCACCTGTAGCATTTATAATATATGGCGTTGCCGCTGAGCCATCTCCAGTAATGTCAATGTTAGTTCCCTCCGAAATATTTGTTTTCAAACCGCTTAAATCAACAGGAACTGCCCCTGCTGGTGGAGAAGTAATAGCTAAGGAATTTGTGGTAGCATTATAAATTAAATTTTGTATCTCATTGGTGGGGCTTTGATCATTATCTAAAGCAATTGCATTTGTATTTTGATTAATTGCTGTCACCAAAAGCTGATCGCTATAATAAGGACCATCTGCTCTGTCTTCAAGTGAATTATTTGCATCAGCACTTACTCCACCTATATCAGCTGCTGTAATATAACCAGCGTCATTATTAAAGGCGCTTACTCCTATGTTATCATTATCCAGCGCAAAAGTACCCACAGAGTTTTCTGATAATTTTTCTTCTGTTACTGATAAATTTTGAAGCTTCCCTGGACCTATAGATCCATCTTGAATATCAACCCCATTAACACCACCATCAACTATTTGCTCTGTTCGTATACTGTTTGGGGCAACTTCTAAATTATCACCCGATGCCGTTGGCGTAATAACAATAGTTGGCTGTGCATTAACAATGGCATCAGCAGTTAAGGGCCCTCCAGTACCACCTGAAACACCTAAATTTAACCATTGAGTTCCATTATAATAATGAACACTTTGCAAATCGGTATTATAGCATAGGGCTCCTGCGTTCGGCGTTATAGCATTCATCTGAACTGTTGTTAGCCTAGTAATAACCAAGACTTTGTCGGTACTTTCTAGTTCTAAAACAGAAGATGGGTCTATATTCTGCGGATTGTCACCAATCTTGACCTGAGCTGTCACGAAGGTTGCAGCGAAGCATACGCTAAATAGAAATGTTATTGTATTTCTCATAAGAAAGGGGTCTTTTGAACTAACAAGCAAAAATAGAATTATCTTGCGAAAACGTTTAATTTTCTAGTTAAAATGAGTTTTGAATAGGGTAAAAAACAAACCATATTTATTTCAATAATACTTTTAGACCTAACTTTAGTACTATGGGGTTGATAAAGGTGATTGAATAGTTGTAAAACAAATTAACAAAAGTTTAGTGGTACGTTTTTTTTTAAACCCTCAACTTATATTTTCTTTATAACCATTTAAAACTCAAATACCCTAAATAAATACGGTTATAATTGCTATTTTGAGATAAATTAAGATAATATGAAGTATATTTTTACCTATACCTGCTTGCTTTTTTGCTCCTTTATTTTACACGGGCAAGATGATGACCGTGTTTTATTGAGAGGGCAAGTGTTGTATCGTAATGTCAGTGTACCCAATGAAAATGTTATAAATGCTACTTCAGAAAGGGCTACTATTACAAATGCTAAAGGAGAATTTAAAATTCGTGTGAAAGTAGGTGATGAACTGGCTTTTTCTGCTCTGAATTATCAACTCGAAGTGATTACAATTACCGATGAAATATTAAAGAAAAAGCGACTGGTTGTCGAGGTAAAGGAGAAAATTACCGAACTAGAAGAAGTTATTGTTACCCCAGAAGATCAAGAACGTTTTATTCAATTGCAAAATGAAGAATTTAAAAAATTTGAATATGAAATTGATAGAGGTTCAAAAGTTGAAAACATAGCTGAATCAAGGGAAAGCAGAGGTTTAGTTCGGGACGGATTAAATTTCGCAGGTCTATTTAAAGCTTTGCTTAAAGGTATTAAAAAGAATAAGAAGGAGGAAATAAAACCTCTTAAAGTAAGTGAGGTTTTACGTCAAGTATATGATGATGAATTTTTTGTTGTTGATTTAAAAGTTCCTCAAGATAAAATAGATGCTTTTCTTTTTTATTGTGACAATTATATGCCAGCACAATCACTTTTAAAAAAGGAAAATGAATTTGAACTGATTGATTTTTTGGTTACGCATAGTAAAACGTTTCTTGAATTACAAAATGATAAGAACTAACCTAATCTTTATTTGGTTGTTTTTTCTTTCTTCTTCCCTTGCTGCGCAATCTTTTTTTTCTAAGAAAGTGGTGGGTCAAGTCATTGGCGAAAATAATGATGTTGAAGCCGTTACAGTTTTAAATCGTACTACGAAAAGGGGAACGATAACTGATGCGAATGGGTTTTTTAAAATTACAGTAAAACAGAATGATACGCTTGTTTTTTCGGCGGTTCAATTTCAAAGAAAAGAAATAGTTATTACTCAAAAAATACTAGCCGGATCTGTGCTCAAAGTAGTATTAAATGCTTCTTTAACAGAGTTAGATGAAGTTATAGTTAGGCCGTATAATCTTTCAGGTGATATAACAAAAGACCTCGAAGTGATACCGATTGATGCAGTGGTAACTTCTTCAACTTTGGGGCTTCCAAATGCTTATGTGAAGCCCAAAACAAAGGCAGAAAGAGAGCTTTATGCAGCTACTGCAAATCCCATAATGAGTTTTGACCCTTTAATTAATGCCCTGAGTGGTCGCACGAAAATGCTCAAGAAACGGGTTGCAAGAAATAAATTGTATTCTAGAACTGAGCAGGTGAAGGCTTTTTATGCAGACTCTTTGTTTAAAAACCAACTTAAAATTTCAGATGATCGCATAGATGATCTCTTGTATTTTTGTGAAGTTGATACTTTATTTCAGCAAATGGTTGATTCTAAAGATAAATTAATGCTTTGGGAGTACTTAAGAAAGAAAAGTGCTATTTATCGAAAGAATAATGGATTAGAATGAATGATTGGCATTAAGTATGGCATATCATTTGATTAAATTTGATTTTAACATTGTACTATTTATATGAAGGTATTGAAAATAAGTTTATTGATTTTAGTATTACCATTACTCTCTTTTACAGCACATAAGTTTTATGTTAGCGTTACCAATGTTGCTTATTCTGAAAAAGATGACGCTATTCAAATAACATCAAGAGTATTTATTGATGACTTAGATGCCGTATTACTAGAACGCTATGATATTGAAGGAAAATTGGGAACAGAAGAAGAGTCAGAATCTGCAAATGCATATCTCGAAAAGTACTTACGGAAAAAGTTTCAGTTTTATATTAATGGTGAAGAGGTAAATTATACATTCATAGGAAAGAAATATGACACGGATGTTTGCATCTTCTATTTGGAGGTGCCAAAAATAAATTTCCCAGCAGTTAAATCCATCGAAATACAAAATCAAGTCTTAACCGATTTGTTCGACGAGCAACAAAATGTCGTTCATTTTAAAATCAAAGAGAATAAGAAAAGCTTTGTACTTATCAAATCAGATACTAAAGGAATGTTAAAACTGTAACAATTCTTAACATTTTCTTAAAAAAACTTTACATTTCAAACTATTAATAATTAATTCAAATCATGACAAAAATGAAGTATTGTTTCGCATCGGTACTTTTCTTATTTGGTGCACTATTGACTGCTCAAGAAGAAGAGCCAAAGGAAAGAGAACCTGGGCATACCAATCAAAGTAAATTCAAACAACTATACGAAGAGTTTGCAACCCCAAATACCTATCGTTCGGCCTCAGGAGCTCCTGGTCCCGATTACTACCAACAACAAGCAAATTATGTAATGAACATTGAGCTTGATGATAAGAATCATCGTATTTCAGGTGATGAGACCATTACGTACTTCAATAATTCGCCAGATGATTTGGAGTTTTTATGGGTACAATTAGATCAAAATATTAGAACAAAAGACTCGAAAGCTGGTCTTAAAAATGGTGATGGAGTGCCCTTAGCATATAGGCCATCTACTTTTAATGGTAAATTTTTAAACGAACCCTTTGATGGCGGTTTTGTTATCGAACATGTGAAAGATGCTTCTGGTAAACCCTTATCGCATACTATAAACTTTACGATGATGCGTATTAATTTACCGCAACCGTTAAAGAGTAAAGAACAAACAACGTTTTCGATAAAATGGAATTACAACATACCTGATCATACGGTAGATCGTGCTAGATCAGGTTATGAGGAGTTTAAAGATGGTAATAGAGCTTACGTTATTGCTCAGTTTTTTCCGAGAATGGTGGTTTATAATGATGTGGAAGGGTGGCAAAATCATCAATTTTGGGGCAATGGAGAATTTGCTCTGACATTTGGAGATTATGATGTAAATATTACAGTACCTGCTGACCACATTTTAGATGCTACGGGAGTTCTTCAAAATAGAAAAGAGGTCTTTTCTAAAGAAATGATGAAACGTTATAATAAGGCTAAAAAATCGTATGATAAACCCGTCATTATTGTTACGCAAGAAGAAGCGGAGGAAGCCAGTAAAGGTTTTTCGGAAAAAAAGAAGACTTGGAAGTTTAAAGCAAAAAATGTTAGAGATTATGGTTTTGCCACTTCAAGACGATTTATTTGGGATATGCAGGCTGTACGAGTGGGAAGTAAAGATGTCATGGCAGTATCCATGTATCCGCCAGAAGGGAATCCGCTGTGGGAAGAATATTCTACGAAAGCCGTAGCGCATACACTTAAATCATTTTCGGAGCATACCTTCGATTATCCTTATCCAAAAGCAATTTCTGTCCATGCTAAAAATCAAGGAATGGAATATCCTATGATTTGTTGGAATTATGGTAGACCTAATGAAGATGGAACCTATTCTGATCGTGTTAAATACGGGATGATTAGTGTTATTATTCATGAGGTAGGGCATAACTTTTTTCCGATGATAGTGAATTCAGATGAGCGACAATGGGGTTGGATGGATGAAGGTTTAGACACCTTTATGCAGTATGTGGCTGAGCAAGAATTCGGAGAAGCTCACCCTGAGGCTATTGCACCGAACAAAGCATACCCTTCAAGAAGAGGTGCTCCTGCGAAAATTGTGCCTTATATGAGCGGTGATCAAAGTTATATTTCGCCAATTATGTCAAACCCTGAGAATGTGTATCAACTTGGGCCGAATGCTTATGGCAAACCTGCAACGGCACTAAATATTCTTAGAGAAACGGTTATGGGTAGAGAGCTATTTGATCATGCTTTTAAAACCTATGCGAAACGATGGAAGTTTAAACACCCAACTCCTGAAGATTTCTTTAGAACAATGGAAGATGCATCCGCAGTTGATTTAGATTATTTCTGGAGAGGTTGGTTCTATACGACCGATTATGTTGATATAGGCGTGAAAGGAATTAAGAAGTATTACGTTTCGAATACACCTTCGAAAAGATTAACAGATTTGATTGAAGGTCGCGGGCAATCGATGAGTGATTTACCTCCTTTAGTACATTTGATTCAAGAGGATGCCGAAGAATTTGATGCGAGCTTGAAAGGGAAAGTACCTTCTGAAACTTCTACAACGTTAAAAGAATTCATGATGGATAATATGACTGCTGCCGAACGGGCCGCGGTGAAGGAGCCGAAATATTTTTATGAAGTCACCTTTGATAAGCCAGGTGGTATTCCAATGCCATTAATAGTAGAGTATACCTATGCTGATGGTACTACGGAAAATATTACCTATCCGGCTGAAATTTGGAGAAAAAATGATAAAGAGGTTAGCGTTGTGCTCTCTTCGCAGCAAGAACTTACTGGAATTGTAGTTGATCCGAAAGCAGAAACTGCCGATATTGATACCACAAATAATTCGTGGCCAAAGAAAGAACAAAAGTCTGAATTTGACCAAATGAAAGAGAAGATAAAAGGCTAATTTAAGCTTACTTCTAAAAGTTAAAGCCCTGCTATTAGCGGGGCTTTTTTGGTTATAGGTTTTCTAAACTTCATTATATTTGTAGCAATGCAAGCGTCACAATTTTTATTTATTAGCGGCCCCGAGATTTTCTTTATTCTATTTATCATAGTAATGGTATTTGGCGCCGATAAGATACCTGGTATAGCTAAGGGTTTAGGCAAAGGAATGCGCCAATTGAAAGATGCTACCGAAGATATCAAACAAGAAATCCAGAAAAGTGCCGATAAACAGGGCATAGATACTAGTTTTGTATCTGATATTAAGAAAGATATTGATGAGGTTAAAGAGAATATGACTTCAGGAATTACCAAAGAAATAGGTGGGGTTAAAGACGGAATAGACGACATAACTGGGGTGATCAAAAGAAAGTAACATGTGGGATCAACTGTTACAATGGGATCAACAAACACTTATATTTCTCAACAACTTAGGTTCTGATACTTTTGATCTCTTTTGGATTATTACTACAAATTTTCTCACTTGGATTCCCCTTTTTCTTTTTATTATAATTCATATAATACGATGCTATTCTAAAAAAGAACTAAAATGGGTATTATGTGCTTTTTTAAGTATGCTTCTCTTTCTAACAATTGCTATATTTCTTTGTAAATATGCTGTGGGTAGACTTCGTCCGATAAATGATATAACTATCAATCCTTTGCTGCGAACACTGATTACACCTAGCGATTATAGCTTTTTCTCAGGTCATGCGGCTAGTTCTTTTGGTATTATCACGCTCGCTTTTCTTTTTTTAAAGAAGAGGATGGCGCATACATATTTGCTGTTTCTTTGGCCACTGTTTTTTTCTTTTAGTAGATTGTATTTAGGAGTGCATTATCCTTTAGATATTTTGGCCGGGAGCATCACTGGTGTTTTTTTTGCTTGGGTTTTTTATAAGATGCATCAAAGGTTTAGCGCACCCTACATACTGTGATTCCATCACGAATAGGAAGTATTACAGTTTCTACTCGCGAATCTTCTTTCAATTTTTTATTATAGTCTATTAGTACCTTAGTTGCCTTATCCTTGTCATTCAGAGGTTCCACAACTTTGCCAGACCACAACACATTATCGGAAAGAATAATACTACCCGGTTTTGTTTTTTTTAAGGCTGCTTCAAAATATAAGTCATAAGATTTTTTTTCAGCATCAATAAAGACTAAATCAAAAGTCACTTCTAATTGTGGAATGACCTTAAGAGCATCACCCACATGATTAATAATTTGTTCACCGAAACCACTTTTGTTAAAGTAAGTACGTTGAATTTGGTTTAGCTCTTCATTGACATCAATAGTATGTAATGTTCCATTTTCGCTAAGCCCTTCAGCTAAGCAAATAGCTGAGTAACCAGTGTAGGTGCCAATTTCAAGAATGTACTTTGGCCTTATTATTTTAGAGAGCATGCTTAAGACACGCCCTTGAAAATGTCCAGTAATCATTCGTGGTTGAATAGCTTTTAAATGTGTTTCACGAGTTAATTCCATTAAAACTTCTGGTTCATTTTCAGAATTATCTTTAATATAATCTTCCAAAGTCACTGATAAAAAATGCATCCTTGTTTTTTCACAAAGATATGGTACTTTAGAATTAGAATATTATTCGAAATACGATGGACCGAAAACTATATTATACGAGAAGCGCTACTTTAAACGACCTTCAAATACTATTAGAATTTGAACAATGCATTATAACAGCTGAGCGACCTTTTGATGCTACCTTAGCTAAAGACCCAATTACCTATTATGACATGAAGGAATTAATAACTTCAAATGCTTCTGAGGTAATCGTTGTTATCTATAAAGAAGAGGTTATTGCATCTGGATACGCAAAGGTTAAACCTGCAAATTCTTATTTAAGGCATAAACAGTATGCTTATTTAGGTTTCATGTATACCAAACCAAACCATAGGGGAGTAGGTGTTAATGGTTTAATTATACAAGAGCTACGTAAATGGGCAATTAAGCAAGAATTAAATGAAATTCGGTTGACAGTGTATGAAGAGAACGATGCCGCCATTAAAGCCTACGAAAAAGCCGGTTTTAAAAAGCACTTAGTAGAAATGCGTATCACGTAAGAATAGAAACTGGTGGTATGATTAGTTCTTATTACTTTTTATGTCAATGTCTGTAAAATATAGTTTAAAATTACCTTCATCCTTTTTGTGCATGGTGGCAATGTGAATTCCGTTTATTGTTTTATATTCTTCAAACGTTGTAATCAGCGAAGGTGCTACTTGGTTTGATTTTCTAAATACCCATTCTTGTATAATAAGATCGTCATTAAAGAAAAAGTCGTAGGCATCTCCAGGTGTATACCCTCCTTCGTTTCCGTAAACGATGGTAAGTTTTTGCGTTAATTTTTTGCTAATTGGTGCTTCTGCTTTTTCGAAATGCTCATATGATATATTACTTGCATCCCATACTAATTGAAATGGGACTAACAACCAATATTTATCATTTATGAATCCACTATTTGTTTTGTATGCAATACTATCCATATTAGACCAAGAATAACGAATGGTTCCTTTAGCAGATTCCGATGTTATATCATTGGTTTTAGGGTTCCATGTCCATTTTCTCTCAAAATGCGTAGTGTCTCGATCTACGTTAAAGGTGAATTTAATTTCACGAACATTTTTCCAATTTTCAAATCCATTCGCGTTTGCAATTCTTTCTAAAATACTAGGCTTCATGGTGTTTTTAAGACTAAAACTCATACCAAATAAGCATAGAACAACTAGAGCAACAAGATATTTTTTCATGGTTTTCTTTTTTCAAAGATACAAGCAAATTAGATTCAAATTATGAGAATTAATTATAAAAAATAACCCTATCACATAAGTGATAGGGTTATTGAATTTGTATAAATATTGATTATTTATTTTTTGTTTTTGGTAATAGAACTATTAATGTCATTCAAACTTCCTTTGATTTGAACAATAGGAAATTCTGTTCTTCTGTTTAGCTCAAGTTCTTCATTAGTACAGTCACTTTTACCGGTACAACCATTGATAGTTTTACGTTTGCCAAAACCTTTATAGGAAAGTATTCGGTTTTCAGCAATGCCATTGGCAATCAAGTATTCGTAAGTTGATTTTGCACGTCGTTGTGATAAACCGTCATTATAGTTATGACTACCTACTGGATCTGTATGCGCCTCAAGACGGATTACCATTTCAGGATATTTTGAAGTCATTACCTTAATTACTTTATTCAATTCGAGAGCCGCATCGGGGCGAATATTACTTTTATTGAAATCAAAATAGATCTTATTCAAATCGGCTAAAACCTTCAAATCTAATACCGGCTCTAAGAGTATATTTTGGCGAATTAATTTTGTTGTTCTAGGCGTTGTATTCGTATTAAAAAATACTGACTTGTGAGGGTGCGTCTTACGAACAGCCTCAATCATATAATTCGTATTTCTATTAACGAAGGTCTTGTAAAATCCATTTTTATCAGTCCATAATTCCGCAACTTTCGTATTGGTTTTTTGATCGTACAAAGAAATTTGAACGCTATCTAGTGGCTGCATATTAATTGCATCCGTCACGGTACCTTCGACTGATAAAGAAGGGGTGAATTTAAATTCATAAATATCATCACTTCCTTTACCTCCTTCGCGATTCGAACTTATATAACCAGAACCACCATGCTCATGCTGAAAGTAAGCAAAATCATCTGCAGAACTGTTGATTGGATTTCCAAGGTTAATCACATCAATTATTTCACCTTCTTCATTAATTACTGTAGAGAAAATGTCTAATTGACCAAAGCCAACATGACCATCTGAAGAAAAAATCAACTGCCCTTCATTATTTATAAATGGAAACATTTCATTTCCTTCAGTATTTACTTCTGGACCCGCATTTACAGGCTTACCAACACCACCACGTGCATGAATGTCAGCATAGTAAATATCCGTTCCGCCGTAACCACCAGGTCTATCTGAAGTAAAATACAGACGCGTGCGGTCTTTTGTAACATACGGGTGGCCTGTAGAGTAATAATCACTATTAATTCTTAAATTTCGATTAACAGTCCACTCCCCATCTCTTTGAATGGCACTAAATATCTTTAAATTTAATTCTAGTTCTAGTCCAACTGTTGTTTTTTTCTTGTAATAGTTATTACGAGTGAAATAAATGATTGTATCATTCTTATAATCAGTAGAAAAAACTAAAGAACTTTCGTGAAATTTCGAATTAACATCTCCAGGTAATTTAGAAGGTATCCCTTTTGTATTGTCTTTCGTAATAACATAAAGATCAAGCCAAGGCTCGTCATTCCAACCATAATCTTCGCCTTGAGCTTGGTCACGTCTTGAAGATGCAAAGTATAAGTGTTCACCTCGAGCAAAGACTCCGAAATCACTCTCGGGCGAGTTAAAACTTACAGGCTCAACCTCGTAACGTTCTCTACTGTTAAATACTACAGAAGCTAAAGAACCATTTTTTAAAAACTTTTTAACTCTAGAGTCTTTTTTATTGTATTTTCTATATTTTTTCAGCCATTTTTCAGCACCTTTAGAATCTCCAGTACTATATAAAGCCATACCATACTTGAAATAAAAATCAGGTGGAATTGTTGGAGAATACATAATGGCTTCAAAATGTGGAAGCGCTTTTTTGAAATTTCTAATTAGAAGATAACATTCTGCCAATCGTTGATGTGCATAATCTTCCTTATAGTTTCCTTCGAGCATTTTTTCATACTCTACAATTGCTTTCGAATAGGCAAATTGATTAAAGAAATAATCTCCCTTTTTTTGAGACCCAAATTGAGCCAATATTAACTGAGAGGTTAACAGGAGCGCAAGTATGCTGACACTTTTTATAACTTTGTTCATAAGTAGGTTTTTTGCGGCTTCTACTTTTTAAATACCCTTGTTAGGGGTCGTTCGAAATTAGAAGGTATTTGTATTTAGTTAATGGTTTGATTTAGGACGTTTATATTGTACAAAGTAACGCAAATGAGTTTTTTAGCTAAAATATAGCCGATGTATGCGGACTAAAATTCGTTCAGTTCAATGTTATTCGATTAAAGGTTAATTTTATAGGTTTTCGGATAAACCGTGTTGAACCCAATAGATAACGATATTCTTGCCTAAATATTCTACTAATTATCATATTTCGTCGGAATATTCATTATCATGTTCTTAAAATAATTGATTAATTTTGATTCTTATCTTATTAATTTTAAAAATGAGCTCAAAAAAAGGCAAAATACAGGAGGCAATAGATGAAAAAATGCTTGAAGAACGCAAGGTTTTTTTATGGGGCATGGTCGATGATAAATCGGCGAAACACGTTATTGATAGATTGTTATATCTTGATATGTTAGGCAACAAAGAGATTCAATTATATATAAATAGTCCTGGAGGGTATGTTACCTCGGGATTTGCAATGTATGATACTATAAAATCTTTAAAAAGTCCAGTTTCAACAATTTGTACGGGCTTAGCAGCATCTATGGGTTCGATATTACTTTCAGTAGGTAAAAAAGGAAAACGTTTTATTCAACCGCACGCCCAAGTGATGATTCATCAACCAAGTGGAGGTGCTAGAGGTCAGGCCTCGAATATTGAAATTCAAGCCAAAGAGATTATTAAGACGAAAGAATTGAGTGCGCGTATTTTAGCGGAGAATTGTGGACAAGATTTTGATCGGGTAATGAAAGATTTTGATCGTGATTATTGGATGGGGGCAGAAGAATCGATTAGTTATGGTATAGTAGATGGTATTCTGGAGTAATTTGTGATAATTGAGAAGAAAGCTAAAAAAATCCCTCTGAATGTATTCGGAGGGATTTTTTTTTCTTTTTAGAAGAAGCGTGGTGATTTAATACCACCAAGCTTTTTAATAGGTAATTCATAAATTAAAATTACCTCGTGCGTTCCGCCGGTATATGGTCTTATATCTGAGGTAGGTAAATCATAAGCGTATCCTAACCTAACTGAATTCGAGATTTGGTAATCTGCTAAAATTCCAAAACTATCAGCATCGTTAAATCTG
>CALDYU010000006.1 GCA_937944485.1 uncultured Flavobacteriaceae bacterium | reverse complement strand
GGAAACATTGAGCTTAAAGAAATTGTAACACAATTTCAAGAGATTTTTGATTTTGACTTGAAAGATTTCTACAAAACATATTCAGAAATAAAAGGACGGAAAAAGAGCCGAACCAAGTTTTTAGATGAGCTTTCAGCAAGTTTATTATTCCGAATGGATAAAGAGGATATTTGATTATTTGTCATACTTTTTTAAGTGCTTAAAACCTTTGGATTGTATTGGATTTATTGAGGTTTTAAGTTGTAATACACTGTTGGTTTTCTTATCTTTATACCATAATTTAACATAAGTTAAATCAATAAAAAAGGAAACAAATCGGGAACAGAAAAATCAAAAAACGGCTAAACTCCCGATTTTAAAGCGATACGGACGATAGGTTTCCATCCTGTCATCCCGACTAAATAAAAGCTTTAGTTTTCGTAGAAAGTTCACTTTCTCAAGAAAACTAGAGCTTTCTTATTTAAATAAAGTGAAGCTTTATTTGCAATGAGGGCTTGTAAGGATTATGGAAATCCTTTTGAGCTTTAGAGTAGATTAAAGTGCCACTTTAATTTGCAACACGAAATCATTTCGACGGTACAAGCATACTATAATAAATGATCTGCTTTTGTTAAAAGCACTGTTCCTAGGGTAGGATTGTTATTTATATCAACTCCGGAAAAGGTTCCAGTACCAGCTTTCACCTCCGAAAACAATTCATAACTTTTAATATAGACTGAAACTTTTTGTAATAAGAAAATACCCGTAGCATCAAAATGAATTTCCAAAATCTGACCTTTATTTTCTATAGTGATTCTATCATTTTCTAATTCAATATCATCCATATTACTTGTTATATTGTAATGATATTTTTGAATATTAAAATCAAGAGTTACCTTCTTTTTTTCTAAAAGAAAAGTGGCGGAATAGTTGCCTGGTATTTTACCAAAAATATAGGCATAGGGACTTTCAGGAGAAATTTTAGATATTTTTTTTGGGACCCTACTAGGTATAATATGCCGATATTTTACTAACTCTTGGCATATCGCAGGATGAAACTCAGATGATTTAGATTCTTGTATCATTTCTTGCTTCGAATTCATTCTTACAAGCATTAATTTACCGGCAATACTATGATCATATTTGTCGAAAGAGGAGTATGCGCCAATTAGAATTGGCCTTTCGTAATGAGAATCCATTCCAACATAAAAAATCATTTTAGAGCCTTCTATTTTTTTCTTCTGAATGAAATGCTTGCAATCAAAATGCACAAAATTATTTTCTTGCTTCAGCGTTCCAAATAGCTCATAGAATACAGATTTGTTCTGTGTATTCTTATATACAAAAACCAATTCAAAGGTCTTCCAGTTATTATGAATGGTTACTTGACCTTTGGTCATTTTACTGTCTTCCCCGTAATAATAACATACATAGTAGAATTCTTCGTTTCTAGAGGTGTTTTCTAAAAGTTCAAGTTGTTTTTGTCGTTCGTCAATATCGATTATCTTTTTTTCTAAAAACTCGTAAATTCCATTGTAACCCAGGTAGTTGAAGAATAGGTCGCGATATTCTCGACTAATTTTCACGATAGGTTTTCCAGAGACTACTTCTCTTTGTTTGTTATACAGATATTTCCCATTTACATAAGCCCTTAGCACCAACTCCAAGTCATTTTTTAGGTTGGGTTTTTGTGTTTCATAGTTACCAAAACCATACAATTGGAAATCCTTGTAATTTTCTATGCTATGAGAGCTTTTAAAATGTTTAATAATAGCGTCGAGTAAACTGTTAAAGACATGTTTGGTAAGTAAAAGGGTAGCGCTATTATTTTGAGATTTTACGTTTTCCATATAATTCCAAATTTATAAAAAGGAATTACTAAATTAAAAATAATTATTTGGAATAAACAATTTGGAAAACAAGATATTTTACATTTAGCCCAGAACTAACAACTAAAAATATTATGTTAAGAACTATTCTATTATTCGCATTTATTTTTCCCGCCTTGGTGTGTTCACAGCAAATAGAGGTGAGTGGAAATGTTTCATCTGCTGAAGGTCCGCTATTAGGTGTTTCTGTAGTTGAAAAAGGAACAACAAATGGTACATCTACCGATTTTAAAGGTAATTATGCCATTAGTATTAAAAAGGATGCCACCTTGGTATTTTCTTATCTCGGCTTCAAAACACAGGAAATTGTGGTTTCAGGCAATAGTCTAGATGTTACCATGCTAGAAGATGCTTCACAATTAGATGAGGTGGTGGTCAAAGGTTTTGAAAATGTAATTGGTCAGGCTAGAAGGAGAGCAGAATCAGTGCAATCTATACCAGAATCTGTGGTGACCTTCACTGCCAAAGATATAGAAACTAAGGGTATAAGTAATGTACAAACTTTCGCAGACCAGATACCGAATGTAAACTTTACAACTTCTCAAAATATTGGAAACAACTTTATAACGGTTCGTGGTATTTCTCAAATTAGAAATGGTGATGCGCCAATTGCTTTTGTTATTGATGGTGTTACTTTACCAGACGCCAACCTTTTAAACCAAGAGTTGTTTGATGTGGCATTGATTGAGGTGGTTAAAGGCCCCCAAGGTGCCTTATACGGCAAGAATGCCATTGCGGGTGCAATTAATATAGTAACCAATGATCCTACGAATACATTTCGTAATAAAATCAAAGTAGGTTATGGTAACGGAAATTTATTACAGGCACAACTTTCATCTACAGGACCTTTAGTAAAAGACAAGTTGTTCTATCGTATTTCTGGTTCTTATAAAAAAGGTGATGGTCTTTTAAACAATCAAACTCTAAATGCTGCGCCAGATTTCTTAGAAGATCTAACACTTAGAGCACAGTTAAAGGCGAACCTTTCTTCTAAAGTTTCCGCCACTTTAACGGGTCAGATTATTGATGCTGAAGCAGGTGCCGTTTATTACGCAGCGCCAACTAATGGCAATGCAAAAATTGCTCCAGATGACTATGCGAATTTGGGTATACAGGCAGATCAAAGAGGTGTGGGTACTTTGAAAGGAACTTATGGAAATTTGAAAGTTGATTTTAATTTAGATAAAGTAAAATTAACTTCCTTGACTACCTTTAATGAAGGCAAGCGGAATGCATTTGGTGATCTAGATTTTACGCCTGCTGATGTACTACGTCAAGACCAAGATAGCGATACCAAGACCTTTAATCAAGAAATTAGATTGGGCTCTGTTGCTAATGAGAACAGTAAGATAAATTGGGATTTAGGTGCTTTTTATCAAAACTTAGATAAAACATTAATAACAAGAGCATCTGCGGATTTTGGATTTTTTGCTCCTCCTTTTATGCCAACAGGTACGCAAAGTCAACTTGCAGTCGGAGATTTTACGAACACCTACAAAACATTTGCAGTATTCGGGTTTATGGATTATCAAGTTTCTGATAAATTGACCTTATCAGCAGGTTTACGGTATGATAACGATAATATTAGTCAAGACAATAGAAGTGAAGGTACTAACCCTAATAGAGTAGATACACAAGTGCAGCCCAAAGTTTCTTTGGCGTTTCAAGCAACAGATAATATGTTAATGTATGCTAACTACGGTAAAGGATATCGTACAGGAGGGTTTAATCAAGGTCAAACTGTCCGTTATAATACTGCGTTTGAGGCTGAAACTACTGATAATTATGAGCTAGGAATAAAGAATACTTATTGGGATAATCGATTTATTTTAAATGTTTCTGGGTATTATAGTGATTTTACAAATCAACAATTATACGCTTTAGTCTTAGACGGAGGAGCGGGTCAGATTCTTATTGGAAACTTTAATGTTCCGGAGAGTATTTCAGTTGGTTTTGAAGCCGATATGCGAATAAGGGCTACTAATTGGTTAGATGTTTTGGCGAGTTATGGTGTGAGTAAATCGAGGATTGAAAGAGGTACTTCAACAGTTAGTACCGGAGCTAATGAAACTATTGATGTTTCAGGTAACGCTACCCCACTAGTACCCCAAGATAGTTATAGTCTAGGTCTAGAATCACGTTTCGATATATCAGATAAAATCGCCTTTAATGCGAATATAAATCTTGAAGGTACGGGCGAAATGTACTGGCATGAAGATAATGCTGCAGTATCTCCAAGATACAGTCTATTGAATGCTAGAGCGAATGTTTCTTTTGATAACTTTACTATAGGTCTATGGGGTGCAAACCTTACTGATACTGAATATATTACAGAGTTTTTTGACCAAACTTTTTCTAATGGTGGTTCGGACTTAGCTTGGTTAGGACAGCCTTTAGCTTATGGTGCTTCCTTAACTTATAAGTTTTAGTCGAAAGGATATTTTAAGAATTTAAGTTTAAGTGAGTTAGTCATAGAAGGCCGCTAAAATTCTAGTGGCTTTCTTTTTCCTAAAAAAATATTTTATGAGGGTTGCTACAGACATAGGGGGGACTTTTACAGATTTGGTTTGTCTCGAGTTTGACAAAAAGACAGGTAAACCTATCGGTGTGAAAGTTGGAAAATCAGATACCACACCGTCTAATTTTGAGGAAGGTATACTAAATACCATTGAAAAGGCGGCTATCAACTTAAAGGAAATTGAGTTTTTTGCCCACGGTACTACTGTGGTCATCAATGCCCTTACGGAAAGAAAAGGAGCTAAAACCGCATTAATTACAACAAAAGGTTTTAGGGATGTACTTGAAATCGCCCGATGCAATAGACCAGATTTATTCAATTTTAATTTTGTAAAACAAGCGCCTTTTGTTCCTCGTTTTCTTCGGTTTGAGGTAGAAGAGCGTATGAGTTACAAGGGGGAAGTTTTAAAGAATCTTAATACAAGCACCTTAAAATCAATCATTAAGACCTGCGAAGAGGAAAAGGTTGAGGCGATTGCTATTTGTCTTCTACATGCCTATATAAACCCCGAACATGAGATTGCTCTAGTAAAAGAAATCGCTAATCTCAATACCGGTATCGAAGTAATTTCCTCGTATGAAGTTACACGAGAATGGCGAGAATACGAACGTACGAGTTCTACTGTACTATCCGCTTATGTACTCCCCATTGCTAAGAAATATTTAAATAATTTACAAAAAAAGCTTAAAACCAGAGGATTAAAAGAGGCACCTTATATCATGCAATCTAATGGTGGCATTACTACACTAAATGATGTTAAGGGCAATCCAATAACTATGGTAGAGTCTGGCCCTGCAAGCGGTGTTTTTGGAGCTATCGCATTAGGAAAGGTGCTAGATAAAAAAGATTTAATTGTTCTAGATATTGGGGGCACCACAGCTAAATGTGCCTTGGTGGAAAACGGACAAGTAAAGATTACTACCAATTACAAAATTGAGCACTCAAGAACTGAAGCAGGTTACCCAATACAAACACCGGTTATAGAAATTGTAGAGATTGGAAATGGCGGTGGCAGTATAGCTTGGGTTGATAAAGGAGGCAAAATGCATGTTGGCCCTAAGAGTGCTGGTGCTATGCCCGGACCAGCCGCTTATGGTCGAGGAGGAAAAAATTTAACTACTACCGATGCGAATATTATTACGGGTAGAATTCATCCTGATTATTTTTTGGGGGGTGCTGTCAAACCAGATTTAAAGAGTATTGAAAAAGCATCATTTTCTCTTTGCAAAGAATTAAATGGAAGTAAAGAAGATATTGCTAAAGGCGTTTTGCGTATTGCAAATGCAAATATGATTAACGCTTTAAAACTTATTTCAGTTAATAAGGGTCATGATCCTAGAGATTTTACCATGATGGTGATTGGCGGCGGAGGGGCAATGCATGGTGCTGATCTTGCTAGAGAATTACAGGTTAAAGAACTCATTGTGCCGCAAAACGCTGGAGTTTTCTCTGCATTTGGTATGTTGATGTCCGATATTCGAAGAGACTATATTAGAACAAGTGTCATCACTTTATCTGAAGCCTCTAGTAAGGTGCTCGTTACGAATTTTGATGATATGAAAAATGAAGCGCTAACTAATTTTAAGGTCGATAATTATAAAAAAGAGCAAGTTACTTTTACCTACTATGGTGATTTACGTTATATGGGACAAGAACACTATGTGAAAGTTAAATTAGAAGCTATAACTGGAGTTCACTTTATTAAAGATATAATTACGCAGTTTCATCGTGAACATAAAAGGCAATTTACATTTGAGTTAGATGCGCCAGTTGAATTGGTAAACTATCATTTGGTAGCTGAAGTTGAAGTTGATAAACCAGATTTTCCTAAAACCAAAAATTCAGGGAAAAAGATAGCGGATGCCATTTTTGATGTACGGGAAGTTGACTATGATGATTTGGGAAAACACCAAACTTCTTTTTACCACCGCCACTTGCTAGAACCCAATATGACTTTTAAAGGTCCTGCTATCATAGCAGAGAATGCTACGACAACAGTAGTTACTCCAAATCACAAGGTATATGTCGATGAATACGGAAACTTAATACTAACCTCTATTAATTAGCGATGGAAAAATTTACTTTAGAAATTATTCAAGATGCTTTGGTAGCCGCAGGTGATGAGATGTTTCAAACGCTACAGCGTACAAGTATGAGTCCTATAATCTACGAATCGCTGGATTACGCTGTTGGAATTACAGATGCCAAAGGAGAATTGTTGGCGCAAGGCAATGGAGTTACTGCCTTTTTAGCTGCTTTAGATTCGGTAGTGCGTGATACGCTTAAAAAATACGAAGGTGATAATACTTTAAAACAGGGTGATGTAATTATTGCGAATACACCTTATGCTGGTGGAGGAACACATTTATCAGATGTCTCTGTGATTTATCCTGTTTTTTATCAAAACGAATTAGTAGCTTTTACTGTAAATAAAGCACACTGGACAGAGTTGGGTGGTACCTTTCCTGGTTCAGTTTCTACAGTATCTACTGAAATATATCAAGAGGGACTGCATTTTCCTTTTATAAAAATAAAATCGGAGGGAGTATTAAATACAGCGATTATTGATATTATAAGGGCAAATGTAAGACTGCCTGATAGTACTTTAGGGGACTTATTTGCGGGTATAGCTGCCGCCGAAGTAGGTGCAAATAGAGTATGTGCCATTATTGAGAAATACGGTTTAAATACCTTTAAAACGGCAACTGTTGATTTTCTAGAATATGGTGAACGCATGTGTATTGAAGCACTAAAGGAAATACCGAATGGTACTTATGAAGGAACAGCTGAAATTGAAGACAATGGGTTTGGAGAAGGCCCTTTTCCCATCAAAGCAAAAATAACGGTAACCGATACCGAATTTATAGCAGATTTTAACGGTTCTCATCCTCAGGTAAAAGGCGCAACCAATTTATCGTATAGCGGATTGGTAACGGGATGTCGAAGTCTTTTTAAGGCGATTACTACCCCAAGAATGGATGCTAATGGAGGCGCATTCAGACCGATGACAGTACTTTGCGAACCCGGTACTATAGTAAGTGCTGAGACCCCTTCAGCCGTTTCGGTTTATTATGAGGTTTTGATAACAGCTATAGATTTAGTTTGGAAAATTTTAGCACCAATGATTCCTGATAAACTGCCGGCGGGGCATCTTCGTTCAGTGTGTGCAACTTTTATATCTGGTATGCATCCGGACACCAATCAATTTTATATACAAGCCGAACCCTTGGCAGGTGGTTGGGGAGCATCTGCAACCCATGATGGTAATAGAGGGCAGCTTTCCTGTGGTAGTGGAGAATCTTATAATATTCCCATAGAAATTCGAGAAATGCGTTACGGCATAGAAGTAGAACAGTATGCTTTTCATAATGAGGGTGGTGGTTATGGCGAATATCAAGGTGGAAACGGGCAATATGTGGATTATAAAATCATTTCAGATGGTGCTTTTGTTACTGGTGCGTTTTTAGGAGAGAAAACAAAGACCTGGGGTATGAACGGAGGTCATGACGGTTCCAATAACTATTTCATGATAATTAGAAAAGACGGTTCGCAAGAAAGACATAGTCTAGGTACCAATATCGAATTAGAAAAAGGTGATGTTGTACGTTGTGTCACAGCCACCGGTGGAGGTTACGGAAACCCTAAAAATAGACCAAAAGATCAAGTTCAGTTGGATGTAAAAAACGGATATATTACTAAAAACGAAGCAAAAAAATTCTACAACGTATAGTTATGGAAACGAAACAGAAAATAATGTACCTGAATCCTGTTGGATTTGACACATATGATGCATTTTTCGCCGAGATGATTAAGGAAAATAAATTTTCAACTAGCGAAGTACACGTTACATCACTTTCTTCTTCATTAGGGCAAATGGATAATTTGGAATACAGAACGTATAATGCGCTGATTGCCTCTGATTTAATTAAAGCAACGCGCCAAGCATCAAAAGAAGGTTTTGATGCATTGGTAATAGGTTGTTTTTATGATCCATTTCTACTGGAGGCCAGAGAAATTTCGGGAGAAATGGTAGTCGTAGCACCTTGTCATTCTTCAATAGAAATTGCTTTAAAATTAGCAAACTCATTTTCTGTAATTATCGGACAGAAAAAATGGGAACATGAAATGCACAGTACCATAAAAGAATATGGTTATGCGGAGCACTTGGCCTCATTTAGAGATGTTTGTATGACCGTGCCTGAGTTTCAAAAAGACCATAAACTAACAGAAGAAAAGCTCATGGAAGCCTCGCGCTTAGCTATAGAAGAGGATTATGCTGAAGCAATAATACTTGGATGTACATTAGAGTTTGGTTTTTTTGAGAAAATTCAAAACAAGTTCAATATACCAGTCATCGATCCATCCATTGCAGCCTTAAAACAAGCAGAACAAGCGGCAATCCTTAAAAATGATTTTGGATGGAAACCTTCTAGAAAATGGAGTTCTGAAGCACCTCCTATAGAGGATGTAGGGAGGTTCGGATTATTTTCTGAAGATTATCAATTTGGTAATAGAATCATAGTTAGCTAATGGAAATAAAGAAAATATCATACCCGAAACCATTTGAGCATTATAATAAATCCATTCTGCATATAAAAAAAGAAGGG
Source organism: uncultured Flavobacteriaceae bacterium (assembly GCA_937944485.1). GTDB lineage: Bacteria > Bacteroidota > Bacteroidia > Flavobacteriales > Flavobacteriaceae > Maribacter_C. The sequence goes on along the minus strand of CALDYU010000006.1, from coordinate 169,434 downwards.
CTAGATATTCAATTTGGGACGGTATTCCTAAAAAAAGGAACTCGAATACCCGAAAAAGGATTTACCAAACATCCCAGTCATGAAATTTCAATTATCATCGAAGGTTGTATAGAAATGTTAAGTGAAGAAGGGCATTCTATTGGTAAATTAGAAAAGGGAAATGTGGTATACATCAATGCTGGTGAAGCCCAGGCAGGTAATGTTTTAGAAGATACTAAGATTATCTATGTATTAAATCAAAGCCAGTGAAGATATTAAGATTTCATAGCATAGGTGGGCCTGAAGTATTGCAGTTTGATGAAGTGCCTGTGAACAAGCCTCAGGGGAAAGAAGTGCTTTTTAAGGTAGAGGCGTTTGCTTTAAATCAAGCAGATATTCTCTTTATAAATGGCATGCATTATACACAACCTAATTTTCCTTCTAGAATAGGTTCCGAAGCTGTTGGAGAAGTTATGGAGGTTGGTTCAGAAGTAACAAAATTCAAAAAAGGTGATAGAATAACGGCTATTCCATTTTATACACAAGACTATGGAGTACAAGGGGAATATGCTACCGTGCCTGAAATGTACTTAAGCAAAGTACCAGATGAATATGCAATAGAAGAAGCAACATCTTTTTGGATGCAATACCTGACCGCTTATTACGCCTTATTCAAATTGGGTAAAGTGGTTAAGGACGATTATGTATTCATCGCCGCAACATCAGGAACTGCTGGTCAAGGTGCTCTAAAATTAGCAAAAGATGCAGGAGCCGTTGTCATAGGCTCTACAAGAACAAGTTTTAAGAAAGATTTTTTATTAGAATTAGGTGTCGATTTTGTCATTGTTACTGAAGAGGAAAATACATTAGAAAGATTAAAAGCAATCACAAAGGACCAAGGGGTGAAGTTTGTTTTTGACCCCATAGGTAGTACCAACTTTAATCAGCAATACATGTCTGCTCTTTCCTTTGGCGGGTCCGCCGCTATTTATGGTTTATTAGATGGTGAATTTCCTATTTTCCCTATACTTGATGTAGTGAGAAATAATACAACACTTCACGGGTATTCCATGTTCAATTATGTCATGTCCGAAGAATCTTTGGAAGAAGGTAAAAAATATGTTTTAGAAAGAATTGAAAACGGAACACTTAAACCCATAGTGGATAAAGTGTTTGCATTTAAAGATACCATTAAAGCATATAATTATATGTTGAGTGGCAAACAGAAAGGTAAAATAGTTGTTAAAACAGAAAATTAATTTAAGAAAGTAATTATGTCAGACAGTAAAGAAAATGTAAAGTGGTTTAGCTTAGCCAGCATTTGGTTCGGAGGAATTGTAAGTGTACCTGCTTTATTGATAGGCAGTTTATTAATTTCTTCATTATCTTTCAGTAGTGCAGTTTTTGCGGGCTTTGTAGGGTTTACTATCGTTGTATTTTTGATGTCCATCATTAGTATTTATGCCGTAGAGCAGCAAAAATCATCCGTTTCTTTGGCGACGAATAGTTTTGGAGCTAAAGGTGCCGGAATCATTGTGGGATTAGTAATTGGCCTATCGACTCTGGGTTGGTTCGGTATTCAAAGTAATATCGCAGGAGCATCATTCTCTAAAATAATTCTAGATACCGTACAAATAGATCTTCCTGTTTGGTTATCTTCTTCATTTTGGGGGTTGATTATGTTGCTGACCGCGGTGTTTGGTTTCAGAATATTAAAATGGCTCAATTATATAGCCGTACCCGCTATTATTTTATTAATTATTTATGCATTGTATATTGTATTTCAAAATCACAATTTTCAAGATGTTCTGGACTACAGACCAGAAACCACAATGTCTATTTTACAAGCAATAGGTCTTTCTATTGGTTTCATATCTGTAGGGGTGGTCATTTCGCCAGACTACAATCGTTTTGCGGCATCAAAAAAAGATGCTGTTTTAGGTTCTCTTTTTGGAATATTGCCTTCAGCATTAGTTTTATTGGCAGTAGGAGCATTACTTGCCATAACCCAAGGCACCTATGATATCGTTGAAATATTTGCCTCATTAGGATTTCCATTTTTTGCAATGGCTATCTTAGTTTTAGCTACGTGGACATCCAATGTTATGAATATGTATTCATCAGGACTGGCATTCAATGGCTTACTTAAGCTTAAAGAAACCTCACGTGCCAAAACCACAATTATAGTGGGTGTTGTCGGAATTATTTTGGCAGCCATTGGCCTTTTGGAAAACTTCATGGATTTCATCAACCTACTCACAACAACAGTAGCACCGATCGCAGGCGTTTTGGCGGCCGATTATTTTTTATCTAAAAAACGTAGTAAGGAAAAATCATCTGATTTTAACTGGATAGGTATTCTTTCTTGGTGCTGTGGTGCTGCTATAATGATACTTATGGAAGCACCCGTAAAATATATTATCGGAATTGTTTGTGCTGGCTTTATCTATTTTGTTGTTTCAAAGGCGATTCAGAAATAGAGCGTACATGTTGATACATTTAAACTTAAGATTAGAATGAGAAAAATTTCAGCCTCAGATATTGAATATATAGCCATGGGTTCTACTGTTTTAGGCACTGGAGGCGGTGGCGACCCCTATATAGGAAAACTTTTAGCAAGAGAAGCCATAAAAAGCTATGGAGAGGTCGAACTAATCTCTGCAGATGAGTTGAAAGATGATGCCTTAGTGGTACCGATTGCCGCTTTTGGCGCACCAATGATACTGGTTGAAAAATTGTTTTCTGGTGATGAGTTTGTGAAAGCTTTTGAAATGATGGAAAGTTATCTTGGTAGAAAGATTGATGCTGTTATGCCAGCCGAAGCAGGAGGTTTAAACGGAGTTATTCCATTTTCTGTTGCGGCGCAAAAAAAAATACCTTTAGTAGATGCTGATGGTATGGGTCGCGCATTTCCTCGTTTAGAAATGGTGACCTTTACACTACATGGTATTCCAGTATCACCTATTACGCAAGCAGATGAGAAAGGGAATAGAAATGTATACCATACTATCAATAATGTTTGGGGTGAAACTTTGGTAGGGGCAACTACGATTCAGATGGGCGGTAGCTGTGCAGTTGGGTGTTATCCCATGAGTGGTAAACAGGTTAAAAAAGCTGCCATACATGATATTGTAAGTTATGCTCAGGTTTTAGGGGAAGCTATTTTAGATGCTAAAGCCAATCACAAAAATCCAGTAGATGCGTTGATTGATAAAGCCGATGCCATTAAATTGTTTTCAGGTAAAGTGAGCAATGTAAGTACCAAAATCGATGGTAGATGGAATAAAGGGATATGTGAAATTCTTGGCTTAGATAAAGACCAAGGAAGTCATTTGACACTCGATTTTCAGAATGAATTTTTATTGGCAAAAAAAGATGGAGAAGCTATTGCTATTACTCCTGATTTAATTGTACTTATAGATGCCGAAAATGCCCAACCCATTACGGCTGAATCTATTCAGTTTGGCACTAGAGTTATTGTGTTGGGTATGAAGGCCGATGCCCAATGGCGTACGCCTGAAGGTATTGAATTGGGAGGTCCTGAAAAATTTGGCTACAAAGAACGCTTTATCCCAATTGAAGAATTAAATAAAAAATAACAGGATGTATTATAAAATAGGCGTTGACGTAGGAGGTACAAATACGGATGCTGTATTGGTATCACAAGACAATAAAATTCTATCTAAAACCAAGCAAACGACGACCTTAGATGTTAGCACTGGTATTGCCAATGCTATAAAGTTTGTGCTGGAAGAGAGTGGGGTGTCAAAAAAAGCTATAAAGTATATTATGTTAGGTACAACCCACTGTACCAATGCTTTGGTAGAACGAAAAGAATTGAATAAAGTTGGAAGTATTCGTATAGGTCTACCAGCAAGTAAGGCTATACCTACCATGACAGATTTTCCCAAAGATTTACAACATGTTCTCGGGTGCCATAACTATCTTGTGCATGGAGGTTATGAATATGATGGCAGACCTATTGAAGCCTTAAGAGAAGATGAGGTGAAAGATTTTCTTCATAAAATGAATGGTAACATAGAATCCCTTGCCATAACAGGTATTTTTTCAAAAACTTTACCAGACCAAGAGTTAAAAGTCGCAAAATGGGCTAATGAAATATTAGGAGATGCTGTTAGAGTGAGTTGTTCCCATCAAGTAGGTGGTATAGGTCTTTTAGAGCGTGAGAACGCAGCAATTTTAAATGCGGCTTTACAAGGAGTAGCATCTAAGATGGTGAAAGCCTTTAAACAAACTGTTAGCGATTTAGGGTTGACAGCTCAGTTGTTTATTGGGCAGAATGATGGTACCTTAATGTCTCTAGAACAGGTAAAAGACTTCCCAGTTTTAACTATTTCGTCGGGTCCAACAAATAGTATTAGAGGGGCGGGGGCACTTTCTAAAGTAAAAGATGGTGTTGTTATAGATGTTGGAGGCACTACCTCTGATGGTGGTATGTTGGTCGATTTCTTTCCAAGGGAAAGTACACAAGCCGCGCAGATAGGGGGAGTATTAACCAATTTTAGAATGCCAGATGTTGTTGCTGTCGGAATAGGTGGTGGAACAATAGTACGGTTTACAGATGACACTTGTCAAATAGGTCCAGATTCCGTTGGTTATTTGCTCAAAGAAAAAGCCTTATCATTTAACGGTGATACCTTGACGCTATCAGATTTTTTTATTGCAGAAAATAAAATTCATATTGATGGTGCTATCGCTGTTTCTGATATAAAGAGTACGATTGAGAAACAAATTGGAGTATCGTATGATAAAGCCCTCGAGAAGACAAAAGCCAGTATTCAAGAAACTATAGAAAAATTAGTTGATAAACTAAAAACCGACGCTAAAGATATTCCTGTAGTGGCTTGTGGTGGTGGGGCTTTTTTATTACCCGCTAAAATAGAAGGGGCCTCAGAAGTCCTTTTTCCAGAGCATATGGAAGTCGCAAATGCATTTGGTGCCTGTATTGCACAAATAAGTAATGAGGAAGAGATTATCATCAATACCATGCAACAAAATGAAGAATCTGCCTTAGAAGAATTATTAAAAAAAGTAAATGCAAAACTTTTGAAAGATGGCGCGAAGAAGGAAAGTGTAAAGGTTTTGACTAAAGAAATTACCCCTTTAGCTTATTTGCCAGGTACAGTAAAATTGAAAATTAAGATTTGTGGTGATTTAGAAGGGGCTTAATGTTTCTATATCGAACTATAATATTACCCTGAAAAGTTTCGATATAATTCATATGATATCTCATAAAATAAGTGAAATATATTGTTTTAAGTAGTGCGATACTTTTAATAAGAAAGCAAATGACACTATTTTTTAAGTACTGTTCAAAGTATCACTACATAAGGCTAACATCCAACTTTTAGCACAACGACCTTTATATCTTTTGACACGGTTTTAAAAGATGCAGACAAAAGTAAATGCACTAAAAATATTCTAATTCCATATATTTAGTAAATAACTTTTACTAAGAGAGTAGTACGTAAATTAAGATCGTAAGAACCACAAGAGTAATCCCTGCCTTATTGACTAAGGACCATTTTTTGTCATCAATATTTTCCGTAATATTCTCAGTATAATCTGGACTCGGATACAGCTTAGAAACGATAAGCATAATGATAAAATTCAAAACAAATTCGATACCCCAGAGGTGTACAAAATGAATATCTAAGTCTAATATAAATGTGGTTAAGATATAGAAGGCAAAACCGAAGAAGAGTCCTGTTTTTGCACCTATGGCATTTATTTGCTTCACAAATATGCCAGCAATAATTATAGACGAAATGGGTATAAAGAAAATACCGTTCAATTCTTGCAGTAAAAAATACAATCCGTCAGGGGCATATGCAACCAAAGGTGCAACGGTAATAGAAATAATGGCTAAGAGGATAGATACCAATTTTCCATAGCGCACCAATTTAGACTCGGATACGTTCTTATTAATCAATTTTTTATAAATGTCATAGCAGAAAACGGTACTAGCAGAATTTAAAACACTATTAAACGTACTCAAAACTGCCCCTAATATTACAGCAGCGAAAAACCCGTATAGATAGGTCGGTAGCACTTTTTTAACCAGCATAGGGTAGATGAGGTCAGGGGTATCATAATAAGCATCTTTGAAGTAGTAGAATGCGATGAGCCCTGGTAAAACAATTATTAATGGTACTAGTAACTTTAGTACCCCCGTATAAATCAATCCTTTTTGTGCTTCCGCTAAGTTTTTAGCCCCAAAAGCACGTTGAATAATGGCTTGATTCATTCCCCAAAAATAGATTTGGTTAATCATCAAACCTGTAAACAACACTGAAAATGGTAAAACCGAATCTGGTTTTCCGATAATATTAAATTTATCAGGTGCAAAATCATAGACTGTTCCTAAACCTCCAAGAATATCTCCATCACCTATTTGATAGAGGGCAATAGCCGGAATCAATAAACCACCTAACATCAAACCAATACCGTTTAAAGTATCAGAATAGGCTACTGCCTTTAGACCTCCGAAAATGGCGTATAAAGAGCCTATTCCTCCAATAGCAAGTATGGTGTAAAAAAGAGCTCGATTTTTCGAGACCTCAAAAAGTTCAGAGAATTCAAAGACACTTTCAATATTAATTGCTCCAGAATACAACACAATGGGTAATAGGGTAATCACAAAAGAAAGCATCAAGAGCATCGCCACTACCGAACGCGTAAAACTGTCGAAACGTTTTTCTAAAAATTCAGGAATTGTCGTCAATCCCATACGTATAAAACGAGGTAGAAAAAAAACGGCAGCAATTACCAAGGCAATGGCAGAGGTAACCTCCCAGGCAATAACAATAATACCATTCTTATAAGAACTACCGTTCATTCCGATGAGGTGTTCGGTAGAAATGTTAGTTAAAATCATAGACCCAGCAATGATGGGTCCGGTAAGACTTTTGCCCGCTAAAAAATAGCCTTTCCCTGTTTTAAAATTATCTTTACGAAGTTTATATACCGTATAGAAAATCACAAAAAAAGTAAACCCAAAAAAGCCTAGGGTAGTCGCTAACATATTTTAGGGTCTGGTGTTAAAAATGTAAAGTCTCGGGCAAATATTTAGAAACAAGACCTTGATAATAGGGTTTCAATGCTTCAGCATCTGGTGACACTGGCGCTTTTGAATAGAGGTCATACGGATTAAATTTCTTAACCCATTCGAACATTTCATGATCTTTCTCATTCATTAAATGAGCATAAGCCCCTTCTTTATGTTGTGCATAAAACGAATGATACCGAATAATATACAAAGCAGGCTCTGGTAAATGGTCTTTCATAATTTGATATAAATACTCATCATGACCCCAGCTCATTTTTACGTTTTCTAAACCACAATGGGGTTCATAAATGCCAAATTTGTGGTTAAACCGCTCATTGGTATAATCGGGATTTTCTTTAAAGAACTCTGGGTAAACTATTTTATCAGAATATGCACAACCCACGGGAAAGGTATCTCCAACAACAGCCCATTGCGGTTCGCCAAAAAGGCATAGAACTTTGCCAATATCATGTATAAAACCTGTAAGAACAAACCAATCAGGATGCCCATCAGCTCGAATCGCCTCTGAGGTTTGTAATAGATGTTGTAGTTGGTCTAATTCAATATCAGGATCACTATCATCAACCAAAGTATTTAAATAATTGACAGCATCCCAAAGTGACATTTTTCGCTTGTCAAATTTTAAGAATTCCTTTTCCTTTTCGCAAACAAAATCATAGGTCTGATAGGTATGATTTAACTTATAAAATTGTTTGACCCCTTCTACGCGATCAGAATCTATATAATTTCGAAACTCATCTTTTTCTTTATTTGGAGCATCAGGATCTGGATAGCGGTTTAAAAGATCATTCTCCCAGTCATCAACATCTTTCATTGGACTGCTTTCAACTTGTTTAGGCATCTTTTTCATAATTCCAAATTTTAAATATCGAAATGGTACTACTGCAAATTAGTATATAAATTTTATAATCGCATCAACTTATATTTAAAAAATAGGCACTCTTTCATAAGAAGCTTTATTAATTTTTTAATTTGAACATATTAGTTTTCAATTACTTAAATTACTCTTAAAATAAAGTTCAGTCATACTTCTGATTAAATTATCGATGCAAATCATGACGGTCAATAATATATTTATTATCTTAATTTTTAACTATAAACGAAGCATGGAATGAAAAAATCAATATTGCTTTCTAAGAGTATTGTTTTAAGTATATTATTTCTTTTAACAGGATGTAAAGAAGTTGATCCTGATGAGGCTCCATGGGAAGTGCTTTTTGATGGTGAGAGCTTGTCAGGGTGGATACAAAAAGGAGGAGAAGCTGACTACAAAGTTCGTGATGGGGTTATTGTGGGTAGCACTGTTATGAACACTCCGAACTCTTTTCTAGTAACCGAAAAGACTTATGGCGATTTTATTTTAGAACTTAATTTTAAGGTAGATTCCAGTACGAATTCAGGTATTCAAATTAGAAGTAATAGCCTGCCTTATTATAGAAAAGGTGCAGTGCATGGCTACCAAGTTGAGATTGACCCTTCTGATCGCGCATGGAGTGGTGGTATTTATGACGAGTCAAGAAGAGGTTGGTTAAATCCGCTAACCGAAAATCCGAAAGCGCAAAAAGCATTTAAGAAAAATGATTGGAATCATTATCGCATCGAAGCCATAGGTGATACTATTAAAACTTGGATTAATGGAGTACCTGCAGCGCACCTTATTGATGATAAAACAGCAAGGGGTTTTATTGGGCTGCAGGTTCATAGTATTTCTAAAGAAAGCCAAAAAGGCACCGAAATTTTATGGTCGGACATTAAAATCTTGACCGATAGCTTAGAAAAATATTCAAGAAAGACTTCAATACCACCGATAACTACGAAAAATGAATTAACGATCGATGAAGCGATTAACGGATGGAAATTACTTTGGGATGGTAAATCAACAACTGGTTGGCGTGGGGCTCGATTAGATGAATTTCCTGAAAGAGGTTGGGAAATTAATGATGGTGTATTATCAGTTTTACCCTCAGGAGGGCAAGAATCAGCCGCAGGAGGTGATATTGTCACTAAAGAGTTGTTTGGTGATTTCGAATTAAAAGTAGATTTTAAGTTAACGGAAGGAGCTAATAGTGGTATTAAGTACTATGTAGATACAGACTTAAATAAAGGCCCTGGTTCTTCCATAGGACTAGAATATCAAATTCTTGACGATGCGAAACATCCTGATGCTAAATTAGGAAATCATGAGGGTAGTAGAACTGTAGCATCTCTTTATGATCTTATACAAGCAGATGTGGCGAAACCTATTCATCCGATAGGTCAATGGAATACGGCGCGTATTATCTCTGTAAATGATCATGTGGAACATTGGCTTAATGGTGTGAAAGTACTTGAGTATGAACGTAAAAGTGAACCTTATAAAAAGTTGGTGGCTGAGAGTAAATACGTAAAATGGCCAAATTTTGGAGCGTCTGACAAAGGTCATATCTTATTACAAGACCACGGCGACTACGTTAGCTTTAAAAATATAAAAATCAAACCATTAAACGCCAAGTAATTATGACAACTCGAAGAAACTTTATAAAGAAAACAACAGCTGGTGGTGCTGCCCTAACCTTAGGTGGTTTGGTATATCCGTATTCGGTTAAAGCTAATGTTTTGGGAGCTAACGATCTTATCAACTGCGCGATAATAGGTGTTCGAAGTAGAGCAAAAGCACATGTGAAAGCAATAAATGCTGACCCAAATGCAAAAATTTTATACAACTGCGATGTTGACGATGTTATCATTAAAAAGCATAATATTTGGTGTGAGAATACCATTGGCTATGTGCCGAAAGTTGAAAAGGATTTCCGAAAAATTTTGGAAGATAAAGACGTTGACGCCGTATTTATAGCAACACCTGAACATTGGCATGCTCCCATGGCTATTATGGCATTGCAAGCAGGTAAACATGTGTATGTTGAAAAACCTTGTAGTCACAATCCTTACGAGAATGATCTTTTAGTTGCTGCTCAGAAAAAGTACAACCTGAAGGTGCAAATGGGGAACCAACAGCGTTCAGCAGAAACTACAATAAAAGCTATTAAAGAAATTCGAGAAGGAATTATAGGGGAAGTATACAAAGGACAAGCCTATTATTCAAATAATAGAAAATCAATTGGTAATGGGAAGAAGGTTCCTGTTCCGAATACCTTAGACTGGAAAATGTGGCAAGGGCCGGCGCCTAAAGAGACGTATAGAGATAATGTACATCCGTATAACTGGCATTGGTTTAGAACTTGGGGTACCGGAGAGATTCATAATAATGGCACACATGAAATTGATATTTGTAGATGGGCTCTCGGTGTAGACCTTCCGAATAGTGTTACTTCTTTTGGAGGGAAATACGCATTTCAAGATGATGATTGGGAGTTTGTTGATAATCAACAAGTAACTTTCGCATATGACAATAATAAGTTCATTACTTGGACGGGGCATAGTAGAAATAAAATGAAACCAAATATGCCCGGTAGAGGAATTACAATATATGGCACTAAGGGCACCATACAATTAGATCGTAATTTTTATAAACGGTATGATTTAAATGGAAATCCGATAGCTTTTGATTTCGAAAAATCGACTAGTGCCACAACGAATACAAGGGGTGAAGGGGGTTTAGATGTCAATCATGTGGGCAATTTTTTTGATGCTATTAGAAAAGATATAAGTCTTCGATCTGATATTCGAGATGCCAGTATTTCTACCATGCTATGCCATTTAGGCAATATGGCGCAAGATGCCAATGAAACATTAAAAGTTGATCGAAAAACGGGTAAGGTGTTGAATAATGAAAAGGCCATGAAAAATTGGAAAAGAGAATATGAACCAGGATGGGAACCCAAACTCTAAGAAACTTGTACTGAAAACTGTGCCTCCGATTGATGGCGGTTTTAGTGCCATTAGTAGTGCGTAAAACGTAGTTATATGGAAGAGACTTGGCGATGGTACGGTACCGATGACCCCGTAACTTTATCAGATATTAAGCAAGCGGGTGCTACAGGTATTGTTTCAGCTTTGCATCAAATTCCGAATGGTGAAGTTTGGTCGGTTGAGGCCATCATGGAAAGAAAAAATCTCATTGAATCGGCTGGGCTTAAATGGAGTGTTGTAGAAAGCATACCTGTTCATGAACATATAAAAACGCGCTCTGGTAATTTTAAACAGTATATAGAAAACTACAAGGTTAGTATTGAGAATTTGGCTAGTTGTGATCTCCATACAGTATGTTATAATTTTATGCCTGTTTTAGATTGGACCCGTACTTCATTGAATTTTGAGCTTGAAGATGGTTCAAAAGCACTACTTTTCGATACAGTCGCTTTTGCTGCTTTTGAATTGTATTTATTGCAAAGGCCGGGTGCAGCAGCTACATATTCAGAAGAAGAAAAATCTGAGGCAAAAATATATTTCGAAAAACTTTCAGACACTGAGAAAGAAGTCTTGGTAAGTAATATTATAGCAGGTCTTCCGGGTGCTGAAGAAGGCTATACCTTAGCTCAATTTCAAACAGCTTTAGATGCATATAAAGAAATTGACGCGCAACAATTACGAGAAAATTTAGTCTCTTTTTTAAAAGAAATTATACCCGTTGCTTCGAGCAATAATGTACGAATGTGTATTCATCCTGATGATCCGCCATATCCAATTTTAGGGTTACCAAGGGTAGTCAGCACTGAAAAAGATTATGCCCATATTTTTCAAGAGGTACCTGAACTTGCTAATGGTATTACATTTTGTACGGGCTCTCTTGGAGTGCGTTCTGATAATAATTTGACGCAAATTTTTAAACGATTTGCCGATAGGGTACATTTTTTACATTTGAGAAGTACCAAAAGAGATGACAAAGGTAGTTTCTATGAAGCGAATCATTTAGAAGGAGATGTAGCTATGTATAGTATCGTAAAACAAGTGTTATTAGAGCAAAAAAGAAGAAAAAATATGGGACGATCTGATGCTTTAATACCAATGCGACCAGATCATGGTCATCAAATGCTAGATGACCTTTATAAAAACACCAACCCTGGTTATTCAGGAATAGGCAGATTGCGAGGGTTAGCTGAATTAAGAGGATTAGCTCTCGGAATTTCTAAAAACATATAGGCTTGGCTGATATTCATTCAAAAAACTTTATTACTGAGAATTTTCTTTTGCATTCAAAAGAAGCGCAACGCTTGTATCATGAATATGCCAAGCATATGCCAATTATAGATTACCATAATCATTTATCTCCGAAGGAAATTGCAGAAGACCAACCAATAGAAAATATCAGCAAAGCGTGGTTAAGTGGTGATCATTATAAGTGGCGAAGTATGCGGGCGAATGGTATTGATGAGAAGTATATTACGGGTAATGCAAGCTTAAATGATAAGTTCGTCAAATGGGCAGAAACTGTGCCATATACATTACGAAATCCGTTGTTTCATTGGACACATTTAGAACTGAAACGTTATTTTAATATTGATACCTTTTTACAATCGAGTACTGCTAATGAAGTTTATGAAAAAGCCAATAAAATATTAGCTTCAAAGACTCCAGCACAACTATTACAAGATATGAATGTTGAGGTTGTCTGTACTACCGATGATCCTACTGATGATTTGAGGTATCATAAGCAGATTTCTAACAAAAACTTTTTTACCAAAGTATACCCCACTTTTAGATCTGATAACCTTTTTTTAATAGGGCATTCCAATTTTGTTTCTTATATAAAGAAGTTAGAAGAAACTGTCGACCATCGTATTGCAGATTTTTCTAATTTTTTAAGGGCCATTAATGAAAGATTAATGCATTTTGAAAAGCACGGTTGTCGTTTGTCTGATTTTGGTCTTGGTACGGCACTAGAAATGAAAACGTATACCTTGAAAGAGGTCGAGGTTATTTTCAAAAAAACGTTAAATGAGGAAGCGCTTTCTGATAAAGAAATTAATAAATACAGGTCGTGCATGTTCATCCATTTAGGTCGAAAATACCATGAAATGAATTGGGTACAGCAATATCATTTAGGCCCAATCAGAAATAATAATAGCCGTTTAAAAAATGATGTGGGTGCAGATGCGGGTTGCGATTCTATAGGAGATTATCCTATGGCGAAATTTATGGCAAAGCTTTTTGATGGGTTAGATGCTACCAAGCAACTCCCCAAGACCATCACATATAATTTAAATCCATCACAAAATGAAGTATTTGCTACCATGATGGGCAATTATAGTGAAGTCGGTGTTCCTGGAAAAATGCAATGGGGTTCAGGGTGGTGGTTTTTAGACCAAAAAGATGGCATGGAAAAGCAGTTAAATACCTTGTCAAATATGGGTCTTTTAAGCAGATTCGTTGGCATGTTGACCGATAGCCGTAGCTTGCTTTCTTTCCCTCGCCATGAATATTTTAGAAGAATATTATGCAACCTTTTGGGGGAAGATATTAGAAATGGACTATTACCCAATGACCTTCCTTTTATTGGTGCCATGGTTCAAGATATATGTTATAACAATGCCACGAACTACTTTAAATTTAAAACTCATTGAAAAGTAAAAAAATAGGCTAAACGCACTAAGATGAAATATGCAGCACTTGTTCTTTTTTTAAGCCTACTATTATCATGTAATGGTGATAAGCGCGAAAAAGCACTTTATTTTGCACATAATTCTCCGCAATCACATCCTGTGCATAAAGGTGCTCTCAAATTTCAAGAGGTTTTAGCCAAAAAGTCAGGAGGCAAATTAACGCTTAAGATATTTCCAGATGGGCAACTAGGTTCAGAACGCGAAGTTCTAGAATTACTACAAATTGGTAGTGTGGGCATTACCAAAGTAAGTGCGGCAACGCTTTCAAATTTTGTGCCTGAATATTCGGTTTTGGGCGTTCCTTATTTATTCCGAAACAATGCCCATAAATTTGAGGTGCTAGAAGGTGAAATAGGGAAATCAATCTTAAAAAAAGGTAGTAAATTTTGGTTGCGCGGCCTTTCGTATTATGATGCTGGTAATAGAAGTTTTTATACCAAAACAAAACCCATTTATACTCCTGAAGATTTAGTCGGACTCAAAATACGAGTTATGAATAATCAAATGGCCATAAATATGGTCAATGCATTAGGGGGTTCGGCCACGCCTATGGCTTATGGAGAGTTGTATACCGCTATACAACAAGGGGTGGTTGATGGGGCTGAAAATAATCCACCTTCTTTTGTGTCTTCAAACCACTATGAAGTAAGTAAATATTATACGCTAGACGAGCATTCTGCTGTGCCTGATGTTATTTTAATCGGCACCAAAGCATGGGAAAAACTTTCTTCAGAAGAAAAAGTATGGGTGCAAGAAGCTGCCGATGCCTCTGCTAACGCACAAAAAGAATTTTGGCGTATTTCTGTAGAAAGTTCAATGAAAAAAGCCCGAGAAGGGGGTGTGGAAATTATCATCCCTGAAAAATCGGTTTTTGCGAATAAAGCCAAATCCGTATTGCAAGAATTTCAAGCAAGTTACCCAGAATTAGCACTCTTGGTCGAAGAAATAAACGCCAAATAAAATGAAAACAATAGACACTATTTTTTTTAAAATCAATAAGGTCTTAGAATTTTTACTAGTTCTAATTTTTGCACTTTTAGTTCTTGATGTCTTGTGGCAAGTTTTCTCAAGATACGTTTTAAATACCTCATTTTCGTTTACCGAAGAGTTGGCTCGTTTTTCTTTAATCTGGTTGTCGATATTGGGTGCAGCCTATTTAAATGCCAAAAGAGAACATTTGTCTATGGATTTTTTCTATAAAAAACTGCCCATAGACAAACAGAAAAAAGTGCTGTATCTTATTGAATTTTGTGTTTTATTATTCGCCCTTGTGGTGATGGTTATTGGAGGTTTTAATTTGGTATTTACCACATTGCATTTAGAACAACTTTCGGGTACGCTGCGAGTGCCCTTAGGCTATATATATGCAGTGCTTCCCGTTAGCGGACTACTCATAGTATGTTTTTCCCTATACCATATTTCTAAAATTCATCGTAATCAAATAACCGAATAATATGAGTATTGAAGTATTGAGTATTGTTGTTTTATTCGTGAGTTTTTTTGTGCTCTTGCTCTTAAAGGTACCCGTAGCATATAGTATCGGAATTTCAACTACTTTAAGTTTACTTTTGAATATTGACAATCTACCGGGTATTACCACAATTGCACAAAGAATGACTACGGGTATTGACAGTTTTGCTCTTTTAGCAATTCCGTTTTTTGTTTTGGCAGGTGAGATTATGAAACGTGGTGGTATCGCTAATCGACTTATTAACTTTGCCAAATCATTAGTTGTAAGTTTACCAGGCGGTTTAGCTTATGTAAATGTGCTTGCTTCGATGCTTTTTGGCGCCATCTCGGGTTCAGCTATTGCGGCTACTTCGGCAATTGGAAGTATCATGACGGATAGAATGGAAGAAGAAGGTTACCCGCGTGAATTCAGCGCATCGGTGAATATAACTTCTTCTACTACGGGTTTGTTAATTCCGCCAAGTAATATTTTAATAGTCTATGCCTTAGCCAGCGGCGGTACGGCCTCTGTTGCCGCCTTATTTATCGCAGGCTATTTACCAGGTATTTTATTAGGAGTTGCATTAATGGGGTATATTGCTTTCGTAGCAGTAAAGAGAGATTTTTCTAAAGGCGAACGATTACCATTTATTGTGATATGGACCTATTTTAGAAAGGCATTTTTTAGTTTACTTTTATTGGTAATTGTAGTTGGCGGAATTGTTGCAGGGGCGTTTACAGCCACTGAAGCATCAGTCATTGCCGTATTTTATGCAGCGGTATTAGCCTTAGTCTACGGCATAATAAAGGTCAAAGATTTTCCGTCAATTCTATTGACAAGCGCTAAAACTACAGCTGTAGTTATGTTCTTGATCTGTACTTCTATGGCCATGTCATGGTTGTTTTCTTTTGAAGGTATTCCTCAGCTGATGAGTGATTTTTTATTAGGTCAGTTCAGCAATAAATTCGTCATCTTTTTGGTCATCAATATAGTGCTTTTGATCATTGGAACATTTATGGATATTACGCCTGCAGTATTGATTTTTACGCCAATCTTCTTGCCAGTAGTAATGGAGTTAGGTATGGATCCAGTTCATTTCGGAATTGTACTAGTGCTCAACCTTTGTATAGGGCTTTGCACACCTCCTGTGGGTACCATTCTCTTTGTGGGTAGCGGCGTTGCTAAGGTATCAGTCTCACAAGTAATCAAACCCTTGCTTCCTTTTTTAGCGATAATGATTTTCGTATTACTATTGATACTTTATATTCCTAAAATTACAATGATATTACCTGAATTATTTGGTTTGTGAGATCTTTTTCTGATGCTTATTCGTTTAACAGGCGAAAAGTATACCTCCTTGCACTCGGCCTATAGATGGGGGGTTTAGTTGATAAAAATAGAAAGAGGGTCATTAGACCCTCTTTTTTTGAAATTCGTGTCCCCCCGAATTTCACCTATTCAACCAAATTTACTCAGGGAGTGAAAGTATCACTATGAGTGTATAACCAAAGTTCAAATATAGGAATATTCCTACATAATAATCTAATATTGTTGTAAATTCCTACAAAGTTGTGGTGAAAAGTAAAAAAAGTATGGTCAGTCAGACGAACTACATAGTTTAGTCTATTACTTCATAAAATCTTCTAAAATGAAAGGATTTAATGTCTGTATTATGCTATTTTAGTGGCCAATTACAGATTTTGAATATGAAATATTTTAAGCGGTTCAGTATACACTTCGTATTATTTGGACTTTTGATAACAGTACCATTTGGATGTAAAGAAAAAGCATCAGGTGCTACCAAGTTTGAATTTTCTAACGACTTGGGTCTTGAAACGAGTCCGTACTTATTACAGCATGCGAACAATCCCGTAAATTGGAAGGCTTGGAATATCAATCTATTTGATGAGGCAGAAAAACAAGATAAATTGGTACTTATTAGTATTGGGTATTCATCATGCCATTGGTGTCATGTGATGGAGCGTGAAACCTTTGAAGATGAGGAAGTCGCGCAATTGATGAATGAGAATTTTATTAGCATTAAAGTAGATCGCGAAGAACGACCAGATGTTGATGAGGTATATCAAAGAGCTATTCAGCTTGTAAATCAAAGCGGAGGCTGGCCCTTAAACGTAATAGCGCTGCCCAATGGTAAGCCCTTGTATTTAGGTACGTATTTACCCAAAAAACAGTGGAACCAGGTATTGTCTAAGGTGAACAAAATGTACACGGAAGACCCGGTTAAGGCCAATGAATATGCAGATTATTTATCACAAGGTATTCAAGAATTAAGCTTATTTGAACCTTCTACCGCGTATGAGCAACTAACGCAAGAGGTTTTACAAGGTGGGGTAGCCTCATGGAAAGAATCATGGGATAGACAACGAGGAGGAAATCAAGGGCGCGAAAAATTCATGATCCCGAATGCTTTGGGGTTTTTGCTAGATTACGCGGTTTTGAATAATGATGATGACACTCTTCGGCACGTGAAGAATACGCTTGATCAAATGGCCAATGGAGGTTTGTTTGACCAATTAGGCGGCGGTTTTTACCGATATAGTACAGATGCCAATTGGAAAATTCCGCATTTTGAAAAGATGCTTTATGATAATGCCCAAGCGATTAGCTTGTATGCCAAAGCCTATAAGGTTTTTAAAGATCCTCTTTATAAAGATGTAGTATATGAGTCCGTTACATTTCTTGAGCGCGAAATGAAGAATGAAGAGGGCGCTTATTTTGCGACGCTTAATGCGGAAAGCGATGGTGTAGAGGGGAAGTATTACCTATGGACTGCGGCAGAATTGAAAAGTGAATTGTCAGATGATTTCGAATTGTTTAGTGCTTATTACAACATCAATGAAAGTAGTGTTTGGGAAAATGAATCTTACGTACTTCATAAGGCTGAAAATGATGCTTCATTTATTGCCACAAATGGACTAACGCTGGAAATGCTAAAAGAGCAGAAAAGGGAATGGAAGGATAACTTGATGAAAGTTAGAGCTACCAGAGTTCGCCCTAGCATTGATGATAAAATTCTTACTTCATGGAATGCCATGCTGATACGTGCTTATGCAGATGCCTATGCGACTTTTGGGGATCTTAAATTTTTAAAAAATGCCACGACTATTTATAAGTTTATTCGAAAGTATAGTTACTCAGATCAACAACTGCTGCACTCCTATAAGCCAGGAAGTAAAGATTCCAATGGATTTTTAGAAGATTACGCTTTTATGATCGATGGTTCTTTAGCACTTTTCGAGCTAACGCAAGAAATGGAATATCTTAATTTCGCTAAAGAATTAACTGAAGTAGTGATTCAAGAGTATTCTGATGAAAGTTCTGGCATGTTCACCTTCAGTAAAGACCAGCAGTTGATATCTAAAATTGTAAAAACCAATGATGGTGATATTCCTTCACCAAACTCTGTGATGGCTCATAACTTATTGCGCTTAGGGCATATTGATTATAACCTTGATTTTCTAAACAAATCAAAAACGATGCTAACCACCTTACTCCCAATGGTTACAGAATATACAGATGGTTATGCCAACTGGGGTAGCTTGATGTTACATGTAACACATCCCTATTTCGAGATTGTTGTCGTAGGTGAAAACGCAAATGAACTAGTTCTTCAGCTCCAGAAAGAGAATCTTTCAAACGCTATAATTATTGGCTCTACAAAAGAAAGTGATGTTTCTCTTTTTGAAGATCGTTTTGTGGCTGGTGAAACCTTTATCTATGTTTGTCAAAATAGTACCTGCAAATTACCTGTTAAAACAGTAGCAGAAGCACTTAAGCAAATAGAGCTTTTTTAACATCAAGTCTTCCGAATATCTGAATAAATTGAATTTGCCTTTTCTTTCGCACATTGTATTGATGGCTATGGGCTAACTTAAGAAATAGCTTCGAATCATTTTTTTCTTTTTATCTTCATAAGCAGCTTTTCAAAGGAATAGTCAACCAGCTAAATAGATTTGGATTATGGATATAAAATCAATTGAAAAAAAAGACGGTACAAACAGTCGAAGAAATTTCGTAAAAAATTCGGCGTTGATTACGGGGGCAACTATGGTATTGCCTAATATGCAGTTAAGCGCTATGGCAAATGTATTTAATGATAAAAAATTAAAAATAGCTCTTGTTGGTTGTGGTGGCCGCGGTACAGGTGCCGCTGTTCAGGCATTAAATGCGGATGATAATGTACAATTAGTGGCGATGGCAGACGCTTTTGAAGATAGATTACAAAGCAGTCTCGGTCATATTGTTAAAGAAATGGGGGAGACTAAAAAAGTTAGGGTAAAGAAAAAACATCGATTTGTTGGTTTTGACGCCGCTGAAAAAGCGATTGATCTTGCCGACGTGGTTATTTTAGCCACTCCTCCAGGTTTTCGTCCGCAGCATTTTGAATATGCCATTAGTAATGGAAAACATGTCTTCATGGAAAAACCTGTCGCTACAGATGTGCCAGGAGTGCGCAAAGTACTCGCAGCTGCAAAAATTGCTAAAGAAAATAAATTAAATGTGGTTGTAGGGCTTCAGCGTCATTATCAAGACAACTATTTAATGGCAATAGATCAACTAAAGCAAGACAAAATAGGAAAAATTGTATCTGGTCAAGTATATTGGAATAGTGCGGGAGTTTGGGTGCGTGAACGCCAGCCCGGTCAATCTGAGTTAGAATATCAAATGCGTAATTGGTATTATTTCAATTGGCTCTGTGGGGATCATATACTTGAGCAGCATATTCATAATATCGACGTGGCCAATTGGTTTATTGGTGAATACCCTATTTCTGCTCAGGGAATGGGTGGTCGCCAAGTACGCACAGGTAAAGATCATGGAGAAATATTCGATCATCATTTTGTAGAATACACCTATCCTAGTGGGGCCGTCGTGGCGAGTCAATGCAGGCATCAACCTGATACTATGCGCCGCGTTTCTGAGTTTTTTCAAGGCACGAAAGGCACTGTTTCTACAGCTGGCGATAATGTAGAAATGAAGGCTTGGAATGGAGAAATCCTATTCGAACATCGTGGTAAAGACGATCCGAATCCGTATCAAGTAGAACATATTAAATTGTTTGAATCAATTCGCAATGGCGAAGTAATAGCCGATGCTGAAAATGGTGCTAAAAGTACGATGAGTGCTATTATTGGAAGAATGGCCACTTACTCTGGCAAGGTTATTAAATGGGATGATGCCATGCAATCTGAACTTTCATTAGTACCTCAAAATCTTAATTGGAGTTCTCCTGCTCCTGTACAACCTAATGCAGAAGGTATGTACACTATACCAAGCCCTGGAAAGACTATAGTTATGTAAAACAGAATTATGAATAGATTTAAATTTACATTGTCTCTGCTTTTGGTAGGGACAATTTTTTTCTCTTGTAAAGAAAATAGCAAAGAAAACAAAGCGCTATCCGAAGCTAAGAAACCTAATATTATCTATATTCTGGCAGACGATTTAGGATATGCTGAGCTTGGCGTTTATGGGCAGAAAAAGATTGAAACACCAAACATTGATGCCCTTGCCAAAAATGGAATGTTGTTTACACAACACTATACAAGTGCCCCAGTTTGTGCTCCGGCAAGACACATGTTACTTACAGGCAAACATGCAGGTCATGCCTATATTCGCAGTAATAGTGAATGGAAAGAACGGGGTGATGTTTGGAATTATAAGGCTATGGCAAAAGACTCAACCCTTGAGGGGCAAGGGCCAATGCTTTTGAATACGGTGACCATGGCAGATCATCTCAAAAGTGTGGGCTATACTACTGCTTTAGTTGGTAAATGGGGTTTAGGTGCCCCTCATACGAAATCAGTGCCTAATGATATGGGTTTTGATTTTTTTTACGGCTACAATTGCCAACGTCAAGCCCATACCTATTACCCATTACATTTATACAAGAATAGAAATCGGGTGCATTTGGCCAATGATACTATTGCGCCGAACACTAAATTAGCAGCAGGTGCTGATCCAGAAGACCCTAAGAGCTATGCAGCCTATACCTTGGCGGAGTATGCTCCTGATCTAATGTTTAGCGCGTTGACCAATTTTGTAAGCTCTAATCGAGAAAGTCCATTTTTTCTATACTGGGCGTCACCAATACCCCATGTAGCATTGCAGGCTCCAAAACGATGGGTTGATTATTACATCGCTAAATTCGGTGATGAAAAACCGTATTTAGGCGAGCAAAGCTATTTTCCGCATAAGAATCCTAGGGCGGCGTATGCAGCCATGGTTTCCTATTTGGATGAAAATATTGGAAAATTGGTGCAACAGTTAAAAGACGAAGGTCTTTATGAAAACACTTTAATTGTTTTTACCTCAGATAACGGACCAAGCTATGCTGGCGGTGCCGACCCCGAATTTTTTGAAAGTGCGCTACCTTTTGAAAGTCAATATGGTAGGGGAAAGGGTTTTTTATATGAAGGCGGTATTCGTGTTCCTATGATTGCGTCGTGGCCGAATAAAATAAAAGCAGGCAGTACTAGTGACCATATTTCTGCACATTACGATATGCTCGCAACCCTTGGTGAAATTACGCAATATGATATTCCTTCAGATACTGACGGGGTGAGCATGTTGCCAGCAATGTTATCTCAAGAAGACCAAGAAAATCATGATTTTATGTATTGGGAATTTCCAAGTTATGGGGGGCAGGTAGCCATTCGAATGGGTGATTGGAAAGTGCTTCGGCGTAATTTGAAGAATAATGAAACCCCCACTCTTGAGCTGTATAATTTAAAGGATGACCCGCAGGAAACCGTAAACCTGTCGGCCGAGCATCCTGAGATACTGCAACAAGCCGCGGCAATATTTCAGCGAGAGCGCGAAATTCCGGAATTAGAAAACTTTAAGATTCCCCTCATTCAAAGTGATTTCCTAAACGAAAAATAAAGTAAATTTGCCGTTCTCTGATGCTGAGTCGATACAAATTATGAAACGTATAAGTGCTTTTTTATGTTCTATTACAATCGCTTTCTGCGTTTTGCACTGCAAAGAAAAAGACAAACAAGCCATTGAAAAGAGCGAAGCAGTTGAATCAGTTAATACAGCCGTAGCTACTCCTACAAAAGAGACACCTTTGCTGATTGATAAACCTAATCATATTCAGACACCTAAAAATATGGTTTGGATTACTGGTGGCACGTTTAAACAAGGTGCCGTACCTCAAGATAAAATGGCCATGTCACATGAAAAACCAGCACATGATGTTAGTGTTGATGGCTTTTTTATGGATATTACAGAAGTTACCAATGCCCAGTTCAAAAAATTCGTTGACGCCACGGGCTATAAGACTATAGCAGAAAGAGCTGTTGATTGGCAAGAAATGAAAAAACAACTACCTGAGGGTACGCCGAAACCTCATGATAGCATACTGCAACCCGGATCTCTTACGTTTAAGAAAACCAAAACTCCGATTGAAAATTTATATGATTTTTTGCAATGGTGGCAATGGACTATAGGTGCCAATTGGAAAAAGCCTAGAGGTCCGGAAAGTTCGATTGATGGAAAGGAAAATGAACCCGTAGTACAAATTGCCTACGAAGATGCACAAGCCTATTGCAAATGGGCAAATAGAAGATTGCCAACAGAGGCGGAATGGGAAAAGGCGGCAAGAGGCAATCAAGGTAATAGCATCTATTTTTGGGGAGACGATGTAAGCGAGCTACCAGCAATGGCAAATTCTTGGGAAGGCCTTTTTCCTTTCAAAAACCTTAAGAATGACGGTTATGAGTATCGAGCGAAAGTAAAGTCGTATGCACCTAATGATTTCGGTTTGTATGATATGGCAGGCAATGTTTGGGAGTGGACCAGCGATTGGTACCATACCAACTATTATAAAAAACTAGCAAATCAGAATGAACCAGTAAGAAACCCCAAAGGTGCTTCAAGTCCGTTTAATGCGCAAAGCCCATACGCGAAGGAAAAAGTGATGAAAGGCGGATCTTTTTTGTGTAACGCTTCGTATTGTGCCAGCTATCGCATATCAGCCCGTATGGCTACAAGTACAGATTCTTCATTAGAGCATTTGGGTTTTCGAACAGTCGTTACCGTAGCTATGCTTGAAAATTCTAAAGTAAAATAAATGCAATTTTTAGAAAATTTTGTTCCAGAACTCACCGTTAGTTCACCCGGTAGAATCAATTTTATTGGGGAACATACTGATTATAATATGGGTTATGTTTTACCAACCGCGATAGGAAATAAAATCACTTTTAAGTTCCAAAAGAATGGTTCGAAACAGCAGTGTAATGTTTATTCCGTGGGTTACAAAGGGTTTTCACTGGACTTGAAAAATATTTCTAAGAGTGCGACCGAATGGGAGAATTACGTACTTGGAGTGTTGCATGAAATCTCGCAACTAACAGATAAGCTAAGAGGTTTTGATTGCACTATTGAAAGTGATTTACCGCTAGGATCAGGACTAAGTTCTTCTGCGGCAATGGAATGTGGTTTGGCCTATGGTTTAAACGAGTTGTTTGACTTAGGTTTATCTAAAATTACGATAGTACAGGTCTCTCAACGAGCCGAACACACTTACGTTGGTACCCAATGTGGTATCATGGATCAATTTGCATCAGTAATGAGCAAAGAAGATCATGTTATTTTACTTGATTGTCAGTCTTTAACGCATAGGTATATTCCTATTGACTTGCATCCTTATAAAATAATTATGTTGAATACGAAGGTATCTCATAATTTGGCCACCAGTGAATATAATAAGAGAAAGCAAGAATGTGAAGAAGGGGTGGCCATAGTTAAACGTAAAAATAACAATATCATCACCTTAAGAGATGTTACCCAAACAATGCTTGAGCAGTCGAAAAGTGAAATGACGGAAACCATATACAATCGATGCTCATTTATCATTGATGAAAATCAGCGCGTTTTGAAAATGGCAAAAGCCCTTGAAAACAAAGATTTGACAATTGCGGGCAATTTATTGTATGAAGCCCATCACGGAATTAGTGTATACTACGAAGTGAGTTGCCCCGAGTCTGATTTCTTGGTGGCGTTCACAAAAGATAAACCAGAAGTTCTTGGTGCTCGCCAAACCGGAGGTGGTTTTGGTGGTTGTACCCTAAACATTGTGCACCAAAACGACGTAGAAAACTTTGTTCAAGAAGCTACTGTGGCTTATAAAGCAAAGTTCGATATTGATCTTGAAGCTTTCGAAGTACTGCCGAGTGGTGGCACGAAAGCTTCTTAAGCCTCCTCACTTAATAGTGCCTCTTCAAGCTGTACTTTTTTATACCTGCTCAAAGGAATATGATGGCCATCGACTTCAACTTGGGCACTACTAAATTTTTCTACTTTCTCTAAATTTACGATGTAGCTTTTATGAATACGTAAAAATTTGTCTTGAGGTAGTTTCTGAATGAAGGCTTTCATTGTTGATAAAACCAGAATATTATTGTCATCGGTTACCAGTTTGATATAATCACCTAAACCTTCAATCCATTTGATATCGTTGATCAGAACTTTAACCTTTTTCAGGTTGCTATTTACATATATATGCGCTTCATCAGTTCTTTGCGAACGTTTCTTTTCAGCTTTCATTACCGCTTTTTTTACAGAAGCATCAAAACGAGATTTTGTAATAGGTTTCAGTAAATAGTCAGTAACATCATAATCAAAAGCCTTTACGGCATAGTCAGGCTTTCCTGTGATTAATATTATTTGAGGATTATTAGAAAGAGATTCTATAAATTCAAAGCCATTCAAAATGGGCATTTCAACATCTAAAAAAATTAAGTCGATTTGGTTTTTTTGAACATTCTTGTAGGCCTCCATTCCGTTTTTGTATTCGGCAATAAACTCAAGTGCAGCGTGATCGCTGACAAGCTTACTGACAGCCATTCTCTGTAGCGACGAATCATCAACAATAATTGTTCTTAGCTTGTTCGGTTTCATTATTTAAAGTCTTTTACGGCTTAGTTATTTTGGGAATTAATAGCTTACCGTTATATTAATACCTGATATATAGGAGGCATTATATCAACTTTCCTGCCAAAGATAAGTCAATTCCTCTTTTTAAAAATGTTAAAAACATTTTTTGAAACATTTTCTTATCACCAATTTTAAGGTGAAACACGCTAATTGACGAATTAAAATTCTTCTCCGCCTGATTATGCGTAGGGGGAAGATATTTTCGCTAAAAAAACTCGAATGTCTACTAATTATTTTTAGCACTTCTATTTTTTTAAAAAAAACATTACAATATTTATAAACTGAACATTGGTATACTTGATTTAACTTTAAAAATTTTATTATTTAAAAACGTAAGGTTTTATTCAAAAAACCTACTTTTACTCCATCATTTGAATTAGATTTATTGGATTATGGCAGAGCAAATTGAAAGAGTAAAAACATTGATTATAGGTTCAGGTCCTGCAGGCTATACGGCGGCAATTTATGCGGCTAGAGCTGATCTTAAGCCTTTATTATATACAGGTATGGAACCGGGGGGGCAATTAACGACCACTACAGAGGTTGATAATTTTCCGGGTTACCCCGAAGGTATTGACGGACCAACTATGATGGTGCAGTTACAACAACAGGCAGAACGCTTTGGTACTGAAGTGCGCATTGGTATGGTCACTGCCATTGAATTAAGTACTGAGGTTGGCGGTATTCACAAAGCGACGATTGATGATTCTGATACTATTATTGAAGCGGAGACTATTATAATTTCTACAGGTGCTACTGCGAAATATCTTGGTATACCCAGTGAGCAGAAGCTAAGAGGTGGAGGCGTTTCGGCTTGTGCTGTTTGCGACGGATTTTTTTACAAAGGGCAAGACGTTGCTATTGTCGGTGCAGGTGATACGGCAGCTGAAGAAGCTTCATATCTAGCTAATATTTGTAATTCTGTAACGATGTTGGTGCGCAAAGATTATATGAGAGCTTCTAAAGCGATGCAACATCGTGTTAATAGTTTGAAAAATATAAAAGTTCTTTACAATACAGAGGTTGATGAGGTACTAGGTGATCAAGTGGTAGAAGGCCTTCGGATGGTAAATAATCAAACAAACGAAAAAGAGGATATTGAAATTACGGGACTTTTTATCGCCATTGGTCATAAGCCTAATACCGATATCTTTAAAGGACAATTAGATATGGATGATACAGGGTATCTAATTACTGAAGGCAAAACAACAAAAACGAACCTGCCCGGTGTTTTTGCCTGTGGTGATGCCCAAGATAAAGAATACCGGCAAGCCGTTACTGCTGCGGGTACAGGTTGCATGGCGGCATTAGATGCTGAACGTTATTTGGCAACTGTAGAATCTGCAGAAGAAGTAGCTTAAAACAAATGGTTCTAAATACATAAAAAATACCGCTAATTGTAGCGGTATTTTTTATGCAAGGTTATTAGATTTTTTTAATCAATGCGTTGGTAATTTTCAGAAAAGGTGGGCATGCCACTTTCATCTAGCGATATTTGACTATAGCTGTCTTCATGCAGGTGAAGTTCGAAGGTGAAGATTTTAATGGTATCTTGTATAGACATCATAGTAGCTGAACCGTACTCTAACCGCTCCTCTAACTCATCTGCTGTGTTTGTGTAAGAACCATAGCCAAACCATTCATTAGGGTCATCAGGTGAGTGACGCGTCCACATTACTTTGCCTTTGCTATATATTTTAACCTGTCGGTATCCATTTGTATTAAAAATAGTATCCGATACATTACCGTCAGTATAGTTGAAACGGTTGATGAGCTCCCAGGTTCCCTCTAAGGAATCTGCATTTGTCTGCTGTTTTGAAGATGTAAATTCCGTAGAAGAGATGAGAATTAACATCAAAAAAACTAATCCAAGTAGTTTTCTCATTGGTATCCATTTAAATGTTAATGGGGAACCTTAATAAGATACGAAATTTTTAGGAGTTTTTAAAGCTGTTTAATGCCCATGCCAAAACTTGAATATCGTTGGGCCTATGTGCGGCTGAAATTACAATACGACTAATCATCGGCGAATCTCCGTTAGGATAGTTGAAATTGGTAATGATGATCCTATTTTTTCTCAGATGTTCGATCAAGTCTGGATTTCTAAAATAAAAAGCCGGATAATTTTCTATAAAATCAAACATTTCAGTCTGTTTTAAGACTTTTAGAAAAAGCTGGATATTTCGCTGCAGTAAGACTCTTTTTTCTTTAAATATTGCTTGTCCATCTTGTAAAGTCATTAAGGCTGCCGGAGTTGCCGGACTGGCACCACCGAACAAAGGAGTACGCTTACATTCTTGAATGCGTTCTTTTGAGGCGAATACCGCACCTGCTTGTATTCCAAAACCTTTTCCTAAAGAACAGGAAACAATGAGTTCTTTGGGCCTTAACTCTTTTAATTTTTTAAATGATCCACCACCATTCGATCCTACGATTCCGATACCATGTGAATCGTCAGCTACGATTATTAACTTATCGATCGGCAGTTCTTTGAGTTGATTAAAAAAGGGGTAGTTCTCTTGTGCAATATCAATCGTATCAAGAAAAATTACCGGAGGCACTTCTGTTGTTTTCAACGCGGCGTTTACGGCTTTTTTAAATTCTTGAAAAGGCTGTTGCGATCGACTAGCATTTAATTGCAATGCGGAATGTGTATTGGGAGCATAATGTAAAGGGTGGTCACTGGCATGCAAAGTGCTAGCAATCAACTGACCAGCAAGATAACCCGAAGAAAGGGTCACGCAACTTTCGCTGCCAGCTAGTT
Source organism: uncultured Flavobacteriaceae bacterium (assembly GCA_937944485.1). Classification (GTDB taxonomy): domain Bacteria; phylum Bacteroidota; class Bacteroidia; order Flavobacteriales; family Flavobacteriaceae; genus Maribacter_C. The sequence goes on along the minus strand of CALDYU010000006.1, from coordinate 141,649 downwards.
TGGCAAGGTGCTCTTCAACCTTATCATAAATAGCAAGTTTTAAGTTGGCATTTCGAGAGGCACTATAATTAGTGCCGTATTTTTTGAGGTTCTTAATGTAAATGTCTTGAAAAATAGCATCTGTCTGTAAGCCTAAATACGAGGTGCCCCCAAAATATAAATGAGGGCTACCATTCATTGAAAGCTCTCTTCCCGGAAATGAATCTATGATATATTCCATTGCTTCATGGTTACGCCACTACCCCGAATAGCAGGAAATATAACCGTACCGTTATCTGTAATTCGAACGCCAGTGGCAATATCTTCTTTTAAGAGCAAGGCTCCGTCCATATCTACGTAATCTAATTGGGGCAAGAGCTGCGCTATTGCAGAAATACCTACGGTAGATTCGGTCATACAACCCACCATAACTTTTAGTCCTAGTTCTTTTGCTTTTTTTATCATTCGCAAAGCGGGGGTCAGTCCACCACATTTGGTGAGTTTGATATTAATACCTGAAAAATGAAGGCCACAGATTTCTACATCATCTTCGAGAATACAACTTTCGTCTGCAATCACTGGCAATACACTATGATGCATGACTTTTTCCATGCCTTCCCAATTCGTAGCTTTTAAGGGTTGTTCGAGAAACTCAACACCTAAATCTTTAAGTATCGCTGCGTTTGCAATAGTTTCTTTGGCAGACCAGGCGCAATTAGCATCAATACGAAAAACGGCATCGGTGTGTTTGCGAAGCTCTTTTACAATAGCGACATCATCTTCAGTGCCTAATTTAATTTTGTAAATGGGCCATGGCATCTCTTTCATTTTATAGAGCATTTTTTCTATGGATGCTAGGCCAATCGTATAATTTGTAATGGGGTAGTGGCTGGTATTTGTTTGCCAAATTTGGTACAGCGGTTTTCCTAAAATTTTACCATACAAATCATGGGCAGCTAAATCAAGAGCGCAAACTGCAAAATTGCTTAAGCCCTTGGAAACAAGAAAAGCATTGAAAATTTCAGGAGTGGTAAATTGAAAAGTTGCTATTGCGTTTTTGAGTGCATCTATTTCGGCCATCATACTGGCTACGGTAATATTGTAGTAAGGGTTTGAAGTCGCCTCTCCGTAGCCTGTTTTTCCATTTAAAGTTAGGGCTACTATTAGGGTATCTTGAAAATCATGCGATTCTCTGGAGATACTAAAAGTATGTTTAAGTGGTAAGACATATTTTTTTAAATGAACAAGCATCTAACTAAGATATAGAAATCGGCTATTTTAAAAAAGCAAAAACCCACCTAAAAAAGGTGGGTTTTCAAGTGCAATCTTTTTCGATTAATATTTATGAACACTGCCAGAAACTGATTTTTTCTTTTCAACAGTGGGCTCACCAGAATACGATATGTTACCTCCGCTTGCGGCATCAGCATATAAATTGTCGGCAACTCGAATTTTTACATTACCGCCACTACTTGCTTCGGCGTTACAATTTTTAGTTTCAAGATCTTTAGCATTGATATTACCGCCAGAACTTACATCAACCACAGCATCATCAGCGCGACCAGAAATGTTTAAGTTCGCACCGCTACTGGCGTCGATATCAATTTCATTTGACACGACTTCAATTTCTAATACAGCACCGCTGCTTCCGTCAACTTCTAATTCATTCGTGTTTATAGTTGATTTCGTTTGAAGATGCCCGCCACTTGAACCTGAAAGAGCGGTTACTTTTGGTAAGGATACATAAATATTTTTAGTAGCTCGCCCAATATTTTTTGTAGCATGAATTCGTAACTTTCCATTTTTGATATCGGTAGCTATTAAATCAATAATATTATCATCAGCTTCTACTTTAATGTTAAAATTATCTTCTTGAGTTACAAATACCTTTAAGCCTTCAGAGGCAGAAACCTCGGTAAAATCATCTGAAATGGCACGTGTTTCTGAAACGATATTACCATTTCCTTTTTCTCCTGTTCCAAAATCTCCTATTTGTATATCTAATCCGCAAGAGGATAGAAAAATTGAAATAATAAGAGCGATTAAAATTCTTACGATTGTTGTCATGACTGTTGTTTTTTGATTGTTGTTGTTTTACTATATTTTTTGTTGATACTAGGACTGCACTCAGTACGGGCGTAAAGATGTTATTTTTGCTCGCTATTGGATAAAGAAATAGACTGAATTGCGTAATTAACTGACTGAATTGTAATTAGCGGTTATTATTATCTTTTGTTTTGACTTTAACACCTTCTTCATTTATTTCAATATCAATGTTCTCGTCATTATTATTATCGTCATTAGCTTTTATATCAACCCCGTCTTCATTGATTTTCATTTTAAACGACTCTCCATCTTCTTTTATATTAATGTCTATGCCATCTTCGTTAATGATAATCTTATTACGACGATCTTCATTATCCTCTTCTTCAATTACAGGTTCTGGGCAATCTTGGCATTTTAATTCACCATCAGCCCCCATTTTCCAGATATATTGCTCAAAATAATCAGAAGATCGATCTCGTTCTGCTCTAATGGTCCAAAGTCTTTTACTCGAACCATCATATTTTATAAGTGTTTCGGCTGGTAAATATAGGTTTACCCGAATATCTTGATCATTGAATTTACTATTGTTACCTGCGGTTAAAAAATCATCTAAGACCAAGGTATTTCCTGTTAACTGATAACTATAGTCAATTTTTTCCGCAATTGTGCGGGCTTGATCAAACGAGGGCCCATTGGCTTCTTTACGAATTGACATTCGAATAACAGAATCTTGTGATTTCTTAATATTGAATCGTACATCATCAGAGAGTAATACTTCATTTCCGTCGTTATCGAAAATCATGATCATATCATCCATACGCATGTGTTCACGCTGATCATAGAGCTCAGAAGAAACCAATTGAATATTTAAGGTATCAGATTCATTGTCAAGCGCAATTTCATTTTCAGTAGTCACACTACCTGTAAAAGCATGAGATGCTGCTTCTCTGACCATAAGTACAATTAATGTAATAAGTGATATTAACCATAAACCTAAGAGCGAGAATTTTGCAATATTACCGATCGATTTTAGATTGTTTACTAGAATTTTAAGCCCCAGATATAGTAAAAAGAAAAAGGGAATTCCGATGACAAAAAAGGCCATTAGTGATAACAACCAAACGGGCGCTTCTGTAATATTGTCGATAAGACCATCAACCCCAGGAATATTGATCCAGTCTAAGGTTCCTACGGTAAGCATGCCTACAAACATTCCTATAATAGTGGCAGCACCAGTGATGATCAAAATTATACCAATGAACTTTCCGAACACTTTGAAAAAGAACATGATAATATCACCAATGGTATCGAAGAAACTTTTTCCTCCTTTTTTTACTTTATTGCCAACTTCAGAATAGTCGACGTTTTTTACTTTTTCTGCAACATCATCAAAGCCTTCCTTGACCTTACGTTCTATATTGCTGATGTTGATATCCTCCCCCCGCATGTCCAATTTTTGCGAGGTTGTTGCAGCTTCAGGAATTAAAATCCAAAGTAAACCATAAAGGAGTATGAATCCACCTCCAGAGAAAACGGTTAATATAACCCAAAGTAAACGCACCCACAGCGGATCGACGCCTACGTAATGAGCAAGCCCTGAAGAGACCCCAGCAACATACTTCATTTCGGTATCTCGATATAGTTTTTTGCTTCTTTTTTGTTCAGCGGAACGAGATGATTTTGGTACATCTTCGAAAATATCTTCATCGACCATATAATCTTCAGGTTGCCCCATAATAGTGATGACTTCATCAACTTCTTTCTGCGTGATTACTTGTCTTTCGTTTTCAAGCTTTTCATGAAAAAGTTCGGCGATGCGCGCTTCAATATCTCCTAATATTTCATCACTTCCCGGAGTGTTTGCGAAGGATCGTTTTACGGATTCTAGATAGAGCCGCATTTTGTTATAAGCCCCCTCATCAATGTGGAAGAGGACGTTGGCTAAATTTATATTGACTGTCTTGTTCATTTTTTTTGATTTTTATCCTGGTACATACTGCGAAATACCGGATCTATTTGTTTTGACTGATTATTTACTTTTAGTTACCAAATTGGTTGCACTTCGCAACTCATCCCAAGTAGCATCTAGTTCCTTGAGAAAAAGTTTGCCAGTTTCCGTCAATGTGTAATACTTTCTTGGGGGTCCAGAGGTTGATTCCTCCCAGCGGTAATTGAGTAGACCTGCATTCTTTAGCCGTGTTAATAGCGGATAAATGGTTCCCTCTACCACGAGCATTTTTGCGTCTTTGAGGGTGCCGAGAATCTCGGAGGCATATTTGTCATGTCCGTTGAGGATAGACAGTATGCAATACTCCAACACTCCCTTGCGCATTTGTGCTTTTGTGTTTTCTACGTTCATAACTTCTTTTTGCTTTTTATGCCGAGCTTTCCTGCCAGCAGGCAGGCCTTCTTCCTTTTTATTTTTGGATGTGATTGTCTGCATAGATTAACTGTTCGTTTTTTGAATGATAAATAAACATTCTGATTACATTTTTGATTGATGATAAAAAACTCTGTTTTTTGATACTTCTGCTGTGCTCAGCACTGATTGATGAATAAACTCTAGTTTTAGGTGTGATTAATACCTATTGATTACTTAATAAATTTTATAGTTATAGGGTATTCAAACGATTGCCCTTCATTGGTTCTTATTGTTGCTAAAATGGTATATACGATATTGACAATAAATAGTGAACCTTGAAGAAGACCGGCAATGCCAAACGGCAAAAGCCAAGAGCCAAAACGAAAATCACTACTATTAAAACTAATATTCAAATCGTTGAGATTGTTGAATCCGAATGGATCAAAATCGAAAATGTCTGGTAGAAAACCTACGAAAAACGGAATACTTATAATTCCTAATACTACGGAATAAAGCAATAAGCTTATTTGAAAATTCAAAGCTTGTTTACCGTTGGCATCTACAAATGCATGTTCCTTTTTGTTGGCAGTCCAAAGAACTAATGGTAAAATAAAATTACCGAACGGAATGAAAAATTTAGAAAAGGTAGAAGCATGTATTACTGCTGCTAAATTACGTTCGTGTTTGGTTAATGTCTCTGTCATGATTGTCTTTTTTGATTGCTGCTACTTGTATCAGAATATGATGATTTTAATACATACCTAATATCTGTCTATGCAAATATATAGTTTAAAAATAGTACTATGCAACACATAGTACTTAAAATTAACATAATTTTAACAATTTTAATTTTAATTATTTTCATTACATTTAGGCCTTAAACCTTTGAAAATGGCAGCATCTATAGGTAAAATCAACACTTTTACATTTTTTAAATTACCCTCGGCGTGGTGGTGTGGCGTTCGATTAAAATATATTGATAAAAGCAAGGCTGTTGTTTCAATCAAGCATCGTTGGTTCAATCAGAATCCGTTTAATTCCATGTTTTGGGCAGTTCAAGGTATGGCCGCAGAGTTTGCTACTGGCATTATGGTGACCACTCAAATTCAAGAAACAGGAAAGAAAATTTCTATGTTGGTTCAGAATAACAATGCCAATTTTTCAAAAAAGGCTACGGGTAGAATTACTTTTACTTGTGAAGATGGCCATCTGATAAAAGACGCTTTAACCAAAACTATTGCAACGGGAGAGGGGCAAACCATTTGGATGAAATCTGTGGGTGTCAATGAAGATGGAGTAGTGGTCAGTACTTTCAATTTCGAATGGACAGTACGTTTAAAACAATAATTTGAATATAGTTCAATAAGTTCTTGCCGCCCTGAGCGCAGTCGAAGGGTTGAGTGGACAGTTCGGTTGAAAAGTTGACGGTTGATGGTTGTTTGTTGACAGTTGTTGGTTGACAGTTGCTATGTGTTAATTTAAGTTTATGAAAGACAAGATACTATTTCAGGAAAGACAAAAGTTTACCCAATGGTGGATATGGCTGGTATTGATTGGAATTGTTTTGATAGCACTATTTGGAATTTACAAACAACTGATGCAAGGCGAAATATTTGGAAGTAAACCTATGTCGAATGCTGGTTTAGTTGTATTCGCTGTATTGTCTTTAACACTCCTATTTTTGTTTTGGTTTATGGAATTAAGAACTAAAATAGTTCAAGTGGGTATTCAAATGCAATTTGTACCATTTGTTAAAAAAAATGTCACTTGGGAAGAAGTAGCTTCAGCAGCCGTGGTCAATTATGGATTTGTTGGTGGATGGGGTATACGATTGGGTACTAAATATGGTACCGTATTTAATACCAAAGGTAAAATGGGCTTGGCCATTGAATTGAAAAATGGAAAACGTTTTTTGATCGGTACGCAAGAGCCAGAAAAACTTGCAAAAGTGATAGATGAATTTGCCCCTGGTCTGTAACATTTCTCTCTTTCTTTATACCAATTGATTAGTAATATCAATCAAAATTTAAATCACTTACTTATGAACGCACACGAAATAGATTACGCCATTTACGGTGAAGAAATGCAATATGTTGAAATCGAATTAGACCCACAAGAAGCAGTAGTAGCAGAGGCAGGCAGTTTTATGATGATGGACACCGACATTAAAATGAGCACCATTTTTGGTGATGGGTCTAATCAAGAAACGGGCGTGCTTGGCAAGATTTTTTCCGCAGGAAAACGAATGTTGACAGGAGAAAGTCTTTTTATGACCGCTTATTTGAATGTTGGTCAAGGAAAAAAACAAGTGAGTTTCGCATCTCCATATCCGGGGAAAATTCTACCTATTGATTTGTCAGAGAAAAACGGGAAGTTCATTTGTCAAAAAGATGCCTTTCTCTGTGCTGCTAAAGGCGTTTCAGTGGGAATTGAATTTTCAAAAAAATTGGGCCGTGGACTCTTCGGAGGTGAAGGTTTTATCATGCAAAAGTTGGAAGGCGACGGAATGGCCTTTGTTCATGCTGGCGGTACTCTTGCAAAAAAAGAACTTGCTGCCGGAGAAATTTTAAAAGTAGATACTGGTTGTATTGTAGGGTTTAGCCAAACTGTAGATTATGATATTGAATTTATTGGCGGTATAAAGAATACAATTTTCGGTGGAGAAGGACTCTTTTTTGCCACGCTTAAAGGCCCTGGCACGGTATATGTACAATCGCTTCCTTTCAGTCGATTGGCAGGTAGAGTTTTAGCGGCAATACCCAGAGGAGGAAAAGACAAAGGCGAGGGTAGTATTTTAGGTACCCTCGGAGATATAGTTGGGGGAGATAGAGGGTTTTAAAATTTAAGTATCAAGTTCAAGTATCAAGCTCAAATAAAAATACAAAAACAAAAACAAAAGTTACCTTTAGGTTTTAAACTTTGAATCTTTTACATGGATTTTCATAATCAAGTCAATTTTCTAAAAACACTTCAAAAGAACAACAATAAAGAATGGATGGATGCCAATCGCAAATGGTATAAAGAAGTCCGTGATGATTTTATTGGTTGGTTAAATGAAATGAACACAAAACTTGCGGAAATTGATGATGAATACTATGATACTCCCGGCAAGAAGGGCATCAATCGTATCAATAATAATCTGATGTTTCATCCGAATAAACCAATTTATAAAGACCATTTTGGAGCAGGGTTGGACAAACGCCCCAATACGGGGGATTTTTACGTGGAAGTGGGTATAGAGCGTTCGATGTTCGCTGGTGGATTATGGCGACCAGACTCTAAACGTTTACGCAGTATTCGCGATGCCATTGATTATAATGGAGAGGAGCTGAAACATATTCTTAATAAAAAATCTTTCAAACAAACCTTTGGTGGATTGTACGAAGATGCGAAACTCACTAATGCCCCTAAAGGTTTTTCTAATGATCATCCGCATATCGATTTGCTGCGCAATAAAACCTATGCGGTGGCTATGGAATTTTCTTCAAAAGAAGTACTCAAAAAAGGCTTTGATAAAAAATTGATTTCGGTATATAACGAAATGCTTCCTTTTAGAAGGTATTTGAATCAAGCCATTACGGTTTAGTTTTTCAAATACCTTATATAATTTGAAATCTTATTTATTGTTCGTACCGCTTAACGATAACCGCAATAAATCATTTGCAATAGGGTCAACACTGGATTGCGCTCGCGCAGTATTGGCTAGAATAACACTTATTCCTTTTTTCTCTGGAACAATAAATAGAAATGAAGTGCATCCTGTTTGTGCTCCAGGGTGCCCTATGATAGCACCTTCATAAGGTTTTGGGTTGTACAAAAACCAACCGAAGCCATAGGCATTGTTTTCTTTTTCCAAACTGTGATGCTGTCGCATCTCTTTAAGCGTTTCTTCTTTTACAAGGGCATGGTTTATAACTGCATCGCCGAATTTTAGCATGTCAGTAAGGGTTGTATAAAATCCTCCAGCAGGTAATCTGTTGCTTAAATTATTCTCCTTTGCTGGTTTGGCTTTTCCTTTACCATTATTTCGATGATATAACCTCGATTCATTTTCCAATGATTCACCAAATTTTTCAACTCCTGTATGGGTCATTCCCGCTTTAGCGAAAATATTTTCTTGCATATAGGTTTCAAAGGTCTGTCCAGTAACACTTTCCATAATTGCTCCCAAAACGGTATATCCGTAGGTGGTATAGGAAAATTGAGTGCCCGGCTCAAACAACAAATCACGATCTTTAAATAAACTCATGGCATCATACAAAGTGGGATATTCTGTTGTTGTGTTGGATTCACGACCATCTTTATAGCCTGAAATACCCGAGGTGTGCGACAACAAATGTCTGGTGGTTATTTGGGTTTTTTCGTGTTTTGGGTAATCAGGTATATAAGTTTGTACGGGGGCGTCTAAATCTAACTTTCCCTGCTCTACCAATTGCATAACTGCCAAAGCGGTCATGGTCTTAGCGATGGAGCCCATTCGTACTTTGGTGTCTATTGTAAACTTTTTACCTGCATCTTTATCGGCATACCCCGCAACAGCTTGTTCTATAATTTTACCATCTATAGAATAGGCGGCGGCAACACCCATGACCATTTTGTCGTCAACAATTTTTAGCAATTGATTTTTAATAATATTATTTTGTTCTTGAGCAGTACCTATAAAGGTGATTAAAAAAAGTAGCGTGATAGTAAATAGTTTCATCGTTATCTAGTTATAAAGTTTTTTCAAAAGTAGAAACATGTTACTTCTGAAGCCCATGTTTTAGAGAGTTTGGGACGAATCATTCGGTTTTTGGGATGAATGATCGTGTATGGCAAGCACCTTTTTTCTGTAGTTCTTCGAAACGGGTACTTCTGTTTGAGTTAATTCTACGGTGTTCGCGTTTTTCCAATCTTTAAAATGGACAGGATTTATTAGATGCGAACGATGCACTTTTAATAAATCAGGTACTTGTGGATGGATATTCTTCAAGGTAGTTCGCAATAGTTTCTTAGACAGTTTGGTCTGCATCAAATAAGATACTTCCACGTAATTATCAGCACTTGAAATGCATACCAAATCGGAAAGGTGTATTTGCAATACGTCTAACTTATTCTCTCCGGTCAAAACAATTTTATCAGAATTTTGCGCTACCGCTTTCTTGCTTAAATACCATCGGGTAAATAGAAGAATGGGTAGTATAATCAGGAAAATAGGATAGTAGACTTCAAATGTGAATTTTACAAAAGAATATTCGCCATTGATTATGTCTGACTTGTAATAGAAGTAACTCCCAATTAAAACGATGACATTGAATAAAATGATTATCAATATTTCTAGGAATAGTGTCCATTTGCCTAATTTTTTAAAAATGAAATTTTGGATGGGAAGCAGTACCACATAGGAAATGAAAGAAATTAATCCGTAGAGCGGCATAATTTCAAAGCGAATTGCAAAAGGTAATTCTGCGATATCAAAAGGAGCTATGAGCACTAAAAACAGTACAAGCCAAAGGGCAATAATCACAGCGACAAGGAGGTGGTGTTTGTATGAGATGTTTAGTTTTAATGGGGTCATTTCTAGATAATAATATATCTTAAGTTGCCTTATTTTATTGGTCAGATGATCTAATGAGTCTTGCACTTAAATCAGGATGCTTCATATCCTTATCTAAAGGAAACATAGGTCTTTTGATATTCTTGTAGCCCAAACGTTCTAAATCTTGATCAACGCCCCCAGGCGTTAGAGCCATAATCCAGCCTTTGCGCATATTATAGAGTTCAGGCACCAGATAACCTATTTTGACGACTACGATATCCGTTTCTCTAGGATTTAAATGAAGATCGGTAAAATCATCTTCTTGATGATATGGTTTTCTTCGTTTTGTAACGATCACTGAAATACTACCAACTTTCACAACAACTTCCACCTCCGCATCACGATCTCCCTCTTTTATTGCCGTTACGGTTCCCGTAAGTTTTATGGGAGGCGCATATCGATTATCAACTTGTGCTCCAACCATAGCCGAGACTTTACCGCCAACACCCACTTTTAAAGCTTCTGCTATAACATCGGGTCCGGGAATGGAAGCATAAATTAGTGATGGTCCGTTTTCAGTCTTGAACGCTGATTGCTTTAAAAGTTCTTGCAGGGTCCAGGTTACATCACCAGCACCACCAGCTGTTGGGTTATCACCCATATCACTTATAATAAAAGGCTTTTCTTTATGCGCCAATGCCATTGCTAAACTCTCTTCTAAAGAGGCTACTGGTGCCACAAATTCAAAGTCCTTACGTACATCCCACATTGCCTGTGCTAGTTCTTCTGCGCCCTTAGTGACTTGCTCTTTATCATCACCAGTCACCATAACCACTGCATGATTTCTATTTTCATCGGCCCAGGCATAGCCTATCCAAATGGCAGCATCTATAATACCTTCTTGATTTTCAATAGCCGGAATTTTTGCATAGAGGCTTTTACCTGGCTCGATTCGCGTACTCGTTTTTTCACCTGGTAATAATATGGGTACGGGAATCCAGGCTTTGTATTTTGGTTTTCCTTTTCCATTTTCCAAACGGTCTAATAAATTAACAATTGAGCGTTCTTTCGATTCAAGTGCATCTTCATGTGGAGCCATTCGATAGCAGGTAATCAAGTCGCTATGTTCTGCCAATTGTTTTGATACGTTGCCATGTAAATCCATCGATGTTGAAATTAAAACCTCGGTTCCGACAACTTCGCGAATGCGCTTTATTAAATCTCCTTCAGCATCTTCAATACCAACCACACTCATAGCCCCATGAATATCAAACCACAAACCATTATAGGGGCCATTGGCCTTTAGCATCTTTATAGTTTTAGTTACCATTGATTCATAGGCTTCACGAGTAACAATACCGCCCGGTAAAGATTTGCCTAATAATGTTGGTACCCAATCTGCCCTATTGCGAATTTCAGCACCCTCAGCGAAAAAGGAATAACGACCGAAAATAGAATCGCCTATTCTTGCATGAAATGCTTCTTCATGGGTTTGAGCAGGGGAGAAGGTGCTCGATTCAATGCCGATTCCGGCAATAGCAATGCGAGGTAATTTTTTTTCAGCTGCTTGATTTTCTGCCTTTGTTTTGCAACCTAGGCAGCTATAGATCATAAAAATTCCAATAAAAAAAGCGTTTCTCATAACTCGTGTGTTTAAGTTTCTAAATCACAATATTTATAATAATGAGACTACTAATGTCGCTGTAATAATTATATCTTTAAAAGATAATCAAAGAAAATTACAAATTGAAAAACGGAATGATTAGAAATATTGAAAAAACCTTGTTATCGGATAATTGGTATACCTTAAATAAATTCAAATTTGAGTATCACAAAGAAGATGGTAGTTGGGAAACGCAAGAACGTGAAGCCTACGATAGAGGTAACGGAGCAACTATTTTGTTATATAATAAAGAAAAGGGGACCGTTGTTTTAACACGTCAGTTTCGCATGCCGACCTATGTAAATGGAAATAAAGATGGGATGGTCATTGAAGCTTGTGCAGGACTTTTAGATGGTGATAACCCTGAAGATTGTATTCGTAAGGAAGTAGAAGAAGAAACAGGCTATATTGTTCGAGGAGTTCGCAAAATTTTTCAATGTTATATGTCTCCAGGATCAGTAACCGAGATTCTTTATTTTTTTGTAGGCACCTATGAAGATGGTATGAAATTAGGCGAGGGGGGCGGGGCCGTTGATGAAACTGAAAATATTGAGGTATTAGAATACAGTTTTGAAGAAGCTTTAAGGTTGATGCGCATTGGTGTCATTGAAGATGCTAAAACGATAATGTTATTGCAGTATGCGCAGATTAACGGTTTACTTTCGTAATTGCAGTTAATTTAATTTATGGGAATGTATCGTAAAATTGGCTTAGGTGGGGGTTGTCACTGGTGTACCGAGGCGGTATTTCAATCATTAATTGGAGTACACAAAGTCGAACAAGGTTTTATTGCATCTGCAGGAAAAGACAATAGCTTTTCGGAAGCCGTAATTGTACATTTCGATGAACACAACATCGGGTTGAAAGATCTCATATTAATTCATTTGCATACCCATGAGAGTGCAGCCGCACATACCCTGCGGGATAAATATCGTTCTGCGATTTATTCGTTTACGAAACAAGAGGAACGTGAAGCGAAATTAATTTTGAAGGAATTACAAATAGCCTTTGAAAAACCTTTGATTACTGAAGTACTTCCTTTTAAAAAGTTTAAAGCATCTGATTCGAAATTTCATAACTACTATTATTCTGATAAAGAAAAACCTTTTTGCAAGACCTATATTCATCCGAAATTAAAACTGCTTCTTGATAAATTTGGTGAACTTACAGATCCCAATAAACTCTAGTTGGTTTTATTCGAATTGCTTAGTAATGGTCTCTGAAATTTTCAAAGATCTGTTGCATGTGTTTTTTGACCTCACTTGAAGGATGCCTAAAGTGATTATTCATGAAACTGAAGATCAATACCTTGCCTGATTTTGTCAGTAGGTACCCACTTATATTATGCACGTTACCTAAACTACCTGTTTTAGCATATAAATAAGGCTCCGGATTACCTGCGTACCAATTCTTCAGTGTGCCTTCACCACCAGTCGGAAATAAATCGAATAAGCGTTGCGACGGTATTTTGTCATAGAGTTTTTTCAGTATTACAACTATTGATTCTGGTGTAAATAAATTATAGCGAGACAAGCCTGATCCGTCAACCCAACGGGGTTGTTGTCGCAATGATGACAGTTGGTTTTGTAGCATGTAATCAATAGTGGTTTTAGAACTTAAGGTGTCTGAGAGTGTTGACGAAGCGACTAAAAGTAGTTGATCTGCTAAAAAATTATCACTTTCATGCAACATGTGTTTGTAAACCGTATCAGAAGAGACGCCAAATAAGGTTTCCTTTTTTGCGTCAGGCATACGCTCAACAATTTGAATTTTTTTGTTTAATTCATTCTCCAATAATGTCTTTGTTAAAAGCGCGCTGGTGCGATAAGGTATTTCTAAGGTGTCATTTCGCCAAGACCCATAATAAAAATGGTTCGACTCAAGATTCCTGTTTTTTATTGAGCTAGTTTGAAACACGGAGTCTCTGAATAGCGCCGGTGTAATTCGTAATTCTTCGTTTCGAGATATCGTAACCACATTGCCGTACAAGGGGAACGCCCCTTTTTCAGGCTGATAATAATAGGCATAATCTTCCCATGCCCAACCTGGGCCGTACTTCGTATCAATACTATTATTTAGATGGAGGGTAATATTTTGATGTTTTTTAAGAAATGAAAGGGCTTTATTGCTTTTAAAATATGGGTGTAAGAAGGTGGGGTCTCCCGTACCCTCCATATAAAGTGTATCATTTTGTTTTACATACTTTAAGGCGGGAATACTATCCATCAATAATTCTGAGGCACTGTACAAGGTGACTATTTTTGTATTGCTTGCAGGGGTGAAGTACTTTTCACCGTTAAAATTGAACAGTGTATCGTTGTTTTGAGCATCGATCACTAAAAACCCAGTAAATTGATTCTTATAAAATGCAGTATCAAAGACCTTGTGGGTACTTTTTTTAATACTGCTTTTGGTACCTACACACCCTACTAAAAGGGAGAAGAACAAGATAAGTATAAGTACATTTTTCATGCATTTAAAAGTATGAAATAAAACTTGTTTAATGAATGTCTTCTTTTAACACTAATTTATTTTTTTTTAACAGAGTTGAAGCAACATTATATATGCTTTTCTGTTTAACTTTAAACAGTGAACAACGTTCCTTAATACCTAATAAAAACATTTTGAAATATGGCTAGAGCGATGCTTGAGTATACTAAAACTGTACTCAAAAAAGTGAGCTTCGATACGAAGCTTTTTTGCAAAGAACTTCAAAAAGCGATATCAAATTTATTACCAGATGAGATCGAAGAATTGAAAGACTGGTTACATCAATTCATAACTGATAAACCAGAATTACAACAAAGTTTAATTTATTTAAAAGCATAACGAAAACCCTGACCATTTGGTCAGGGTTTTTACTTTTGATTCAATGGGCTAATTATCTTCACATCTTGAAAAGCAATTGCACCTCTAACGATACTAGCAATCACATCAATTAAGGCTTCCGTAATTTGTATTTTAAGTTCGTTTTTATGATAAATCAGACTTACCTCACGCGCTGGAGGCGGATTGTCAAAATGTTTTAAGTTTTTCTTCTTACTATCGTCTAGTTCTAAGGTATTTAAATAGGGCAATAAGGTCATACCTAAATCTTCATCCGCAAGATTAACCAATGTTTCGAAACTACCACTCTGTAATTGAAAATGTTCTTCGTTCACATCTTTAGATGCTTTACATAAATTAATCACACCGTCTCTAAAACAATGCCCATCTTGTAATAACAAAACATCTGAAACATCTAAATCTTGAGGTTTTAAATTCTGAACATCCCTAAGCCTGTGATTTCTTGGTATATACCCCACAAAAGGTTCGTAATATAAAGGCCGTTCTTTGATAAATTCAATCTCTAACGGGGTAGCGGCGATTGCTGCATCAATGTGATTATCTTGTAGGTTGCGAATAAGCGTTTCCGTACTTTGCTCCTTAATAATCAAATTTACCTTAGGGTATTTTCTTATGAATGTTTTTAAGAACATTGGAAGAAGCGTAGGCATTATTGTAGGGATAATACCTAGGGTGAAATCACCCCCTATAAATCCTTTCTCTTGGTCAACAATATCTACAATACGAGAGGCTTCGTTTACTATGTTTTTCGCTTGGGCAACAATCTTTTTTCCAACTTCAGTAACAGCAATTGGTTTTTTACTTCGGTCAAAAATTAAAACATCAAGTTCATCTTCTAATTTTTGGACTTGCATACTTAAGGTTGGCTGTGTAACAAAGCTCTTTTGAGCAGCCAAGGTGAAATTTTGATACTCTGCTACAGCGAGTACATACTGTAATTGGGTGATTGTCATTGCAATAGTTTTGAGATATAAAAATAATAAAAACTATCGATAAACTCTATCTAAATGTCAGGCTACTTTCAATCAAAAACAATGTCTTCAATGGTAATTTTTTCGTCTTCTATAAAGTCATAGAGGGTTAACCTGCGTAAGGTGTAGTAGTCTACCCAAAATTTTTGCAAAGAGTTCAAGTAATCGAAAACAGCTTTATCCTTTTCTTGCTGCGCAATATTCAAGTCTGTAATCGTAATTTTACCTAAAACGTATCTTTTTTTAGTGATTTCATAGCGTTTGAGTGCAATTTCTTGTGCTTTTTCAGCAGTTGCTAAGAAATCTCTTTGGCTTGACCAATTCAGGGTATGTAGAAATATTTCTTGTTCGAAAGCCTGTTTTTCTTGTTCAATAGTATTTTCAACCAAGCTTAAATCTGCTTCTGCCATTTTACGCCTTGATTTAGAAACACCCCAATCAAATATGGGAATACCTACGCTCAAAGAAATATTTTGTTGTTGGTCATAGTCTTGAAAGAGCGCACTATATTCATCAGCGCGTCTGTTGAGTCCGAAATTCGCCCGCACATCTAGTTCCAATCGGTTACTACCTTTTACTTCGGCTAATCTTTTTTCGGCCTCAAGGCGCCGTCGCCTAAATTCAATCACTGATTTTCTGTTGGTTTCCGCTTCTTGAAGGGCTTTATCAATATCGACTGCAAAATCAGAAAGCCTCTCCGGCACCTCTAATTCTATTGCTTCAGTATCTAGTTCTAGAAAACGTGCAAGGTCTTGAGATGTTTTTTTTAAGAGAATGGTATTGGTAGTCACATTATTTTTTGAACTTAAATGACTTAGCTCGATTTGCAATAATTCATTTTCTGCGATTTTTCCAATTTTATACCTCCCCTTTGTAATCTGGAGCAGGGTATCTTGATTTGATAAATTTTTCTTCGCAATATCTAAACTAACTTGGGCTTTCAATAAACCAAAATAGCGTAGGCACGTAGTTAGCGAAATTTCTTCCATATTCTCAATAATCGTACGTTTCGATTCTTCATAACGTAACGGTTCTATTTGACGATCCCATTTATACGGATTATAGAATAGTGAATTTTGAAAGTAACTGATGGAAAAAGGGATTAACGAATAATTGGTATTTCGAGAATCTCCGAAGCGATCTACCCGTTCTAAGCGGCTATTGATGGCAAAAGCTCCACCTGTATACGGTACCTTTTGTTGAAGGCTAAGGGTGGCATCAATTATCGATTGATTCTGTTGTACGAAAATATCTTGTCCTTCATCATTCGTAATTCTTCGGATAGAATTCGAGTATTCGGGTAGGGTGGCCCTTAAACTTAACTGAGGTAGAAAATCGGCCACGTAGTTTCGGTAGCGCCAATAACCAGCTTGGTAGGTATTCAGAGCTCTTACATATTGTGGTGATTTTTTTTGAGCTATTTTAATAGCCTCTGTCAATTTTATTTTTTGCGATTGACTATTACCAATAATAGTAACGAAGAGGAAAATAAAAAATAACTGTTTTTGCATAGTGTTCATTTTTAGCAACCACCTAGGATATTTTTTTAGATGGTGTTTACTCATGTCTAATAGCTTCGATAGGATTTTTGTTTGCTGCAGATTTTGCTGGTAAAACTCCGAAAATGAGTCCAATAAAGGTTGCAACCAGAAATGATAATACAATAGAACCAAAAGAAACAATAGTTTCAATATCGGTAGCGACTTCTAGCACGTAAGAGGCCACAATGCCAAGAATACATCCTATTATGCCACCACTTAAACTAATTAATATCGACTCAGACAAAAACTGCAATATGATATCTTGTTTGGTTGCACCAATCGCTTTAATAATGCCAATTTCTTTAGTGCGTTCTAAGATAGAAGCTAGCATAATATTCATAATACCAATACCACCAATCAATAAAGAAATTCCGGCAATGATACTTAATACAATGTTGAATATTTGTTTTGTTTTCTGTTGTTGCTTTAAGAGATTAATGGGGATGGTAATTTCAAAATCGAGCATGCCGTTATGCTTGCGCTGTAACATTTTACTAATAACTTCCGCGGTTGCTTTCAGCTCGTTTGAATTATTGACCTGAACGGTTAGTTTATCTATTTGATGATAATTGCCACGAGGCTTTCTTTTCT
Source organism: uncultured Flavobacteriaceae bacterium (assembly GCA_937944485.1). Lineage (GTDB taxonomy): Bacteria > Bacteroidota > Bacteroidia > Flavobacteriales > Flavobacteriaceae > Maribacter_C. The sequence continues at coordinate 124,131 of CALDYU010000006.1, read as the reverse complement.
TCGGGCCATTATCGTTTCCACCGAAAATAATCATACCGCTACCTAAATCTAAAGGCTGATCGCTGACAATTTTCCGATCTTTATAACGCACCAAGAAAGTCTTAATTGGGATATAAATATCTTGATTCAAATCACGAATGCCTAAATTCTCTTGAGCGGTTTGTGAGATAAGTTTCTCTTCAATGATACCAATAACTTTTAACCATACATCTTTTACTTTGATCTGCTTGCCAATGGCATTTTCACCCGTAAATAGTTTCTTGGCTACTTTCTCCCCAATGATGCACACGGGTTGGGCACTTCGTAATTGAATCTTAGTAAAACTTTTACCTTGACCAATATTTATATTTGCAGTTTCAAAAAAAGAATTGGTCACACCAATTAGTTTAACTGGACTCTGCCTTCCCTTTTTAATCATATACGTTTCTAAAATAATTTCGGGACTCAGCTGCTTTACCGTAGGAATATTTTTTCGAATACTGGCAACGTCTTGTAAATCGAGTCCTTTAGAAAAACGAATGGTCTCGGTTGCCCCACCTTCTTCCTCTTCACTAGTATCATTCTCATCAGGATCATCAGGAATTGGCGTTACTACAATATTATTTACCCCAACTAGTGCTAGCTGCGAAAGAATTTCTTTTTCTGCTCCCTTACCAATGGCTAACATGGTAATGACCGCAGCAACTCCGAAGATGATACCTAATGCGGTTAAAAAAGTACGAATTTTGTTTGCAGAAATTACCCGAATGGCTTCGGTGAAGTTTGATTTTATAGTCTCTAAGAGAATTTTATCTATCATGAAGACTTATCTGAGTTCAGCGATATTTTTGTCATCCAATCCCGCAGGTTTGCTGAGATAAACCACATCTTTGGCGTTCAAACCTTTCGTAACGATAACTACATCTTCGTTTGATTCGCCTAATTCAATTTGCTTTTTGTCAATTGAAAATCCAGAATCTTTATACACGTAACTAATAGAATCTTTGGTAAATACTGCTTCAAGCGGAATCATTAAGACATCTTCTTGTTTTCCAATAAGAATTCTATTTGAAGTAGTCATCCCGGGCCTAATATTTTCATTGGTTTCATTGAACTTTATAAGCACTTGAAAAAGTTTAATATCAGAACCTCTTTTCTTTTCACCAACATTGGCAACACTTGTGATGACCCCATCTATAGTAATATCGGGAAAAGCGTCAAAGCCAACTGTAACTTTTTGATCTTTTTTAATTTTTCGAATGTCTACTTCATTAGAATAGGTTTTAGATTCCATTTTAGTTAAATCAGGCAGGGTAGCTATGGTTAAATTCCAAGGGCTAATATCTGAACCTACTTTCTTTTTACTTCCATCCCAATTTTTGGCGTAAGTAACCATACCACTAGCATCAGAATGAATAGTGAAAGAAGCTTGCAATTCGATAAGACCATCTAACTTTTTTCTGATTTTCGAAACTTCAGTACCCACTTCAACCATCTTAGCGATCGCTTTTCGCTTTTTAATTTCATAATCTTCTTTGCGTTCTTTCAAATCTCTTTCTGCACGTTCTATTTTAATTTCTAACTGTTTTATGGTTACGGGTGATTCATAGATAGACTGTTTAAGTTCGAGTTTATCTTCTTCCATATTGAACTGAATATCCTTTATAGCAGTACGTTCTTGCTTTAAAGTTAATGTAGTATCGAGTTGTTCTTGGGTGAATTTTGACTGTGCTGTTTCTAGATTTAGATTGGCATCTAAAATTTGTTCATTGACGGATGAAGGGTCTAATTTTCCAACATAGTCGCCTGCTTTTACTACAGTACCTTCAGGGATTAAATCTTGAATTTTAATATTGTTCAATCTGAATTTACGCAGATTCGCAGGGCCATCAATGTTTTTCAAGCTTGTTGATTGCGCCTCTCCTGAAATGATAACTTCGTTTAAAAATTCGCCTTGAACTACTTCAGCGGTTATAGTAACATCTTCATCTTCATTTGGTCTTAAAAAGAAATAGCCAAGAATAAGAACGAGAATCGGAATGCCTATATATAGGATTTTCTTTTTATTCATTGTAGTTTGGTTTTGAGAGGTCTAATCTACTTAATATACCGCATCAAAAACTGCACCAGATGTTATTTTTTTCATAATTTTTGAGGGAAAAAGCTACAAATATTGGAACACAACGCGTAGGTAATTTTATGAGATAGCGCAATTATATTTTAGCGGAGAATAAAAGTTGAAGGACTCTTTTTTAAGGGCAATTACAATAGTATTTCTTTTTTTAAGTTTCTATAAAACTGCGGTCTAAAAAAGTTCCCCATTAATTATGCAACATATTAAGGTATTAATTGTAGAAGATGAACCGCTGTTATGTCAGGTTTACGAAACTATTTTTAATGATGTTTATGAATCGCATCATATTTTCAAGCCAAGCATTACTACCTGTACGTATTATGAAGCTGCTAAAGAAACGATAGCTTCAGATACGTTATTTGATATTGCGATAATCGATATGCGGCTTCCTTCTAAAGCAGGTGTATTCAACGAATATGGTAAAGAACTTGCTGCAGCACTCCGCGCATCATCCAAAGCAACTAAACTGGTAATTATAACATCGATTCGTAGCAATCATTTATTTTATCAAATTAGTAGAGCGGTCAACCCTGAAGGTTTTATGATAAAGTCTGAGATTGAACCCGAAAGTTTTAAAGAAGATATCTTACGAGTGCTTAACGGTAAAGTTGGGTATACCAAGAGTATTATTAATTTCTTTAGGCATCAAACCAACAATTCACTGCTTATAGACGATATTGATCGTGAAATACTACATTTATTGTTACTGGGCGTACCTACCAAGAGTATTCCTGATTATGTGCCCTTATCACTATCGGGTGTAGAATTGAGAAAACGTAATTTACGTAGCACGTTTAATCTAAAAGAAGCGACCACTACCCATTTAATTGAAGCTGCCAAAGCACATCACATCATTTAACTTACCTATTCATCGAAGAAGTTACTCCTTTTATCGAAACTAAGGTTGAAACCTTATAAAGTGTAAGGTTGCATTTACGGTTTCACTACCAGCGATCTACTACATTGCTGGCATTGAAAAGGTCATTACGGCCTTATGTATAACCAAACCCTAACAATTATGTTGAAAATGAAACAAAGATTATTCTGTGTATTATCCCTTATTTTATTGACCCTCGCAATAAGCTGTCAAAAAAATGTTGAGGAAGAAGTATTTCAAACCAATGAAGACCAAAATACGAGCACTTTTTTAACCAAAACGATTTCATTGAAAGAAATTCCTGAAATTTCTTCTTTTCTCAATTCCAAATCAAGCAAAAATATTTTTGCAAATAAACAAAATGGACAAGAAGCTATCTTCGATATTGACAATATTATTGAAGTGATAGATACGCTCGAGAATAATACATATTCATTCAATTTTTCTTTTCCTGATACACCAAAGACAACATTCTATAATCTTATTGTAGGTAAAGATTCATTGGGAAATAAATACCCTCCGATTGTTTTAAAATATATCTCAAATGACGATACTTACAATAGTTGGGCTGAAAGCGGTTACAATTTTAGTCTTTTTACCGGAAGTATTGAACAGCATAAATTTTCTGATTATTTTGATGATAGTTTAATTTCAAAAGGAAATTGCGAAACACAAGTTGATGCAGTAGGTGATCCCATTCCTTGTAACATAGAAAGTATTTCAAGAGGTTCAATAGGAGGTGGTAGTAACAATATTGGAAATCAAGCACCTAGCAATGGTAACGGAAGTTGTAGTTATAGCACCTCTTGGAGGGCGTGCGGAGGTGATGACCAATATACTACACATGGGCCAGGTACCTCTGCGACTCAACAAACTTGTGGTGGTGATGGTGGAGGTTCCTATTCTGTTTTAACGGTAAACTGTCCTAATGGCAATAATAGTGTCAGCCTTAAGCAAAGCGTATCAAAAGGAGATTGTGAAGATTGTACTTCGGGTCCTTCAGGTGGGATTGGCATAAACATTAATGTAGCCATGGCGGCTCGTATTCGCAGTCAAGTAAATACGCTAGGCTCGCAATTAGGCCTTAGTGTCGCTCAAAAAAACTTTTTAATGGAGCCTGCTAATTGGGCTATGACGGAACGTTTGGATAAATATTGGCGTGAAAGTGATAAATCGCAACCTACAAAACAAAGAACACAAGCTATTATTGAAGCGGCAATAGAAGGGACATTAATTGCGATAAAACCTTTTGTGAAATACCCTAAAGACAAAGCTATGCAATATAAGAGAGATTATCCGAAATTAACAGAGTACCTTAAAAATCAGTTGCCTAAAATTGTAGAAATAACCAAAATAACGAACGCATTTAAAAAATATACTAATATGACCGATGCTCAAGTTAAAAAAACACTAACTTGGGGTGAAGGACCAGCATTAGTGATAGATCAATTGGGTTTGAGCCCTATAAATGGAAGCTCAATTCATGGGAAATTTGATGAAAATTTACCGAATGAATTATTTTTGGATATTGATTTAATTAATGACTTAGAAAAATCAGATTCAGGCTCTGAAGCAAGTGAAAGTTTACTTTTCTATATAGGAGTGTCAATTTTACATGAGGCAGTTCACTACGGTGATTTTCATTATAATAATGATTTTTGGCAAAGTAACATCAATGGTGAGGAAGGATATTTATTTGAAGAAGAAGCTTACGATGGAGTGGTTTATATAGATAGGGATAATAATTTTGTGATAACAAAAAAGAATTAAAATGAAAAATAGTTTTGTATTTATTGTTTCTTTAATTCTCTTAAACTGCACTTTTGCAGAGCGAACGAAAAATTTAAAAGTAGTAAATGAACAAGAAAATACGGTACATCTAGCTGATATTTTTTATCAAGATCTAGTCAATAAAAATGCTATCCTTGCGACAATAGAAAATATAGATTCGATGAATGTTATTAATGACGAATTTGGTTATTTTGAAAATCAAATTTTAAAACGTCAACTTCTTGATTCAACTGCATTAGAAAACGCTTACTATACCCCTCCTTTAAATATCGATTGGAAAGTGTCTGATTCAATTGCTGAATTAGTGAGGAATAAAATGAATGAAAAACATAAGATAAAACTTTATTTTACAAGACCTTATAAGATAAATGAAAATGAATTTTTTATTTTCCAAAGTACTGTTCATGAATCGTCATCTTTAATAGCTGTCGTTTTCTTTATTAAAAAGAAAGGGCGACAATGGAAAATAGAACGTATTGAAGAACTCGAATCGATTAAATATAAATAGAGATAATTTTCTGATTTTTTCTCAGTTGAGAATTGAAAATCAGATGAGATTACTAGTGATTTAAAAATCAAATGATTATGAATTTTAAAAATTTAGAAGAAGCAAAGGACACTATATATGAAGGTCATAAAAAATGTCATGATGCCATGGAGGTAGGAGACGTTAAGACTAATAACCAAATAATAAGTAAAAAGGTGAATCCTGCTTTTGAATATCTTAAGAATAATAACGGATTAAGGTTACTTATAGAATTTTTGAAACATGATGATGTTGGTTTAAGATTGGCGACAGCGCGATCATTATTGCCATATTATGAGGACATATCAATTGATGTTTTAAATGATATAATAAAAAAGGAAATTCCTAAAAAATCATGGAAAGCCGAAATCATTCTAAAAGAATGGAAAGGCGAGTCTTTAAAATTTTAATAAAAAAAATATTTTGACATTAAGGTATTTAATTCGCATCAATTATTAATTAACTTTATCGTTAAATATGATTTTTAAGAATATAAATATTGCAAGAGAACACCTTGTTAAATCTATATTAATGCATCATAAGGCAGCAGAGCAGGGTGATGTTAAAATAGGAAATAAGGAAATGATGAAGACTATAGAGATTACTAATTATATAGATGAAAATTACGGTCTTGAAGAAATGAAAAATCTTTTAGATCATGAAAATCCCAATGTACAGGTTTGGACTGCAAAATCGTTATTATCTATTTATGAAGAAATTGCTATAAGAGTTTTAGAAGAAATAGTGAGTAGAGATATTCCTTTTACTTCATTTAGTGCTAGCGTAATATTAAGTGAATGGAAAGGCGAACCTTTAAAATTTTAATGAAAAGACTATCTTGAATCAAAATAGTCTCCTATGCATACTTATAATGAAATTATCTGAGGAAAGTAAAAAAGTTTTTTTGTTAGAAATCCACGAAATAATAAACCGTAATGTTTCTTTTACGCTTGACAAATTCAAAAAAGGAAGTTCATTGGCTTGTTTTGTATTAACAGATGAAGAGGAGGAGTATATTGAATCAAATAAAAGTTCACCATTACTTCATAGTATTATTGAAAAAATAATTACAAGAAATTTAGATGATGCTTTTTTTAGTCTTATGGGTTTATTGGATGGATTAACAAATCCTAATCCAAAATTTGGAGAATGGAATAATGTTTTGTTGGTCGATATGCCTATTGATTACGATGGCGATTCAACGCTACTTAATGAAGTTTTTTTTTCAGCCTTTGATGAATGGAAAAAAATAAAAGGTAAGTAATGCTTGCTTAAAAAAAAGAGGCTGTCTAAAAACGGGTCTTTAAATTAAACCCTGTCTAATGGTTCAACACTCAGGGGGTTAGCCCCCTGAGTGTTGGTTACCTAATCCAAGTGGATGCGTTGCCCAAATTTAATGCAAAGTTGTTGGATGGTCAAACTCCAGTTGCGCAGTGGAACCGTCCATTTCTTTTCTATGTTCTTTGTGGTCAGATATACGAGCTTCAACAAGGCGATGTCCTTGGTAAAATTCCCTTTTGGTATTGGTAACCTTCGCACCTGATGATGGAAGCCCTCTAAGGCATTGGTGGTGTATATAATTTTCCTAATAGACTCGGAATACTTAAAATATCTTTAGGTTTTGAAAAAGTGGTTTTAGATATGTTTAAAATTACCATTTCCCCATTCGCTGGTTATTACGTATCTGAAAGGTTAAAGAATGCAATAGAAAAAGAACGATATACGGGCATGGTTTTTGGAGAAGTAACGCAGAATTTATTTTAAATAAAAATTAAGATGAGATTAGGAGTAATTATAAGTTGTGTTTTTTTAGTTAGCTGTCTGGAAAACAAAGTTAAGAACGAAAATACTTTACTTACTGATACTTTCAATAGTTGTGAAATTGAGCAGCTAGCGGTAATGAAATTATTAGGCGATGATAAATTTTTATCAGATAAGTCAACTATTTTGATTGGAAATTAAAAATGCACAAAAAACATAAGTATTTTCTTCTTGCATGAAATGAATATAGGTTAAGAATTTGTTGATTCTGATGTTGATCCAGAAAAGGCTATAGTTATTACTGAATCCGGCATTTCTAATGGAAAATTGAATATAGTTTTATCGATGTATCACCCTAATAATTTACTTAAAGGAGAGTTTTTAATAAAAGAAAAATCTGTTGAATTGATTCACAGTGAAAACTACTTTATAAAAAAAAGGTAGTTGGGAATTGTAATTTTCTTAAATCTACTTCAACTCAAATTGGTTATTCCGTTTCGGAAAAATTCAGAGATGCTATTTTAAAAAGATGCTTTACGGGTATGGATTTTATTGAAATTAATGAGGATAACAATAGGATTGATGTAGTAAATAGGAATTAAAAAAATAATTGCTAGTTGCGTAAAAGCGATAAGACAGAATGCAACCTAAAAAGACCAGCCTAAGCTGGTCTTTTTTTGATGATTGATGAATGTTATTCCATTTCTATGCGTAATGAGCTTTAAAATCTAATACGAATTTCTTGGTCTTCGTCAGCAACCTCAAATTTTGATGTTTCAAAACTTGGGGGTCCGAACATGTTCATTTCGCCTGTGGTTCCATAACTTTCTTTAGGCATTCCGTTCGGTTCCATATCCATTTTTTTATTGTCATTAGCATCATGCATGACCATAATAGCAAAAGTTCCTGGAGTTACATTCTCAAAAGTCAGGGTAACTTCTCCTTTTTTAGCTACTGCTTCGGCATTAATGATGCCATCACCTTTCATAAAAGTATCTGCCGTATGTAAAGAGGCTAAAATGCTTCCTCCGTCTTTAAGTACGTTTTCGATAGTTACGGTTAAGGTGACTCCTTTTGAATCTTGCGCGATTGCCGCCATACTAATACATAATGCTCCGATAATAAGTCCTAATTTTTTCATAATTGATACGTTTTAATGGTATTCTTGATAGCTCAAGAATCTTTTGATTAATAGAATATTTCTTTATTGATGACACAAAGATGCCGTGTCTTTTCAAAGTTTTTAAATACGATTTACCGAATTGTCATTTATTACTACTGAATTGTAATCTGAAATTTGCAATGCAATTCAGCCCCGAAAAATTACAATTCAGTCATATGATTTTCGAAATGCCTTTGTATGTTCTCATTTTTGCCTCATCAAACAAATAAAACGGACTCTGAAATGAATCAGTCTATACGAACAGGTGCCAACAGAGCAGCTAACGGAACAATCATGAGAAATCAATTATTGATCATCACCTTATTTTTTTATGCGGTCTTTGCCATTGCGCAAACAACTATTTCGGGTACGATAACCGATACTAAAAACAATCCTATAGAAGGAGCAAACATTTATTTGGAAGGCACCTATGATGGCGCGTCTTCTGACGAAAACGGAAAATTCAGTTTCGAAACTTCAGAAACGGGAACACAAAATCTTATCGTATCCATGATATCATACGATACCTATATGCAGGCTGGGGATGTTTCTTTTTTTAGGGAATTGAATATACAATTGCAGGAAGCGATCAATCAATTAACCGGAGTAACATTAACGGCAGGAAGCTTTCAGGCAGGTGATAATTCTAAAGTTTCTGTGCTAAAACCTTTAGATATTGTTACGACTGCTGGTGCTGCTGGAGATTTTGTTGCAGCCTTGCAAACTTTACCAGGTACTACTACGGTCAATGAAGATGGACGATTATTTGTTCGTGGGGGAGAAGCTGGCGAAACCCAAGTATTTATTGACGGGCTGCGCGTGTTTCAACCTTTTTCGGCAACGGCTAATAACATTCCCACACGAGGGCGTTTTTCACCTTTCTTGTTTAAGGGTATTACCTTCAGCACAGGTGGTTATTCTGCGGAATACGGCCAAGCATTGTCAAGCGTATTACTATTAAATACGACCGACGTACCCGATCAAGAACAGACCGATATTCAAGTAATGACCGTTGGTGGCGGATTGGGGCATACCGAAATCTGGGGAGACGAATCTTTAAGCATTAATACATCCTATATCAATTTAGCTCCTTATCAAGTGCTTGTGCCTAATGATAGAGGTGCGCGTTGGAATAAACCTTATGAGTCTATTTCTGGAGAGGCTATTTTTCGAAGTAAAAAAGATAAAAGCATGTTTAAATTCTATACAGGTTTCAGCCATGCAAATTTAGATATAGAACAAGAAGACATTAATTTTGATGAATTCGTAGGTTTTGCTTTAAAAAACAATAACCTCTATGCCAATTCGTCTTACAAGCATTTTTTAGAAAATGAATGGACATTGACTGCCGGAGCCAGTATTTCTTTAGATAAAAATGATATCGGTATCCAAACGAATTCCATAGAAACTCAAGAAACGGCTTCGCATTTAAAATTAAAACTGAAGAAGAATTTTAGCAATCGCTTTCAATTGAATTTCGGGGCTGAACACTTTATAACAGATTATAAAGAGACTTTCGCTGCCAGAGACGCCTTCACTTTTGATGCTGATTATATGGATAATTTAACGGGAGCATTCGCGGAAGCTGATATTTTCTTTAGCAATAGTTTTGCAATGAAATTAGGAGCGCGCTCTGAGTATTCAAGTGTTTTGAAAGACTTTACCGTTTCACCTAGAATTTCTTTGGCCTATAAAAGCAGTGCTAAAGGACAATTCTCTTTGGCTTATGGTGACTTTTATCAAAACCCATTAACCGAATATTTAAAATATGATCAAAGCCTGCAAACAGAGAAGACCTCACATTATATCTTCAACTATCAGTATACCGGTGATGGTAAAACCTTCAGGGCAGAAGCGTATTATAAAGATTATGATAAGTTAACAAAGTACAATACACAGCGCCCTCAATTTGATTCTGAATTCAATAATTTAGGAAATGGCTACGCTGCTGGTTTAGACGTTTTTTGGAGGGATAATCAAAGCATTAAAAATCTCGATTATTGGGTTTCTTATTCTTATTTAGATACCGAGCGAGATTATAGAAATTTTGAGGAGCGCGCAACTCCCAATTTTGCACCAAAACATAACCTTTCTATAGTCACAAAATACTTCATTACTGATTGGCGTTCGCAAGTAGGCTTATCATATAATTACGGGTCGGGCAGGCCTTATGATAATCCGAATACGGAAGCATTTTTTGCAGAGAAAACCAGAGCTTACAATAACTTAAGTGTGAATTGGGCTTATTTAATTTCGCAACAGAAAATATTATACTTTTCTGTTAGTAATGTTGCTGGTTTTAAAAATGTAAATGGGTATCAGTATGCAGATGCTCCGAACCTAGATGGAATTTTCGATCGACGGGTCATTCGCCCTACCGCCGACGCTTTCTTTTTCGTCGGATTCTTTTGGACGATAAGTGATGATAAAAATAAGAACCAGTTAGATAATTTGTAATACGAAGTACGAGGTTGGAAGTACAAAGTAAGAAGTACGAAGTATAAAGTACAAAGTAAGAAGTACAAAGTAAGAAGTAAGAAGTACGAGGGACGAAGTATAAAGTACAAAGTACAAAGTACGAAGTAAGAAGTATAAAGTAGGAAGTACGAAAAACGGACAACCATCAACTGTCAACCGTCAACCAACAACATAAACAAATCAAGAATGCCCCCAATTGTTAGGATCATCGTTTTGGTTGGGCGAAAGGCCTAAAATATCTCCTTTGGTACTGGCTCCTAAACCAATAACACTGCGATTCACGTAATTGAAGTAACTAACAACTTGATTGATTTCAAGTATTTCACCTTCAGAGAATCCTGCGGTTTTGAGACTAATAAAATCTTGTTCGATAATATCTTTAATTCCTAGGGTTAACTTCTTAGCATAAGTAGCACCACTAGCGTATTTTGAATCAAAGAAGGCATCTAAGGTATCATTCTTTAGAGCCTTTAAAAATTGCTGCGATTTTGCTTCATCACTCCAAAGGCGCTGAAGTCCGGCAAAGTGATGGTCAAGGCAATAATCACAAGTATTGAGATGGCTGACATAGCATCCTAAAGCTTCTAAATACCATTTTGGCAAGGCGTTTCCAGAATGATGCAAGACGGCCTTATACAAAACCATATGACCTTCAAGCGTATGGGGTCGTAGGCTATGAATTTTCAATACATTATCTACATTATTATCAGGACCCTTAACTCTTTGATATAAGCGTTGCAGTTTGCCTTTGGCTTCATCGTAGTCGATTGTCTTTATCCAGCTCATGGTTTTATTGTAATTGCTTTAAAAAGCAAAGTAGTTACTTCAAAACTAATTTTACAACCACCATGCCCTAATTTAAAAGTAAGCTGCTCTAATGACCTTAGCATTTTTTAAGTAAATACTTTATTTTTTCGTTTTCCTACGATTTCAACAATCCAATAAATCAATTGCCCTATACCGCTTACAAAGACGAATAAAAGTATCCATACAATCAACATATTATTTTCTTTGAGATTAGCGTTTTGAGTGGCATGTACGATATAAAATATTAAACTACCAATACTGATTAGCACAGCCACTAATATCAATATGAGAAAAGATCCTATAGCCCCAAAAAAATGGACAGGAGGTTCACCAGAATTTTCTAATTCCGGTAATTGGGTAACCAATGAAAATATAAAATAGAAGTACCCTATAAAGGCGATTAAAAACACAATGATTGGAGCTAAGGCAAAAAAACCTTGCCAAAATTTATTTTGAAGCATGATTATTAATTTTAATAATAAGTATTTATTTCATAATTAAGTTACAAAATATTTCTTAGTTTATTTTGGAATGATTCTTGTTTCAAATTTTTAATGATTGTTAAAGCACGCTCCTTTTCAAAGATTTTTCCGATAGTAGTTATAGGTGTGCTTTTTGCTTGCACTTCAGAAGACCCCTTAGAACAAACATTTATGAATACTGAAAATTCGAAAGAAGAAAACAATGCGATTCCCGATACTCAGTCAGAAGAACCGATAGCAGATGTCCGTAATAAGCAGCGTATTATAGCTTATTTTGATGCACTTATCGCGAACGAACAAATTATGGTAGGGCAACAGTGTGGTGATGCTCCTGATACTATAGCTCAATATTATAATACTTATGTTGACCTTCTTGCTGATCTAACGGGTAGGCATGTTGGCTTAATTGGCGCAGATTTTGGATGGTCATCTGGGGGTAATTATCCGGTTCAAACATTAATCAATCATTGGCGTGATGGAGGCTTGGTTACTGTAAGTTGGCACGCCGATAATCCTTTTGTGGAAGGTGTTGATGTTTATTGGGATACCGTAGCAGATAAAAATGCAATTCATCTTAAGGGACTATTGAAGGATGCTTCGAAAACGAAAGCTTGGTATAGTTACCGCAATGAATTAGATCAAGTTGCAGCTGCCTTACAGAAATTACGCGATGCAGGTGTCACTGTAATATGGCGACCCTTTCATGAAATGAATGGGAGCTTCTTTTGGTGGGGAACCAATGCCTACGGAAATCAGCAAACTAATGAGGAAGATTATAAAGCCCTTTGGATCGATCTATACCATACCTTGACCTATGATTATGGGCTAGATAATTTGATATGGGTGTATTCTGTAGTGCCGAGTGAAACATGGTATGCTGAAGTTACAGCTTATTACCCAGGTGACGATTATGTTGATTTGGTTGGCCTGGATTACTACGGAAACGAACCAAATTTTCCGCATTACGAAGAATTAAAAGCTCTTGGAAAAACTATGGTGATGTCAGAATCTGGACCCCGAGATGCGGGCTACGGAGATTGGGATATGATGGAATTAGCAAATATACTTAGGGGCAAGGCCGCCTATTTTTTACAATGGCATAGCTGGAATGGGGCCAAAGTAGCTATCAAAGACAATAAGAATGCATTAGAATTGATGCAAAGCGATGCGGTAATTACCCGCGATGAAGTACTTCCTATTTCTTTTTAGCTTTCTTCTTACTACTTTTTGCTAAGGGGTTGAAATTGATGCATAACTGTATCCAATAATCTAGATCTTCATCCATATCAAAGCCGTCTTCATTTACAAAAACATAACCTTTCATACTACGCCCAGTAAAATTCATAACAGAACAATGTTTCTTTTGTAGCGCATCTTGGTAATTAGCTTCTCCTATGCGGACCATGAGCATACCTTTATTCGTGTTTTTATCAGTTAGTAGGCCACAGCACATTTTATTATTCACCATAAAACAAAGGCCACCCATCATTTTAATTTCAGAAAATAGTACTGCCTTTTCTTTAAAATTTTGCCTAATCCGATCTGCTAGATGTTCATCGTATGCCATGAAGAATTAAATTAATAGTTTATCCATTAAAATTTAGCAATTTTATTAGTCCAGATTTGACCAAACTTTTTCTATTAAAGCCTTTGTTATTTTAATTCCTTCTGACTCAGTCATATGTTCGCCTTCGTATTCAATTCCGATATAACCATTATAACCAGCGTCTTTTACTAATTGTAATAGTTTAGGGTAATTCAACGAAGTTTCAAATCCATTAGTATCAAAAGCATAGGCCTTTGCACTTACCCCTTTGGCAAAAGGCATAAATGCCGCCATACCTTCTTCAGGCGAATAAATATTAGTGCAGTTTTTGGTTTTTTCAGTGCTTCCCCATTCTTGATTCAAACACCAATTACCAAAGTCGGGTAAGGTGCCTAAATAAGGATTATTAACTGCTTTTATGATCTTTGTCATGAACTCCGCATTAGAAGTGTGCAAGCCATGATTTTCGATGATGACATGTATTTTTTCTTTCGCTGCATATTCGGTTAGTTTACCAAGTCCGTCTATCAATGAAGCTTCTAATTCATCAGGACTTCCTTCTCCAAAAGCATTTACGCGAACAGAATGACAGCCCAATATTTTAGCAGCATGTATCCATTTGTAATGATCTTCAACGGCCTTCATTCTTTTTTTAGCTTTTCGATTGCCCAATTGCTCATCTTCATCTACCATCATAATCAAACTTTCAACACCTACATCAGTAGCTCTTTTTGCCATTGCAAACCAAAATCTTTCATTAGCAGCATCAGCTGTATAAAATTGATTGACATATTCTATTGCTGAAATGTCATAGTCGTTTTTGGCTATGGCGGCGAAATTTTTAGGATCAAGTTTTTTACCAAAAAAAGCACGATTTAAAGACCATTGCGCCAAAGATATTTTAGGCATATTATTTTCTAGTTTATTAAATGAATAAAAAGTTGGTAATGTAATCGCGGCAGCCGCAAGTGATGTTTTCTTGATAAATTTTCTTCTATTTTCCATAAATTGTGTCGGGGTATTTAAGTTAAATTATTCCGCATACATGTAGCAATTGCTTTACTGCCTGAATCTTCTGTTTCTTCAAGTTCGGCAATAATTTTTGGATGATCAGCTTCACGACCTTGCGAAAGTTTATAGGTTGCCTGAATATCTTCAATTTTTATTTCGAAGCCAACCACGCCTTTAATTTGCCGCATTGTTTTGGCCGACATTTCTCGAGAAGAAACGGGCTCTTTAGAATTCGCTTCATATTTGTCTACTAGTTTATGTAGGGAAGCCAATAGCGCTTCTTCCGTCTGTACTTTTAAAGTTCCGTAAACATGTACAGCAATATAATTCCAGGTAGGCACTTCCTCCTCTTTGTACCATGATGAGGACACGTAACTATGTGGGCCATTGAAAATACAAAGCACTTGCGCATCCTCTTTAAAATAATTCCATTGCGGATTGGCTTTTGCGATATGCCCGACCAGAATATCATTCCCATTGTAATCTGTATCTAATTCTAAAGGAATATGCGTTGCCCATGGTTTAGCATCAACTTGAGTTACCAAAATTCCGAAGCTATTAGCAACAATGAATTTTTTGATTTCGGCTAAATTTTCATTTTTGTATTGTTGAGGTGTGTACATGGTGCATCTTAATCTTATTGCCAATTTAGTAATAATCAATTACATTTATAAGATGTCAGAAAAAGGATATTTACACCAAATTCATCCTGTTCTTCCTGTAAAAGATGTTGTAGAGGCACTTGATTTTTATGTCAACCGTTTGGGTTTTAAGATTGGTTTTGCTGATGATTCGAAAAAACCAACCTACGCAGGCGTGTTACGCGATGGTATTGAAATACACTTGCAGTGGCATGATGCCGAAGAATGGGACCTAGCGATCGATCGACCAATGTTGCGCATTGTTACTCAGTACATTGACGCATTATACCAAGAATATGCTGAAAAAGAAGTATTTCATGAGCATACATTGTTGCGGGAAACGGCCTGGGGCACTCGCGAGTTTGGTTTTTTTGATCCCTTTAAAAATGGATTGACATTCTACCGCGATGTGTAAATGGATTTGGTCAATGGTACTAACAGCTTTTCTAGGAAATTTTTCTGGTTTTCAAAAAGCGCAATCGCTTTGTCATTAAATGACCACTTATTTATTTCGAGTTGAAGAATCATTATTGTTACGATTTCGATTTCGGTTTCTTTGGCGATTTCGGTTTCTATTTCCTCCAGAACCGCTCCGTTTCTTGTGGTTTCTAGATTGACCATTTCGAGATTTCTGTGAAGGCCTTATTGAGGGTTCGCGTTCGGCAGCCTCATCCATATAAGGGTGCTCACCAAGTCTTGGCACTTGTTGCTTAATCAGTTTTTCAATATCTCGAAGGTACGGGCGTTCTTCTGCCATACAGAAAGAAATTGCTATACCACTCGCATTCGCTCGCCCCGTTCGGCCAATACGATGCACGTAAGTTTCAGATACATTAGGCAAGTCATAATTAATAACCAAAGACAGACTGTCAACATCGATACCACGAGCGGCGATATCAGTAGCGATTAATACTTTTAATTTTCCTTCTTTAAATGCACTCAGAGCTTTTTGCCGCGCAGCTTGTGATTTATTGCCATGTATTGCCGCAGACCGTATTGCCGCTTGGGCCAGTTTTTTCACAATTTTATTGGCACCATGTTTGGTGCGAGAAAATACCAATACCGAGTCGTTGGGCTTTTGCTGCAAAAGATGAATCAGTAGTTTAGGTTTATTAGGTTTACTCACGAAATACACCCCTTGTTCTACTTTTTCTGCAGTGGCTTGCTCTGGTTTTATAGTAACTCTTTCGAAATCACCCAACATTTTTCGCGAGAGTTCAACAATGGTTTTCGGCATGGTAGCCGAAAAAAAGAGGGATTGTCTTTTTGGAGGGAGTTTGGCGATTATTTTTTTGATATCGTGAATAAATCCCATATCGAGCATTTGATCGGCTTCGTCAAGCACTACAAAATCTAAATCGCGAAAAGAGATAAAACCCTGACTCATTAAATCGAGTAATCGCCCTGGGGTGGCAATTAAAATATCAACACCTCTTTTAAGCTCACGAACCTGTTTTTGTTGTTTTACGCCTCCAAATATGACCGTATTTATTAGACCTGTGTATTTGCCGTAGGCGGTAAAACTTTCACCAATTTGAATGGCCAATTCGCGGGTAGGAGTAACCACTAAAGCTCTTACTTTTCTTCTAGTATCTCTCAGACTTATTTGTTCGTATAGGTGATGCAAAATAGGAATGCCAAAAGCAGCCGTTTTGCCAGTGCCAGTTTGCGCTACGCCTAGAAGGTCTTTTCTGTTGAGAAGTATCGGAATGGCTTTTTCTTGAATGGGTGTTGGCTTGATGTAGCCTTCTTCTTGAAGCGCTTTTAGAATAGGCTCGGCAAGCCCAAGATCTTTAAATGTCATAGAAAATTATCAATTGCGAAGTTACACTTTAACCGTTAATAAAGCGTTTGAGGTACTGTATACTTTTATAAAAGAACAATATTGTTAATTCGAGTAACCACAAAAAATATGTTTTTCGCCATGTATTTGAAGGCTTGCGCAACATTATTGAAATTTTCAAACCCCTTATTCGTAATTTTCAAGTGCTATTATTTGTAAGGTATCCAATTTGCAGATAGTAAAGATTAATGAAACAATTAGTTACAATATTTATTTTATCGATCACTTTTCTTTTTTTAAGGAGTCAAGAGACTTATGAAGAAAATATTTATTTTATTCATGATCCGAATATCGATCAGTTCATTTTATCTGCAACAAACCAGAATGAAATTTTTAGCTCTGATTTTGATTTAATCAATGCGAACGAAAAATTGGATACGCAACTATTGGCTGGTGCCAACGACGTTGGCATTGATTTTTTAGAAAGTACAGTTTCTTTAAGGCATGATTTTAATTCGAAAGAACATTCAGCATCCGCTGCGCTTCCTTTACTACCCGATGCGCCACCAGTAATTGCGGGGACAGGAGATCAGTTATACTGCCCTGGAGGATCTATGCCCGTGGCACAAACTATAACAATTAGTGACCCTGATGACACATCAACGACAGCGGTTTATATTCAAATATCTGGCGGTTATGTCAATGGAGAAGATCTATTAACTCTAACAGGTTCGCACCCCAGTATTACTTCAAGTTGGGATGCGGTTCAAGGTGAATTAACTTTACAAGGACCAGCAACTTACACTGAATTTGAAACAGCTGTTCTTGCAACGCAATATTCATCAAGTTCAGCAAGCCCTTCGGGTACCAAACAATTTTCAATCACTGTAGGAGAACCTAATTATTTGCCCACGACAGGGCATTATTACGAATTTGTTTCTGCCCCAGGAATTACTTGGACCGATGCACAAACCGCAGCTAGTAATCGTACTTATTTCGGTCTACAGGGGTATTTGGCAACCTTAACCTCGCAAGTTGAAGCAGATTTTTCTGGAGAGCAAGCCAACGGTTTTGGATGGATTGGCGCTAACGATGTTGCTGTTGAAGGGGAATGGCGTTGGGTTACAGGACCCGAAGCAGGAACTCTTTTTTGGAATGGCAGTGTTGGAGGCACTGAAATAACATTTGCTAACTGGAATGGAGGGGAACCCAATAACTGTTGTGGTGGCGAGGATTATGCACATATTGCAGCAGCAGCTGTAATTCGAGGCGGTGCACCTATTGGAGCTTGGAATGATTTAAGGAATACAGGAGGCGGCGGGAATTATGCTTCTCAGGGATATGTCGTTGAATACGGAGGTATGCCTGGCGATCCAACACTGTATATAACATTGACCACGAGTTTAGATGTTAGTTTATGCCATATGCCCACCAATAGACGTATTACCTATCGCGTAAATAAAAATTAAGGCTCATTTTATAAGTTAATAGTGGCTGCTTCTGCGCAACGTTCCCCATCCATAGCCGCAGAGACAATACCACCTGCATAGCCACCACCTTCCCCACAAGGAAAAAGCCCTTTAATTTCAGGATGTTCCAATTGTTTGTTTCTAGGAATGGAAACTGGTGATGAGGTGCGCGATTCGACACCAACAATATTGGCTTGACGCGTATAGTAGCCTTTCATCTTTTTTCCGAACTCCGCAAAACCAGTTCGTAATCGACTTCCGATGAGTTTAGGTAGTAGGGAGTGTAAGGGTGCCGAATTTAATCCGGGTTGGTAAGAAGTAGAATTGAGATCCTCAGATAAATTGCCTTCTACAAAATCAGTCAATCGTTGTGCTGGGGCGGTTTGTGTTCTTCCTCCAGAGGTAAAAGCCAATCGTTCCAAGTCTTTTTGAAATTCCAAACCTTTCAATGCGCCGTGTTTTTCGTATTTGTATAAATCTTTATCGGTATTGATTTCAACCACAATTCCTGAATTGGCAAAGCGATTATTTCTTCTAGAAGGAGACATGCCATTGACCACTACTTCACCCGATGAGGTTGCTGCCGGAACGATAAAACCACCTGGGCACATACAAAAAGAGTACACCCCACGACCTTTGGCTTGGTGTACTAAACTGTAGGCAGCGGCAGGAAGTAATTCGTTACGTTCTCCGTTACAATGGTATTGAATAGCATCGATAATTTGCTGCGGATGTTCTACGCGAACGCCCATAGCAAATGATTTCGCTTTGAGTGCAATTTCTTTTTTATGAAGTAGGTAATAAATGTCTCTAGCAGAATGACCAGTTGCAAGAATCACTCGTTTGACTTCCATTTCTTTGGAATTCCCTAAAACAATAGCTTTCAATTGGTTATTATGTATTTTGAAATCTGTTACTTTAGTATTGAAATGAACTTCTCCGCCAAATTTTATGATTGTTTCCCGAATATTTTGAACAATTTTCGGAAGCTTATTCGTACCTATATGGGGATGCGCATCTACCAAAATTTCCTCTGTAGCACCATGATATACAAGGTTTTCAAAAACGCGACGTACATTACCTCGTTTTAAACTTCTTGTGTACAATTTGCCATCTGAATAGGTGCCAGCACCGCCTTCACCAAAACAGTAATTGGAATCTTCATTGACCTTATGGTCTTGATTAATTGCTTTCAAATCGCGACGACGTTCTTGAACACTTTTACCCCGCTCAAGAACAATAGGTTTGTAGCCTAACTCTATACAACGCAGTGCTGCCCACATGCCCGCTGGGCCAAAGCCAATAACATGAATGGGTGGGGCTTTTGAGACATTTTTATAGTCGAAGGTATATTCCTTCGTGGAAGGCATTGGTTCGTTGATGTAGACTTCTAATTTATAATTGAAGTAAATATTGGGTTTACGAGCATCAATGGACTTTCGCTGCACCTTTATTTGTATATCCTTTTCAGCGACACCTAAATATTTGGCCGCTTTTGCATTCAAGCCTAGGGTTTCTTGTTCTTTTAAACTAACCCGTAATTGAATGTTTCTAACCATAGCGGTAAAATTAGTAGAATTTTATTGATGTTTGACCTTGGCAAAGGTTTATCTGAATCATGCTTTTGGGATTACTTTAACCATAGCTTTGAAATGATTTTGAAATTTAAACGACTATACTCGCAAACGAATTAAAAAACGTAATTGTGGAAAGTTCAAAAGATATTATCGTATTTGATGGTGAATGCAACTTATGTAACGGAGTAGTGGGGTGGTTGCTAAAATTTGCTCCTGAAGATTTATTTAGCTTTGTACCTTTTCAATCACCTAAGGGTCAGCATTTACTTGAAACCAATGGTTTTGATACGGCACAATTAGATACCGTAATACTTATTGATGCCAATGGTGTTCACACCCATTCTGATGGTTTTTTAAGAGTTGTTTCTAAAATTCCGAAATGGAAACGCGTTGCAGCTTTATTAGCTTTTATTCCTCGTTTACTGCGTGATTATATATACAAAAAAGCTTCGAAAAACAGGGTTAGGTGGTTTGGGTCTTCCAGCAGTTGCGCTATTTCGTTAAAATAATTTTTACTGGTAAAAACCATACCAATACACATTAAATTTATTGAGTTTTAGATGATTTGAGTTTGTTCCGTCTATAATATTCGGTAAGTAGTATTCCAATTATTAGAACTGCGATTTGTAATAGTATGCCGATATGCTCGGTTTCATTTTGCAACGTTGGACTCACTTCGGCAGGGTATTCTAAATTCCATAAGGCATGCCGCTCGTCTTTTTCTCCAACTAAAGCTAGAACGACGTTGATAGCCATATGCAAACCCGTTGGAAAAGCTAGGCCTTTAGACCATACGGCAGCAATTCCATAAATCAATGCCCATATACCCGGCCCCATCAATTGATTGAAAAAAGTTAATCCCGTAAAATCATGATACCAAGTAAATAGCAGGGCTAAGGCGATTTGTGCAGGCCATAAACCAACACTTTCATTTAATTTTATAAAAGCATAGCCTCTGAAAATCAATTCTTCCATAAATGCTAAAGGCAAAAATGCGAGCAGCCAGAGCAGTACTACTGGTATATTTGAATGTGCCTTGTAATTTAGTTCTAAACTTGAAAAGTTAATGATAATTGCCAGTATAAGTGCAGTGGCACAAAGGCCAATAATAAAACCTTTAGAAAATCGACTTGGTGTTTTTTTTTGAAAAAACAAGCCCATGTCTTTGAACCTTTTTTTATCAATTTTTAGGGCAATAAAAGAGATGAAAAGAGCAATACAAGTAACAAATATTCCACCAAAGGCATATTTGTCTAAAGCCGGCAAAGGAAAGCTTTGCAGAATAAATAATATCAGAATGAAGCTAATAGGTATGATTAGCGCGCACAGTGCCTGTTTAAGTTTCATAGTAGCTAAATTAAATAGGTGTAATTAAATGGTATTGGTTTTTAAAAAAGGAATGGATAGTGGGTAGTAGCAGGTTTGATTATTCAGGGCAGACCAGATATTTTTAATACTTACAATGATTCCGAAGAGGAAAATCGCTCCAGTTGCAAAAAAATTAAATCCTGGAAACAGAAAGAAAGCCAACAAAGAAATTAATATAAGCAAGGTGATCGTACAATGAAAGTTTATTACAGCTCTGCCATGGTGGTCATATAGCTTATTATCAGGCGCTTTATGAATCCATAGAAATAAAGGTAAAAGTATGTTGGCAAACGGAATAATTAACCCTAAAAAAGGACTGCCATGTAGCAGTAACATCCATTTTTTCTGTATTACTTCCTCATTAGGGTTGTCAAGAACAATCAAATGCCCCACTTCAATATCTAAAGCTGAAGCTAATAGTTTAACAGTTTGTAAATGAGGTTGTACCTCTCCTTTTTCGATCCGTTGAATGGTACGGACACCAACTGTAGTTCTATCTGAGAGTTCTTCTTGGGTATACCCTTTCAGCTTTCTGTGATACACTAAATTTTGACTAATAGAATTGTTTTTCATCACGATCAATTGTTAGTACAAAACTAAACCATAAGGCTGGTTTTTAACACGCCATTTAAATGTCACCTATCTGTCATATGCTTGTTTTCTGGAGTAATTCGTTCGATTATTCTAAAAATAAGCGGAAACAAAAGGCTATTGCGATTTTTTTTATAATTAAAAATTATTGGTGTTAATGGGTTGGTATACACTCACACTACAACTAGTTTTTGTCATCAATATACAATCCATCCTTGAAATTCTACAATTCGGTTTTTCTTTTTTCACGCTGCTGTACAAATTGTCCAAATTTGTTAGTAATTATAAAAAATAAACTATGATTCATTTAGCACGTATTTTAGTCATTTTAATGTTAGGCACTATGGTCTATGCTCAAGAAGAAAGTGGAACCATTGAAGTAACTGTCGCAGGTTTCGATAATGAAAAAGGCCAAGTTCTTATAGGCTTGTATAATTCAGAAGCCTTGTGGTTAAAAAAAACTTACAAAGGTCGAACTGGTCAAATTGAAAATGGCAAAAGCAAAGCAGTATTTACGAATATTCCAAACGGGGTTTATGCAATCTCTGTTTTTCATGATGAAGATAATGATGGAAAACTAGATACAAATTTTTTGGGTATACCTTCAGAAGATACGGGTAGTTCTAATGATGCGCCAGCCAGATTCGGTCCACCAAAATGGGAAAAAGCTAAATTCGAAGTAAAAGGAACAACAGTAAAACAAATCATTAATTTATAATCAATAACATTCGACTTAAGTTCGAAAGACAATAAAAACGTTTTATCATGAAAAGAATAATCACGATTATAGCAGTATTATTTACAACAATTACATTCGCACAAGATCAGTATACTAAAGGAATGCAAAAAGCATTTGAACTTTGGGGAGAAGGTAAAGCAGTAGAAGCTTCGAATATGTTTGAGCGAATTGCTAGTGTTGAAATGGATAATTGGCTTCCATATTATTATGTAGCACAAATCAATACCATTATTTCTTTCGGAGAAAAAGATAAGGAAAAACTGACTCCACAATTAGAAAAAGCCCAAGAGTTTATTGACTTAGCTAAAGCGATTTCTCCAGATAATCCTGAGATACTCGTACAACAAGCAATGACGTATACAGCATGGATTGCGTCAGACGGTGCCACTTATGGTATGACCTTATCTGGAAAAGTGGTAGCCTTATATGAAAAAGCGCTGCAATTAGCCCCTGAGAACCCAAGAGTTGTCTTTTCGAAAGCACAATGGGATATGGGTTCAGCGGCCTATTTCAAACAAGATACAACACCCTTTTGCAAAGATGTAGAGCGTTCTCTTGAACTTTTCGCTAACTTTAAAGCAGCATCAGACTTTCATCCAAATTGGGGTGAAGATAGAGCGAAGGAAATAGTTAAAAACTGTAATAAATAATGAGTGTAAATCGACTTTTAAAAGAACTTATGAGAGCTGTTATTATGGGCTCTCTTTTGTACTTTGGATTTCTTGCCTATTACTATTTTACTGATCAGCCAAGGTTCGATAGAATAGTCGCTAATGGATTGCGTGAGTATTATGAACAAATTATTTTCTTCATTATTCTCTATATCGCGAACATGTTTTGGATTAGTTATTATATAAAAAAACATAATTCTGACATTTATACCCTAAAGCGCATTTCAATAGCAATATTGGGTAATATCGTCATGACTTTCTTAGGAATTATTCTCGCGAGGGTTATTATTTTGGTTGGTTTTCACGGCATGTTAATTGAAGAATTTATAGCAAATGAAGCCCTGAAATATTATCTACAACCCATTGTCATCGCATTAATTATTTCGTTCGCTTTTTATGCAATTTGGTACTATAAGTATCGCCAAGAGAATAAAGTTAAGGAACAAAAAATAATTGCTGGCACGGCTTCCGCTAAGTTTGATGCCTTAAAAAATCAGTTAGACCCCCATTTTTTATTTAATAGCCTAAATGTGCTTACTAGTTTAATTGAAGAAGATCCTCATCAAGCACAAAAATTTACGACTTCTCTTTCTAAGGTATATCGCTATGTTTTAGAACAGAAGAATAAAGATTTAGTGAGTGTTGATGAAGAATTGCAATTTGCTAGAACTTATGTGCGCCTTTTAAAGATGAGGTTTGAAGATAGTATTGTCTTTGATATTCCAGAGGCAAGTTCTCATCCTGAGGCAAAAATCATTCCCCTTTCGTTGCAATTATTACTAGAAAACGCTGTAAAACATAATGTGGTAACCTCAGAGAAACCTTTACATATAAGGGTTTTTGAAAAGGATGGCATGTTACAAGTATCCAATAACTTACAAGAAAAACAAGTGGTAAAAAAGAGCAGTGGGGTAGGACTCACCAACATACGACAACGTTATGGCATTTTGACAGATCGAAACGTACAAATTCATAAGACAGCATCTGATTTTAGTGTGATGCTGCCTATGTTAACCAAGCAGGTTTCAAAAGTAGAAACTCAAAAAGGCTATATCGAAGATAAGCGCTATGAAAAGGCTAAAGAGCGCGTAGAGCAAATAAAGGGCTTTTACGGTAATTTGACCTCTTATTGTATTGTAATACCTATACTGGCGGTTATTAACATCAATACAACAAGTTTTCCTTGGGCAATTTTCCCGGCACTTGGCTGGGGTTTTGGAGTTACGGTACATGGTCTAGAGGCTTTTGGTTATAATCCGCTGTATGGCAAAAAATGGGAAGAACGCAAAATGCGTGAGTTTATGGAAGATGAAAATTTCTAATTTCAACTATGTTTAGTTGAAGCATCAATTCATCGCCCTAAAACGACAACTCAGAAAACAATATTTAATAGAACGCAACTATTTATAGAAATTTGATTTAGAAATAATGAGTACTATAAAAAAGAAAGATCAAATGGAATATTTAGAAATTAAACCAACTGAAAATAGCCGTGATGCAAAGTATCTAAGAGCTAAAGAACGTATTACGGAAGTTAAAGAATTTTACTCGAAACTCATACGGTCGGCGTTCACTATTGCTTTGTTGGCGGGTATTAATTACTACACAAATGAATGGCGTTATATGTGGTTTTTATGGGTCGCTTTTGCAATCGGAATCGGCCTTGTATCTAAATGGGTTAAAGTTTTTGGAATGAATCCTTTTTTTGGAAAAAATTGGGAAGAAAGAAAAATTAGACAGTTTATGGATGAAGATGAACAGCAAAATAAATGGAACTAATGGAATTTAATAACGACCTTAAGAAACAACGAGCCAAAAAACGTGTAGAAGAATTGAAGGGATTTTACATTCACTTCATGGTATACATTTTAGTGAATATTATGATAAGCACCGTAATCATAGTAGCTCAGATGTATGATGGCGATGGATTTGGAGAAGCCGTATGGAATTTCGGAGTGGTATCTACATGGCTTTTTTGGGGAATAGGTGTGTTTTTTCATGCACTAAAAGTATTTAGTTTAAATCCTTTTTTTGGAAGAGATTGGGAGGAACGGCAGATACAAAAGTATATGGATGAAGATAAACAAGCCGCTGATAAGTATAAATAATTAAAGTTTTAATCATGCAATCAAAAAATAAAGAAACGCTAACGTCTTATGAAAGGGCTCGCAAACGAGTTGACGACATCAAAGGATTTTATGGACATTTAGCGGTTTATATTTTTGTAAATGGAAGTCTGCTGCTAACCAGAAGTAATTTTAACTTTTACCTTGAAGGTAACAGTGCTTTCGCGGATACTGATTTTTTAAATAGATTCAACTGGGAAACCTATGGTACTCCATTGTTCTGGAGCTTTGGATTGGTGTTTCATGCAATTTGCATTTTCGGGAAAAACCCTTTTCTTGGTAAAGTTTGGGAAGAGCGCCAGATTCAAAAATATCTGGACTCGCATGAAGAGTCACTAGAAAATTATAAATAATCACAATTTTCATTATGCAATCAAAAAATAAAGAAACGCTAACGTCTTATGAAAGAGCTCGCAAACGAGTTGACGACATCAAAGGATTTTATGGACATTTAGCCGCGTACCTGATCGTAAATCTAGTGGTGCTATTGGCAAGAGGCAGGTTTATGTCAATCGATAATACGATATTCCAGAATTCAGACTATTTAAATTGGATTGATTGGAATGTTTTCGGAACCCCTATCATTTGGGGGATATTCCTTGTTGTTCATGGAATAAGTGTATTTGGAAAAAATCCTTTTCTTGGTAAAGCTTGGGAAGAACGTCAGATTAAAAAATACATGAATAAGCAATAAACTACCTCGAGCAGAGCCTATAAAAACCAATTCACTATGCAAATAATCATAATAGAAGATGAAAAACCCGCAGCTAGAAGGCTTTCGCGACTTTTGGAAGATTTAGGTGTGGTGGTTTCAGTAATGTTACATTCCGTTGAAGAATCGATTAACTGGTTTCAAAATAATGAACATCCTGATTTGATCTTCTTAGACATTCAGCTCTCTGACGGACTGTCTTTTGAAATATTTGATGTGGTAGAGGTAAAGAGTGCCATAATATTTACAACGGCTTATGATGAGTATGCCCTGCAGGCTTTTAAATTAAATAGCATTGATTATTTGCTAAAACCAATTGATGATGAAGAGTTAGAGCTTGCTGTTAAAAAGTACAAGACTTTAAAACCAGAGCCACAAAAACTGGCATTAGATTTTAATGATATTAAAAAGTTATTAGTCAACCCTGTAGAGCGAGAATATAAAAAGAGATTTACAACAAAGGTAGGGCAGCATTTAAAAATTATAAATGCAGAAGAAGTGGAATGTTTTTATAGTGAAAATAAGGGTACGTATGCCGCGACTTCTGACGGAAGAAATTATTTGTTAGACACCACTTTAGAAAATTTAGAAGATGAATTGGAACCTAAAATTTTCTTCAGAGTTAGTCGAAAATTTTATATCAATATCAATCATATTAATGACATCATATCGTACACTAATTCGCGTCTTCAAATTAAACTAAATCGATATTCTGAACAAGAAATCATCGTAAGTAGAGAAAGAGTTCGAGATTTCAAGTTATGGTTGGAGTAAATGAAGTTAAAATAATGATATACAATTATTTAAATATAACTATAGATTTTTCTTATACTGCTAATTTATAGCTTTTTTGGGATTGTTAAGACCTTTTTAGTACCACCCCGAAGATACGTAAAAAAATAACGCTTTAGCTTTCTTTGTTTAGTCGATTTTCGTCAAAAGATGAAGGAAGTAATTTCGGAATTAATTTGATAAATATAGGTAGTAAAACGGCTCCGCCTGGCAACATGAAAATTGCCAATGAAGGAATGGTTTTAAAAATATCTATTAATTGATTTTGCACTTTTTTCTTTTCCTCTTTGTCTAAATCTTGTATCGCTGATTTCGAAAGTAAGGCTACCAATTCTTTACTCTCTGAAAGTTCTTTTTGTAGCCTTTTGCTATTCCGTAATATTAACTTATTTACAATTTTTGACATGCTGCCATAAAATTGCAAGGCTAAATTTTTGCTGTTTAGAAAAGGAATACTGGCCGCATTTTTTTCAAAAAAATAACTAATTTCATCTAGAGCTCGAAGAATTGTTTTTTCGTCAAAACCTAAATCGGCACCAATGCCCAAAATAAAATGAGACTCCTTATATTCTAAAGATTCATCTTCCCAAACGGCAAGACAAGCCATATCTAAAAAATACTGATTCTCCCAAATGGAGTAATTTGAGATCAGCTTTCTTCTATACGAGCCATCAAAACGCGCCGCTTCAGTATCGATAAATGTCAATGACGCTGCAAATAACTGTGCTAAGCGCTCGTCATTCTTATTTTTTTCTTTAGAACTTAAGGCATGATAGGTCACATTGATAGCAATATATTCAAGGTTTTGGGCATGCGCTCTAATGGCATCAGGATTATTCAAATAACGCTTAAAGGTTAGAACATCAACAAAAAGAAGCGAATTCGTAATTATGCTATTAAAATTCTTGCTAATTAAATTGTCTTTGAGGTACACCCGAGAATCTATAAGTTTTTCTAACTGGGCCGCCGTTTTCGAGCCTGTTAAAATTTTATTGAAAAATGAAATTTGATTGATTCCTAAATCTTGATAAAACTGAAATATGCGTTCTAAAAAAGTCTCAAAATTCGAATCTTCTTCGAGGATGTAGGTATGGTACAGTGCGGAAAGTAAATTTATTTTGGCCTTTTCATCTTCAGATAATTCATGTTCTGGGCTTATGTATCGCGATGTTTTGATGTTAATACCATAAACAAAACCAGTTTTTTTTAGGTCTCTATAAATCGCTGCAAAGTTTTGATACGAATCTAAATGATTGCGTACTACCTCGCCAAATTTGTTAATCCAGCCTGAAGCGGAAGGGTTCATAGATTAGGGTTATTTACGATTGTTAAAAGTAAATCAAAAACTGCTTGCCTTTTTCTTAATCTAGTACTTTTTCGTTCTACGGTAATTTTATGAACCTCAATGTGCCAAGGATTAACATCTGTATCTGATTCAAACATTTAACATACTTTGGTTAAATTCTATAATTACCTAAAAGAAATAAGAGATGCTATTTGAGTAGTTTACGAATTAGTACAGGTAATAATAGTAAATCTAAAATCAGCGCTGTTAAAAGCGTGACACTGACGAGAAGGCCTATGGTTACGCTTGGTTGATGAATGGAAAATAATAGAATTAAAAAACCAAAAAATAAGGAAAGGGTTGTAATCACTAGGGCTCTTCCTGTTTCAAGAAAGGTAATTTTCAGCGCTTCCTCTTGCGTCAATCCTTGTGAAATACCCACCTTATAGCGTCCTAAGAAATGAATGGTATCATCTACGGCAATCCCGAAGACAATAGCAAAAACTACTGAAATAGTTGCCTCAAGGGGTATGCCTAAAAAGCCCAATAATGCTGCTGCAAATAAAAGGGGTAATATATTCGGAAGTATAGATATGACTAGAAGTTTTAAATTTTTAAATAAAAGGGCCATAATAATTGCGACTAGCAAAGTTCCCATTAAGAGTCCGTTAATCAGACTTTCTCTTACATAAAAAGAGTTCTTATCGAGTAAGATACCTGTGCCCGTAAGTTTAAATGTAACCAGACTCGTATCAATTTTTGTTGCCAAGAAAGTATCTAAATCATCATAGACCCTTGTAATACTATCAAGTCCTACATCTAATACCTTGGAAGATATGCGCGATTTAGTGGCCGTCGAATCTACAAATTTGTAAAACTGCCTTCGGGCAAACCGATGTACTTCTTTTTGATAGGTATTAAAGGTTTTTTGGTCATTGGGTAAAGTAAAATAGTCAGAGCGATTGAGATTATTTGCTTTGTGAAGTCCTTTGTAAAATGCATTAGCCGATTGAACATTGCGTATTTCAGGAAAAGATTTCATGTACTGCACAACCTTTTCAATTTCTTTTACAACTGAAAAATCTGTTATTTTACTAGTACCTTGTGCTTGCACGGCGACTTCTAAAGGTCTGAAACCTGCGTATTTTTTTTGAAAAAAATCAAAGTCATTGGCAATTTTACTATTCACGGGAAAACTGTTCTTAATTTGATAATTGGTATTGATCTTCGTCATACCTACTAGGCAAATAATACCAAAAAGAAGGCTTCCGGTTAGAATACTTCGAGGGTTTTTTTTCGTGAATTTGCTCGTGCTTATTAATGTTTTTACCCATGTATTCGGGCGTTCTTTTTTGGGTAATAGATATTTTTTATCAAGTAAAAGTAAAACGGCGCAAGTAAAGAAAAGAACGGTAATAAAAGTAGTTAAAACACCAAGTGCGGCATTAAATCCAAAACCACTCACACTGGTTGATTTCGAAGTTAGTAAGGAGCCAAAACCTATAGCCGTAGTTATAGAAGTGAGTAAGGTAGAAACCCCTACTTCTTTTAAAGTTAGGCGCATAGCTACTTCTTTGGCAAGGCCTTTCTTTAATTTGCCAAGGTAATCGTCCATGATATGAATGACATCAGAAGTACCTACGATTAATAGTAAAATAGGGTAAAATGCGGCCAATACCGTTAGTTCAATTTCTAAAAGTGATAAGAGACCCATAAATAATAAAAGGGAAAGGAGTATCGAAAAAAGTGATAAAACTACCACTGTAATTCTGCGATAAACAAGAAAAAGGATCAATACAATTAAAATGCTAGAAGCCGTAGTGGTGATCATAAATTCGCGGCGTTGCATATTGATTAATGATTCATAAAAAAATGCTCTCCCCAACATATGATAGTCCTCAAATTCGGCTATTTTTAATCGTGTTCTAACAGCCGTAAGTAATTCGATACTTTGGTCATAGTTCAAGTCATTGACAGTTTCTAAAACAAGCACTAGCGAAGTGGCGTTGTCATCAATTAAGTTGTTTATGAAGATGTCATCTTCTTGAATTTTTCTCCAATCATTGACGTATCTCAAGCTGTCGTTTATATGAATAATAGGCATTCGAGTATAACCTAGAGCTGATTTTAATGGATAAAATAAAGTTGTTAATGATTGATTTTCAGTAACGTAAGGAAAGTTCTTGGCATCTTTCGAAAAAGAGTCGAAACGTTTTAGAAAGTCCTCATTGAATACTGTTTCATCACGTTCAATAGCGATAAGTAAAAAGTTGTCATCTGTACCAAAATCTTTTATAAAATTCTGATAAAAGAGGAGATCTTCATCTCCTTCAGGGAAGAAATGACTAAAGTCAAAAGCAAATCGAAGATTGCCTACTAGAAATAAAGATCCCAGTCCTAATAAGGCGAAAAAATATATAATTGTTTTTTTGAGGGAAAAGAGTTTTTGCATGCCGCTTAATTAGGCTTATGATAAAGAGGCAAAAGTAACAAAAGCGCGAGAATAATATGATCTAAATGTGGGCTTATGATATGGTTGTCTCATTAAACGGAAACAATTCCATTTGGAGTTTTTATTCTGGCTTTTAGGCGAATAGTATCGCTTTTTTGAATTTTAATTGGGAATTGTATTTTTTTAAATACGGCTTCGAAGGATTTCGGATTGGGGTGGGTGGCGTAAAAATCAAGAAGCTCACAACCCATATCTGGTAGCAATTCGGTAGGGTGTTTTTCAGAAAAATTCCAATCTAAAAAGAAGGGTAGTATTTCAACTTCGGGTTTGGGTAATGGCATCGTTAGTTGCCATTGCAATTGAAGGGCATCACTAATATTTCTTGAGCCCGAGCGAATGTTCCCCATATGTTTATGGTACTTTTTTAATAAGGCACCGTCTGTATTTAAGGTATTTGATTTTAAAGCCCATCGGGTAATTTGGTCTTTTGTGAGAACATCAACGCCCATCCATCGGGGTGGGGCTATGCGTTTGTTTTCTATATCTGTTGCTAGTAACTCTAAATAAGTTTGATTGCCAAGATTGATAAGTGCATTTTTGGTTCCAAAAGTTAGATGAATGCCGCCAAATATAGGTGCAACTCCTAACAATTTAGTGAATTCGCTCATTGCGAGATCTAAATCCTTAACGGCATATACGATATGATCTAAGTTTCTTTTGATAGCTTGTATGCTTTTAAATTATACCAACCCCAGCAAAGAAATATACACTCTAATAGAAGTCCCACGATGAATGGAGCGGAGACCCCATCAATGAAGGTGCTTACCAAACGACCGAAAGCCAATCCTGCCATAAACAATACATTCGATATTAGGGCGAAATAGGTGTGTTTTGATTTGAAAACGCCAAACATCCAATAGCTCCCAAAGGCAACATAGAGACCCATTATAGCTCTCAATATATTTTTTAAGTCTAAATGTTCCACGTCAAATCCAAATACTATCGGAAAGAGGACACTCGGGTTGGCCCCGTATAAAAAACCTGCACCAATGACTATTAGCGAAGAGATGCCTAACTGAAGTTGAATAGAAATCCTGAAGTTGTTCGTCATATAATAAATATAAAGGTATTCTATTTAACGAAGTGAGTTATGTTAAACAAGAAGCTATCTCCATTGTTTCCGAAAATTACCAGTCATTCTCCGTTTTGAACTATAATTCGTTTCGAGATCAGAATAACTTTGCCCCATCATTTAAAAAAATAGAATTATGAGTAAAAGAGCATTAATTATAGGTGGTAGTAGTGGTATAGGTAAGGCTACTGCCGAGAATTTATTAAATCAAGGACATGAGGTGCACGTTGTGGGTACCAATGATTCTAAGTTAACGAGGTTTAAGAACACTGCTTCGGGAAATTTAACAACACATAGGGTAGATATTACCAATAGCGGTGAAATGGAAGCTTTAAATAATACGATCAACGGATGGGACAATCTTGATTATTTGGTAAATGCTTCAGGAATTTTTGGACCAAAACCCTTTTTAGATCATAGTGTTTCAGATTATGATTCTTATATGAACTTGAATAGAGGGTTCTTTTTTATTACTCAAACGGCCGCAAAAAAAATGGCGGCTACAGAAGGCGGAGCTATTGTAAACGTAGGCTCAATGTGGGCGAAACAAGCTGTTAAAGCAACACCTTCTTCAGCTTACTCCATGCAGAAGGCAGGATTACATTCGCTAACACAACATTTAGCTATGGAGCTCGCTGACCATAAAATTCGTGTGAATGCTGTTTCACCAGCTGTTGTTCAAACACCTGTTTATGATAGCGTTTTTGGTGGGAAAGAAGAGGCGCATGAAGCCCTACAAGGTTTTCATGGTTTTCATCCGATTGGCAGATATGGAAAACCTGAAGATGTAGCAAATACAATTTCATTTTTACTTTCTGATGAAGCATCATGGGTTACCGGAGCAATTTGGGATACCGATGGCGGTGTGATGTCGGGTAGAAACTAATGCTAATAATAAACTTTAAGAAGCATATCGATTTCCGATATGCTTCTTACTTGTAAAAAAAAGAGTCGATTATGTATGATATGAATAATTTAAAGGCGCTACCCAATTTAGGGAAAAACGCGAATGAAGCTATGAAAGCATTTCAGGCTTTAGATAGTATTGCTTTAGCTGATGGAGCAATTTCTAAAAAGAACAAAGAATTAATAGCAATTGCTGTAGCTTTGACTACGCAATGTCCGTACTGCTTAGAAATACATAAAAAGCATGCTATTGATGCAGGGGCAACGAACGAAGAGTTAGCAGAAGTTACTTTTGTGGCGGCCGCTTTACGCGCCGGAGCTGCAGTGGTACATGGTACGCATTTAATGTAAATCATGAAAGCGTCATTTTCAAAATATATTATCGTTGGTGCCGGACTCTCAGGACTTACTACTGCCTATCAACTAGCGAAGATGGGAGAAACAGATTTTGTTATTCTGGAGTCGAGAGATCGATTAGGGGGGCGTATTTTCACTAACGATGGTATAGATTTTGGCGCCACTTGGTTTCAAACACATCATCACAACGTTTTGCAATTTGTAGAAGAATTAGGACTTTCTAAATTTCATCAGTATAACAAAGGGCAGAACGTTTTAGTATATAGTACAATGGCACCTGCTCATTATTTTGAAAGTGACCCAAATGCGCCATCTGCCTATCGAGTTTCTGGTAGTTCATCTGCACTAATTGAAAAGCTTTCAGAACCGGTAAAAAATAAAATATGTCTTGAAACGGCAGTATCAGGTATTTCCGAGCAGGGTAATACTTTAATGATTACAACGGATAAAGGAGATTATAGAGCTGAAAAAGTGATAATTACCATCCCCCCGAAAATAGCAACACGTATTACCTTCACCCCCGAGTTGTCTGAAGTAGTCCAGCGTGAAATGGATAGCACCCATACATGGATGAGTAACGCCATGAAAGTAGGTATGACTTTTAAAAAACCTTTTTGGCGTGAAAAAAACTTATCGGGTACCGTCATCGGGCAGGTAGGGGAGGTAACCGAACTTTATGATCATAGCAATAGTGAAGATGCTAATTTCGCCTTAATGGGTTTTATAAACGAGGCTTTGCGAGACTACAGTTCAGAAGAACGTAAGAAACGTATTTTAGATTATCTAGTTAAATATTTGGGAGAACAAGTTTTGGAATATTTGACCTACGAAGAAAAGGATTGGTCACAAGATTGCAATACCAGTTGTGAGCGATTAAAATCAGTGTATATGAGTCCGTCTTACGGCAATCCAGTATTTTCGAAAATGTACATGAAGGATAAATTATTTTTTTCTGGAGCAGAGACATCCCCTGTTTATGGTGGATATATGGATGGTGCTATTTATACTGGACTTATTGCAGCCAAGAAAGTTGTGAGTAATCGAAATAATTCCGACTAATTTTTTATCTGATGTTTATGAAAGATTCCAAACAAAAAATAGAAAAATACCATCTACACAAAGCGCATCCCGAAAAACTACAATTTCAGGTATATGATTTGAAGAGTTATCGGAAGAAAAGTGGTCTCAAGGCAGCAGTTCCTCACTCGCATAGTTATTATCAAGTTATTTGGTTTTTTGATGCAGGGGGCTCTCATATCGTTGATTTTGAATGTTTAGATATCAAAAAAAATACGGTTCTTTTTATTAATAAAGATCAAATACATGCATTTGATGAAAATTTAAATACTCCCGGTTGGTTGATCCATTTTAATGAAAGTTTTTTTATGCATTCTGATGTCGATATGTTTTTAAAGTATCATCTCTTTAATACAGGTCAAAGTTCATGTTATGAAATGGATCATAAAATGGCCTATGTAGGTAGTACTTATATTTCGTTGATGCAACAAGAATTAGAGCAACCTAATAATTTTGGCTCTGAAGATGTTATGCGCTACCTGCTCAAATCTTTCTTGATTAATTTAGAGCGTATTCGTAGAGCCGAAACCAAAAACAAGATTGAATTAACGAATACCTATGAATTGCAGTATTACACCTTTAAAGATTTACTAGAAGCGCATTATAACCAGTGTACATCAGTGCAAGCTTATGCTGAAGCAATGCATATTTCTTCGAAAACTTTAGCGAATATTACAAAGAATCAGGTAGGTAAATCTCCTTCTCAGCTTATTGCAGATCGTATTATTTTAGAAGCAAAGCGTTTATTGCAATTTACAAGCTTGCAAATTAGTGAAGTGCTGTATCGTTTAGGCTTTGAAGATGCTTCTTATTTTGTAAAATATTTCAAAAGACACGTAGGAGTTTCACCAAGCGATTATAGAGCAAAGAAATACCAAGGAAATTCTTTTTAACTAAAAAAAGTTTCTCGATCCCTATTTAATGACGCCTAATTTATAGGATTAAAAGCTTACTTGAATTTTAATACGCTTTTCTTCGCCAGCCTCTTCTCCATCACCTTCCCCAGGGTTGTTATGTACAATTAAGGTGCCTTTTTTAGCTGTAGTTGTAAATGTCAAGGTTGTCGAAAATTCAACCGGTTCACTAGACATCCAATTTTCTTTAGTTGTTAAAATTCCACGAGCAAGCTCAGCTCCATGCTCATCAATTAATTGCACGAAACCCAGTTCTCCTTCACTTGCAAACCACAAGCCCTGAGAGTTTACTTTTAGTACTGCCGGAGAAACTAATTTGTCATTTTCTTGAATGTTTACTGTCGGTATTTCAAGGCGATCAGTCTTCTCCTTAGAACTTGCTTTTTGTTCCGTTTTTTGATCTTCGTTGTCTTTTAGTTTGTCAGTATCATTAGCGTTATCCTTGCACGACATGAGTATAACTGCTATACCAATCACTAGTAGTTTAATTTTGAGAACTTTCATCATATATCTATTTTAATCAATTATGCGGTCAAATGTGTTATAAATAAACTCGGTCGACACTGAATCTTGCCTAATATCGAACTGTAAATTTGTGAATTCTGCTCCGCGGCGACCAATGCCCTTTTTCTCTCGAACATGTTCTAATTTATTCCAATGTTTCATGGTTAAACAAGCAATAGCGCATAGACCATCACCTTGAATATAAAAATACAATGATTCTACACCGTTTTGTTCATCATACTTTTGAAGCCAGTAACTAAGTTTTGTTTGGTCAACCTTAGTCAGCTGTTTTACTAATTCGTCTTTATATATTTTTGAATTTGGATTATTATTTAGAAATAGCACATTAGCGGTATCACAATTAGGTCGATCGCATGAGATGAAACATAGGTAAACAAATAAGAGGTATTTTTTCATTTTACAATGTTCATTAAAGTAATTATTGTATTTGTTAATTCGGTTTACATCCACTTAGTGATAATAATACACCAATCAATAAAACAAAGCCGCCTAAAAGGCGGCTATATTGAAGTGTAAATTTGGTTGAGATTACTGAATAATACCAGTGCAACTCACGCGAGCACCTGCCGCACCGCTTGGTTGAGAAGTAAAATCATCAACACCTTGGTGAACAATTACCGCTTTACCTACGATATTTTTTGTGTCGTCATCACAACCGATACACCATTCTTCAGTAGCAAATTCTACCTTGGCATTGCCATCGGCATCTGCCATAAAATTACCGATATCACCTTTGTGATAACCTTCCGCAGCCCCCCATTTTCCATGAGGCGTACTGGTTGGATTCCAATGACCTCCTGTTGATTTTCCATCTGCCGATGAGCAATCTGCCTTATCATGAATATGAATAGCATGCTCACCAGGTGTAAGTCCTGTTAACATAGCGGTCATCATTACTTTTCCATCTTTTTCACTGAAAGTTACATCTCCCATCACATTACTCTCACTTTTTGATTCCATTTTAAAAGAAATAGTTTCGATAGCGACTTCTTCTTTCATTGCTTCAACTTCCTTGGCTGCCTCAGCCTCAGCCTCTGCTTTAGCATCTTCCATTCCTTTTTTATATCCTTCTTTAAATTCTTTACAGTTATATGATAAAGCTATAAGAAGCGTAATGGCTAGTAATTGTATTTTTTTCATAGTACTTATTAATTTGGTTCTTAGCTAAAATACAGAATATATGAGCCAGTGTCAAGCCATATAGTATTGAATTTACAACATAAAAAAAGGCCAACTACGTTTTTGTAGTTCACCTTTTTTTAAACCTTCGAAAGAACTTTTACTCCGCTTCAGGCATTAATATTCCTAAGAAATACTTATCATCTAAATACTTTTTCGCAACGGCCTGTATGTCTTTAGCATTTAGATTATTCACTTTATCTTCATACGATAAAACTTCACCGGCTGCTCTACCTTCTTGATGCATTCGCAATAGATTGGTCGCCCAAAAATCATTGGTTTTGATAGCTTCTTTACGCTGTACTAAATAAGTTTCCTTCACTTTATTCAGATCTTCTGGGGTTACCCCTTCTTCTTTTATTTTATTTACTTCGGCTAAGGCGGCATCAATTAATTTATCAACATTTTCTGGCCCACACGGGAACGAGATATTAAATGTAAGTAAGGAGTAAGAAATTTTACTTAAACTACCACGAGCTCCTACGCCGTAGACCCCTCCTTCTTGTTCCCGCAAACGTTCTACCAATTTTATAGTTAGTATTTCACCCAAAGCCCCAATATTCATCGCTGTTTTTTCGTCATACGGAATTTCTTCTTCCCAACTAATAGAAACATTACTTTTAGGGTCTTTACCTCTATTGATGATATGCTTTTGAAAGGCATCTTTTCTTCTAAATTTTGTGGGCACATAACTTTCATTACTGTTTTTACCTGGCAATGATGCTAAATAAGTTTTAGCGTAATCAGCAACTTTAGTTTCATCAATATTACCTACTAAGAAGTAGTGAAAATCTCCAGCATCAGCAAATCGTTCTTGATATTTCTGATAGGCTAAATTATAATCGGCAGCGTCTAATTTCTCCGCGGTAGGGAAACCAGTATATCTTGAATTCCCTTCATTTCTAATTCTACCCAATTGATCTTGAAAGTAAAATTGCGGATTTGCCATGAGGTTGCCCAAGAAACTTTTCTGCTTACTGAGATATGAACTATATGCTTCATCATCTTTATTCAAAGAAGTGAAATAAAGATGAACCATTTGAAAAAGAGTTTCCAGATCTTTTGGCGCCGCCGAACCTCTGAAATTTTCACTAAAACCACCAATTGATGGGGAAACATTGGCTATTTTACCACTCATAAATTTATTGATATCGGTAAGCGATAATCCGCCAATGCCTGCCTCAGCAAGCCCTCTATTTGCGAAAGAGGTTGCAATATGATCAGCATCAGAGTACAAACTAGTTCCGCCATGGCTATAGGCTCTAAATAAGACTTCATCATTCTTAAAGTCTGTTTTTTTGTAGGTAACCGTTGCACCATTGCTTAATTCTAGTGTTGTTGTACCTAATTGGTTATTAGAGGTTGATTTACTTATCGTGCCAGGGACAGGCATTTTTGTAATTAAAGCGTCGCGTACGGCCTCATCTGTGTAGGCTTTTATATCATCAGTTTTCACCTGATCTAAAAGCGTTTTCACTTGATCTTCCGTTACTTGCGTTAACCCTTCTTTTTCAGGGCCAGTAAGTACGATAACGCGATTGTTATCATGTAAAAAATCATTAATTAATACCCCAATTTCTTCTAATTTAACTGTAGGAAGTAATTTTTTGGTGGTATCAAATACCCATTCTATACCCGGAATGGGCTGCTCATTTAAGTAATGCCTAACATAACTTCCGACTAAGCGACCACTTTCACGTTTGTCACGATCATTATATTGTTTTTCTAACCGAGCCAAAAGACTCTTTTTAGCACGTTCAAATTCTCCTTCTTGAAAACCGTAACGCTTAACACGCTCATTTTCTTCTAAGATGGCTTTGAGACCTTTTAACTGACCATCAGGACTCGTCTGAGCAAAGGACTGGTACGCATTTTTTGTACGTGCGAAAGTACCACCGTAATAGGAAAAACCAAATACAAATGGCGGATTGGAACTATTTCTAAGTTCATCTAAACGATTATTTATTAAGGTAGAAAATAAGTTTTTCACCAATGATTCGCGATAGTCGGCTAGCGTTTTAATTTTAGGTGATTCATAGGTGTCTTTATAAATGACCTGTACTTGGCTGAAAGCCGCTTCTTTATCCGAAGCAATAGCGACTAAGGTCTCATCATGGTTAGGTAGTTCATAGGACTCTCTTTTTGCTGGATTTTCACTCATCGCAATGCCAGAGAAATGATTTTTTATTTTTTCCTCCATTACAGAAACATCCAAATCACCAACGGCAACTACAGCCATTAAATCTGGGCGATACCATTTTTTATAGTAGTCGCGAACATCGTCATAAGTGAAATTTTCAAGATTTTCTTTGGTACCTATTGGCAAGCGATCTGCATATTTCGAACCATACATCATTTTCGGTAATGTAATTCGCTGCATGCGCTCATCAGCTCCTAAACGCAAACGTAATTCCTCTAAAACCACACCTCTTTCACCATCTATCGCCTCTTCAGATAAGGTAGTATTGTGCGCCCAATCTTCAATTATTTGAAAGCCTTTTTCTAATTTCTCAGGATCATCACTAGGTATAGGTAGTATATAGACGGTTTCATCAAAACTGGTGTAGGCATTCAAGTCGGCACCAAATTTTACCCCTATACTTTGCAAATAATCGACTAAATCATTTTTTTCAAAATTCTTGGTGCCATTAAAATTCATGTGTTCCATAAAATGGGCTAGACCTAATTGTCGGTCAGATTCCATTATAGAACCTGCATTCACAACAAGGCGTAGCTCTACTTTATCTTCGGGTTTGCCATTATTTCTAATATAGTAAGTTAATCCGTTTTCAAGTTTTCCAATTTTAACATTAGCATCAACGGGAATATTTTCTTCGGGTATGGAAGCTTTAGCAGCTACCCCAGAATCATTTTGCGCATGTATAGCGCAAAAAGTAAGAAGGGCGATACAAAAAATCGCAATTTTAGTTTTCATTTTCAGTAGTGTTTTGAATTGGTTCTAAATATAACCTTAAGTTTTATCATAATAAAACGAACAGGAATATTTGTGTTTTTGTCCGATTTTATTGACGGTGACGCTTAAAAATATCTTCGTTTCAATTATAAGGTATTTGATAGATCTCGTGACTACGTAAAAAAGTGTAGATGACTACTACAATTCGGAAACTTTTGCAGCAATTTAATTTGAATAGCTTATGAAAATGCTCTTTTTGTCTTTGAAATATCGAGGGTTTATCTATGTTAGGTAATGACTTTAGTAATTACTTGCGTTTCACTATGCAAAGTTTTATGTACAGGACACTTGTCAGCAATTTGAAGCATTCGGGCGATTTGTTTTTCATTAAATGCTCCGGTAAATTTTATCTCTTTGTGAAAAGTGTCAATTTTTGCATTGTCTGATTCACAATTTTCGCAATCTTCAATATGCGATTTTGAGTAAGAGGTATGAACTTCGATGTTTTCTAAAGGCCATCCTTTTCTTCGAGCGTACATTTGTACTGTCATTGCTGTGCATGCAGATAAGCCCGCCGTAACATATTCATAAGGAGAAGGACCAAAATCATTGCCGCCAAATGATATAGGTTCATCGGCAGTCATGAAATGATTACCCACTTTCATGGCTGTTGTGAATCCATCATTAGCATCAAGACTAGCAAGTACTTGGTGTTTCGTTTTTAGATTGGTATCCTCAGGAATATCCATATAACGTTGCGCCCAACCTGCAATAACTTCTCCAGCATACAACGAGTCTTGTCTATTCATTAGCAAATGATCGGCCCCATCTAGAGAAACAAAACTCTTCGGATGTCTTGCCGCGATATAGATTTCTTCTGCATTTTTAATTCCTACAGTTTCATCTTGCGGAGCATGCATTACCAACAAGGCTTTTCTTAAGTTTCGAGCCGTTTCCGGAAGTGATTTTGTTTCTAGGTCATCTAAAAATTGCTTTTTTATTGTAAAATCGCGACCGCTTAAATTAACAACTGCTTTTCCTGTATTTTTTATTTCTTCAATGTTACTTTTTAGTAAATGTTGCACATGACTTGGGTTCGACGGAGCACCTATAGTAGCTACTGCTTTTACGGAGTCTAATTTTTTGGCTGCAAAAATTACCGCTGCACCACCTAATGAATGACCAATAAGTAGTGCCGGGGCTTGATAGTTTTCTTTAAGATAATCGGCTGCAGCTATTAAATCTTCAACATTACCTGAAAAGTTCGTGTTTTCAAAATCACCTTCGCTTTCTCCTAATCCAGTAAAATCAAATCGCAATACTCCGAAACCTCTTTTGGTTAAGGCTTTTCCAATGTTTTTTACTGCGGATAAGTTTTTATTACAGGTAAAACAATGCGCGAAAATGGCAAAATTATGCGGATGTTGATTTGCTGGCATTTCTAATCTTCCTACTAAATTTTGACCTTCTTTGTTTTGAAAAGTGACTTTCTGTAAATTCATCAGTTGCTCTTTTAGAAATTAATAATTTTTAATAGGAATCGGTTAATTGCGGCTGCCAACTGATTTACTCAACAATGGAGATTTAAGTGTGACTAGCCCTTGTCTCGTAATCAATTGTTTAATCTTATAATTGCCTTTTGGCTTTTTTTAGGGGCAATTTATTCTGCCTTCTTTTTGCGTAAGTCGGTATTCCAGATAATTCCTATCTGTAATCGGTCGAAATTAGCACTGGGAAAATGATTTTTTAGATAACCAAACTGGGCACTTAAATCTTTAGTGACATGTACACCAAGTGCGCCATATAAACGATTTTGCCCATAAACGCTGTTTTGAAGGTTTAAGAAAATTTCGTCATAAAAATTCAAAAAGAAAATGTCGGTCAAAGGTAAAGTTACCTGTATTCGATAGCGCGCACGGTGCTGCGTGTCATTAGTGTTTCCCAATTTTATAAACCGCTGTTCTAAACGATACCGATGTTCAAATAAAAATTGCCCTACTTTATTTTTTAAAATAAGTTGTTGAAATATTCTATTTTCTTTGGCATTGATGTCACTTTGAAGGTCTTCAAAAGTACCGTCAGTTTCAATAAAACCATAGCCTAAAGTTGCTATTGCGTTCTGATTTATATGATAATTCAATCCTGTGCGCAATAATAATTGGTTAAAGTTTTTAGCGTTCTCATAATACCTAAATTGCGCCTCTGTATGTAAACTTAATTTCTCGGCAATTTTATTAGTTCCGAAATACATATACCAAGCCCCAAAGGTGTCATCGCCAATTTCTTGAGCATTGCTTGTAAGTGATACCAATAATGTAATTAGTGTAAGTGTTCTTTTCATAGTAATTTCTAAAAGGTGTTTTATCGAGCAGCAGTGCATCTTCTTATTGGTGAAATGTGCACTCGAAAAATCTATAATTTAATTTAAGTTAAAAGTTTCAGTTTCTTTAAATGGCGAAATTTTAAGAGCCACCATAGCTTCTTTATAGTTTTTCCATCGGTCAGCGAAAAAGGCGTTGGTTTTATTCAAAGCACTTTTTAGATCATCTTCGGCATATTGTATCAGGTTTTTTTCTGTTTCCGTCAATCCTGTTTGTCGCGTACTTGAATAATAGCTTGCATTTCCAATGCGTTGCATAACATTAACTTCGGGGTTTCTTGTGATACCTTGTCGTTTATCTTCTTTACCAATGTAAAGTGCAACAATCGAATCAATGGCTTTTACAATCGCCTTAGAACTTTTGATTTGATCTTTATATTTTTTCTTATCAATGTCTTTCAATTGGGCAGCATATTTATTAGCGGCATTTTTGCTTTCTACTAATTGTTTTACCGCATCTGCAGCAATTTGCGTCATATTAGCGATTTTTTCTGAAGTTTCGTAAACCTCATTTATAGCGTTCATATCTACATTCAATCTCGGGTCCGTTTTAACTATTATTGTAGTTTCATCCGTCATATTACCAAAACTCATTCTAACGTTATAGCTGCCAGGCTTGACACTTCTGCCACCGCGTTCATTTTTACGTTTGCTAATTTTTCTAGAGGGTCTATCTGGTCCTTTTTCATCCATACGCCAATATATTCTGTGAAAACCAGCTTTTTCAGGCGTTTTATATTTGAGGGTTCGAACAACTTTATTACCATTCAAAAACTCAAATTGAATCGAATCTTTTTTCTGTACACCTGTTAATTCTTTCTTCGCTTTCTCTGAACTTTCTTGTGCGGAATTAGATTTAGCATCCTCAGTATCTTTCTTTGGTTTGTTCTCTTTTTTCTTTCCTTCTTTCAAATAATAAGTAATCATAGCCCCACTTTTTCTGTTTTCTGCATTGTAGAGAGCATCTCCACCAAAACGGCTTCCTGTTGGCTGTTGGTATGCGGCTTGATAGGCCGTTGGCGGTTCAAAAAGAACAGCATCCTTATTCAGTATGGTTTTGTCCGAAGCCAAAGCACGAAGTGGACGAATATCATCTAAAACCCAAGCGGCCCGGCCAAAGGTGCCAATTACTAAATCTTGTTCTCTTGGGTGAATTACTAAATCCTTAGTAGATACCGTTGGGAAATCTTCTGACCATTTTTGCCATGCATCACCTGCATTAAAGGAAACGTATAATCCATCATCCGTTCCTAAGAAAATAAGATTCGAATTTTCAGGATCTTCTACAATCGATAAAGTATAACTTTCTACGTCATTACCATCAACAATGCGTTGCCATGTTTTTCCATAATTTTTTGTGCGGTAGGCATAGGGGGTATAATTGAATCTACGATAGTCATTAGCAATTAATAAAGCTTCCCCTTTATTTTTATTTGATGCTTTAATTTGAGCTATCCAACTACCAGCAGGCAAACCTTTTAAATTCTTAGTAATATCAACCCAGGTTTCTCCTCCATTCTGCGTATAATGAACGCGACCATCATCAGATCCTACCCATAGCATATTTTTTTCTACAGGCGAAGGTTCAATCACTAAAATGGTAGTATGATTTTCAGCTCCCGTGGCATCCATAGACAATCCGCCACTTTCACTTTGCTTTTGTTTTTCCGGGTCATTGGTTGTTAAATCTGGTGAGATCACTTTCCATGTAAGGCCCTTATCCGTGCTTTTGTGTACAAATTGACTACCGAAATAGACGGTGCTATTATCAAAAGGATCTTGGCCTATTGCAGCATTCCAATTGAAACGTAATTTGGTGTTAGCATCTGGTGGGGTAGGGCGTACAATATAATTGTTACCTGTTTTCCAATCGTACCGTTGTACAAAACCCTGTTGACTCATGGTATAACCGTAACGTGAATCATCTTTATCAGGCACCACATCAAAACCGTCGCCAAATGAGATTTCTTGCCAATAGCTATTGCGAATACCCTGCGCTCGCCATACGTATGCCGGCCCTCGCCATGAACCATTATCTTGCATACCTCCGTACACATTATACGGGAATTCATTATCTACATTGATGTGATAAAATT
Organism: uncultured Flavobacteriaceae bacterium; assembly: GCA_937944485.1. Classification (GTDB taxonomy): domain Bacteria; phylum Bacteroidota; class Bacteroidia; order Flavobacteriales; family Flavobacteriaceae; genus Maribacter_C. The sequence continues at coordinate 79,891 of CALDYU010000006.1, read as the reverse complement.
GCGCCACTGGAAGATTGCCAATAAAACGCCATGTTTTACCTCCGTCTTTGGTAATATTGAGACCACCGTCATTACCATCCATCATAAATTGTCCGTTTTCAGGGTGTATCCACCAGGCATGATGATCGGGGTGTATGCCATTATCAACGCCATAGGCCGGCATTAGTTGTTTGAAATTTTTACCCCCATCTTCAGAGACGTTGACATAGGTGAATACGGAGAACACCCGATTTTCATTCTGCGGATCTACATAAATTTCGGAATAATAAAAGGGTCGGTTGCCAATGTCGGACTTATCATTAATTTTCTTCCATTTAAAACCACCATCTTCCGATTTGTACAAGGCATTTTTTTTAGCTTCTACCAAGGCATAAATAATATCTGGCTTTCCAGGAGCGATGGCAATGCCTATGCGTCCTAAATTTCCTTTGGGAAGTCCATCTTTATCCGTGATTTTTTTCCAATTTTTACCACCGTCATGCGTCATATAAATTCCGCTTCCTTTGCCACCAGAATTGAAAAACCAAGGGTCACGCTTGTGCTCCCACATGGCCGCGATAAGTTTATTTGGATTGCTTGGATCCATCACCAAATCAGCGACTCCCGTTTTATTATTTACAAAGAGTATTTTGTTCCATGTTTGCCCTCCGTCTGTAGTTTTATATACGCCGCGTTCCGCATGTTCTCCCCATGGGGAGCCTATTGCGCCGACATATATCGTATTCGGATCGGTTGGATCAATTTTAATTCGGTGAATATGTCGCGTTTTTTCAAGCCCCATGGCCTTCCAGTTTTTACCCCCATCAAGAGAGCGATAAACGCCAAAACCTCCGTTCAAACTATTCCTTGGGTTACCTTCACCAGTACCCACCCAAATTACCGACGGGTTACTTTGTTGAATGGCAACTGCCCCAATAGATCCGGTTAGTTCTTTCTCAAAAATAGGATCCCACTTGATACCACCAGAAGTAGATTTCCATAAGCCTCCGGAGGCCGTACCTACATACATTATATCAGGATTTTTATGCACAACATCAATGGCAGTAACACGACCACTCATCCCTCCAGGACCGATATTCCGGGGTTTTAAGTCTTGCATCAATTTCATATCAATGTTTTGTGCAGACACGGAAGTAACTGCAAAGAGGAAAAAGAGGTATTTCGATAAATATTTCATTTGTTCAAATGCTTTAATTGGTTGGTTATCTATTATTGGTGTCCTAAATGGCAGCCGCATCCTGGTCGGGTAAAACTTTGCGCATCTTCATGCCACGGGAACGCTTCACTATATTTATTGTTTTCCCACCAGAATTGGCTTCGTCTTTTTTCAGTATTACCAATTTCATTCATAGTATTCGTATCATACAATTTGCCGTTGACCATGGTATAAGTTACGGTTTCTGTATTTCGAATATTTTCTAACGGATTTTTTTCTAAAACGATAAGGTCTGCTAATTTTCCTTCTTTTAAAGAGCCTATTTCGTTTCCTGCTCCGATATAAGTAGCACCGTTGATAGTTGCCGCTTCTAGGGCTTCCATATTCGTCATGCCGCCTTGGTGTAACATCCAAAGTTCCCAATGCGCCCCTAAACCTTGCAATTGCCCATGCGCGCCCAAATTAACTTTAACGCCATTATCTGTTAAGGCTTTGGCCGTTTTCGACACCAGAATATGACCGTTCTCATATTCTTCATCTGGAATCATCATGCGGTATCTCGACCGAGCATCAACTAAGGCGCGAGGCGTATATTTCAAAAGCTTTTCATTTTTCCAAACTTCATCTTTTTGATAGAAGTAAAATTCCCCATTCATACCCCCATAATTCACGATCAAGGTGGGAGTATAACCTGAGGTGCTCGTTTTCCATAATTCTATAACATCTTTATAGACGGGCGCCACGGGTATATTGTGCTCGATGCCTGTGTGCCCGTCCATAAGCATTGTCATATTGGTATAAAAAGTAGAACCTCCTTCTGGCACCACATTAATTCCTAATTCCCTGGCCGCTTGCATGACTTGTTGCCTTTGCTCTCTTCGCGGTTGATTATAACTTTTTACTGATTGGGCACCGTAGGCTTTTGTTCTTCGAATGGCGGAACGCGCATCTTCTAAACTATTAATTGGCGCTTTGAAATCACCATCGGCACCATAGAGAATAATGCCTGTAGAATAAATACGGGGACCTACCATAGCACCATTTTTAATCAATTCGGCCATGGCAAAGATTGATTCTGAATTTGCCGAAGGGTCGTGTGCCGTAGTAACACCAAAGGCGAGATTTGCATACAATTGCCAGTGTTTCTGAGTAGTTAAACCATATCGAAAACCACCAATATGCGCATGCGCATCAACAATACCGGGCATAATTGTTTTTCCCGTAACATCGTAAACTTTGGCATTAGTAGGAATGGTTATTTCGCTCGACTTGCCAATTTTTTCAATTTTATTTTGATTGACGATTAGGGTTCCTTTTTCAATAACTTCACCGCTTTCCATCGTGATTATTCGAGCATTGACAAAAGCTATTTTGCCTTCGGGCTTATGAATTTTTGAAGTTAAACCGATGGAGGTGCCTACGGAATCCATTTTAGCAACTTTGTCGGGAGAACCGGGTAAAAAAGTATAGCGATCTTTGATCGCATTCGTAAAGTATACATCCCCCAATGTCCAATGTACGGTTTTACTATCTGCTGACCAGTGTAAATTAATGCCAGCATCTTTTGCAATTTGCGAAACAGGCACCGCGGTAGATTTATTATCAAGGTCAATTTCTTTGCCATTTAATAGCAAAGGGGCAATATATGCTTTGTGCAGATTGGTAAAAGCAATCCATTTATTATCGGGACTGGGTACTAAGCGATTCGCATATTTCGATTTAATATGTGTTTTTTTGTTTTTACCATTTAAATCAACCGATTTTAGCATTTTAGTCAGGCTTCCAAAATATGTTCCTCCGGTCTGGTAAAAGATACGTTTGCCATTAGCGCTAAACTGTGGGTATTCCCCTTCGTTTGTTAGGCGTTTGAGATTTGAGCCAGTTCGTGACATCGCATAGACACCCGCGTTTTTTCCAAAGGCAATACCTTGATCAGTATTACCAGATTCTTTGTGAAAAATGATCTGCTGGCCTGAAGGACTATAGGCAGGGTTCCTATAAATGCCCTTTTTTTGAGTAAGTTTTGTAGCAGTTCCGCCTTTAACAGCGATACGGTTAATCGTACCAAGATGGGTGTCATTCCAGGTTACATAAACCAGTTCTTTGCCATCCGGTGAAAAGGCAGGCTCTGCTTCAAAATCTTCTGAATTTGTAAGTCTTTTAGGTTTTCCGTTGGGAAGTTTTTTCGTCCATACATGCCCCAGAGCAGTAAAAGCCATTGTTTTGCCATCGGGTGATGTCACGGCATGACGAATAACTTTGGCTGTAAATTCCTCTGCATCAACAGGATTATTAAAATGCACCTTTTCAGCAATTTGTATATCTGCTTCTACCGAAAAGGGGATGTTCGTTACCTTTTTAGTAGTGATGTTTATTTTATGCAATTGCCCTTTGTTCCAAAAAACAATTTCTTGGTCTCCGGGCATCCAGCTATAGTTCGGATAGACACCAAAAATAGCCCAGGCTTCTTGTTGATCTTTATTTAAATCATCAAAAAGCGGCCATTCTTCTCCAGTTTCCAAATCATGCAAATACAAAACCGTTTTGGTGCGCACTCTTTTTACAAAAGCCAATTTTTTACCGTCTCTAGATACTTGTGGCCGCGCTGCGCCGCCTGGTCCTCTTGTTATAATGCCTGTTTCACCAGTTTCAAAGGCGTAACGCTTGATGGCGTAAATCTGTTTATTAGGGTCTTTGTTGTATTGAAAGAACCCACCAGGATATACGTCTTCACTGTAATACAGGTATTTACCATCGGGCGAAATACAAGGTTCGTTAACATCTTGTTGGTCGTTTTTTCTTTTCGTAAGCTGCACGCCAGAGCCACCACTAATATGGTACTGCCAAATTTCGCCTGCACCTAATGACCGTTGTGAGGTGAAATGTTTGCGTGCCACCATATAATTTCCATCGGGGGTCCAATAGGGGTTATTGAGCAGTCTAAACTTTTCTTTAGTCACGGCTTTGGCTTCTGAGCCGTCTGTATTCATAACCCAAATATTATCACCACCACCGGCATCACTGGTAAAGGCAATCTTTTTACCATCAGGGCTAAAACGGGGTTGTATTTCAAAGGGAATACCGCTACGAATGGCTTTGGCTTTGCCACCAGTAATTGGCATGCTGTAAATATCTCCCAACAAATCAAAAACAATGGTTTTGCCATCCGGACTCACGTCGAGGTTCATCCAGGTACCTTCATTAGTAGAAAATTGGTGATTTTTATAGTTGAAATCTGCGCCCGGAGCAGAGACTTCCCATTTTGTTTTCGCTGTTTTATTTTCTTGCGCAATACCTGTGATTGCTACAAAAAAAGCTAGGAGTAGTAGCTGTTTTTTGGTCATTAGTTAGTTGTGTTAATTAGTCAAGCTAAATATACCAAAAACTTAGGAGTGATTTCTTAAGGAGGTGTTAAGAACGTGATTTATGAATAAAGATAAAAAAGAACTAAAAGTGTTGCTATCTGTAATTTTTTAATAGGATAAAGTGTATTTTAGGAGTGGTATAAAGAGTTGTAGTACATTTTCAATGAATAAACTGACCATAATATTTCTACTTGCAATTTCCAGTCTAGTATTTGGACAGGAATCGCATCTTGAATCAGAAATCCTAAGCGTTATATGTGATGAGGACTCGGATGCTTATCGCCTTAACACAATACTTACTAAGGACTCCATATCGAATGGGACAAGGATTATCCATTTTTCGACTTCAGCAACTTGTTGCGTTGACTTTAGAATTAAAAGTACGTTAATAGAAAACATTGTAAAAATAGAACTTGAAGAAGATGGTGTGGAATGTGAATGTATCTGTGCGTATGACTTTGTTGTTCGATTTAATGCTGTTTTTGATTCAAAGACCAAATTCTTTGTCAACAAAAGAGAATTGAGAACGGACTTGCCCAAAGTACGTCCTTACGAAAAAAGATATTTTGTGTATGCAAATGATACAACTGGATTTGATGATGAAAATGGACTTAGACAAGGTTATATGATTCTCAAAAGGAAAAATGACTTGAAAAAAATATATTGGAAAGATGGAAAGTTTATCAAGCTGGAAATTTTGGACAAAAAAGGGAATGTTATTATTACCGAAACCGATGAGGACAAAATGTTCGATTATTAAAAACGTACTACAACAATGGCTATAATTCATTGCGGTATTCTTGCTAACTTTAAACTTGTAAACCAATAACACGGCTGGATTTCATACGGAAAAATCCTGACGGATTTATTCCGCAACGAAATCATAGCCGAGACCGTTGCCAGTAATTTGAAAAATGACGAGAAAAGACATTGAAATAGGATTTTGGAGATTTAATGACGGTTTTTGGTCAAACCCAATGAGAGTTGAGGATGCCGAAATTTATGATACTGAAAGATTAATTGTTGAAGTTTCAACGTTAAATCAAGAAGTTCGAAATTTATCTGCATCCAAAAAACGAGAATTAAGAAGAGTTTGGGCTGAAACACTTCCTAAATTAGAAAATGTAAAATACTTAATGACAACACACCAAATCGACCAAGAATTCTTTGAGGCGATTTGTAAAATGAAAAATTTAGAAGGACTTTATATAAAATGGGGGAAAGTAGAATCTCTTAATAGTATTTCGGAATTAGAAAACCTTAAACATTTATATTTTGGAAGTAACCCAAGAATAAAGTCAATTGATGGAATTTCTAAATTGGAAAAATTAGTAACACTTGAATTAGAAAATTTCAAAAACTGTACGGACTTAAATAAAGTAGAAAAGTTAAAAAATTTACAAAGTCTAAATATTGTTTCATCAACTGATGGACCAAGAATAAAATTTGAAAACCTGGAATTTCTAAGTCAACTAATGAATTTAAAAGTTTTAGGGTTAGATGTTAGTTTAAAAGAAAAAAGAATTGAACCGATTTTGAAACTACAGAATCTTGAAAACTTGTGGATTCCTGACCATCTTTATAAAAAATACGACAAAAAAGAATTGAGAAAGAACTTTAAAAATCTAAAACACGGAAACCTAAAAAAATAAATCAAAACCAAAAGATTTCGCTATGTGCGTGGTGGAAAGCTGCCAACGCTACAACTCGCCCGCTGCTTCGCAGACGGCGTGCCCCGTACTGTTGATAGCTCAAGCGTTGTAACTAATTTAAAAAATGTACCCAAAAGTTAAAGACATAGAATTAGTTGGAGAATATCCAGGTTTAGTAAATGCTGGGGGAGGATACGTTTGGGACGAAGTTTTGGAATACAGAGTTTGGTGTCATCCTGAAGACGGAGCGGAGGATTTGGATGAGGGAGATGATTATTTTTATGCGTTTGGGCACTATAATGACGCAATGGAATTTTCAAAAAATACTGTTGGAGCTGAAGAACCGATAGCTTTGATTTTGCAAAAGGAACATATCAATGAACCTGAATCTGGAAAATATATTCACATCAAAGAAGAGCGACTGACTGAGTGGCCCGTAGAATTTTTGAGTCGGCCTAGACGGACCGAAAATACTATTCCGGACTTTTTATCTCCTAATGCTCCAAATAATCGACTGGATATTTTGAGAGGTATTGTGTAATAAAAACAATGCCTAACAATGGCTAAAATTCATTGCTTGCGGATTTCCTAAACGGAAATCACGCACAAAAAGCTATCTTTAGGTTCGGCTGGATTGTCCTTCGGCCGAATCACAGCAACAAACCTTAGCCGAGACCGTTCTGCATCATTTTAAATCAACAGAAAAATAAATAATTTTTTATGATAACTGTGAACCCGTATCTCTACTTTGATGGAAATTGTGAAGAAGCATTTACTTTTTACGAATCCGTTTTTCGTAAAGAAATCAGCCATATTAGTACATACAAAGACGTGCCGAAATCGGAAAGAAATATTTTTCAAGAGGCTGATGAAAAAATTATGCATGTCACCTTACCGCTAAGCAAAGAAATAATGCTTAATGGTTCAGATTATTCCTTAGCATATAAAGAACGGGTACAGCATAAAACCTTTTCGCTTATCATTCACACCGATAGCAAAGAAGAGGTTGACCGCTTATTTGGTGCGCTTTCTCAAAACGGAGAAATAATAGTGCCCGCTGGTTTGACATTCTGGGGTGCCTATTATGGTCAGTGTATTGATAAATTTGGCATAAGCTGGAAAATAACTTTAGCATCAGAAACTTAGGGTCAAATCTTCTATTGGTTATAATAAACTGAGGCAGTTTTGAGACAGATTGCCGTTGTGCGCAATTTGAGGAAGTTTTTAAAATAATACCAATTTTTGGTATATTTGAATAAATTTGTATTAAAAATGAATAAAAACACATCAATTTCCCTCGGAAATTATTTTGACCAATTCGTTCAAAACCGAATAAACGAAGGAAGGTTTAAAAACGTTAGCGAAGTTATACGTGCTGGACTAAGATTATTGGAAGAAGAAGAAAGTAAAGTTATTGCCCTTAAAAAAGCAATACAAGAAGGAATTGACAGCGGAATTGCGCACGACTTCGATCCTAAAAAACATCTCGAATCCTTAAAGGCGAAAAGGCACTCGAATGGCTGAATTTAAACTGACCAATAAAGCTGTAGAGGATTTATCGAAGATTTGGAATTATACGTTTGAGACTTGGTCTGAAAAACAAGCGGACAAATATTTCGATGTACTTATATCTAATTGTCAGGAGGTTGCGGAAAACCCAGGTTTAGGAAAAAACTACGAAGGAATATCAGAGCATCTTCGAGGAATGAAAACAAATCGACATATCATATTTTTTAGAACCCTAAATCAAAACGATGTTGAAATTACAAGAACATTACACGAAAGAATGGATTTAAGGCGAAGACTATCTGAATAAAAAACTGCCCAAAAACAATACCTTCCATGAAAAGCCTTTCTCCTGTTCTCTAAAGTTAATTAATATTTCCCCGCTTGCTTGGCAGCAGGTTTTTACCTTGTAACAAATTACAATTCTTAGCGTCTTACTGATATTCTAAAAAGGACAAGTACTTTTTCATAGTCAACGACGGAAGAAAAACGTATGCCTTATAATTATCAATCAAAAATCAACACTAATGAAACTACCACTGAAGCTTCGAATTGTCATTACGGCATTTATTACCCTTTTAGTTTGGGGGCATATAACTTGGGATTTTTTTCACGGCGGAATACCTACCCATTATCTTTTGCATGATGATAATTTACCAGGAATCCCTAATTGGTTAGGTGGTTTGGCACTTCCTTTTTTTACTTGGTTTTTACTATATCGAATTCATAAACGAATTGATAAACCAGAAATGCCAGTTACTTCAGAGCGTTTGCGAAGTGTTATTAGCAGGTTTCTTTTAGCTATGGGAATATCCATAGCGATTTCAATTTTTTTCACTTTTGAGATTGATGTGATAGATTATATAATGCTGACAATATTCGTGCTCGCATTTATTTTTCCGCTTTACAAATCAGAATATCTTTTGGGTTGGGTGATAGGTTCTACCTTTACCTTCGGAGCAATCATACCCATTGGTTTTGGCAGTATTTTTGCCTTGATATTTTTCATTCTTTACAAGTCACCAAGAATGATAAAAGGGTTCCTTACAAAGAAAAATGTTTGATTAGAAAGACTTTCTTTTGGTAAAAATTCCGAATAACTCAGTCCCCATTCTTGGCGGAATTGAATTGTAACATCTTTCAAAAGTGATTGTTTCTAAAAAGGGACTTAAATATTTTAAATACAGTTTTTTATCACCGCCAAAAGGGCGTTTTTCCATATTTCCTGTTAAAGGAATATCAAACCATACTCCAACTAATTTGCCTGTTGGTTTTAAAAGTGCTGCCATATGTTTTGCATAGGCATTTCTATTCACGTCCGTTGGAATAAAAGAACAAAAAAAGGTTTGTTCTAAAATAAGATCGTACTGCCCTTCATGCTCAAAGAAATCTTCTAGTAGTAATTGACTTTTTGGAAAATCAGGATTTCTTTTTCGAAATTGTTTTAAAGGAAATGCTGATATATCCATTACAAAAACATTTTTAAAACCCCGTTGTATCAAATATTCTGCCTCGTAGGCATTGCCAGCCCCAGGAATCAATATGGTCATTGATTTGTCTGCAAGTTGGTCGATATATGTTTTTAATGGCGTAGTGGGGTGGCCAACATCCCATCCAATGCGATCTTCCTTGTAACGGGTTGTCCAGTAATCTTGTTCTTGCGAGTTCGGCATTAATCTTCTGAAATTAGGGAATTAGCATTCTGCGAATTACAATAAAAACAAAGATAAAAAAGGAGTAACCTATAAAAAATGGAATAATATAAGGTTCTAAATTAAGAACAAGCATAACGCTTATAAGCAATAATTGAAAACCTAGGCCGAATGAGGAAACAGCGGTCATAAACCAATTTGGTAGCTTTTTTACTTCTACGGCTTTAGGGTCTAGTTGGTAAATGATCTTATCGAAAAGTCCGTAGCAAATCTTGTAGATAGAAAAAAGTAGATTGACATGCCTTTGTTTTTCGCCATTTAATGCTTGAGGAGTTTCCGTTTCGAAAATACGACTTGTGGTATCACCATGATATTTGTTTCGTAATATAACATAGTAGTAATTATATAAAGTACCCTGCAATTGCAGTCCGCAAAAAGCAATAATGGTAAAAAGTAAAGAGCCATTAGTAATATGCCAAATGCCTAAAAAAATAAACAGGTTTAATATAATATCGGCAACAGAATCTAAATAACGACCCGTATAAGAGGGTGTGTTTTTAATTCTTGCCAATTCGCCATCGGCCGCATCTAAAATAGACTTTAGAATTAAAAAAAATGCTGCTGCCCAATAAAAATGATGCAACATGCTTGTAATTGCAATTAGCCCTGAAAAGATGAAAGCAATGGTTACATGAATAGGCGTAAACAAAGTGTTTTTGAGCGATTGCGCAATAACTTTAGCAACGGGTCTTCCGTAATCTGAAACATCCAAGAATTGATTTTTCTTGGGTAATTTTGACATAGCAAATTGGTTCTTGAAGAAAACCGATAACGGTAACACGCTGGCTGGGTACACTCCACAGAACTCAAAACAAAGGTAAGGTTAAATTTGTTTTTTGTAAATGGTTCTTAGTACCTTTCGCGGAGATGAAACAAAAAGCACCGTGGTATTATTTAGCACTTTTGATATTAGCTGGTGAAGCCGTTTTTATACTTCCGTTCGTATTACCAAGAGTTTTTAGATCAACGGTATTAGACGTTTTGCAAATTGAAAATTTTGAATGGGGCTTAGCTACCTCGTCTTATGGAGTGGTGGCGGTATTTTCTTATTTATTAGGAGGACCAATAGCTGATAAGTATGCACCTCGAAAATTGATGGCTATCGCTTTGTGGATGACTGCTTTGGGAGGATTCGTTTTCGCCACTTTTCCAAGTAAAAAGGTCCTTCAATGGTTATATGCTTATTGGGGATTTACCACTATTTTTCTTTTTTGGGCTCCGATGATTAAAGCAGCAAGGGTATGGGGAGGAACTGATTCTCAAGGAAAAGCATTCGGACTGTTAGACGGTGGCCGAGGTTTAACAGGTGCTCTATTCGGACTGTTAGGGGTATTTATTTTTTCATTATTTCTTGGCGATAGTATTGAGAATGCAACGCTCGCTGATCGGCAAGAGAGCTTCAAATATGTAATTTATTGTTCTTTAGTAATTATTACAATCATTGGCATATTGACCTGGTTTTTTATGAAGTCGGGTGTTGATGAAAAAGAAATTTTACTCGATAGAATATCAATAAAACAAATAGGCACTGTGTTAAAACTTCCTGCTGTTTGGTTGTTGATGATTGTTATTCTTTGCGCTTATGTAGGTTATAAAATAACCGATATATTATCGCAATATGCTAACGAAGTCATGCTTTATGACCAAGTAAAATCTGCTAAGGTGGGCACCTTTATACAATTTTTACGGCCTGCTACTGGGGTATTTGTTGGCCTGATTGTCGATCGCTTCCAAATTACCTTATGGCTTGTATTTAGCTTTATCGCTACAATAATAGGAGGGGTGCTATTTGCTACAGGAATTATCGAGCCAACTACTACCGCTCTTTATTTTTTATCGGTAGTTGTGGTCGCCGTAGGGGTATATGCGGCCCGTGCTCTTTACTTTGGTGTTATGCAGGAAGGAAAAATACCCCTTGTGCTTACAGGTACCGCAGTAGGAATGATTTCGGTGATTGGTTATACTCCTGATATTTTTGCGGGGCCTGCTTATGGCTATTTATTAGATATGCCCAAAGAAGAAGAATTAGGTTTTCAGTACGTCTTTTGGATGCTTTCGGCATTTGCTTTAGTAGGAGCCATTGCAGCTATTCAGTATCACCGCCTTTATGGGAAGCAGAATGCTTAAGAGTCAAATGGCCGTTTCATAGGCATTATGAAGCCATTGTCGAAGCTCATCGTCAATTTCCGTTGCCGCAGTAATTTGAACGCGATGTGTACACATGCTTCCAAATGGCCCTGAATTACCAAGTCTAGTGGTCTCCGCGTAACCTTTTAATTTTAGCCCCAAATCTATACGAGATTTTGTAGCTGGTTTTATCAGTGCAAATTGTTTCTTACGAATGATACTTACCGTTGTTTTTTTTGGCGTTACGACAACATCGCTACCAAAAGCTTTTACTGTGCTCAACAAGGCTTCGTAAATAGGCATAAGGTTTTCTTTTCCTTTATACTGATTGCTAACCAAATCACTTTCAGAAACTTTATCTTCTTTTGATAAGTGAATTATGGTATTTGCAAACCCGTGGGTTACACCATATTCACCCTTTAAAAATTTCATAGCTTCACCATGCCTTGCAAAACCTTTTTCTTTTAGAATAGCTTTCCATTCTTCTAATGATTTACCCGTTTTTTCGGGCATGTTAGTGATCATTGTCTGTAGTGCCTTGTCCATAATAAGTTAATTATTCGTTGTTGTTTTAACCCCGCCCCAACCATTTGCTCTAGATTTAATATTTTGAGCGCTTAGAGAAACAATTTCTGCAATTCTTTTGTGACGTGTTTCTTTTCTTTTAGCCTGATTAAGATAGTATAAATAGCTTTTTCTTTGTCCCCTCGTAAAATTATTGAAATTAATAAATGCTTCCTTGTTTTGGTCAAAAGCACATTGCAATTCGTCAGGAATAATACCTTTTTCGACATCATCTAAAGAGGTCCAAGAACCATTTTGTTTCGCAGTTTTAATAGCATTTAATCCGCTTTGATGCATCAATCCATTTTTCTTGAGGTCTTTAATATGATCTTTGTTAACCTTGCTCCAAACACTTTTGGGTTTTCGTGGACAGAAGTATTGCCTACGTTTTCCGGGGCCAATATTTTTTACAGTACTGTCAATCCATCCAAAACATAAGGCAACACGAACAGCTTCTTCCCAGCGCATACTTTCATTTTTATGAGACACCGCATAAAAAATCAAATAAATACCCTCAGTCTGCGAATGATTTTTAAGTAACCACGAACGCCATTCGGAGTCGTTTTTAAAATAAAGTGCTTTAATTTCTTTCATTCCTCGCTATATGTTCTAAAAATAGCATAAAATTACTGATGTATTAATGAGATTCATTTGCTATTTTTAAAGGCTTAAATAATAAAAAATCTGATTATGAAGAAAATTGTATTTGTAATACTAGTCGTCTTTGGCTTGCTGCTAGGTAGCTGTAGTGACAAAAGAGAAGGAAAACCAAAGGTATTGGTATTTTCAAAAACAATGGGCTTCGAACATGCATCTATTCCCGAGGGAATAAAAGCAATTCAAAAATTGGGAGAAGAAAACGGATTTGAAGTTGATACTACGAAAAACAGTGCATTGTTCAATGAAGATAATCTGAAACAATATGCTAGTATTATTTTCTTGAGTACTACAATGAATGTATTAGATCACCATCAAGAAGCCGCATTTGAGCGTTATATTCAAGCTGGTGGGGGATATGTTGGAATTCATGCTGCGGCCGATACGGAGTATGATTGGGGATGGTATACGAAACTTGTTGGAGCACAGTTTTTAAGTCATCCGGCAGGAACACCCGAAGCCGATTTTATTATTAAGGATCCCAATTTTTTGGCAACTAAACATTTTACTGATTCTATTTGGCATCGGTCTGATGAATTATATAATTATAAAAACATAAACCCTGAGGTACATGTTTTGATGACCGTAGATGAAGCTACCTATGAAGGTGGTGAAAATGGGGATTTTCACCCCATTGCTTGGTACCATGATTTTGATGGTGGTAGAGCTTTTTATACGGGTGGTGGGCATACCAATGAAAGCTACCAAGAAGAAGCTTTTTTGAAACATATTTTAGGCGGCATTCAATATGCAATTGGCGATAATTTAAAATTAGATTATAACAAAGCAACCTCGCAAATTCCACCAGCAACAGATCGCTTTTCGAAAGTGATGCTTTCAGAAGGAAAATTTTACGAGCCTACGGAAATGACCGTACTGCCGAATAATGATGTTTTGATCGGGCAACGTCATGGTGAAATTTTACGCTATAATGCAAGCACTAAAGAAGTGACTGAAGTTGCTAAGTTTGATGTTTATGACAAAACATTACGTACCCCAGGGGTTAATGCTGAAGAAGGTCTAATGGGGCTCCAAAAAGACCCTAATTATGCAACTAATCATTGGATTTATGTTTTTTATGCACCAACTGGAGATAAAGAAGTGAATCGTTTATCTCGATTCAAATATGTTGATGGTAATTTTGATATGGCTTCTGAACAACAAATTATCGATGTGTACTCGCAACGAGAAATTTGTTGTCATACAGGTGGTTCAATTGCATTTGGCGGTGACGGATTACTTTATTTGTCTACTGGAGATAACGCAACCCCTTTCAATGAAAAAGGAGCGAAGTATGTTAATGATGGCTATGCTCCATTAAATGACATTCCTGGAAAACGACAGTACGATGCGCGACGTTCATCGGGTAATACCAATGATTTGCGCGGTAAAATTTTGCGTATTCGTGTGAACGAAGATGGTAGTTATAGTATTCCTAAGGGGAATTTATTTGCAGAAGGCACAGCGAAAACGCGTCCTGAAATTTATACAATGGGTCACCGTAATCCCTATCGTATTTCAGTTGATTCAAAACGTGGTTATGTCTATTGGGGTGATGTTGGCCCTGATGCTCAAAATGATGATCCTGCTCGTGGTCCACGAGGTTATGATGAAATGAATCAAGCGCGTGAAGCTGGTAATTATGGATGGCCTTTATTTATTGGAGATAATAAAGCATATCGGGCATATAATTATGAAACAGGTGAAAGTGGTGCTCCTTTTGATCCTGAAAAACCGATAAATAATTCAAAAAATAATACAGGCTTAACGGTATTACCACCAGCGCAGCCCGCTTATATGTTCTATCCTTATGCTGAAACTACTGATTTTCCGCAGGCGGGAACAGGGGGCAGAAACGCGATGGCGGGTCCTACCTATTACGCAGATGAATATGAAAATGGGGGCGGATTGCCTGCTTACTATGATGGTAAAGTTATCATCTATGAATGGATGCGTGGATGGATGATGGCTGTACATCTTTTTGAAGATGGTAGTATTAATAAAACAGAACCTTTTGCTTCAGATATTGCTATAAATAATTTGATTGATATGGAGATGGGGCCAGATGGTCGCATGTACTTATTAGAATATGGTACTTCATGGTTTACCGCAAATGAGGATTCAGGCTTGAGTTATATAGAATTCAATGGTGGTAATCGCCCTCCAGTAATTGATAACATACAAGTAGACAAAACTTCGGGTATGCTTCCTTTAACTATTAAAGCCAGTGTTGAGGCTAGAGATCGTGAGAATGATGCCATTGGTTATGTGTGGCAATTGGGTAATGGCGAAACGAAAGAAACTACAGAGCCTTCAATCAGTTATACGTACACTGAAGCAGGAGATTATAAAGTATCTGTTGAAGTAAAAGATGATGCAGGTGAAGCTGCCAAGAGTCAAATGATTTCAGTCGTTGCTGGAAACGCTAGGCCTGAAGTTGAGGTGAAAATCACTGATGGTAATTCGTCTTTCTTTGTTCCAGGGCAGCCTGTTAATTATGCCGTTACAGTAACAGATGCTGAAGGAGAAATAGACCAGTCAAATGTCTTCGTTTCAGTTGATTATTTAGAGGGGATGGATAAAGTTGCCATGTCTTTGGGGCATCAACAGGTTTCGGCAGCGGTAACGGGGAAAGCACTTAGCCAGAGTATGGATTGTAAATCATGTCATAAAGAAACAACAAATTCTATAGGTCCAAATTATATGGATATCGCTAAAAAATATAAAGATGATAAAAATGCTATTCCGTATTTGCAAAAGAAAATTAAGGAAGGTGGTTCTGGTGTTTGGGGTGATGTTATGATGGCCGCTCATCCGAATATATCATCTGAAGAGACCCGCCACTTAGCTACCTATATTATGTCTTTAGCCGCTGATAATACCAAGCAGGTTTCTCTACCTCCAAAGGGCACCGTGATTGCGGAAGCGGCTGCACCGGGAAAATCAATGGTGCTTAGGGCAAGTTATACTGATAATGGCGCCGAAGGAGCAACCCCTTTAACTGGATCGAAATCAATAGTATTATCAAGTAATACCGTACTATTTAACGATAATATGAATATAAACGGCATGCAATCTGTTGCTTTCAATGGAATGGATTTGTTATTGCTAACGGATAGAAAAGGATGGTTTGAATTAGAAGATATAGATCTTAATGGCATAAATGCTGCTATGGTTACTATTGGATGGCAAGAAGCACCAAAAGTGGCCTATGACTTCGAAGTGCGTTCAGGTGCACCCGATGGTGAAATAGTTGGTACGGGAAAATTTAATGTTCCTCCAGCGACTGCACCGGGTGGCGTTGCGATAATTCCACTAACCGAAAAAGTATCAGGTAAAACAAATTTATACGTTACTTATGAGGTAGCAGATGGAAAAGAGCCCGCCCAGATAGCTCTGGTAAATATTACTTTTAATTAAAAATTAAATGATATCATTTTAGAGCATCCGATTTTATCGGATGCTTTTTTTATATTCGAAGGGTATGATTACCAATACTACCAGACGATTTTGGTATGCGTTATTAATGTCATTGGCGTTTTTAGTGCGTAATCGCAGTATGCGAAAATGGTTTTGGGTGCCATTAGTATTCCTCGGAATAGGGTTTTTGTTACCGCAAAACATGATAATTCCTGTAAAAGGTGCTACAACAGCAAGTTGGAATGACAAGTCTTTTTGGGCATATCCTTGGGGAACATCTGTTACGCATAAAGGCATCGATATTTTTGCTGATAAGGGTACTCCAGTACTTGCAGCTACCCATGGGATTGTAATTTATACGCATGAAGGAGGGAAAGGTGGAAAGTCTGTAATGGTATTGGGACCGAAATGGCGATTTCACTATTATGCGCATTTAGATGAAATCAAAACTTTTGTTTTTAAACCTTTGAAAAGAAGTGAGGTGATTGGTACCGTTGGAGATACGGGCAATGCCAAAGGTAAACCACCGCATTTGCACTATGCAATTACAACGCCTTTTCCATATTTTCATTTGTATGATGCTAATTCAGTTCAAGGTTGGAAGCGAATGTTTTATTTGAATCCTGATATTTGGTTACGCAAATAATAGCTTATTATGAAAACTCCAATTAATTATAACGGTTTTTTAAAAATGACAACTAATGAAAGCCCCCCAGATAATTGGCCAAAATTATTAAAGGCACTATGGTATGATGCTACTGGAAATTGGCAGGCAGCACATAAAATTGTTGATGGTCGGGAAGATGCAATGGCTAAATGGATTCATGCATATTTACATCGTAAGGAAGGTGATCAATGGAATGCTGCGTATTGGTATAGACAAGCGGGGCGATCTATGACGACTATTTCATTAGCGGATGAGCATCAAGAAATTGTTGAGCATGTTATTCAAAGTACAGCCTAAGTCAATGCTGGTTTAGTTTTTATTTGGTTTTAAGGAAAGCATTAAGAGCAAAAGTATTGGAGTCCATAAAGCAAATATCCAACCTATTAAGTGTAGCATGAGTATACCCGAAATTACAAAAATTGCAAAGGCTGCTATATTTAAAATTCCTTTTTTAATACTTCCTTCGTGGTAGGCGTCTACAAGATAAAATAGAACTGGAACAATTGTGATTAATGGAAGCATATGCATTGAGTAATGGTGTATGGGGTTCAACCATTAACGCTTTGGTTGAGCATATGGTATTTCAAATATTAGAAATCAGAATATTCTGCAGCAAACAAAAGATTAGTAACTGTTTTTGGAGTTATTTTTGAATTTAGGGCAATCTTAGCTTTGTTTTCTTGAAGTTGTTGATTTTTGTTAGCATTGTCAGAAGTAATTTCCCCAATATTGCTCTGCTCTTTCTGGTTATAGGTAGCCATATACATTAGATTGGTATTACTTTTTTCTGAAATAACCTCACCATAAAAAATTTCTTGAAAATTCGTAAGATCATGCAGCTTAATTTTTTTATTGCTAATAAAATCAGTCAATAAAATCTTGTCTAATTTTTTTATAGTTTTTGTTTGGTATTGGCCTAACTCATAGATGCGATTTTCTTTATTCTTCTGGTACGCTTGACTTTTTAAATAAGGAATGTCTATAAAAGCCTTTAGTAATACTGATTCAATGGCACTATAGGATGGTTTATTAGCAAAATTAGCATACTGCTTTCCTTTGGCAATTTCGTGCTGTTCAACTTGAAGGTAATTTTCTAAAAGGGTAAACTCAGATAAGGAATTGAATGGTATTAGGACATATATTTTTTTCGAAGAAATCGAATCAAGAGTTTTTGGTTTGAACACGCCTACTAGTTCAATACCTTTCTCTTTCAATTTTGGTATAAAAACATCTTTTAAATATTGATCAGTTTTATTCATTTGCAACGCCGTAGCAGCCGAATAAACTTTTAATTGATAATGCTCTAGACTATTTTCTTGGGCACAGCAAAACCATGCAGATACTGCAAAAAATAGGAGGCATATTTTCTTCATGAATAGAGGCGGTTATTAAAAAACTAATTTTTTACGAAAACATATACTGTTTTCAACATCTTTGTATTGACCATAGTTAGCGATTCGAATATAGTTGTTCTTTTTGTAAAGTGCAATAGCCTCTGGCTGTCTTTTTCCTGTTTCTAAAACACAAACATTAAAACCTAATTCTGAAGTCCACTTTTCGAGTTCTTTCAAAATTTTTGAAGCCAATCCTTTTCCACGGGCTTCCGGTAGAACATACATGCGTTTAATCTCCATTACCTTTTTTTGAAATATTTTAATAGCCCCACAACCCACAGCTTTTTTACCAGTATATAAAACGACTACATGATTTAGTTCAGAAATACCATTGAATTGATGATAGAAAGCATGTTCGTCACCGTCTCTTAAGGCTAGATCATTATCTAATTGGGCTACTAAGGCTATAAAATCAGCATTTTCAGAAGTTGTACGCTCAATTTTCATCATGGTCATCAGACTGTAATGGAGATTCCGTCAACCGTACTATTTCTGTCTTTGTCAAAATAGAAATCGACGCGACCTACATTGATGCCGAAGCAGCCTACCTGGTTAACAAGAATATTGCGTTCTTTTTTATTTTTGACAATTGTAGGTTTTTCAAGAAAAGTATGCGTGTGACCACCTATGATTAAATCGGTAAACTCACTTTTCGAAGCTAGCGTTAGGTCATCTGGTTTCTTGTCCTGCAGTTTATAGGAATACCCAAGGTGAGATAAGCAAATAATAAGATCGCACTTTTCAACTTGTTTTAAGGTGCGTTCCGTTTCTAACATCATTTCATAAGGGTCTAAGAAAACGGTTTCTTTGTATAGCGCTTTGGTTACCAATCCCTCTAGCTCAATACCAATGCCATAAACACCAACTTTTAATCCGTCCAAATTATAAAGCTTATATGGTGACGTATGACCATCAAGAACGGTATTGGTAAAATCATAATTAGCAGTTACCAAATCAAATTTAGCATGAGGTAGTTGCGCAAACAATCCATCAACACCATTATCAAAGTCATGATTGCCAAGAGTAGCTGCATCATATTTTAGCATGCTCATTAGTTTGAACTCCAATTCGCCACCATAAAAATTAAAGTAGGGAGTGCCTTGAAATATATCTCCAGCATCTAAGAGTAAGGTATTCACATTTTCCTTTCGAACAGCTTCTACTAATGATGCTCTTCGTGCTAGCCCTCCAAGATTGGCGAAACTAGAATGGTCTTTAGGAAATGAATCAATATGACTATGCACGTCATTGGTGTGTAAGATTGTAATGTGTTTTGAGGTTTCCGAAGAACAAGAAGATAAGGGTAGACCTGATAAACCAATTATGGAAGAGGTTGCTGCAGTTTTTTTGATAAAACTTCTTCTTTTCATAGGTTTTAATGTTTTTAAAAAAATCGAACTCTTTTTAATTTAATTTATAAAAACGATCGTCAACATTAGTATGCAATGTATCTACCTTTTTAAAGTAGTCTATCATCGCATTTCGTATCAAATAACCCGTATCTGTTTGCTCTAATACATTTCTAAAAAAGCCCATATTATCACCACCTGTGACTAAGTAATTAGAGGTGGCAACATAGTAGTTTTTTGATTCGACGAAGGGTTTGCCTTGAATATTTAGCGATTGCAGTTCGTTTTCTTTGTTTAGAACAATCTGAATGCCTGAAACTGGATGCGCTCGTTTTGACTGAATTAAATAGTCAATCATTTCTAGCACAGATGATCCTGAAAGTTTGACAATAACGATGGTGTTTTCGAAGGGCATAACTTCGTATGCATTACGAGCAGATACATTTCCTTTAGAAATTATAGATCGAATGCCACCGTGATTGAGTAGTACAAAATCGATTGAATTCCCAGTTCTCGCTTCAAAAATGGGATTGCTTTCTGAAAAGACAATATCAGCCATAAGATTACCTGCCGAAGTGTTGTAAGGACCATCAGTTTTTGATATCACTTTCGGAGCATATGTTAGGGTACTATCGAGTACTTCATTTACGCGATTTTTATAAGGACTTATAAAATTTTCAATAACAGTATTGGCAATGATTGTAGTATCAACACGAAGTTGTGTTCCTTTAATCTCGGATAGCTTTTTATTAGAATTTGAGCAAGACGAAAGCAGTACAATTGTTATAAATGTAACAAAATGTTTTATTTTTAAAATCATGATCCTTTTTATCTTGCGTAAGAATATGTGTTCCTTTTCTTTACATTTGTGTAAAGGTAAAAAAATACATGTTTAAGGGTATAAAAGATAAATTTAAGCACAAATCAGGACTTAAATTTTTAAAAGATGAGCTCAAAAAGCCATTGGCAGATATTTCGCGTAAAAAAGGAATACGCTCGGTAGGTTGTTTGGTTGATTTAGATACTTTTGACAACCCGAATCAATTTTATGAATTTGTAGAAGATTTTGGTCTTCGCCCGAATGCTGTTAAGATCATTGGTTACAAAAGTTATTATGATAAAAATTCGCCTTATTCGACCCCCGTTTTTTCAGACAAAGATCTTGGCTGGAAAGGGAATATAGAGAATAGCTATGTGCTTGAATTTTTAGGAAGAGAATACGATTTATTGGTAAACTATTATACAAAAGAAAATCTTTTGTTGCAGATAATGAGTGTAAAGGCGAAAGCTCGTGTACGGGTAGGATTTAAGGAACTTGATGTGAAATACAATGACCTCATATTAGATACGCCTATTAACAACTTTAAGACCTTTAAAAGTGAACTTAAGAAGTATTTGAAAGTGTTAAATGAGATTAATTAACTTTTTATTAGCACGGTTCACTTAGTAGATTGCGTAAATATTAAAAGTAAAATATATTTGAATAATACATGAAAGAATTAGTTGGCACCGGCGTCGCTTTAGTAACACCATTCAAAAATGATTTTTCTATTGATACAGAGGCCTTATCGCGTATTGTAAATTATTGCATCGATGGAGGCATAGATTATCTCGTTGTTTTAGGAACGACGGGTGAGTCAGTAACCTTGAATAAAGCAGAAAAACTTTTGGTAATGGACACTATTGTGAAAGCTAATGCTGGTCGTCTACCTCTCATTCTTGGTATTGGCGGAAATAGCACACATCGGGTGGTTCACGAAGTGAAAGCTTTTCAATCTGATGATTTTGATGGCATTCTATCTGTTTCTCCATACTACAATAAACCCACTCAAGAAGGAATATACCAGCATTTTAAAGCGATTTCCGAAGTTTCTAAAAAACCCATAATTCTTTATAATGTGCCTCCACGGACGGGTAGTAATATGTTACCCGAAACGGTATTGCGCCTAGCAAATGATTTCGAAAATATAGTGGGTATTAAAGAAGCTTCAGGTGACCTTAAACAAATCGTCGAGATTATACATGGGGCCTCTTCGGAGTTTCATGTTATTTCTGGTAATGATGATACTGCTTTAGAAACAGTTTTTCAAGGAGGATCGGGAGTGATATCCGTAATTGGCCAAGGGCTACCCACAACATTCTCTCAGATGATTCGATTGGGTTTAAATGGCAATCGCAAAGAAGCCCTGGCCCTAGAAGAGCGCATGGCGAAAGGAATGGAGCTTATTTTTGAAGAAGGTAACCCAGCAGGAATTAAAGCAGTATTTGAAACTTTACAACTATCTAACACTGTTGTTCGCTTACCCTTGGTAGAGGCTACAAGCCCTCTTAAAGAGAAAATAGCATCTTTTGTAAAGCCTTTTATGGAAGTGCATGCTTAACCACTAAACGGTAACCAATCGTTAAAACTTAGCTAAAATGGTTGTTCAGGGCTAATAGCCTTATTACTTTCGCTAGGATAAATGTTTTTATATCCGTTAAGAATCCGTAATTTTGCAAAATGTTTTTTAAACACGCACGAGTTATTTCAGTATTGGTTTTGGCAATTGCCTTAGGTTCATGTAATGAATACCAAAAGGTGTTAAAGAATACAGATACGAAAGTAAAATATGATAAGGCTCAAGAATACTACGAAGCTAAAGACTTTAAAAGAGCGTTGCGATTATTCGAACAAATAGCTCCGAAGTATGTAGGTAAACCTCAAGGAGAGCGTGTCATGTACTTTTTGTCTAATTGTTATTTCCAAAGGGGAGATTACAATATGGCTGGCTATCAATTTGAACGTTTTATAAAATCATATTCCAAAAGTAATAAGGTGCCTGAGGCGGCATATTTAGGTGCTAAGAGTTATTTTGAACTATCACCAAGTCATACCCTCGATCAAACAGATACAGATAAAGCCTTAGCGAAATTGCAATCATTTATAAATACTTATCCTGACTCTGAATTTTTTGATGATGCAAATAGAATGGCTGTAGAGCTTACAACCAAAAAAGAAAGAAAGGCCTTTGAAATTGCTAAACAGTTTAACAAATTAGGAGAATTTAATTTCCCGGTTTTAAAGTCGGCTGTTGCAGCCCTTGATAACTTTGTTTCTGATTTTCCGGGTTCTGTTTATAGAGAGGAAGCCCTGTATTTGAAGATTGAAGCCTCAACAAACATGGCGATGAATAGCTTTGAGTTTCTAAAAAAAGAACGATTAGAAAGTGCAAAAGAAGCCTATACAGTTTTGAAAAAGCAATATCCTGAAACGAAATTTGGTAAAAAGGCAGACAATCTACTTTCTAGAATAGAAAAAGAATTAAACAAAATAGCTGATATAAATTCAGATTCCACAGCAACAAAATAAAGCAGTATTATTATGAACATGAATGATTTAAAAAATTCAAAAGCTCCTGTATCAACAACAACCATTAATAAAAATGAGTTTGATGCACCAACTGACAATATTTATGAGGCCATTTCAATTGCTTCAAAAAGAGCGATTCAGATCAATGCAGATATAAAAAAGGAACTGTTAGAGAAATTAGAAGAATTTGCTACCTACAGTGACAGTTTAGAAGAGGTTTTTGAGAATAAAGAGCAAATTGAAGTTTCGAAATTTTACGAGAAACTTCCCAAGCCACACGCTCTGGCTGTTGAGGAGTGGTTGAATGATAAGATTTATTACAGAAATACAGAGAAAGACGCATAGAGATGCTGGGTGGCAAAAACATTCTTTTAGGCATTACTGGAGGAATTGCTGCTTACAAAACCACCTTTCTTGTTCGTTTACTAATTAAAGCTGGTGCTACCGTTAAAATTGTTTTAACAGAAAGTGCCAGCTCTTTTGTTTCTCCACTTACCCTAGCCACACTTTCTAAAAACCCAGTACTTACTTCATTTGAAGATAAAAAGGAAGATAGTACAGATTGGAATAATCATGTAGAATTAGGGCTGTGGGCTGATGTAATGATTATTGCTCCGGCTACGGCCAATACATTGTCTAAAATGGCAAATGGCATCTGCGATAATCTCTTGCTTGCAACCTATCTTTCAGCAAAATGCCCAGTCTTTTTTGCACCTGCAATGGATTTAGACATGTATAAGCATCCCTCTACAAAAGCTTCATTTGAAGCACTTCAATCGTTTGAAAATATTATGATTCCAGCTACTTCAGGAGAATTAGCAAGTGGTTTGCATGGCGAAGGTAGAATGGCTGAACCAGAGGATATTATAGCTTTTGTAAATCAGTATTTGTCAGCAGGTCTTCCGCTAAGCGGAAAAAATGTTATGATTACTGCAGGGCCTACTTACGAGGCGATTGATCCAGTTCGTTTTATCGGAAATCACTCTTCGGGTCGCATGGGTTTTGAGCTTGCTAAAGAGGCTGCACGTTTAGGAGCTGATGTTATTTTGATATCGGGACCTTCACACATGCATATCGACCATGAATCGATCACGCTCGTAAAAGTAGTTTCTGGTAGTGAAATGTATGCTGCGGCTCATGAACATTATGCAAAAGCAGATATTGTCATTTGTGCGGCTGCTGTTGCTGATTATCGTCCTAAAACAGTAGCAGATCAAAAAATTAAAAAGGCCAGTGACGACTTATCTATTGATTTAGTAAAAAATAAAGACATTCTTCTTTCCCTAGGAAAACAAAAGAAAAATCAATTTTTGGTAGGCTTTGCCTTAGAAACTGAAAACGAAATTGACAATGCTATTGGGAAGTTAAAAAAGAAGCATTTAGATGCCATTGTATTAAACTCGTTGAATGATGAAGGAGCCGGTTTTAGCACAAGTACCAATAAAATCACCTTTATAGATAAGAATTCGCATATAAAAGCGTTTGATTTAAAAAGTAAGGAGGCAGTAGCTGTCGATATTCTTGCGGAAATAACTAGCAGAATCAATGCGTAATATTCTATTATTTTCTATTTCTTTTCTTTTCGCTTTTGCCGTTAATGCCCAAGAGTTGAATTGCAAAATAACGGTCAACTCTGATCAATTGTCTCAAGGTGATTTGCCTGTATTCAAAACGTTGGAGCGGTCATTGAATGACTTTGTCAATAAAGGCAAGTGGAGTAATAGACAATTTAAAGAGAATGAACGACTGAACGTGCAGATGTTCATCACTATTACCAAATATGAATCAAATAGATTTGAAGGTACTATTCAATTACAGTCATCCCGTCCTGTTTTTAACACCTCTTATGAAACGCCTGTTTTTAATTTTAAAGACAACGCTCTTTCTTTTGAGTATATTGAATTTCAACCTTTAATTTTTAATGAAAATGTATATGATTCGAACTTGATTGGGGTTATTGCATTTTACATTAATATTATGTTAGGTCTTGATGCAGATACTTTTGCCTTAGAGGGTGGTTCTGATTATTTTAAAATGGCACAAAAAATAACCACACAAGCGCAAGGTACTAGTTATAAAGGTTGGGACTCTACCGAAGATCGCAGCCGATTTGTTTTAATAGATAATTTAATGTCTAATACCTATAGAGAGTACCGAGTAGCAATGTACAATTATCACAGAAAAGGATTAGATATCTTAGGAGATAATAACAGCACTGGTAAGCAGGTTATTCAAGGCACTATGAATCTATTTGAAACTATGCAGAAAAGAAGACCCAATGCTTTTTTAATACAAACATTCTTTGATGCCAAAGCTGATGAAATTCAAAATATCTTTTCTGATGGCCCCAAAGTTGATATTGTAAAACTGAAATCAACTTTAAATAAAATAGCGCCAACTTATTCATCTACCTGGAATAAGATTAAGTACTGATGTAGTAATTAGTAGTTAAAATAAAAATTATCTTTACGGCACTAATTTATTGTGCAGTGCTTTCAAACCTTTCCATAAAAAATTATGCTTTAATTGATCATCTCAATGTTTCTTTTGAAGATGGGTTCACCATTATCACGGGTGAAACGGGTGCAGGAAAATCTATATTATTAGGAGGCCTTTCGCTGGTTTTAGGTAAAAGAGCAGATTTAAGTGCACTTCGCCAAAATGACCAAAAGTGTATTATTGAGGCAGAATTTCGTATTAAGAAATATAAGCTACAATCTTTTTTTGAGGTCAATGATCTTGATTATGAAGATAATACTATCATTAGAAGAGAAATATTACCGAGCGGTAAATCAAGAGCTTTTATAAATGACACCCCAATTACGTTAGATATATTGACACAACTGGGTAATCAGTTGATCGACGTGCATTCGCAGCATCAAACCTTACAATTGGCAAATAACGACTTTCAACTTAAGGTTATCGATGCCTTAGCTGAAAATGCGTCCCTTTTAAAACGTTACAAAGAGCAATTGTCGGTTTATAAGAAATTGGAAAAGGAATTGTCTGAACTCCATAATTTTCAAAGCAATGCTAATAAAGAACACGATTATAATTCTTTCTTACTGCAAGAATTAGAAAGCGCCAATTTAAAATTAGGAATGCAGGAGGCACTTGAAGCGCAATACGAGCAATTAAATAATGTGGAAAACATTATGGAGCAGCTTTCGAAAGGAAGCCAGTTATTGAGTGATGAGCAAATAGGAATCATAAACTTGTTGAATGAATTAAAACAGGTGTCTTTAAAACTGTCTGGTTACGGTAGCCTTTATAGCGAATTAAACGAGCGCATACAGTCCGTTGCTATTGAAATAGATGATATTGCCGGAGAACTAGAATCTTTTCAAGATAGAGTAGAGGCTAACCCTAAATTGCGTGATGATGTTAACGCCAAGTTGCAACTGCTTTTTGATTTACAAAAAAAACATAATGTAACTACCGTTGAAGCATTGTTAAGCGCTTACGAAACGCTTGCCGAGAAAGTTACAGTAACAGAAAATTTAGAGGCCACTATAAAGGCCAAAGAAGATGCTCTTGCTGTTTCTAAGGGCGTTTTAATAGAAACTAGTACGGCTTTAAGCGAGCGACGAAAGAAGGTTTTGCCAGACCTAAAGAAGAGTCTTGAAGAGCGTTTAACTTCATTGGGCATGCCAAGTGCATCGTTTAAAATTGATTTAACAACGGCAGCCGAATTTAGAGGTAATGGGAATGATGATTTGAGCTTTTTATTCGCAGCCAACAAAGGAACCGACCACGGGGATCTGAAAAAAGTGGCTTCAGGTGGTGAGCTTTCTCGTATTATGCTAACGATTAAGTCAATTTTGGCAAAATACGAACATTTGCCAACAATGATGTTTGATGAAATTGATACAGGTGTGTCGGGTGAAATTTCAAACAAAATGGGCGATATTATGGTATCGATGAGTCAGACCATGCAGGTTTTTTCGATTACACATTTACCACAAGTTGCGTCTAAGGGTAATCATCACTTTAAAGTATTTAAGACTGATGAGACTGAAGTGACCCAAACACAAATGAAAAAACTAAGTGCAGATGAGCGCGTAGTTGAATTGGCGCAAATGTTAGGGGGTGCTGAACTCTCAGATTCTGCAATGGCACACGCTCGTCAGTTATTAAATTAAAGGCCAATTATTGATTTAAAGTACTCTTTAAATTTGCATCACTCCGAATTCCTTTTGAACAATCTAGACTACAATAACTTGGCTCCAACTTTTTTAAATATCTTTGGTGTCTTCAAAATAACCTAAAGACTAATATTACATGGCATATAATTTATTAAAAGGTAAAAAGGGAATAATTTTTGGCGCACTTGACGCTAATTCTATTGCATGGAAAACAGCTGAACGCGTTCACGCTGAAGGAGGAACCTTTGTACTCACCAATGCGCCCATAGCGATGCGAATGGGACAAATTCGAGATTTGGCCGAGAAAACAGGCTCAGAAATTGTTCCTGCTGATGCAACTAATGTAGAAGATTTAGAAAACCTGGTAAGTAAATCGGTTGAGATTCTTGGAGGTAAATTAGACTTTGTATTACACTCTATCGGTATGTCAGTGAATGTGCGTAAGGGTCGAGCTTATACCGATGAAAAATATGATTTTACGGCAAAAGGTTGGGATGTTTCTGCACTTTCTTTTCACAAAGTATTGCAGAGTTTGTATAAAGCCGATGCTATGAATGAATGGGGTAGTATAGTAGCGCTCACCTATATGGCTGCGCAACGTACTTTTCCTGACTACAATGATATGGCAGATAACAAAGCTTATTTAGAATCTGTGGCACGAAGCTTTGGCTATTTCTATGGAAAAGAGAAGAAGGTACGCGTAAACACTATTTCGCAATCTCCTACAGCCACTACTGCAGGAACAGGTGTAAAAGGCTTTGATGGCTTTATTGCGTACGCAGAAAAAATGTCTCCTTTAGGCAATGCGACTGCTCAAGATTGTGCAGATTATACGGTGTCATTATTTTCTGATTTAACAAGAAAAGTGACTATGCAAAATTTGTTTCACGATGGAGGATTTTCGAATACAGGCGTAAGTCAAGAAGTTATAGACGAATTTACGGAATAGTTGTACTGATCATCTTTTAACATATTGTTTCAAATTTAACCGCATGAAACTGTCCTTTTCCTTTATTATCCCTGTCTATAATAGACCTGAAGAGATTGAGGAGTTGTTGGCTAGTTTGGTACTACAGACTTATACGGAAGATTTTGAAACTGTTATTATAGAAGACGGCTCGCAACAAAGTTCAGAAGTTGTAATCGGCAATTACCAAGATCAGTTAAACATCACTTATTTAAAAAAACAGAACTCTGGCCCTGGTGATTCTCGAAATTACGGAATGACGAGGGCACGCGGAAATTACTTTATTATTTTAGATTCTGATTGCACCTTGCCACCAGAGTACTTGACAACCATTGCTACCGCATTGAAGAAAGAATTTGTGCATTGTTTTGGCGGACCCGATGCAGCGCATGCATCATTTAGTTTAGTGCAGAAGGCAATTAATTATGCCATGACAGCTGTGCTCACAACAGGTGGAATTCGCGGAGGTAGAGTGGCGGTTGGTAAGTTTCAACCCCGTAGTTTTAATATGGGTCTTTCAAAGGTTGCTTTTGAAAAAACGTCTGGTTACGGAAATATACACCCAGGTGAAGATCCCGATTTAACATTTAGACTTTGGAAAAAAGGCTTTGATACACGTTTGATCTCAGCAGCTTATGTGTACCATAAACGTCGCATCGATTGGAAAAAATTTTTCAAGCAAGTCTATAAGTTCGGAATGGTTCGGCCTATTTTGAACAAATGGCATCCGGGGACTGCGAAAATCACGTATTGGTTTCCTAGCATGTTCTGTTTAGCTCTTTTCTTTTCAATCGTATTATACTTTTATGGTATTACCCTACCACTATGGTTGTTTTGGGTCTATTTTATGGTAATGCTATTAGATTCATTGCTTCAGAATAAAAGTCTTGCAGTTGCTTTACTATCTTTACTAGCAGTTTGTATTCAATTTGTAGGATATGGTTACGGATTTTTAAAATCTACTTTTATATTAATAGGTTCAAAAAAGAATCCAGAAGAACTTTTTCCTAGTTTATTTTTTAAGAATAATCGAATACCGTGATAGGAAAAATCAAAAGAGGATTAAAAAAAAGAAGAGTAAAAATATTTTTAGTGTTTTTACTATGCTCTACGCTTGCCTGGGTGATAAATACGCTCTCTAAAACGCATCAACACAGTACAGTTCTCGAACTAAATTACACCAATATTCCAAACGATCTTCTGCTAGTAAGCACTTCGCACAAAAGGGTTAAAGTGAAATTGTCAGGAGTAGGTTTTCAATTTCTCAAATATGGTATGTTAGGTAAGCAAGTAAAGATAGACCTGTCTGCTATGAATTCAGAAGGAAAATATTTTTTAACGCAAAAGGAGTACCAGCAACAAATAGAAAATCAACTTTCTAAACCAATGGAATTGCTTGCTATTGAAAATGACACCTTCTTTTTTGATTTTCAAGACCTTGTTTCAAAACGAATTCCCGTGAGATTAGATATCGATTTTAGCTTGGCGAAAAATCACATGCTAGACGGGTCTCTACTTGTGCAACCAGATTCTATAACTGTTAATGGTTTACACGAAGAAATTGATACTCTCAAAAGTGTAAGTTCTGCTAAAGTTGATTTAAAAGAAGTAGCTGCTGATTTTTCAATTAAAGCAGAATTAATGAAATCAGATGCCTTGAAACACACTAATTTTTCTAATAAATCTATAACCGTGTCAGGGAAGGTCTTTAAATTTTCCGAAAAGAATATTACCGTTACAATTAGGCCTATTAATCTGCCAAATGAGCGAAATATTAAGATGTTTCCAAATACTGTGCAAATATTATGTAAAGGCAACCTTGAAATATTAAAGACTTTAAAACCATCCGATTTTAGAGTTGTAGCTGATTATAGGGCAATGGGTGATGCACAATTAAAGTTCTTGCCTATTAGCTTAATTGATAAGCCAGTTGCTTTACACAGCGCTATTTTGAAAAATACCGAAGTAGAATATATCTTAGAAAATAAAGAATGATTGTAGGGCTTACAGGTGGTATTGGTAGTGGTAAGTCAACAGTAGCTGGTTTTTTTATTGCATTAGGAGTGCCTGTTTACAATTCGGATGAGGAAGCTAAACGACTGATGACATCCTCAAAGAAGGTTAAAACAGAGATTATTGCACTTTTGGGTAAAAGGGCCTTTTCTGGAAAAAAATTAAATAAAAAATATGTAGCCGAAAAAATATTTAACAACGATGAACTTCGAGAAGCATTGAATTCAATAGTTCATCCTGCAGTAAGAAGACATTTTTTGTCATGGAGTAAAAAACAAAAAACGCCTTATGTGATACAAGAAACTGCTCTTATTTTTGAAAACAGCTCTGAGCATCTTTATGATTATATAATTTTAGTGACCGCACCCAAAAAAAAGCGAATAAAACGCATTTTAAAGAGAGATAAAATAACAGAGCAACAAGTCAAAAGTCGATTTGAAAGTCAGCTTGATGATGACGTGAAAATACCGTTAGCCGACTATGTTATCGATAACACTAAGTTATCTGAAACTGAAAAAAATGTACTTCAAGTACATGAAGCACTTCTTAAGTATAGCAGGTGATTCCCCGTTTTTTTAACATTTTTGTTAAGGTTAGGTTAAACGTACAAACAACTCGTTGTATAATCTTTAATTTTACCCAAAGATGAATAAGAGATTGTTTGTACTTTTAGTTGTCTTGATGAGTCTTTCACTTATTGGGATAATCTTCGTTCAATTTTATTGGATCAAAAAATCGGTCGAGGATAAAGAGGAGCAATTTTCAAATGCTGTTATTGAGGTTCTTGATAAGGTAACCGATAAGATCGAAGCTCGAGAGCGTAAAGATTATTCTGAACGCTACTTGAATAGTAAAGATAGTTTGGGTCAATTGGTTGGAGCCAATTTCACGAATATCATGTTTGGATACCGTGATTTAGATTCTAATGAATTGCGATTATACCAGCACGGCATATTAGAGGAAGATTATAATATTCCTTATACGGTCTTTGACAACAGTAGTGAAGATACTACTACAATTAAGAATTATAAAAGCCAAAGAACTTCTACGGTATTACAAGAAGATTTCGGGCTTGATGGAAAGGGGTATCGACTAACCCCTAGCCAAGAAATAATTCAAAAGGTTGGTGGTTTAAGTTCTATTGAAAAAGCGCAGTTTGAAGATGTTTTTAGTGAATTGGCTAAGAAAGTCCCGATTCATGAAAGGGTCTCTAAACAAGAAGTTCAACTGCTTTTAGATAGAGAACTGAAAAATAGACAAATAGAAACTTCCTATGAATACGGTGTGTACAGTAAAGGATTGCCTACCAAAATAAGATCAAAGCGATTTAAGTATAAGGCAAATACTTTTTATGAATCACAACTTTTTGTAGATAGTGAAGGCAATTCAAATTTTTCACTTTTAATTTCATTTCCTGAAAAGAAGAAATTTTTAATAGGATCTATATTAGGTTTAGCCATTCTATCATTACTCTTTACCTTAGTAATTGTTGCGTCATATGCTGGAGCTATTTATCAGTTAATTAGGCAAAAACAAATTTCAGAGATTAAATCTGATTTTATTAATAATATGACTCATGAGTTTAAAACACCTATTGCAACAATAAACTTGGCGGTAGAAGCAATAAAAAACCCTAAAATCATTGATGATAAAGAAAAAGTACTTCGTTATTTAAAGATGATTCGAGATGAAAATAAAAGAATGCATGCGCAAGTAGAGAATGTACTGCGCATTTCAAAATTAGAAAAGAACCAACTAGATATAAGTAAGGATAGAGTAGATATACACGACCTAGTTCATGATGCAATTACACACGTGTCTTTAATCGTGGCAGATAGAGGTGGTTATATTAAGACACATTTTGGAGCAAATAGAACAGAAGTTTTAGCGAATGAAATGCATTTTACTAATGTAATCGTTAATATTCTAGATAACGCCGTTAAATATTCTATAGAATCCCCCAAAATAGATGTATACACTGAAGTAGTTAAAAATAGTGTAGTTATTAAAGTTAAAGATCAAGGTGCTGGAATGAGCAAAGGGGTACTTAACAAGGTGTTTGAAAAGTTTTACCGTGAGCACACGGGAGATATTCATAATGTAAAAGGGCATGGCTTAGGTCTCGCCTATGTAAAGAAAATTGTAGATGATCACCAAGGTGAGGTTTATGCAGAAAGTGAAAAAGGAAAAGGAAGTACTTTCAGTATCAAACTGCCTTTAATTTAATTTTTATGGAAACGATAAACAAGAAAATTCTTTTAGTAGAAGACGATCCGAATTTCGGAATTGTCTTAAAAGATTATTTGTCAATGAACGATTTTGAGGTGACTTTGGCAAAAAACGGAATGGAAGGTTTCGAAAAGTTTAAAAGAGATAATTATGACATTTGTATTTTAGATGTTATGATGCCATATAAAGATGGTTTTACTTTAGCTAAAGAAATACGAGAAAAAAACGAAAATGTTCCAATAGTTTTTCTTACAGCAAAGACCATGAAGGAAGACGTGTTGAAAGGTTATAAAGCTGGAGCAGACGATTATTTAAACAAACCTTTTGATTCTGAAGTGTTGTTGATGAAGTTAAAAGCCATTTTACAAAGAAAAGCTTCAAATACCTTAGCTGATAGTCGAAAATTCGAATTTCAAATTGGTGGATTTCATTTGAATTCAAAACTTCGCTTTTTAAAGTACAAAGAAACCGAGGCCATAAAATTGTCTCCTAAAGAAAACGAGTTGTTACGCCTTTTGGCTCTTCATGAAAACGATTTAATGCCCAGAGAACTTGCCCTTACTAAGATATGGAGAGATGATAATTATTTCACCTCTCGTAGTATGGATGTCTATATTGCTAAATTGCGTAAATACCTTAAAGTCGATGATACCGTGGAAATATTGAATATTCATGGTGAAGGTTTCCGTTTAGTGATAAAGACAGAAGAATAGCTTACTGAAACAGATTTGAAAAGCGCTGATATTGTTATTAGCGCTTTTTGCTTTTATAGTCATTAATAATTTTGGCTACTATTTCTGATGGAGGGTTGGCAATAGAAACAGTGATTGCCTTTGTTGGTATTTCGAGCGTATCAAATTGAGATTTTAGTAATGCCGCTGGCATAAAATGATTTTCGCGCTGTTGAAGTCTTGCCAAAATTTCATCATAACTTCCTTTGAGAAACACAAATTCTGTTTGTTCAAGTACATCTTTTTCAAGAAGATTTCGATAACTTTCTTTTAAGGCAGAACAAGCAATGATCGCCCCTCGTAATTTGTGTTTTTTGGCTAGTTTATTTAAAGATTCTAACCAACCCTGTCGATCAGTATCATTCAGCGCTTTACCAGCTTCCATTTTAGCAATATTAGCTTGCGGATGAAAATCATCTCCATCAAAAAATGGAATTCTTAATTCTTGAGCTAAAAGTTTGCCAACAGTACTCTTTCCGCAGCCTGAGACGCCCATAATAAAAAATATGCTTGCCTTGTTCATGCTATTTGCCGTTCAATAGTAGTAGTGATATCAGCGATGGTATACTTGTAAGGCACCCATATAGTATTTTCGTTTTTGCGAAACCAAGTTAATTGCCTTTTAGCAAATCTACGCGTATTCTTTTTGATTTCAGCGACGGCATCTTCTAGATCAACTCTATTTTCAAGAAAGGGCATCAGTTCTCTATAACCAACAGTTTGCAAAGCATTTAAACTTTTGAATTCGTATAATGATTTTACTTCTTCAACAAGTCCGTTCTCAATCATTATATCAACCCGTTGATTGATGCGATTATATATAATTTCGCGATCGGCAGTAATACCAATGGTAATTACTTTAAACGGTCTGTCGGGTTTTTTTTGGTTGATAAAACTAGAGTACGGCTTGCCAGAACCCATGCATACTTCTAAGGCCCGAATAACACGATGTGGATTCGCTAAATCAACTATATTGTAATATTCAGGATCTAATTTTTGCAAGCGTTGTTGTAAAGGTTGCACTCCATTTTTGCTAAGATCTGCATTTAAAGAAATACGAATAGCGGGGTCAATTGTTGGAAATTTATTTAAGCCTTTAGTAACGGCGTCTATATATAGTCCGCTACCCCCAACCATAACCATTACATTAATATTTCGGAATTGAGAATTTAAGATTTGAATAGCTTCTTTTTCAAAATCTCCGACAGTGTATAATTCTTGAATGCTTTTATGTTGAACACAATGATGGTGGGCTGCGGCAAGCTCTTCTGCATTTGGCACGGCCGTTCCGATAAACATTTCCTTATAAAATTGACGGGAATCTGCTGAAACAATTTCTGTATTGAAATAGTTAGCAAGGGTTATGGCTAGGGATGTTTTGCCAATTGCAGTAGGGCCTACAACCGAAATTAAATAGTTGCTCATAATGTGCTTCCACATTTATAACAATGCGAGGCATCATCTCTGTGCCCTTCAAGGGAGCAAGTAGGGCATGCTTGCGTATTTAAATGTACTTTGTCATTGGCTGCATCACCTTGTTTTGCAAATTCAGAAGTAACAATTCCTGTAGGAACGGCAATAATGCCATACCCTAATATCATCACTATTGTTGCAATCAATTGCCCTAAACTCGTTTGAGGCGCTATATCACCATAACCAACGGTAGTTAACGTTACAATCGCCCAATAAATGCTTCTTGGTATGCTCGTGAATCCTGCAGAATCGTCTTCAACGAGATACATTATGGTTCCCATAATTACGGCTAGAATTAGTACTACGTATATAAATACGGCAATTTTAGCTCTACTTGCTTTCAAGGCTCTTTTGAGTTGTGAAGCCTCCCCTAAAAACTGCACTAATTTAAGTATTCGAAAAATACGGAGTAAGCGTAAAGCTCGTACGGCTAGTAACACTTGCGATCCTGCAAAAATATATGAAATGTAGAGCGGAATTGTTGAAATGAAATCTATTATTCCGTAAAAACTAAAAATGTACTTGAATGGTTTTTTAATACTTATTATTCTGGCAATATATTCGATAGTAAAAAATATAGTTACCACCCATTCTAAGGTTAAAAGTACCCTATGATATTCAACATCAATTTCTTTAACACTCTCGAGCATTACTAAAATGACACTAGCAATAATCAGAATAAAAAGTACTATGTCAAACCATTTACCCAAAGGAGTGTCTGCTTCATAAATTATTTCATGGAGTCTGTTTTTCCAGCCTTTTAAGGGTTTTTCTTTTCTCAAGATTTACTTTTTTAAGTCTATGACTTGTAAAACTTTTTTCTTTCTTAAAAAAGATTCTATAATATGAGTTGTATTTACATCACCTTTCATTGGGGTGATTAGCGATTCTAAGATATGAATATTATTTATTTGATGATTGAGATTGTAATACCCAAAACCTTTAAATTGCCCGTTTTGGATCAAAATAGCGCTATTTTCTCCAATTTCTCGGCCCTTATCAACGATAATATTATTTTTTCCCTTTAGAGATAATTGTGCAATGGCTTCTTGGCTTCTTCGATTATAGGCTTCGATAGATTCCTTTCGTGCGCAGGCCCCATGACATTTTCCTTCTTCATATTTTGAACAATTACCTTCGCCTAATGCGAATCCGTTTAGATTTTCACACAACTCATAGGTGCTGACAATCTTATCTAGCAATTTTTTTGCAGCAGTATTACTATTAAATGTGGTCAATAGCCCTGTACTGCCTTTTGCGTTCACTGCAGCGGTATAAAAGCGAGTGTACCCATTTTCATGGACAGTATGGTACAGGCCGTGCGAGTACAATTTTGGTTTTTGTTTTGCATTAAATTTGGGACGATTCTGGCGCAATTCTTCATTTTCTTTAAGTAAGGCGACTAGCTCGCTGCCCGTTTTCTCAAAGCTCACTTTTTTGGTTGCTTTTTGTAAGGCTTTAGCGCGATTGCCACTTTTAGTAAAATGTTGATTCACTCTTTTTTTGATGTTGTTGCTTTTGCCTATGAAAATGATGTCACCATCTTTATTATGCATATAGTAAACCCCTGTTTCAGAGGGTAATTGCTCAATAATGTCAAGTTGTCGCGAAGAAAGCTCTCCAAGAGTTTCGGCACGTACTACAGATGTGATAATCGATTTGCCAGTATCTTTTGCTAAGAGTAATTTAAAAAGTTTTAATGTAGCCAAAGCATCTCCATTAGCACGATGGCGATCACTTACTGCAATACCCAAAGAACGCACCAATTTTCCTAAACTATACGATGGCAGGTCAGGTAATAATTTTTGAGATAATTCAACGGTACATAAGGTTTTGCGTTCATAATTGTACCCTAACCTTCTAAATTCAGTTCTTAAAATTCGGTAGTCGAATTGCGCATTATGTGCGACTAAAACACTGTCTTTAGTGATTTCAACAATACGCTTGGCAATTTCATGAAATTTAGGTGCCGTACGAAGCATTTTGTTATTTATACCCGTTAATTTAACTACAAAAGGTTGTATTTCTTTTTCCGGATTTACTAGCGAAATAAATTGATCGATAATGTTATGACCATCAAATTTGTAGATTGCTATTTCAGTAATACCTTCTTCATTAAATTTCCCTCCGGTAGTCTCAATATCTAGTATAGTATACATGTAAATTTAATGGGTATTTCTTGCGCCAAAGATACTACTTCCAATACGTACCATGGTGCTGCCTTCTTCAATTGCTATTTGATAATCGCTACTCATACCCATTGATAAAATGGTAATCTCCTTATTAGTTTTCTGTAAGTAGTCGAAGCTATTTTTCAGTCGTTTGAATTCATTTCGAACTTGATCTAGATTCGAGGTATAAGTTGCCATACCCATAAGCCCTGTGATACGGATATT
Organism: uncultured Flavobacteriaceae bacterium; assembly: GCA_937944485.1. Classification (GTDB taxonomy): domain Bacteria; phylum Bacteroidota; class Bacteroidia; order Flavobacteriales; family Flavobacteriaceae; genus Maribacter_C. The sequence goes on along the minus strand of CALDYU010000006.1, from coordinate 43,019 downwards.
TTTTAATTGTATAAATTCTTCATTTGTGAAAAGGTCGGGTAGTTCGGCAATGTCAAATCCGAATTTGGTGTCTTCTTCAGCAATATGAACCTGTAATAAACAAGCAATGGTTCGATTGTATTTGATCGCTTGTTTATTGATTTCTTTTAAAAGACGCAAGCTATCAACTCCATGAATTAGGGAAACGAACCCTGCCATATACTTGACTTTATTCCGTTGTACATGACCAATCATATGCCACTCAATATCTTTGGGTAGGTGCTCCCATTTTTGAGCCATTTCTTGAATTTTGTTTTCTCCGAATACCCGTTGTCCGGTATTATAGGCTTCCAAAATATCGACATTGGGTTTGGTTTTTGAAACGGCAACAAGGGTGACCCGCTCGGGTAATGTTTTTAAAATGATTTTTAAATTATTTGCAATAACCATAAAGCTGATGCTTGTATAAGATAATATCTTTAGAGTTCATAAATGGCAATGCCGCTTCTAAGCTTAGGCTCAATATAAGTGCTTTTAGGAGGCATTACTAATCCAGCATCAGCAATAGCCTTAATTTCTGAAATCGCTGTTGGCACCAAACTAAAACCTACTTGAAACTTCCCTTTATCGATATCATCTTTCATCTTGATTACATTATGCTTACCATACCCGTAATGAATGCGCTTGTCTTTCCGCAAATCTTTAATGCCTAGTATGGGTTCTAGTATGGTTTTAAAAAGTATTTGAGTATCTAATGCGCTTAAAGCGTCGGTAAATTGATACACTTTCTTTCGAAGGTATAGTGAATAAAACTCACCGTCTAAATACATGCCAAAATGATGCTTTTTCGAAGGTTTGTATAAGCTTGCTCCTTGGTTATCAATGCGAAAGAATTCATCAAGTTTAATCAAAAATTCTTCTTTGCTTAAGTTGTTCAAATCTTTGATCATTCTATTAAATTCATAGATTTTGATTTCAGATTCTGGTATTAAATAACTCATAAAGTAGTTATACGGTTCTTGGCCTGTATGTTTTTGGTTACCGCGCCTTGCATTTTCTGCCAATAGGGTAGAAGACGCACTACGATGATGACCATCCGCAATATATAGGGCTTCGATATCTGCAAAAACATTTTGAAGTTTTTTGATTTTTTCTTTGTCCGACATGACCCAAAGACGATGTTTGATTTTGTCGCGGGTAGTAAATAAATATTCAGGCGAACGTTGCCTTTCTTCATTTAGAATTTTTGCAACATCGGTATTGTCTTCATAAGTCATTAAAACAGGCTCAGCATTAAATTTTACAGTCTCTAGGTAATTAGCGAATAACTCTTCTCTTCGTTGAAGTGTATTTTCATGCTTTTTTATATGATCTTTTTGATAGTCGTCAACACTTGTTCCGCAAAATAGTCCCGTAAAAGTGCTGGTTCCTTTTTCCATTTGATAAAGGTAGAACGCATCTTTAGCATCTTTAAGTAAGATATTATCCTCTAAAAACTCGAGATAGCGACTATGAACGAGTTTAAAACGTTCTTGGCCCGAAACATTTTTCGCGTATTTATAACCCGGATTTATTATGTGTAGGAATGAAAAAGGATTAAAATCTAACACCGCATTTAATTCACGACGGCTGTAATCTTGGTAGGAACGAGAAGCAACAAAACCAACCTTGTCTGCGGTTGGTCGAATTGCTTTAAAAGGCTTTATTACTGCCATTTAACTGAATTGTTTAGAAATTTTTTCGGCTTTTCTGGTTTCCGAGTAATTGTAAAAACCTTCTCCAGATTTTACACCTAATTTACCAGCAGTTACCATATTTACCAATAAAGGGCAAGGGGCATATTTAGGATTTTTAAAGCCGTCATGCATAACATCTAATATCGACAAGCAAATATCTAATCCGATGAAATCTGCAAGTTGTAATGGTCCCATAGGGTGTGCCATGCCCAATTTCATGACTGTATCAATTTCTTGTACACCAGCGACACCATTATACAAAGTTTCGATAGCCTCATTAATCATAGGCATTAAAATACGATTTGCTACAAAACCAGGATAATCATTGACTTCGGTTGGTGTTTTTCCTAGTTCTTTTGACAACTTCATAATGCTATTAGTGGTTTCATCTGAAGTGTTATAACCTCGAATAATTTCAACTAATCTCATAATAGGAACGGGGTTCATAAAATGCATTCCTATTACTTTCTCTGGGCGATCGGTGACTGCAGCTATTTGTGTAATAGAAATCGATGAAGTATTAGAAGCCAAAATAGTATTAGCCGTACTTAATTCACTAAGTTCTTTAAAAATTTTTAGTTTGAGATCGAGGTTTTCGGTTGCGGCTTCGACCACCAAATCAACATCTTTAATACCATGAGCTATGGAATTAAAAGTAGCGATGTTTTCTAAGGTAGTAGTCTTATCAATAGCCGATATCTTTTCTTTAGCCACCATGCGATCTAAATTTTTGGCAATGGTTGCCATACCCTTGTCTATGGAGGCTTGAGAAATATCAATTAGATGTACTTGAAAATTATTCTGGGCAAAAATATGGGCTATTCCATTTCCCATTGTTCCTGCACCAATTACGGCTACTTTTTTCATGTAATAAATAATTATTTTTTAGTTTCGTTACCCGTCTTTATTTGAAAGCGTCTTTTAGTTTGATTCTCATTATATTGATTTATCTTTTTACTTATGAAAACAATCAATAATTTCTAAAGCTACTTTGAGTGCTTGCGTACCTTGCTTGAGACTCACAATAGGTTCTGAATCATTATTTATGGCGTTAGCAAACGCTTCTAATTCGTCAGCAATTGCATTGTTTATTTCTATTTCAGGGTTTTCAAAATAGATTTGCTTTTTTAAGCCCTCTGCATTCTGCAAGATCATATCAAAATCACCTGGGTTTTCAGGAGCATCTTTCATTTTGACAACCTCTACTTTTTTCTCTAAGAAATCAACTGAAATATAAGCGTCTTTTTGAAAAAATCGCGATTTACGCATGTTTTTCAGGGAAATTCTGCTAGCAGTTAAATTAGCGACACAACCATTTTCAAACTCGATTCTGGCATTGGCGATATCAGGTGAGCTACTTATTACAGCAACGCCACTTGCATTTATTTGGGTAACTTTAGAATTTACTACGCTCAATATAGCATCAATATCATGAATCATTAAATCTAATACAACAGGTACATCCGTTCCACGAGGGTTAAATTCAGCCAAACGATGCGCTTCTATAAACATCGGACTAGCAATTTGTTCATGAACTGCCAAAAAAGCGGGGTTAAAGCGTTCAACATGACCTACTTGGCCTTTAACATTAGAGTTGCTCGCGAGTGTAGTAAGTTCTTCGGCTTCTTGTAAAGTATTTGTAATAGGTTTTTCTATAAAGATGTGTTTCCTTTTTTCTATCGCTTTTTTTGCGCATTCAAAATGAGAAAGTGTAGGAGTTACAATGGCTACAACATCAACGGCATCAATCAGGTTATTAATATTGTCAAAATACTTGTAGTTAAATTCGGCTTCAACTTTTTTGGCATTTATGGCGTCAGGGTCATAAAAACCTATAAGGTCATATTTTTTAGATTCGTTGAGTAGACGCAAGTGAATTTTTCCCAAATGACCTGCCCCCAAAACACCAACTTTAAGCATAGGTATTTCTTTTTGTCAAAAATAAGGAGTTTTGAGCAATTCTGTGATTGATAATGGGTATTATATATTTGAATTAAAGTCATATCTTTTGCGTGTCATTAAGTATTGTTTTAAACTATTATTATGAGGCAATTTATTCTTTTATTGTTACTATTTTCAGCACCTTTTGTGTCGTCGCAAACTGATAATGAACTTCAGAATCAGATAAATCAAGAACTATGGAAACCCTTTAAAACGGCTTTCGAAACCTTAGATGCTTCTGCATTAAATACATTATACGCAGAGGAGGTTTTGAGAGTAACTCCGAATGGAATTGACACAAAGAATATTTTTAAAAAAGCTAATATAGATAGGTTTGAAACTTATAGAAAAGCAGAAACTAAAGTACTGCTTGATTTTTGGTTTGATTCTAGGCATACAAATAACTCTCATTCCTATGAGGTTGGTTTTTATAGAATGCAATTGTTAGGAAAAAGAGATAAGCAAGTTATTTATGGTCAATTTCATATTGTCTTAAAAAGAAAAGATGGCCATTGGAGAATCACGCAAGATTGGGACACTGCCACCATAAATGACAGATCGATAACGGTTGAAGATTTTAATAAAAAAGAATTTATTCGTTTTTAGTAGATTTTTTTAAATAATTGAATGAAGCTTCCATCGAAATTTCATAAACTTTTCTACTTTCGTACCTTCAAACCTATATTCATTGCAAGACACTTTAAAGCATCGCGGTTTACGAAATCAATTAGCTGATCTATTAACTACAAAAGGTATAAGTCAAGTCAAAGTGTTAAACGCGATACGTAGTATTCCGAGACATCTTTTTATTGATAGTAGTTTTGAAGGTCATGCCTATCAAGATAAAGCCTTTCCTATTGGTGCTGAACAGACTATCTCACAACCTTATACGGTAGCTTTTCAAACGGAGTTATTGGCCCTAGAAAAGGGGGCTAAAATTTTGGAAATAGGTACTGGTAGTGGTTACCAAACAGCTGTTTTATTACATTTTAAGGCTGTTGTTTATACCATAGAACGACAATTGGAATTGTTCAAGAAAACGAAGATTTTCTTTAATAAAATGGGGTATAGGCCTAAAAAAGTAATTTTCGGTGATGGATACAAAGGCTTACCGGATGAAGCACCATTTGATGCAATTATAGTCACTGCGGGAGCTCCTGAAGTTCCGAAAGCACTTCTTTCGCAATTGAAAATAGGAGGTAGGCTTGTTATACCAGTAGGTGTAGATGATCAAATAATGACTTTGCTCATACGTAAATCATCAGCCGAGTTCGAACGTAAAGAATTTGGTTCATTTCGATTTGTGCCATTACTTGAAGATAAGAATTAGGATTTCGTATTAAAATTCTTTTTAATCCGTGCTAAGTCACGTTTATTGTCACGGTCTTTGATGACTTCTCTTTTATCGTAAAGCTTTTTTCCTTTAGCCAAGGCAATTTTTATTTTGGCCAATCCGCGATCATTCAAGAATAAGTTTAAAGGCACTATGGTAAGTCCCGAAGTATTAACTTCTTTTTGAAGTTTTTTTAGTTCCTGTTTATTAAGTAATAATTTTCGTTCTGCTTTGGGTTTGTGATTGTAATGCGACCCATGTGAATATTCATCAATTTGCATATTGATAATAAAGAGTTCTCCCTTTTCATTAAATTCACAAAAACTCTCTGAAATAGAAGCTTTACTTTCACGAATCGATTTAATTTCAGTGCCTCCTAAAACAATTCCGGCAGTATATTGATCTAACAGTTCATATTCAAAGCGTGCCTTTTTATTTTTGATATTGATGTTTTTCTGAAGCATATGCAAAAATAGGAATTATGTAAAGATTGATGCACTTTTGCGAACTAGTACTAAAATAAAAATCATGAATAAAGTTTTGATGGCTCTAATAGGCTTGGCTTTTTTTTGTTGTAAAGATGAAGCTCAAGAGCTAACTGCACAAGATATTGTAGATAAAAGCATAACCATCGCAGGCGGTGAGTTATACGAGGTGTCTAAAATAAAATTTGACTTTCGAGATAGAACCTATATTTCAGAAATGGAAAAGAAGCAAAAGACCCTCAAGCGGATTCAAAAAGATGAAAATTCTACGGTAGTTGATGTTCTTTCAAAATCAGGATTTGAACGTTACCAGAATGACAGTTTAATTATACTGCATGACTCCATGAAAACGAAGTACGGTAATTCAGTTAATTCTGTCCACTATTTTTCTAAATTACCTTATGGTCTTAATGACAAAGCTGTGCATAAAGAACTTTTGGGAGAAGCATCTATAAAAGGAAAGGTATATCATAAAGTTAAAGTTACTTTTAGTGAAGAAGGAGGTGGCGATGATTTTGATGATACGTATATTTATTTTTTTAATAAGAAAACATTTAAACCAGATTATTTAGCTTATGATTTTCATGTAGATGGTGGCGGCATGCGTTTTCGCGAAGCGTACAATGAAAGATATGTCAACGGCATACGATTTGTAGATTACAAAAATATGAAGCCTATCGATAGCAATGTTTCTGTGCTCCAAGTAGATAGTTTGTTTAATGCCAATGGCTTAAAACTGCTTTCTAAAATAGAGTTGAAAAATATTGAGGTCACCTTTTAGGACAATTACAACTAAAATGTAAACGCTGAGAGGTAGCATTTCCATTAACAATTTGAACAATGAAAAGGCTTCCATTATCCGTATCATCCATGGCTTCGTAGCGTTCTTCACCAAGTAACTTATTGACTAAATCTGGTGTTGTATTGCTATGCCCTACAACTAAGGCTGTTTTATTGAGGTTGAGAGATTTGAATTCGTTGATGTCTAATATTCTTGGGTCGTAATATTGAATATCAATATCTTGATGCGTAGAAGTTGCTCTGGCCGTCATTGACGTTCTTAGATAATCTGTACTGTAAATAACATCTAAAGGGACATCTTTTAGAATTTCAGCCCAATGCATCGCCCTACCCATTCCATCTTGATTTAATTCAGGATCTGAATTATCAGGATCACTTCGATCTTTTTCTGCATGACGAATCAAATAAAAAGTAGAAACGCCAACTTCCGAAATTTCTTCAACGGTTTTTTTGTCTTTTTTGCAACTAAAAGAACTAATTAAAAGAATAGAAACAATTGCAATTTTTAGCCGTATCATAGGGTCTTTAGATAAAATTGTTGAAAACTTTTCTGCTATTTTAACTAAAAATAGCGTAAAAAAGTATGTAGAGCTAGTCCTTTTTTGTTTTTTTGCATATGATCAAACCTACGATTGTTTTTGCTATTTTGCTGTCCTTGGTATGCGCTAATGCGCAGAACGAATCACTACCAGCTGACTTGCGACAGCATGCATTGACACAATACAATGCTAGCCTTTTTAATCCTACTTTTTCACTGAACCGTAATAATCCGCAATCTGTCTCTTTTTGGACACGCTGGCAATGGCAGCAAATAGATGTAGATCCAACGACACTTTTTTTGAATTACACGAGAAATTTAGGTGAAGCCTCGGCCGCAGGAGTCGGTTTTTTTCAGCACAATACAGGCATTTATTTTAATACAGGCGGGGCTCTAAACTATGCCTATCAAATTGAATTTAATAGACTAATTAAACTGTCGGTAGGAGCCAATGTATTTGGTTTTATACAACAATTAGCCGATACCCGATTTCCAGTTAATCCCATACCAGGTATACCACAGTCGGCGCCAACAGATGATTTTATTTTGCAGGTGGCTCCGGGTATAAATTTGAATGTTGAAAATTTCTCAATGAGCTTGGCTTCTGAAAATTTATTTGATTATAATTTTACAGAAAAAGAAAGTAACACAGCCAACTCTGATAAGATATTTATGGGAATGGCTTCGTATGACTTTCCTGTTATGGCGTCTGATTCTACGGCCTACGTTCGACCCGCTATTTATTTGAGGACAATCCCTGAGCAACAAAATCAGATCGGCATGAATGCTTTGTTTAGTACTCAAAAATATTGGGCTCAGGCTGGGTACAATAATTTTTATGGAATTTCTGTTGGGGCAGGAGGAACTGTTCTAAATCGATTTTCACTTGGGGCTCTGGTTGAATTTGGTACAAGTGGTTCTGTAAATAGTACCGATCCTTCTTTTGAAATAGTTGCATCATATTTCTTAGGAAAACCTGAAAATAGGCGAAAATCTGTGGCAAGTGGTATTGATGACACCAATGAAGTTGTAATACTAGATCAGAATGAATTAACGATGCAAGAGTTACGTGAGCAATTGAAAAAAGCGCAAGAGGCTCAAGCAAATAAGGAGGAGCAAGAAGTTAATGAAAATCCGAATGAGGAGCGTTCTGAAGAATTAGTAGGTAATCAGATTGACGTAGAAGAACAGAAAAGAATAACCGCTGAGCAAAAAGCGGCGGAAAGACAGAAACGAAAGGAGGAAGTCGCCGAAGCTAAAGAGGCCAAAAGAAAAGAAAACGAAAAACAAAAAGCAGATCGCTTAGCTCAAATTGAAAAAGAGAGAGATGACAAGTTAAATGAACAAATAGCTAGAATTGAAAAACAAAGAAAGCTTGATTCTGCAGTGAATGCTAAAAAAATGGAAGCCATAGAAAAGGCTGCCGCTATAAGAGAACAGCAACAAGCAGCGATACTTAAAGAAAAGCAGCTGGCCGATCAACGCATGCAAGATTCTCTTGACCAAATAGTACAGGCAGCAAAGGAACTTGAACAAAAAGAAGCTGTGGCACCTTTGCCTGGTGAAAAGTATCAAGAAGTGGTGAACGAAGACGGCTTAGAACCAGGTTTCTATTTAATTGCTAACGTCTTTGGTACTAAAAAGTACTTTGATGCATTCATGTTAGATTTAACTAAAAAAGGAATTCAAGGGAAGTCGTTCTTCCGAAGTGCAAACAATTACAATTATGCCTATTTAGAAAGATACGACACTATTGATCAAGCTAGAAAGGCTCGTGACAGTAAGTTCAACGGTAAGTATGCAGGTAAAACTTGGATATTTAGAGCGGTTAAAAAGTAAATGTTACTTTTTGATTTCTTTTTTGACGAGTTGCTCTATATAAGCAATTGTATTAATGAGATACTTTCTGTCATTGGTCATAGTGGCCATGGCGACCGCACCTTGAATCATAGTGTACAGTTGTTTTGCAAACTGCAGTGGTGTAACAGGCAAACGTAGTTCTTCTTTATTTACCCCATTTTCTAAAGCTAACGCAATTTTTCCTTCAATGGTTTTGACTGTTTCTTTGGCTGCAGCACTTAATAAAGAATTGTTGTGCTGCGCGTCAATGCCGACATTAAGTACCGGACAGCCACCCATTTTCAATGTAAATTCATCATATTTTCTATAGAAATTTGTAAGGGCAAGAAGTTTGTCAAGAGCATGGGCTTCTTGCGCCAAAACTTCGTCAATTTTGTTTAAAAGTAAATTGCTATGATGTTGAAAAGCAAGAAGAGCTAACGCTTCTTTATTTTCAAAATTACCATAAATAGCACCTTTAGTTAACCCAGTAGCTTCGGTTAAATCACTCATGCTCGCACCAATATAACCGTGTTTGTTAAATACAGGAGCAACAGTTTCTATAATGAATGATTTTGTTCTTTCAGCTTTCTTCAACATCTTATGGCTTGGGTAATTTAACACGAATATAAAAACTAAATACTGAATGGTATATAATTTTAACTAAAAAAAACACCCAGATTAAAACTAGTTTTGGATGTTTTTTTTTATTGAATGAATCGTCTTAGTTTACGAGCTCATTTTGATTTCGGAGTACTAATTTTTGATCAAAAGAATCAATTAATACAATGCTATCGGCTTGAATACGGCCAGCTAGTAATTCCTTAGATAAATTATTTAAAACTTCTTTTTGAATTACTCTTTTTATCGGTCGCGCACCATATTGAGGGTCGAATCCTTTATCAGCCAAATAAGCAATAGCTTCTTCCGTAGCATCTATCGTAATCTGTTGTTTTGACAGTATTTTTTTCACCCCATCTAATTGAAGTTTGACAATTTTTTGTATGTCAGATTTGCCTAAAGGAGTAAACATAATGATGTCGTCAATTCGATTTAAAAATTCTGGACGTATACGAGCTTTAAGCAGCTGAAGTAATTCTTTTCGAGCACTTTCGGTAGCCATCTCAAGATCGTCAGAATTTTCAAAGTGCTCTTGTATAATTAGACTCCCTAGATTACTTGTCATAATTATTATCGCGTTTTTAAAATCGGCCACTCTACCTTTATTATCAGTGAGGCGGCCTTCATCTAATACTTGTAATAACACATTAAAGGTATCAGGATGCGCCTTTTCTATTTCGTCTAACAATATGACAGAGTACGGGCGTCTTCGCACCGCTTCGGTCAATTGTCCACCTTCTTCAAAACCAATATACCCTGGAGGTGCACCAACCAATCGACTTACCGAATGACTCTCTTGATATTCACTCATATCTATTCGCGTCATAGCATTTTCATCATCGAACATATAAGATGCAAGTGTTTTAGCAAGTTCCGTTTTACCTACACCTGTTGTTCCTAAGAATAAAAATGATCCAATAGGTCTTTTAGCGTCTTGCAACCCCGCGCGACTTCTTCTAATAGCATCTGATACAGCCGATATGGCCTCTTCTTGACCTATTACGCGTTTGTGAAGCACCTCTTCAAGGCGCAGCAATTTTTCACGTTCACCTTGTAACATTTTAGTAATTGGTATGCCTGTCCATTTGGCGACTACTTCTGCAATATCTTCGTTGGTGACTTCTTCTTTTATTAAAGTGCCCTTATTTTGTTGGGCTATCAAAGTACTTTGTAATCGCTCTAAATCTTCTTGCGAATCTTTTATCTTACCATAACGTAATTCAGCGACCTGGCCGTAGTCACCGTTTCGCTCCGCTCTTTCTGCTTCTTGTTTAAAGTTTTCAATATCTAACTTAGTTTTTTGAATTTGGTCAACAATAGTTTTTTCACTTTCCCATTGGGTGTAAATTTCGTTTCGCTCTTCTTTTAAATTTGCCACATCAGCATGTAATGATTTTAGTTTGACCTTGTCATTTTCTCTTTTTATAGCTTCGATCTCAATTTCTAACTGCATGATTTTGCGATCTAGCACATCAAGTTCTTCTGGCTTCGAATTGATCTCCATGCGGAGTTTTGAAGCAGCTTCATCTATAAGATCAATAGCCTTATCTGGCAGAAAACGATTTGTGATATAGCGTTGCGAAAGTTCAACGGCTGCAATGACTGCTTCATCTTTTATTCTTACTTTATGATGAGTTTCATATTTTTCTTTAATGCCTCTTAAGATTGAAATAGCACTCTCGGTATCTGGTTCATTAACAACAACTTTTTGAAACCTTCGCTCAAGAGCTTTGTCTTTTTCGAAATACTTTTGATATTCATCTAAAGTAGTTGCTCCGATGGCTCGAAGTTCACCTCTTGCTAAAGCGGGTTTGAGAATGTTGGCAGCATCCATGGCACCTTGCGAAGCGCCAGCACCTACCAGCGTATGTATTTCGTCAATAAACAGAACAATATCGCCTTCAGATGTTGTTACCTCTTTGATAACAGCTTTTAGGCGCTCTTCGAATTCACCTTTATACTTAGCTCCAGCAATCAATGCCCCCATATCTAAAGAGTAAATAACTTTATCCTTTAAATTATCTGGCACATCACCTTGAACAATACGATGCGCCAAACCTTCTGCAATGGCTGTTTTACCAGTACCAGGTTCTCCGACTAATAGCGGATTGTTTTTTGTTCTTCGTGATAGAATTTGAAGAATTCGACGAATTTCTTCATCTCTGCCGATAACTGGATCTAATTTGGCATTATCCGCAAGTTGATTGAGGTTTTTTGCATATTTAGCTAAGGAATTATAATTTTCTTCAGCGCTTGAAGTGGTTACGTTTTTACCCTTGCGAATTTCTAATATTGCAGCTTTAAGTGCTTTTTCTGTAGCACCTTGATCTTTCAATATTTGAGCTACCTTACTTTTTGACTTTAGAATAGCAATCAAAATGTGCTCAATAGCTACGAATTCATCTTTCATCTTTTCGGCTACAATTCGCGCTTCGGTTAAACTAGTATTAGCAGCTCTTGAAAGCATTAGATCACCACCAGAAACTTTTGGAAAACTCTCAAGTTCTTTATCTAAAATTTGATAGACTAGTGCCCCATTTATGTTAAGTTTTTTAAGTAGAAAGGGCAATACGTTTTCATCTACAATGGCAATAGCTTTGAACAAATGCTCGTTCTCAATCTGCTGATGCTTCAATGATTGCGCTAGTTGCTGAGCTTGCTGTAAAGCTTCTTGAGATTTTATGGTGAAATTATTAAAACTCATATGTAAAATTTTAAAGATATTTTTAAATTTACCTAATAGGGTCAACAACCTTACCAAAACGAAAAGCCAGACAAAATGACGTGTAGTTTACTTAATATCAGGACATTTCGGCAGTTGTAAGCTGTTTGTCTTTATAGCGACTTAAGGGGCATATTAATTCAGAATAGCATGGGAATATTTAATGGTTTGTTTAAAAAACAAAATGAGAAAGCAAGGAAAGAAGAAAAATCTATTCCATGGATAGCTTTAACCACAGTAGATCAACTTAGTGAAATCGAGAAAAGATCCCTATCGAAAACACAAGTTGTCTTTAAACATTCAACTACTTGCGGTATCAGTCGTATGGTAATGAATATGTTTAAAACAAGCTATGAATTTTCTGCAGAACAACTTGACTTATATTATTTAGATTTACACGCATATCGTGAGGTTTCGAATGAAACAGGATATAAGTTTCAAGTACTGCATCAATCACCACAATTATTAGTGATAAAGAATAAAGTTGTTGTTGCTCATGCCTCGCATGGAGCAATAGCCGAAGTTGATTTGAGTAATTACCTATAAGAAAATAGTGAACCTGTAAAAAACAGGTTCACTATTTGTCTAGTCGTTATAGCATTAATTAAACCGATGGTTTTTCAAGATGCTTTTTAATCGTTCCTTTAAATCTTCTCCTGCATCATAGATCATAACTTCATTACTCGGAAAAGGAACCGATTGTTGATCGGTTAATAGTAGATATTCGTTATCTAAGGCTCTTTTGTCTCCGTCCATAATACCATACATATGTTCAAAAACGAATTCGCTACCAAGAGGATAGCTGTTTATCGGTTGTTTTGATTGCGTATCATAGTACGTGACAGTACCTTCAACACCGGCTGATTTAAATTGAGTAAATCTATTAAAAGTACATTTTACAGTTTTGAATTTGTCAACTTTAATTTTGTTGCCAAGGCTATCTTTTACAATGGCACCATTGGTATCGCGCGCATAGGTAAAACCGTCTTTAATTTCTTTTTCTTGAACTATTTCTTTTTCAAAAATTTGTTCTGGCGATATAAGAATACGATCTAAAGAAACTTGCATCTTGTAGTCGTAGGCATGATTCGGCAAAGGGTTATTATGGTATTTGGTCCATAAATCGTCTAAACCATAGGTATTAAAGTTGAGCAGTTCATCCATTAATCGAACTGGAATAATTTGTTCACTATTGTTTACCATCCGTACTTCAATATAATCAATGCCCTTTTCAAGCGCTTCTCTAATTTTTTGATCTGTATCTTCAAAATCAGGATTTATTTTTTTTAAATACATGAAATCTCTATAGGCCTTTCGATACTCTTGCTTTGTACTGGCATTAGTTAACAAACCTTCAGCGTTATCGTATAAATATTCTGAAAGATCTTCTTTGTATTCGATAATATCGGTTTCGTAATCATCGAATATAAATTCAGCATCACGATTTTCGTCATTTATACGAAGCGGTAGTAATGGTTTTATGCGCTCTTGAAGATCTCGTAAACCAACATAACTTTTATAAATATTCTCGTAACTAGCTTCGTTTCCTTCTTTTTCTAAGAAGGCAATATATTTTAACTCACGCTCTGTATTTTTTTTATAGGCTTCCTCTAGCAGCACAACGTAGGGTTGATTGCCTTTTTTCGTTTTGTTATTGGCCAAGTTTTGAATAGCCGTATTGATGGCGATAGCGTAATCTCCTGCATTAATGGCTTTTTGCGTCTTTTTAACGCCTCCACAAGCAATGAAAAAGATCATAATCGGAATAAGTAGTATTTTTTTCATGACACATTATTTTGAGATTAATAGCTAGTTTATTTCAACAGCCATGCCAAAAAGTAATAACGATGGCAAGGTAATAGATAATCTGCCCCAAATTTACGATGAAAATAAAATCTTGTTAAAAAAATATTTATGCTCTACTTTCAAATACAACTATGGTGTACTGTAAATTCTGTAATTGTTAATTTAAACTTGATAACTCTACAATCTAATATAAATTTTTAGCCTATTTAAATTTGTGCAATTTGTATTTTTAGCCCGCAATTATTAGAATAAAAAATCATGCAACGAGACACTACTATTTTTGATTTAATTAATGATGAGAAGGAACGCCAATTGAGTGGCATAGAACTTATAGCTTCTGAGAATTTTACGAGTCCTCAAGTTATGGAAGCAGCTGGTTCTGTACTAACCAATAAATATGCAGAAGGATATCCTGGTAAGCGCTACTATGGCGGTTGCGAAGTAGTCGATAAAGTTGAACAGCTTGCTATAGATCGTGCCAAAGAACTTTTCGGGGCTGAATATGCGAATGTTCAACCGCATTCTGGTTCTCAAGCCAATGCTTCTGTATATCATGCGTGTTTGCAGCCTGGTGATACTATTTTAGGGTTTGATTTAGCCCATGGCGGTCACTTGACCCATGGTTCACCGGTAAATTTTTCTGGTCGCTTATACAAACCAGTTTTTTACGGTGTTGATGAAGAAACGGGAGTTCTTGACTATGATAAGATTCAAGAAATTGCTACTCGCGAGCGACCAAAAATGATAATTGCTGGGGCCTCTGCCTATTCCAGAGACATGGATTTTAAACGCTTTCGCGAGATTGCCGATAGTGTAGATGCCTTACTTTTGGCCGATATTTCGCATCCAGCAGGATTAATTGCAAAAGGTATTCTTTCTGACCCCATACCTCATTGCCATATTGTAACCACTACAACACACAAAACCTTGCGTGGCCCAAGAGGAGGACTTATCTTAATGGGTAAAGATTTTGACAATCCATTCGGTATTAAACTTAAGAATGGTAATCTTAGAAAGATGTCGGCTTTACTGAATTTAGCAGTTTTTCCGGGCAATCAGGGTGGTCCATTAGAACATATTATCGCTGCCAAAGCCATTGCTTTTGGAGAAGCTTTAACCGATGATTTTCTACATTACATGCTACAAGTTAAGAAGAATGCTGAGGCTATGGCCGCGGCTTTTGTAGCTAAAGAATATCATATTATTTCTGGAGGTACAGACAATCACATGATGCTTATTGATTTACGGAATAAAAATATCACTGGAAAAGATGCGGAAAGAGTTTTGGTGAAAGCAGATATTACTGCCAATAAAAATATGGTGCCATTTGATGACAAATCACCTTTTGTTACTTCGGGAATTCGATTCGGAACAGCCGCAATTACCACCCGCGGACTAGTAGAGCGTGATATGGAAATTATAGTTGGTTTTGTAGATGAGGTATTGACGCAACCTGAAAATGATGCAGTAATCACGCAAGTAAAAAATAAGGTCAATGCCTTGATGAACGGAAGAAACTTATTTAATAATTGATTTTTTTATAACGAAGTGATTATCATTTAGCGATTTAGCGTCTGAAGTTTTCCGTTCACAACAGACTGATTTTTCAAATCATAAATTGATGCGTCATTTTCTGATTCAAAATATAATCCCCAAAAACTAAAATAGTCCTGCTGACGACATTTTGAAAACGACAGATCATGGGGTAAAATACCGTTATGGTCAATTACGTTTTCCTCAAAAACGGGTAAGTAAATTTCATACGGAACTTCACTCAACCCCTTGGTGAAATGCATATAGTGATTTGTGAGTTCAATAAAAATAGTTTCAAGTTCGGTGGAAATACTTTGCTCGTAAAATCGATGAATAATTAAAGCGGTATCGTTAAAAAAGATTGATAATTCATCTACTTCTAAATGAATATTGGTGTTTTGCTGCTGTAATAATTCCAAATTTACAGACAACGATTCTTTTTCAGATGCAAAATTACCCCAAAGCCCTCTATTAAAATGATTAAGAACTTCAATCATATCAAAATTGCAATCTAGTTCAAGAACTAAATGAACTTCGGAAGGTGAAACCACAATGGGATGAGTACTTACTTTCGAAAAGAAGTTTTTTTCGATACTTTTTCTAAAATTTTCTAAACCGTCAAGTTGAACATTTTTGTTAAAGCCAACGGGGGAGCGATATCTGAAATTATCTTGGTTTGATGACATAGGGCGTTTTACATTTATGATTAGTTTAATGGTAAAGTTAAATTTTAACATTTTTAACTCACCATAGTAAAACCATATAAATATGGAGGTTTACCTCAGTAGGCGAACTATGATTCCCTTAAAATATTGATTTTCAATAACTTAAAACGAAGTGGTATTGTTATTTTTTCGATTAAATGAAGCCTTTTTTTCTTGCTTCTTCAATTAAACTGATATCATTGCCTCCTTCAACCCCAAAAAGTGACTTTAATTGTCGCTTTCGAGATTCTACTGTAGTTGTAGCTGAAGATATTAAAGGGGCAATATCTTTTGTTCTCGTTCCTATAGATAGGTAGTATAAAATTTTCTTATCTAAGTCATCAACTACGATGTCATTTTTCATTCGACGACGAATGGCGGCAAATGCACCGGCTGTATAATAAGGTGGTTTCGTAATTACGGTTTCAACCATAGTGCGCAAAGATTTTTCATCAATTTCAGACTTCACCATATAGCCATCTGGGTCAACAGATTTGAAGATGCTATTAATACGTAGGTTGTCACTAAAAGAGGACATAAATACTACTTTTGACTCTGGTACGATTTTTCTAGCTAAAATGCCCAAATCTTCTCCACTTCTAATATCTTTTGATTCTGCCGGAAACAATTGTATATCAAGTAATATAATATCATATTTGAAAGAGCGCGCAGAAAATTCGATTTTCTCTTTACCAATATCAAAACCTACGGCAACATCTACACGCACTTCGAAATTTTCGAATTCTTCACCTTCTAGAATATATTTATATCCTAAGGTGGTCATTTCATGATCGTCGACTGCTAAAATTCGAATTACCTCCATATTATGCGCTTTTATTGTTCGAGCAAATTGGTTTTGAGTTATCTAAATACTCGTTGAATCCTCAATTGCTATTATTGGTATTTCTAATATGATTTCTGTACCAGAGCCAAGGGCACTTTCTATGTTAAAGGTACCATTTACTTTTTTCATTCTAGATGCGATGTTACGCATGCCTATTCCCTTCTTACTTTTCTTTACTTTAAAGCCTTTGCCATCATCTATAATTACTACTTTCAAGATTTCCGAATCGGCTTCAAAATTTACTTGAATCTTACTACATGCTGCATGCTTAACGGCATTTTGAATACTTTCTTGTATAATACGATACAGATTTATTTTAATATCTCCGTTTAGCGCATCATAATCTATAGCATCCGTATATCTAAGAATAATTTCAATCTGAGAAGCCGCTTCAATCGTATCTAAAAGCTCTTGAATTGAAAGTATAAAATTATGAATTTTTTGATAAGCTGAATGACTCAATTCATGTGAAATGGAGCGTACTTCAGTTTCGATATCTTGTAAAATGCGTATCGCTTTGGCCCGTTGTGAAACGGCTTCAGGATCCGTTTTTTTATTCAAACCCAAAAGCATCATTCGGGTGCCTAACATTCTCCCTAAAACCCCATCATGAAGTTCTTCCGAAACTCTTTTTTGCTCTAATTTTTTTCCTTCTTCTACTTTTTCGTTTTGCGCCAGTAACAAGTTAAAGATTTCTTGGTTGCTTTTCTGTTGCTGTTCTTCAAATTTTAGTTTTTGATTTCTATTACGCTGTGTTACGATAATATAGGTGGCCAATGTAAGGAGAAGGAGTATAGCCGCTATACCGGTCCATAATTGTTTTTGGCGTGTCAGCAATTCATTTTCGGCTGACACCTCATCGGTCTCAAATTGAATACGGGTAAACTTACCTCGAATTTTACGTTCTTCTAATTGCAAGCTGTCATTAAGTTTGATATAGGCCTCAGCGTACCTTGCCCCGTTGGAAGGGTCTACTCTAGGGAAAAGACTCAAAACTTCTAATAGTTTTTTATTATCACTACTTTGTTGCGCAAAGGCTTTCGATTTCTCCAAATATGTTAGAGCGCTGACGGAATCTTTGATAGCCAAATAGTAATTAGCTAATTCAAAACTGCTCGAGGCTTTACCCGCGATATCGTTGATGCTGTCTTGAATGGCAAAAGCAGCTTCAAAAAGACCCGGTAGTTTTTGTGAATTATTGCTTATGCGGTAGCTGCGACCTAAATTGTTTAATGTTTTAGCGTAAAGAATAGGATTCTTTAATTGCAGGCTGTCGATACTCAGTACATCTTGAAACATAGTAATCGCTTTTTGATGTTGCCCCATTTTTTGGTAGACTAAGGCGATGTCATTTTTTTTTCGCTGCTTACGATTATGCTTCATACCAGCCTTGTTCATATAGCTTAAAGCTTCATCATAGTATTCCAAAGCTCTATCATACTCTTGTAAGAGTTTGCTTATATCAGCCAAGGTATTGTAGCATTCATATATTTGTCGATACTTTTTAAGTGGCTTTAGTTTTTCTAGCCCTTTGATGGCCGTAATTTCACCCCCAGTATAGTCTCCAATGCTATTTTGTAATCGGGCTATGCTTATTAAAACGCCCCCAGCGGACGCCTCATCTTTAATAGCTGAAAATAATTTCTCTGCTAATGAATAGTGATAATAGGCACTATCACGCACTAAATTGGTATTCATGAAATCTCCCAAATCCCAATGCAGATTAGAAAGACATACGGAGTCTTTTGTTTGTTCAGAAAGTCGAATAGCAGCATTATTCACCTTTCGAAATAAGGCTGAATCTATTGAGGAACTACTTAGAGCAAGGGAAATCTCACTGTAATACTTGCATTTTAAAGAATCATTGTTAACGGCCGAAGCCTGCTCATACGCCTGATTCAGTTTACTCGTTTTGAAAGGTTTGCTAATACCTCGAGCCTTACTCTGTCTAATCAGTAACCGAACACTATCTTTTTTTGTAATTGTAGGATCATTTTTAGAGGCCCCTTTTGAAGTGCAAGATGGAAACATTAGTAAAACACTCCCCCAAATAATAGCTATAAGCCACCCATTGCTTCTTATTTCAAGAATACTTTTAGCAAGCACAAAAAACGGATTGGTTTGAGGCATGAAGGTTTTTGAGCAAGATAAAAAAAAGTCCTAAATCGCACACGATTTAGGACTATGATATTATGATCTTTTTTGCTATTAGCTCAGATTATTGCCACCTCGAGGATCACTAGGCTCACAATCACCACAGGTTAACATGTTTTCAATACTAAAATCAATATTCAATACGTTGCTTGATTGTGTTGCAAAAACACCTACTGCGAAAGCGACTACGGCTACAATACTTACTACTTTTTTCATGTTCTCAAATTTTGGAGGATTAATACTTTTTGTTGAAAGTTAAAAGTATGCGAAGGCCTTAAAATTTGATGTTATTGAAAAATTGTAAAAGTATTTGAAGGAGGTTTGTGAGTATTCACAGGCAATTTATGAGTATCGCTTCAATTTAAGGAAGAAATTGCGTTTTTTGTAAGCTTTTTCTTTAAGTTGTCAATATTCTCTCGATACGATTTTGAGAATGGTAGTTGTTTGGTATGGTTTTTTAAAGTACAAATGGCCTTGCCATAACTTATTCGAGAGATATAATTAATATTCACAATATAACTTTGATGAATGCGAATAAAATTCTTGGGCATTTGACGTTCGAAAGTCTTTAACGTTTTAAAAGCATTATTAATTGTGCCATCTTTCATTATAAATTCTGTCGTATTATTATCAGCCTTTAAATACAGAATATCATTTGTATTCAAATATTGAAAATCACGATATGATTTCAAACAAAGTGTTTGGGGAGTTGTATCTTCTTGCGGCATGAGTTTTTTAAGCCTTAAAATAGACTTTCGAATATCGTATTCATTATAGGGTAACAGCCAATAATCAAAAAAGTTATTTTTTATGGCCTGGTAGGCATAATTTTTAGATTTGGAAATACCTATAAAAATCGGAATACAATTACCGTATTGGTGTAGCTCCATCGTCATTTGAAAATAGGCTTCGGCATTTTCATTTAAGTTAACGAAAACGATGTCAGGAGAGAGTTTTAAAATAGCGTTTAGACCTTCAATACTATTAGAGACTTTTGAGCAGCAGTTAAAATCACCATATTCTGATAAATAGTGCTGCAATCTCAAATTTGAGGTTGCGTCAGAATCTATAATAGCATACGTATAAGCCACGTTATTCATTTTCTTTCTGCAAATTAGATATGGAGAATGAATATTGGATATAGGAAAACCTTATAAAAATGGAGGTTTTCGTTTAAAATGATCTTAATATAATAAATTAATGGGAATTTTCTTTCAATTTAACGGATAAATCACACGATATTAATTTTACTCCTGAAATTCATAGGCTCCGATGTCGGGAGAAGTAGTTCTAATTTTTCCTAAAATATCAAAAGGAACATTTTGCGCCCCAGTATTGTTGGCGTTGTCTCTTACTGCTGATAGTTCTTCGATATTAAAGTTATTATCAGCGGTATTTAGAAAATAAGCATTTTCATTTAGGAAGATGGTATTATAGAAATCATTTCTTCCAAAATCATATAATGGATTACCTGCAAAAATATTGTTGTCATCTCGAAATTTTAAGAGGCAATTTGTCAATGAATAATTGAATACCGATCCTGCTTTGGTATTTAAATTTAGTTCAATAGCACTATTGCCATCAATGATACAATTTGTAAAGTCTGCTTGTCTGAGCGGAAAAGTACTTGTATCATTAAAATTATCAATAGTAACAGCTAGGCCATTGCGGAAACTGGTACTCCAATAATTAGCTATTGTGCAATGCGTAAATTTATATGAGCCCCCTTCATTCAGATATAAAGAAGTTCCACCCGTATTACCTAGTACAAGGTTGTTGGCAACAATTGTTGCTGATCTGGCCCATATATTACTGCTTAAGCTGTTATAAATTTTAGTGTTTTCTATTTGTAGGGTAGGGGTTTGAGTATTATTAGTGCCTTGAACGTTGAGGCCTATAGTAGCATTTTTGATAGTTGTGAAATTAATGCGATTGTTAGTGCTGCCTGGGGCGATCCAAATAGAGCCCCACTGGCCTGAAACCTTGTCAAACTCAGATGAGAGGCGATCACCTTCAAAAATAATTTCTTGCTCTAAAAGGTCTTGGTCTTCACTTAAAGCGCCATTACATTGAATTTCAGCATTGGCTCTAATAGCAATACCAGAATCAGTGTGAAAGTGTATTCTTGCCCCAGCATCGATTGTCAGCACCTTCTCAGGAGGCACTTCGGCGTAACCGTAAATGACATAGGGTTTTTCATTCGTAAAACGCAACTCTTCATCCTTTAAGGAGAAACCAGCTACTTTTATAGGGTTGCCAGATGCATCTGTGCCAAGTGTAATGGTTTCTTTGGAGCCATCGGCTAGCGTTGTAGGAAATAGAAAGGTAGCGTCTTTGACCAAGGTTACTAATGGAATTTCTTGAAGCTTATCACCTTCATCAAATTGAAGTATATCGGTATATAGAAAATCATTTTTATTTGTAGCATCGACGGTGGTTTCAATAAAAATAAAAAGACTGTCTTGACTATATAGGGGAATATCTTTAAATACTTTACCAGATACCCCATCAACATTCAAACGATATGCACTTTGTACTCCTTGAGCCAATCGAATAGATGGAATCTCTATATCATTACGTGTCGTATTATAAACCTTTAAAATATGTGTGTTACTGCTAATATTCGAAAAAATAGTATCTAAAAAAACGGTATCTCTTGAAAATTCTAGATTGCCTTCACTCGCACTGAAACTGAATTCTTTTCTGCACCCAGAAAGTACAATAATTAAGAGTGTCAATATGCTTAAAACCGATTTAAGATACTTTCGCATGGGTATACCAATTTTATGTAAATCACTTGCTTTAAAGTAAGGTCTCAAGCAAATACTTGTTTGATTTCCTCTGAAATTCGAGATGGTCGTAGCGTTTTTGCATTTAACAAACACCACGCTGTTTTCGAACGCACTAAGAGTTGATTTGTTATTTCATTATGCATTTCAACCACTCGAATAGAAGTGGCACCTCGGCTTTCTTCGATGTAAGTACGTATTTTAATAATATCGTTCAAAGCAGCCGCATTTTTATAATCGATATTATGATTCATGACCACCCAAACGACCTCATCTTGTACCTCTTTGGGCGCGTAGGCTTGCCAATGTTCTTTAGATATATCTTGTATCCATTGTACATATCTAACATTGTTGACATGGTTCAAGTCATCTAAATCATCTGCAGTAACGTTAATAATTTTTTCAAAAAGCTCCATAAATTATTTTTTCATAATCGCTACTTCGAAAAGTTTGTCCCAATCTTTTCCGGTTATAAAAAAAGTACCTCGATCTGGGTGATAAGCAATACCATTTAATACATTATCATTATCGTTCCAATCAGCATTTTTAGTTACTTTGTCACTTAACCCTTTAAAATTAACAACTCCTTCAATCGCACCATCAAAAGCGTTTATAATCATAACGCTGGGTTTCAAATAAACGTTTGCATAAAGCTTACCATTAACATATTCTAGTTCATTGGCTTTGTTGAATATAGATTTGTTGGTAACGATTTGCATATGTCCTTCTTCCACAAGTGACTCAGGGTTCAAGAACCAAATATTTTGAGAACCATCACTCTTAAATAATTTTTCGCCGTCATTCGCCAAACCCCATCCTTCTTTGCTTTCGCCATATTGAAAAGAATCTGTTTTTTTAAATTCCTCTAGGTCGTAAATATAACCGATACTACTTTGCCATGTGAGTTGGTATATTTTTCCATTGAGTATGGTCATGCCTTCTCCGAATACGGTATCATCTAAATCAATTTGCTGCAGCACTTCACCTGTTTTATAATTGACTTTTCGCAAAGACGAACGCCCTCTTTTACCTGTGCTTTCATAAAGTGTATCATTATGAAATTCTAAACCTTGCGTATAAGCCCGATTATCATGAGGAAACTCATTAATAATTTTATAGGTATACAATGCTGGCGCTTTGTTAGAAAGAACTTTAAGCTTCTTTGTTATTGACACTGATTTTCCATCATAATTAACATTTGCTTTTATTGTTTTAAGACCTAAAGTTGCCACGCGTATGACCGTTGTATTGTTGTTGACTTCGAGTGCCGTACCATCAATACTATAGGTGACACTTTCAATCGACTTATTCTTTTTGTTTACGATGTTGATAGGAATAGTATCGTTTTGTTGAAACTGAGCTTGACCATTGCCTAAAGTGATATCAAATAATTGTGATGGATCAGTGGGCTCATCGCCGCAAGCCATAAAAAAAACAAAGAAACTCGTAAAAGCAAAAAACTTGAACATAAGTAATAGATTTTATTTAGGTAGTACATGTGTATTGTATTTAAATAGTACACATTACAGTTGTTAAATCATTGTTGGTGAAACGCTTGTTACAAAAGTAATATCTGAAGGCAAATCACAAGCAATAATTACTATTAATTTATTGATTGTAAGTTTTAAAAGATTGTATATTTGCAGCTGGCAAGTCCTACACGACCAGCTCCTGTAGAATCCCCCAGGGTGGGAACGCAGCAAGGGTATATGGTTGTAGCGGTGCGATGTAGGTAGCTTGCCTTTTTTTGTGCCTAAATTTTATGCCTAACTTTGTTTTAGATATGAAGTCTAAAGTAGTTCTTGTTACTGGAGGTTCTTCGGGTATTGGCAAAGCCATTGCTCTTTATTTGAAAGCCAAAGATTTTATCGTTTATGGTACGACTCGTGATCTTGAAAAATTTGATGATTTTTTAGGGTTTCATTTACTCGAAATGGACGTTACTAAACCGGGTACTGTAAAAGCTGCAGTCGCTCATATCATTAAAAATGAAGGGTGTTTAGATGTATTGATTAATAATGCTGGCATAGGAATTACCGGACCTATAGAAGAGACACCACATACTGAAATCGTCAAAACATTTGATACTAATTTTCATGGGCCTCTTCATGTTATCAAAGCTGTCTTACCACATATGCGAAAGCAGCAATCTGGCTTAATTATTAACATCACTTCAATTGCGGGTTATATGGGCTTGCCTTACCGCGGTATTTATTCTGCAACAAAAGGTGCGCTTGAATTGATAACAGAAGCACTTCGCATGGAAACCAAAGATTTTGGGGTTCAAATCACCAATTTAGCTCCCGGAGATTACGCAACCAATATAGCTTCAGGTCGTTTTCACAGTGAAATTTTAAAGTATTCTCCCTATAGCAGGCCCTATGGTAATACACTTCAACTAATTAATGAAGGTGTTAACAGCGGTGATGATCCTATTGAAGTGGCACGAATGGTATTAAAAATCATGGGCAAGAAAAAACCTAAGGCGCATTATAAGGTGGGTACGTTTATGCAGAAATTTTCTATTCGTTTGAAGCGTTTACTACCTGATAAAGTCTATGAGAAACTATTGCTAAACCATTATAAGTTGTAATTTTAGATTTCTAATATTTCTTTACTAATAACATTAATTATACTTAATAATATGAAGTTTTTTATTGATACTGCCAATTTAGATCAAATTCGTGAAGCGCAGGCTCTTGGGGTTTTAGATGGTGTTACCACGAATCCGTCGTTGATGGCGAAAGAAGGAATTACAGGGAGAAATAATATTCTAAAACATTATGTTGATATCTGTAATATCGTTGATGGAGATGTTTCTGCTGAAGTGATAGCAACAGATTTTGACGGAATGGTGAAAGAAGGAGAAGAATTGGCTGAACTTCATGAACAGATTGTTGTGAAACTACCCATGATAAAAGATGGTGTAAAGGCATGTAAGTACTTCTCAACAAAAGGAATCAGAACTAATGTTACCTTGGTTTTCTCTGCTGGTCAAGCTTTATTAGCGGCCAAGGCAGGCGCTACGTATGTTTCTCCGTTCTTGGGCAGGCTTGACGATATTTCTACTGATGGTTTAAATCTGATTGCTGAAATAAGACATATTTATGATAATTATGCCTTTGAAACCGAAATACTCGCAGCTTCAATACGGCACACTATGCATGTGATTGATTGTGCTAAAATTGGCGCAGATGTTATGACGGGACCTTTATCTTCTATTGAAGGATTATTAAAGCATCCATTAACTGATATTGGTTTGGCAAAATTCTTGGCAGATTACAAAAAAGGAAATTAACTATAAAAAGAGCTCCTTTTCAAAGATCTTGCTTGGTAATATTGTAACAATATAGTACTTCTAAAAATGAAAAGCCCTTGAATTGCGATTCAAGGGCTTTTATATGTACGCTTATATCTCGTCTAAAAATTGGCCGCCCACATGGTTGTAAAGGCATCAACAATTTTAGCATCTTTCGTAATAATACACTTATTTCTTTGGTTGAAAATCAACACTTTAGCTAGTTTTTCGAAATCATCAGCTTTGTATTGATTTGATTTCTCTAGGTTGGCATTATGAACCATTCCTTTCCATGTAGTATCGTCTGTTTCATAATTAATACCAACAAAAGTATAGTCTTCAACAGTATTAGAAAGCTCGGCTACGCGCTTCACCACATCTCTAAAATAGCGTTGCTTAGTACCTGTCCAAAAGTAAAAAGCTACTTTCTTATTCTTTGCTATTTCTTTAAGCGAAATCTTATCACCATTCATAGAAGTAACAAACAAATTCGGAATATCTTTTTTGGGTTGAATGTTTCTAACACCCTCATATAATTCATTAACTTCTGCAATATGCCTATTGTTTCCTGATCGCAGGTAAAAATCTTGTATAAAGATTTCATTATTTCGTTCTGTATCTCTACCTCTTAAAAGGTATTCTATAGCAACATTTCTAAATAAATTGTCTTTTAGTTCAGACTCAATAACTAAGCTGTCAATAAGGCTCAATTTATGACGGTTAAAATGCAACTGATTGGTCACTTTTTCTTCTTCAACGCCACACTTGGTTTCACAACCCAAATAGGAGAGGTTTTTAAAGTGAGACTTAACAAAATTGTAATACGGTTTTAAATAGTTGAGATTTTTATTATCAAAACTTACATTTTGTCGATAGGCATAAAAACTAGAGGGTAACGCATTCGTTAGTTTTTTTCCAGTTCGTTTTCTATGTTCAAAGGGATAGATTTCTTTGTAATTAAAATAAGTATAATTAATACTTACTTCAGCCATTTTTAATGCCTCAACCGATAATTCTGATTCTAAGCTTAACTCTTGTAAAGCAGCTAATTTTTCTTTCCTAAGTTTTTCAATTTCAGCATGAAATTCATAGGCATCTAATTTATAGTTCTTTGAGAGCATTCGAAATTCCTCCTTCTCATTCGCCAAAAAAAGATCTAATAAAAAATTATTAATATCTCCACCAATGCCAGAAAAAACAAGTGATTCGTCAAAGTCCATAGTGTTCAAACGAATCTGAATACTATCTCCCTTTTCTAAATATATATACTGATATTCTGGCGCGTGACTAAAATTATATAGTCCTTCTTGAATAGAATCAAGCTCAAAGGAAAAACGATTATTCTCATCTAATTTGGCGGAGTCTAACTTTTGGCTGTGTTTGTATAAAACCACATAATCGTTAGTTGGATTTACAATTTCCCCTGCAAAAAAAACTTTAGGGGACTGTTTTTTTCCTGTACTACAACTGGTTATGCCAATGAGAAAAAGAAAGAGTAAACTTTTATTCATACACGAAAATCTACTATGTAACGTACAAATCTAATAATCAGATATATGGCTCGGTGTTAATAGTGCGTTAAAAATTGTATGATCTGGCATGTTTTAACGTGCTATTAAGAGCCCAAGAATATTGGTGTAACGACTTTAAATTAGCTACTTTTGCACGAAATTTAAAAAGAGGTTTTATGTTATCTGTTTCAAATTTGTCGGTGCAATTTGGTAAAAGAGTGTTGTTTGATGAAGTGAATGTTTCTTTTACCCAAGGAAACTGTTATGGAATTATTGGAGCAAATGGTGCTGGTAAATCTACTTTTTTAAAGATACTGGCGGGTAAGCAAGAACCGACTTCTGGTCACGTACATCTTGAACCAACCAAGCGCATGTCTGTATTAGAGCAAAATCATAATGCTTATGACTCTTCAACAGTATTAGAAACGGTAGTAATGGGCAACCAACCGTTGTTTGCATTGAAAACCGAAATCGATGCGCTTTATGCAGATTATACCGATGCGAATGCAGAAAAGATTGGAGAATTGCAAGTGCAGTTTGAGGAAATGGATGGTTGGAATGCTGATAGTGCTGCGGCAGCTTTACTATCGAATCTCGGAATTTCAGAAGATTTACACTTTACAAGCATGCATGACTTAGATGCCAAATTAAAAGTGCGGGTATTATTAGCACAGGCATTGTTTGGTAACCCTGATGTGTTGGTAATGGATGAGCCTACGAATGACTTAGATTATGAAACGATAAGTTGGTTAGAAAATTTCTTGGCGCACTATGAAAATACCGTAATCGTAGTATCGCATGACAGGCACTTTTTAGATGCTGTTTGCACCCATATTTCTGATATAGATTTTGGCAAAATAAATCATTATTCAGGCAATTACACATTCTGGTATGAAAGTAGTCAATTAGCAGCTAGACAACGTGCTCAACAGAATAAAAAGGCAGAAGAGAAAGCCAAAGAATTACAAGAGTTTATAGCTCGGTTTAGTGCGAATGTTGCGAAAAGTAAGCAAGCCACATCGCGAAAAAAAATGCTTTCAAAGTTAAAGATTGACGATATAAAACCTTCCAGTCGAAGATACCCAGCTATAATCTTTGATAGAGAACGCGAAGCGGGTGATCAAATACTCAGTGTAGAGAACCTTTCGGCTTCTTCAGATGACGGGGATTTACTATTCGAAAAAATTAATATTAATCTGGCTAAGGGAGACAAAGTAGCTATTATATCAAGAGACTCTAGGGCTTCATCGGCATTTTATGAAATCATCAACGATAAACGAAAAGCAACAACTGGCGATTTTAAATGGGGGGTAACTACCAATCAATCTTATTTGCCCGCAGATAATGCTGATTTTTTTACCCAAGATATCAGTCTTGTTGATTGGTTGCGTCAATGGGCAAAAACAGAAGAAGAACGTGAAGAAGTATATATTCGAGGCTTTTTAGGTAAAATGTTATTTAGTGGTGAAGAAGCATTAAAGAAATGCACGGTTTTATCAGGAGGGGAGAAGGTACGCTGTATGTTGAGCAGAATGATGATGTTACGAGCGAATGTTTTGATGTTAGATGAACCGACGAATCATCTCGATTTAGAAAGTATCACAGCGTTTAATAATTCGCTTAAGAATTTTAAAGGCACCGTTTTGTTTACAACACATGATCATGAATTTGCCCAAACGGTCGCAGATCGCATAATAGAATTAACCCCTAAAGGCAATATTGACCGTTATTTGACGTTCGATGAATACATGTCTGATGCCAGTATTAAAGAACAGCGCACTAAAATGTACACTGTTTAGGCATCATTGTACAAAACCAACCCAAGGCTTACTTTTTATTAACTTTTAAATCGAACGAGATGAAAACCTACTACATCTTCTTGGGGCTTTTTACGGGTTTGTTATTGAGCTGTTCTACAACAGACGATAGTGATAATCAAAATAATAATATTGAAGTTTCCGACTATGCTGTAGTACTTCAAAACGGGAATAGTTTAACAGTGCAATTGCTCAATGCAACTTCAAATCAACTTACTTTAAATAGTGCTGAGAGTATTTTTTCAGAAAATACGCTGCCCGATCTCAAATACGTTGAGGGTGTAAATCAATTACATTATTATGCCACCGAAAGTTGTTCAGGATTGTTTAAACGACATAATTTTAAGAATGATGTTTCAGAGGAAATAGTTGCGTTTAATGATTTAAACAACTGTGACCTTGAAGTAACTGCTATAATCGAATCTAGCAAAAACGTTTATGTTTCTTATGTTTTGAATAGTGAAGATCCCGTTGAATATCACATAAGATCAATCGACCTTAATTCGAGTAATTTCAGTTTTGTTGATGTGTCATTGGATAAAAAACCTATTGACTTTGCTTTTTCGAACGACCAGCTTTATGTTTTAACTCTTGATGAACAAATTACAGATGAGCATAGTTTATCAGTTTTTGATTTAAATACATTGAATACTATTGATGAGTTAAACTTAGGGTATGATGCACTACGCATTTTCATGAATGCCAAAGGCGAACTTATCATTGGTTATGAAGAATTACATGGCGTTGTAAATACCTCTAGCCTTGAAATTTCTTATGTTCAATATACGAACGGATTTACCCCAAAATTTGCTTATTCCGATTCCAGAAATTTTGGTAATCAAGGTAAATTGTATTATCCATCAAATCCAGAGGCAAATAGCACATATCCTTTAGTGCCTACCTCTTATGACTTTATAGAAAATCAAGAAACTATATTCGCATTCGAAGCCTTGTTGTCTGAGGAACAACAAAATGAGTTTCTCATTAAAAAAACGACTAGCGTAAATTTCGATACGGATTATGATATGATCTTAATCGGTTATGAAAAAACAGACGGTATAAATGGCGGTCTAGTGCGTATACGAATTAACGACAAAAATGAAGTTTCGCAGATAGATCAAGTGAGCCTAGATGGAATACCTACTGAAATTTTCATCCGTTGAAATATAGCTCCTTCTATTTTGTAATGATATTCTAAGAATAGAACATTCAGATTGTATTAGAGCTTGATATACTTGCTATTCCAAATGGCCGGGTTAAAATTTTTCCCTTTCGCGACAATGTAATAAATCATCACTGCCACAACCGATTTGAATACAAAAAAGAAGAGTACAAAGAAATGAGCGTTTGTAGGACTCTTAGAAAACAGGCTATTCGGGATAACAAGAGCAATCAAATAACTTAATACTAACGCCACAAGACCAAGGTTCACGATATTCTTGAAAGGCCACATTAGGCTTTTGCGCAGCGGATGTAAGTCATTTCCCCAGGTGTGAATTAGATAAAAATAATTGTTGCCAATTGCGGTAAAGAGTAGGGGGTCATCTTTATCTTCTAATTTGAATAATTTGGAGGGGGCGATAATTTTAAATCCTTTAATCTCTATATTATGGACTTGCTCAAGTGCTCTAATTTCAGAGATAGCTTCTTGCGGAATACTCCCTTTGAAATATTTAGAATCTAAAAACCGCAATCTATAGTCTATACAGATTTGTTTTATTTGCGAGATATGATAAATTCTATTCGTTTCTAAAAGATCAAAGTTAAAGCGATTGGTATCGGATGAATTAGCACTTTGAATATTAGAATTTACACGATCATGATGAAGGGTCACCTTATTTAAAATACGATTCACTTCTTGAAGGATTGTATTTTGATTTAGGTTTTTGCTTTGTAAGGCCGTTAATTTTTCTTCAATATTTGTTTTAGGTAACCACATGAATTTTCAATTATAGTACTTAAAATTAGCGATTTACAGGCGAACAGTTATTTTCGCCATTTTAATAAATGTTAATATTTTGTTAATTTCTATGAACGACCTCTAATTAATCGTGCCTAATTCGGTAGATATTGTATATTGTCGATGAATAACTACCATTCGTCGATAGCTATTCTTTTCAAGAACCAGAACACTATTTTACTTATGAAAATTAAGACAAGCCTCCTGTCTATAGCCTTGCTATTCTCTTATTTTAACCTTTCGGCTCAATCTGTGAATGAGGTTTCTGAACCAAATTCAGATATGAACCCTGCGTTATCGATAATGACAAATACAGCAAGTTCTGAAAATCATCAAACACTTTTGGCGGGTATGCGAGCTGCCGATCTTGAAGATATTTTAAGTTACGCAGGTCCCTTTACAGTATTTGCGCCTTCTGATTCTGCATTTGAGAAGTTGACGGGCAATGTAATAGCAGACTTGTTCCTACCAGATAATAAGCAAGAATTACAGGCCTTAATGACATATCATATCATTGCAGGCAATTTTTCTGCTTCGAAAATTCTTAAGGCCATGTGCAGGGGTAATGGCAAAGCGACGTTTACCACGGTTCAAGGCGATGAGCTTACAGCTACTATGGATGGTGTTGATATTATTCTTACAGATCAAACTGGTAATAGTGCAAAGATTATTGTTGCCGATGCCAATCAAAGTAATGGCGTGATTCATCAAATTGATACGGTCATATCACCAGGTCAACTTTAACGTAGGGACGCACCTAAATCTTTTTCGAACCTATTTTTCAACTTAGTCATAATTTTATCAATTTGCTTTTCGGCAAGGGTGCCTTTCGAATCTTGCAAGGTGAAACTTACTGCATATGACTTTTTACCTTCAGGAAGCTTTTTACCTGTATAAACGTCAAATAAATTAACGCCTTTAAGTAAATTACGTTCTGTTTGGAATGCTAAATCGTGAATTTCTTTAAATGTAGTCTGCGTATCAAGAAGTAAGGCGAAATCTCTTTTTACTTCAGGATATTTAGAAATTTCTTGATAGACAATCTCATTTTTTGAAATGAGGCTAAATACCTGATCCCAATTAAAGTCGGCATAGAATACCTCTTGTTTTATGTCAAACTCTTTTAAAATTGACTTTTTAACAGAGCCAATAGCGGCAACTTCTTTCTTGTTTGATGTTAGCATAATACCTTCCGCTAGATCGCTATCCAAATCTATGGGACTCGTACTTAACTTTGTAAGACCCAATCGCGAAAGTATATTTTCAGCAATACTTTTTACAAAATAGAAGTCGGTTCGTTGTGCTGGCTTTGTCCAGCTGCTCTCATGCCTTTCTCCTGTAACAAAAAGACTAAGGTGTTTTTTTTCATTACGCTGGGTATCGTAATGATGGTAAGTTTTACCAAATTCGAAAAATTTCAGGTTTGGTTTTTTTCTATTTACGTTATGCGAAATGGCATTCAAACCAGAAAACAACATAGACTGTCTTAGTACAGAAAGATCATTGCTCAAAGGGTTTAACATGGGTACATTATGCGATTCCTTTACTTCACTCGAGTATTGATGGTACTCAGGCGCGGTAAGACTATTTGACATGATCTCATAAAAACCCTGCGCTGCCAATAAATTGCCAACGATATTTTGAAGTTTGTAATCTTCTAATTTAGAAGTCGGAGCAATAGAGGCGTTTAGTTTTTCGGTAAAAGCAATGTTGTTGTACCCAAAAACGCGCAATATTTCTTCAATTACATCAACATCTCTAAGAACATCAACGCGATATGAGGGAATCATAAGACCTAGTCCCGTTTCCGTAACGTTCATTACCTTAATATCTAAAGACGCTAAAATAGATTTGATCGTATCTCGCGGAATTTCTTGACCTATTAGTTTATTTATTTTTTCAAAACTTAAAAAAACTTCATGATCAAAAAACTTATTCGGATATAGATCAATAACATCAGAAGTAATATCACCTCCTGCAATTTCTTTAATTAATATTGCCGCGCGTTTTAAGGCAAACTCCGTATTTTCAATATCTATACCTCGTTCGAAACGAAAAGAAGCATCTGTATTCAATCCATGACGTTTAGCCGTTTTTCGTATGGCAACCGGATCGAAATACGCACTTTCTAAGAAAATAGAAGTCGTATGCTCGGTAACCCCTGAGTGAACACCACCAAATATACCGGCAATGCACATCGGTTTTTCCCCATCACAAATCATCAGATCTTCTTCATGAAGTTCTCGTTCAACATCATCTAATGTTTTAAATTTAGTGCCTTTAGGTAGTGTTTTGACTACAACTTTTTTGCCTTTAATTTTATCGGCATCGAAGGCATGCAGGGGTTGACCTAGTTCATGCAGCACGTAATTCGTTGCATCTACAATATTGTTTTTTGGTGTAATGCCTATTGCATTAAGTCTATTTTTTAGCCAATTTGGAGAAGATTCAACAATCAAGTTACTTAAAGTAATGCCACAATATCGTGGTGCTAAATTATTGTCTTCTACAACTACATCAATTTTTAGCGATCTATCACTAATATGAAAATTACTTAGTGGAGGGGTAATAATTTCTTTGTCAATTTCTCTTTGGCGTAGCCCGGCTCGCAAGTCTCTAGCGACACCAAAATGGCTCATTGCATCGGCTCGATTTGGTGTAAGACCTATTTCAAAGACCAAATCATTTTCAATCTCAAAGACCGCTGAGCAGGGGGTGCCTATTTTTAATGAATCATCTAAAATTAGTATGCCATCATGGCTTTCTCCTAAGCCTAGCTCATCTTCAGCACAAATCATACCATGGCTTTCTTCCCCTCTTATTTTACCTTTTTTAATCGTCCAAGGCTTCCCTTCAGCGTATAATACAGTTCCGATGGTTGCAACGGGCACTTTTTGCCCAGCCGAAACATTTGGTGCACCACATACTATTTGTACTGGTTTTTCTAAACCGATATCTACAGTTGTTAGTTTTAAACGATCTGCATTTGGGTGCTGTATACAGGTTAGAACATGTCCTACAACGACACCTTTAAGACCACCTTTGACAGATTCAAACGGAGTGATCCCTTCAACTTCAAGACCTAAATCTGTTAAAAGTTCAGCAGTTTTGTCGGCGTCCCAATCTAAATTAATGAATTGTTTTAGCCAATTGTACGATATGTTCATTATGCGGTTTTATAAGCCGGTAAAGATAAAACAATGCATTAAGACATTCAATAGCGGGTTGTTCGAAATGTTTTTAATTTTTAAGTCTAGGTTTTTTGTTGTTATTTCGATACTGGAATTAATTCATAAGATCATGAAAAAAATAGCAAGCCTATTAAGTATAGTTTTCCTTTTATGTACCTGCAATGAGGCTAAAAAAAACGTTTTAACAGATGGTATGTGGCTTGCTGAACTAACTGCAATGGATGATGAGGTATTGCCCTTCAATTTTAAAGTGTTTACTGATTCTCTTGGAATCAAACGTCTTGAGATTTATAATGCCGAAGAAATCATTGAGGTTGATGAGATTCATATAGCGGGCGATTCGATACGAATTAATTTCCCCGTTTACGAAGGTTATTTAACTGGTGTATTTACGGATAATACCATAGAAGGTGAATTCATTAAAGAAAGTCTTGATCGCATTGTTCCATTTAAGGCAACTCATGGTTTATCAGAACGCTTTCGCAATACAAATAGGCCAACGTTTAACGTATCAGGTGTCTGGGAAACTGATTTTATGAAAGACGCCACCGAGACCTATAAGGCAAAGGGAATTTTCATGCAGTCTGGTGATAAAGTAAGTGGAACTTTTAGAACGGCTACTGGTGATTATCGCTATTTAGATGGAGTTGTAAGTGGTGATACACTCAAAGTTTCTGCTTTTGATGGGGCGCATGCTTTTGTTTTTAATGCAAAAGTTACCGATTCTAGTTTGAACGGCGTTTTTTATTCTGGAAACCATTCTAAAGAATTATTTACAGCCAAACGTAATGAAGGTTTTGAATTGGTTAGTGCTGATTCACTGACCTATATTAAAGAAGGTTATGATAAGTTAGCTTTTTCTTTCCCAAACGCTGAAGGTGCTACGGTCTCTTTAGCAGATGAGCGCTATAAAGATAAAGTAGTTGTTGTTCAGATAATGGGTACTTGGTGTCCTAACTGTTTAGACGAAACGAAGTATTATATGAGTTATTTGAACGATAACCCAAATACAGAAATCGAATTTATTGCGCTGGCCTTCGAGTACGCGAAAACCAAAGAAGGTGCCTTTAAGAGCATACAGCGCTTAAAAGACCGAATAGGAGTGAACTATCCTATATTGTTGGCACAGTACGGGTCTTCAGACAAAGTATTAGCACAGCAAAAATTACCGATGCTCAATCATGTATTGTCCTACCCAACTTCTATTTTTATTGATAAAAAAGGAGATGTCCGTAAAATTCACACCGGTTTCAATGGGCCTGCTACAGGTGAAAAATACCTTGAATTTAAAATCAAATTTGAAAAATTTGTTGCCGAGTTACTTGCAGAATAACAACAGATACTTCGCTCTAAATGGAGTTTTAAGCTTTGCGAATACCTATATCCGTTCCTGCTACAATTTCATGAATATCATCATCCATAACTTCTTTTTTACTATCCGCATAGGTCAAAAATTCTTGATAAACACTGTCAAGTTGTACTTTGGTAAGTTCGTACCCCACTAGCTTTGCTCTATAGGCTAGCGCTGCTCTACCACTTCTAGCAGTCAATATAATTGACGATTCATCTACACCCACGTCGGCAGGGTCAATAATTTCATAGGTCTCACGGTGTTTGATCACACCGTCTTGGTGAATACCAGAGCTATGCGCAAATGCATTTGCACCAACTATTGCTTTATTAGGTTGTACGGTCATTCCCATTTTTTCAGATACCATTTTACTAGTATCGAAAAGAAGTTTACTATTGATACCGGTATCTAAGCCTAATGAAGGGTGTTGACGCATTACCATAACCACTTCTTCTAATGACGTATTACCAGCCCTCTCACCAATTCCGTTTATGGTACATTCAATCTGTCTTGCTCCATTGACTACACCCGCAATAGAATTTGCAGTTGCTAAGCCTAAGTCATTATGACAATGACACGAAAGTGTAGCTTTCTCAATACCCTTTACATTTTCGCGCAGGTATTTTATTTTGGCACCATACTCTTCGGGCAAACAATAGCCTGTAGTATCAGGAATATTTAAAACAGTCACACCAACTTTTATCAATTCTTCACAAATACGCGCTAAAAAGCGATTGTCCGTTCTACCGGCATCTTCACAAAAGAATTCTACGTCTTCAACAAAGGTTTTGGCGTATTTAGCCGCTGCCACCGCTTTTTCAATAATGGTGTCTTCGTTTGAATTGAATTTATATTTGATATGAGATTCTGAAGTACCTATACCCGTATGTATTCTTGGGTATTTGGCATGTTTTAAGGCATCTGCCGCAACTTCGATATCCTTTTTAACTGCTCGGGTTAAACCACAAATTGTAATATCATTTTTAATCAACTTGGCAATTTCAGAAACAGACTTAAAATCACCTGGACTAGAAATCGGAAAGCCCGCCTCGATAACATCTACTCCCAATAATTCTAAACGTTCGGCAATAACTAATTTTTGTGCCGTATCTAGTTTGCAACCTGGTACCTGCTCCCCATCTCTCAAGGTAGTATCAAATATTTGTACTTTATCTTTGCTCATGGTATTAATTGTGTAGTTTTATGAACCCGACACGAAGATATAACCAATGGAGGAAATCTCCTAAGAAAGCGTATTTTTTTACAGGGTTTAGGTTCTTTTTTTAAAATGTAATTACCTGATTAATAATAATTTAAATATTTTTTATTACGATGACAAATGCGCATAAAGATGCTTTGTTCATACTTATAAAGTCACTATCTAAATCTGAAAAACGTCAGTTTAAACTTTATGTAGGTAGACTCGGAGTAAACTCTGACGCCAAATTTATTGCTTTATTCAATCTAATGGATAAAATGAAAGTCTATAATGAGAAGGTCATTTTAGCCAGTGATATTGTGAAAAAATCGCAACTTTCTAATTTAAAAGCACATTTATATAAACAAATTTTAGTCAGTTTACGATTGAATCCAGTAAATCAAAACATAAGAGTTCAGATTCGTGAACAACTTGACTTCGCTACCATTCTCTATCAAAAAGGTTTATACAAACAGAGTCTTAAAATTTTAGATAAGGCAAAAAAAGTTGCAATTGAGCATGAAGAGAAAAATGTCGCATATGAGATTGTGGAGCTTGAAAAGATTATCGAAACGCAATATATAACGCGCAGCATACCTGATAGAGCTGATGAATTAGCGATTCAGGCGAAAGAGCTTTCTGCCCATAATGTGATGACCAGTAAACTTTCAAATTTATCTTTACAATTATATGGTTGGATGCTTAAAGTTGGTTATGCCCGAAGCGATGAAGACATCAAGCAAGTTCAAAACTATTTTGAAAAGCAACTGCCGAAATACGACATTCTAACGCTAGGTTTTCGTGAGAAACTTTGGTTGTATAAATCACATCTATGGTATAGTTTTTTGATTCAAGATTTCTTATCCTGTTACAAATACGCTAACAAATGGGTTGATTTGTTTTATGAACACAAAGAAATGATTAACCTGAATCCCGTATTTTTTTTAAAGGGAAATCACTATTTGTTAGAATCGCTGTTTTATGTAAAATATAGCTCTCAATTTCGCGAAACTTTAGAGAAGCTTGAGATAATCATTCAAGATAAAACCTTTACAAAAAATGACAATATTGCCTCATTAGCCTTTCTCTATTTGAATTCAAATAAATTGAACCTTCATTTTATGGAGGGCACTTTTGAAAAGGGGCTCTATTTGGTTAAGATTGTGGAGTATGGTATTTCAAAACATCGCGATCGTATTGATGAACACCATATCATGTTGCTCTATTATAAAGTGGCTTGTCTGTACTTTGGTATGGGTGATACAAAATCATGCATTCAATACCTTAAAAAAATCATTAGCAATAAGAACCTTAAAATGCGTGAAGACCTCATGTGTTTTGCCAGAGTTTTAAGTTTGGTGGCGCATTATGAAGCTGGAATGGACTATCATCTTGAAGTGCAGCTTAAAAGCACTTATAAGTTTTTATTAAAGATGGATGATTTGCATGAAGTGCAAAAAGAAATGATCAAATTTTTGCGGAATTTAGGAGGAATCTATCCTAATGAATTACGACAAGAATTTAAAAAATTACATACCCAGTTGAAAAAGTATGAAAATCATCCTTACGAAAAACGTGCTTTCTTATATTTAGATGTGATCTCTTGGTTAGAAAGTCATTTAGAGGGTAAGCCTGTAGGACAGATTATTCGTGAAAAGGCCAAACATTTAACCCGTTAGGCGCACTATCTTACTATGCCGATAAGGTTATTGTTCATTTTTAACCTTGATTGATTTTGGGGTTGGTTATGTGGTTTGAAGAATTGAATATCCCTATATGCTTTGTTTAGGATGCTTAAAATTAATAGAAAGCGGTTTGATGTTTATTCAAACCGCCATTATACATACTGTAGTTCAATCTTACTTATCTTGATATCCGTGATTAGGTCTCCAAGGAAAAGGACCCATAAATTCATCTAATAAAATCCTCCATATATTCATAGGCAGCCATTCGTCGTACATAGCCCAATCTTTATATTTTGGTAGTTTCATTGTAGAAGGAAGCGTCATAGGGTTTGTGCCTTTTTTCATTTCAGCATACAAGCCCGCTCGAATATCTCTAATTAATTGAAGGTTGTCTATCGCATCTTGTTTAAGACCTCCATTTAATGGGTTTGTATTGTGATTATGTGAGTAAACAGCTTTTTCAAAATCCATATTAATGATCGTCTCAAGCGATTTTTCCCATTCTTTAATGTTGAAATCAGGAACTATATTAAATAGCACTCTATGTGGGGTTACTAAATCGGCGATATAAGCAATTTTTTGTTCGGGGATAAGAAAAACTGTCATACCCAAACCGTGATTCATACCAAGATAGTGCAGTTCAACAGTTGTTTCACCTAAGGTGATGTCCTTTCTGTTTCCTCCCCAACTTTCATCAGGTACAGCCATATCTCTACCTTTATTAGCTTTCATCCATTCAAAGGCTTCAACGTGTGCAATTGTTTTTCCGCCAGCATCCTTAAAAACTTGTCCGCCGCTCGCATGATCCCAATGATTATGACTGTGTAATAAATACTTAATTGGCTTTTCGGTAATTTGCCTTATGGCAGCAATCATGCCCTTCGCATGCATTGAATTAATAGATTCAATGGCTATTACACCATCTGTTGTAACAATAAACATTGAGAAATACTCCCCATCTAATGAGTAGCTATAAACATTCTCGTCAATTTTGGCAACATTATCAGGTAACGTTTGACTTGTGACGGTATTAAAGGCTGTAATTATAGTAACTGTTAGGATAAGAATTACTTGTTTAGATACTATTTTCATATTTTGCATTTTTAAATTTGAATACAAAATTGCGAACTATCTATTAAATTTTTCTTCACCTATGTGAACGAAAATAATTTTATTGATTACGAATACGACTTAATGATTGCGGTTGAATTCCGAGATAGGAGGCTATCATATAATGAGGAATATCATCTATGATGGAAGGGATTTTTTTGAGTAATTCTTCATACCTTTTTTCAGCACTTTTACTATGAATATTGTAAACTTGGTTAAGTGTTTGATTATATGCATTTTGAATGCCTATTCGAAAGTATTTCTCATATATAGGGTGCTTTTTAGAAATGTATTCAAAAGTTTCATGATTAATCAGAAGAAGTTCTGTGTTTTGAAAAGCTTGAATATTAAAATGGGTGGGACTGCTGGAAAAGAAGCTAGACAAGTCTCCCAACCAGGTGCCTGTATATCGAATTTGTATAACATGGGTATTGCCTTTAGCATCTAAGCGATAATTTACAAGTAAGCCGTCTTTTATAAAGGGTAAATATTTAATCGTTTTCCCTTCTTCAATTAAATATTCCTTTTTCTTTAGTGATTTTTTAAGCAACCTTTCCTCTAAATCAAGATAGGCATCTTTTTGTAAAGGTATAAGTTCGTTAAAGTGTTCATATAATATAGGGTATTGCATGAGGTTTACTAAAATTTAGGCTGTTGAAATACGTAAGTAGTTGATAACTAGGGTATATTGCTAAGGCTTTACTTTCGTTCGGAAAATGTTTATGCTAACTAAGCCCTTTTTTAAAGATATGGTTTTTGGGTTAGATAATTTAGTCAAAATCTATGAGATTTTAATTTTATCTATAAGATTCTGAATATTTTTAAAGTATTTCTTTCATCATCTTTTGAATATTATTAACCTTATATAGCTTTTGAACCAAAGTACTATAGGTGTTGGCAAATCGTTTGTTTTCAGAAAGTCCACCAAACAACAATTCTTGCTTTATAAAAGCTAAAGGGTCTCCCTTAGTTTCTTTTGCTGCGTCATGCAACGCAATATGCATGGCATCTATAATTTCTATAGGTTGTCCGTTTTGATTTATTTGCTTATCACTATAGTAGCACCACGCGGCAATAACCAAAGTGGCCAACTTGATACTACCTCCATCAGCTAAATTCTCATGAATTGTGGCAATTAGAAATTTGGGTAGTTTAGCAGCGCTTTCTGAGCATATGCGACTGACGCTGTCTTTTATATTGGGGTTTGCAAAACGTTCTAAAAGACTGTTTTTGTAGGCTTCTAAATCAATACCTTTTAGGGGTCCTAAAATAGGTGTAGCTTCTTGATCGAGAAAAGTACGTAAATAGCTTTTGAAGAGCTCATCTTCAATACATGCATTGATAGTCTGATGGCCATGAATGGCACCTAAAATGCCTAAGACGGAATGCCCAGCATTGAGGAGTCGTAGTTTCATTTTCTCATACGGCCCAACGTCGGGTACGAATTGTACACCAACTTTTTCAAGATCGGGTCTGCCATTTGCGAATTTATCTTCAACCACCCATTGTATAAATGGCTCACAAGTAACTGGCCAGTTATCTTTTACGCCAAAATTTCGTGCTAGTTTTTCGATATCATCAGAAGTAGTTACGGGAGTAATACGATCGACCATGCTATTGGGGAAGGTAACTTCATTGGCAATCCAGTTGGCCAAGTCTCTATCTTGTTCTTCCGCAAAGCTGAGGAGCATCTTACGAGCCATGTCTCCGTTATGTTCAATGTTATCACAAGACAATATTGTAAATGCAGGTAAGTCGGCATCGCGCCGTCTTTTTAAGGCCGCGGTTAAGAATCCATAAATGGTTTTGGGGTTGTTTGGGTGAGCAAGTTCGTATTGTATATCAGAATTGTCAAAATTAAATTCACCGGTGGTGGGGTTAAAATTATAACCTCCCTCAGTAATTGTTAGTGATACTATTCTAGTATCGGCGTGTGCTATCCGTGCGATGACGCATTCCGAATCGGTGGTTGCCATTTCAAAGTCGACTATCGAACCAATGACTTCGGGTTCGATATGACCATCGGGGTGTTTGATCATTAAGGTATAGAGGTGGTCTTGCTTTTTGAGAATATCAAAGATTTTTTTATCCGCTTCTCGTAAACTAATCCCGCAGATACTCCATGGCGTGGTGACATCACTATTTTTTAATTGATGAAGGTAATAAGCAAGGTGGGCACGGTGAAACCCTCCAACACCAATATGCACGATTCCCATGTTGTTCGTACTTCGTTCATAATTGGGTACGGGTACTCGGTTTCGAATTTCTT
Source organism: uncultured Flavobacteriaceae bacterium (assembly GCA_937944485.1). Taxonomy (GTDB): domain Bacteria; phylum Bacteroidota; class Bacteroidia; order Flavobacteriales; family Flavobacteriaceae; genus Maribacter_C. Next base: position 1,804 of record CALDYU010000006.1, on the reverse strand, counting down.
CTAAATTTCCTTGGTTCAATAGTATAGCACTTTCCATACTTAAGCTGCTGCATTAGATTTTCCACGTTTGAGGGCCCAATAAGCGAGCGTGAAATAAATGATCGTACAAACAAATCCGTAGGTATAAAAGAGTTCTCGATTTTTGATATAATGCGTTTCTGTTACACTGCCGAATAAGACGTTACAAGCTAAGATCAAAGTGGCTACCAATGCCGAAATGGCCATAAATTTTAATCCCTTTGAGAATATAGAAATATCGTTAACTATGGTGGGTTCATTCTTTGCTTGTGCTTCATGAAATTGTTCAATAGATTCCATTCGCGTTTCTTCTTCTTTTTCTTCTTCAGGATAATTGGTTTTTGCACCATATTTGGCGGCAAGCAAGGTATAGACAGCAATGGTAAAAAACCAAGTCGGAATAAAGAGATAATAAAATGAAATCACATCTAAGAAATTCAATCCAAAACCAAATACTAAACCTAAGCCCCAAGCTGCAACGGCAGGCATACTAAAAGTGAGTTTTCGATATGAAGACCAATAGCGCGTATACCCAATTCTTGGAAAAATCTGATGCTCGGCAAACACAATGGCTCCAACCGGAACTACAAGTAGACCAGCGTAAGTAAGTAACGGAAGTATTTGAGAAAATACAAAGGGAAAACAGGCAATGGCTACGGTCACCAGACCAACGACAATGGTGGTGTTCTTCCGAGAATATGTATTAAAAATGGCTTGTGCTGCTAAACCTGCTCTGTACAAATTGGTAATCGCTGTCGTCCAACCTGCGACAATCACAATAACAAAACCTGACCAGCCAAGTGCATAATAAGCCACATCACCTGGATCGAGTTCAATAATAGATTTCCCAAGAATTACCGCTGCTCCGGCGCCCATAATACCGGCGGCTATCCAGGCTATATAATGACCGAACATCATTCCCGTACTGGTGGCATACCCGTAATTTTTCTTCTTGGCAAAACGTAAAAGTGCCATATCAATTAACCCAAAGTGTGTAATAGTGTTTGCTGCCCAACCGAAGCCAATGACTTCGACCAATCCGATTCCGGGTTTGCCATCACTATTGATGCCCGTCCAAATCGATTGGTCACCTAGGGTCATAAAATCAGCCAATCCAGCTGGTAGGGTTTTATCTAAGACGTCTAAAGACAAAGCTGGTAGGAGCACCATAGCACCACTTGTAAACATCACAAAGAGCCACGGTGCACAAACACCCGAAAATTCTGAAACAGCATTGAAACCATAGAGTGCGATAGATACAACTACAATACCTACGGCTAATACAATAAGAACAAACCATGCATTTGTTGGGTACCAATTAAGTTGTGCGGGTATATCAAAGGCAAATCTGACGGCTGTCGATGATACTGTAATCATGGCTGCCGATATCACTGAAAAGATAATGACATTTGCCCAATTATATAATTTCGTCATCGAGTCACCAGCTATCTTGTTGAGGTAAGTGTACAGGCTGAGACGCGTATCAACGGCAATAGGGGAGGTGATGAACCTCCAACTAAGAACGGCTAAAATATTACCAATTAATAGGCCAAGAATAATATCTGTTGTCTTGGCACCAAGAGCCACAAAGGTCGCCCCGATGACAAATTCTGTTGCTGCAACATGTTCCGCTGCATATAGCCCTGCAAAATGCGTCCAATCGTGCAATTTGTGTTTGGCAACGGGTAATTGTTCTTCGTCTAAATTTTCAAATTGTTTAAAGTTGGTCTTTTCTTGCATTTTATTTATGTTAATGGTCTAAAATTCATGGTTTTGGCTCGGGTTT